>DGSL01000019.1:209-76018 GCA_002393965.1 Bacteroidales bacterium UBA4363 | reverse complement strand
GAACAAATTTATTTGTTATCCCGAGGTGCCGCCCAAAATGTCCTGCGAAGCTGGACAGCGGGACGACAGAATACAGGCAGGGGTTTCAACCCCTGTTATAAAACGCCTCTTCCTCTTAGAACTCCGTAGGAGCGTCACCTTTTCCAAACTACCCAACTACACGCCCATTTGCCAAAAATCTCCCGCAACACAGGACAAGAGTTGTCATCCATAACAGAGCCCATTCACATGAACCACACCATAAAAAAACACCAACGAAAATTAGGCTGAAGCAACAGGAACGAAGAAACAATAAAGGGGTGCAACCTTCTGTTGCGCCCCTTTAGCTGTTTTCCTTTAAGTATTTCGTTCGTTTATTTGACGAACTTGATGCTCATGTTGATTCGCTGGTACTGTCCCTGACCCTTCTTTTCGGCTCTCTTTGGATCTGGATCGTCCTCGATGGCAATGATCTTAATCAGACCCTTTGCTCCCGCCTCGTAGGAGTTCTGAGACATCTCGAACAGGATGACATCTCCTACCTTTACGTCCTTGGCCCAATAGGAGTCCGCAACGGTAAGGCCGGAAATTTGTTCTGCCGTTGCAGCGTCAAAGTCAATACCGTCAAGCTTCTCAAGCTTCGTGTCATTGCGCTTCTTCCAGTTCTTCAAGGCATAGAAGGCATCTGGGTCGTCACTCTTGCCCTCGAACTTGCAGTAAGGCGACGTTCCTCCTTCTTTTTCCCAGTCAATGTCCAACGTTGGATTACCAGGCGAGAAGAGGGTGAAGAACTTTGTCTTGGAGTGATCGACTTTGCCATAGTAGAGCATTACGTCAATGTCTTTCGGATCAGTTGATGCTGCCTCCAGACCTTTTGTAATACCTGTCGAAAGGGAGGTCGCACTACCCTTGATCTTGGTGTTTCGTGATGACTGTGCATAGATGTAAACGTCGTTGAACGTCTTCATCTTCGACTTCTTGGCTGCGGTTGCAATGGCTGGAATCGTAAGTGCCATTACAAGAAACAAAGCAAACTTTTTCATAGTGAATGATTATTGGATGTTAGTTATTTCTGAAATGTGGTTTCACAAATACAATGCCAAAGATAACAGAAAAAATATCGGAATGCAAAAAGAGAAGTGTATGCGAACCATCAGCGGAATGGTACACCAGATACCGATGGTGTCTTCGTTCCTGAATGGGACTGGACCTCTCTGCGTGTTTTTAGGTATCATGCCTCCGTATGCCTTGTACTTCACCTCACATTCCTTATCTTTGTTATTGGTTTTTATGAGAATAACGGTATGAAAGAATTGAAGTGCCCCCATTGCGGACAGGTGTTCCAGGTCGATGAGGCTGATTATGCGAGTATCGTCAGCCAAGTGAAGAATGCAGAGTTCGAACGAGAACTCTCCCGCTTGCTCAAGGAACAGAATGAACGAATAGACGCCGAACAGAAACTCGCTGCGGCAAAGTCAGAACAGTTTTTTCAACAGCAGCTGAACCAGAAACAAAACGAGCTGGGCGCCAAACAAGCGGAATGGGAACGTCTCAAGATGGAGATGAACTCGCATCTGAATCAGGTGACAACCGAACTCCAGGCGGAGATCTCCCGACTGAAAGAACAATTGGAGAATATCGAGTCCCGTAAACAGGGCGAACTCGATCTCGCCCTCTCTAAGAAGGATCAGAAAATCACAGAACTCAATGCTGTAATCCAAGAGAACGAGTCGAAACGTCAACTTGCAATCCTCGAGGAACGGACACGGACACAACAACTCGTGCAGGCAAAGGAAAATGAGATTTCAAAACTGCGCTCTACAGCCGAACTCGAGAAACGGGAAGCTAAGATACACGAAGCAGCATTGCTGAAACGACACGAGGAGGAACTGCGTATGAAGCAGGAACAGGTCGATTACTACAAGGATCTGAAAACCAAAATGTCCACAAAGATGGTCGGAGAGACACTCGAACAGCATTGCAGCATCGAGTTCGAACAGTATATCCGGCCGATGATGCCACATGCCTATTTCGAGAAGGATAATGACGTGACCGACGGAACCAAAGGCGACTTTATCTTCCGCGATAGTGAGGACGGTACTGAGTATATCTCTATCATGTTCGAGATGAAGAACGAGATGGAAACGACGGCAACGAAACATAAGAACGATGATTTCCTGAAAAAACTCGACGAGGACAGACGAAAAAAGAAGTGCGAGTTCGCCGTCCTGGTATCCCTGCTCGAGGCCGACAACGAACTCTATAACAGCGGCATCGTCAATAAGTCACACCTCTATCCGAAGATGTACGTCATACGGCCGCAGTTCTTCGTGCCGTTTATCAATCTGCTGGTACAGACGTCGAAGAAGAGTCTCGAATATAAGAAGCAACTCATCATGGCTCAGAATAAGGAGGTGGACGTGACTAATTTCGAGAACCAACTGGAGGAGTTCAAGGATAAGTTCGGACGCAACTACCGACTGGCAAGCGAGAAGTTCCATACGGCTATTGAGGAGATCGATAAGACGATTGACCATCTTCAGAAGGTCCGTAAGGCGCTCGTCGGAAGCGAGGATAATCTACGGCTCGCTAATGACAAGGCGGAGGGACTGACCATCCGTAAACTGACCTACAGGAATCCGACGATGAAGGCAATGTTCGATGAGGCTAGGAACTCGGGCGAGACAGTCGATTTCAAGGACGGGAACTCCTCTGCTCTCTCGGATTGATTCTCTCTGCTGTTTTGCCATATACTATGACGCCACCGGCTCAGGTCCTGCTTTTCTCTGTCCCACATGGAAGGAATGTCAACGCTTCGCGTGTGGATGAATGCAGGAAAAGAAGTATCTTTGCTAACGTTATTTCAGACGGAGTAAGACTAAATTCCAAGAACTATGATAGAACTGATACCCGCCATCGACTTGATAGACGGGAAGTGTGTGCGGCTCTCACAGGGGGATTATGCACAAAAGAAGGTGTATGACGAACGACCGGAAGAGGTCGCTAAAGCGTTTGAAGGTGCCGGAGTGAGACGACTGCACGTCGTGGATCTCGACGGTGCGAAGGCTCAGCATATCGTGAATTGGCGTACGCTGGAACGAATCGCAACACAGACATCGCTCGAAATCGATTTCGGGGGTGGACTGAAAAGCGATGAGGATCTCAAGGTGGCCTTCGAATGCGGTGCAAAGATGGTAACAGGCGGCAGCATCGCCGTCAAGAATCCACAGGCTTTCAGCAACTGGCTCCAAAAGTATGGGGCGGATCGCATCATTCTCGGAGCAGATGTGCGCGACGGAAAACTCGCCATCAGCGGATGGCAGGAGGTGACCGAGACAGAGCTGCTTCCATTCCTTAGTGAATATGCGGCAAAAGGCGTGACGAAGACAATCTGTACCGATATCGGAAAGGACGGGATGCTGCAGGGACCTTCAGTGGATCTCTACACAAAGATCCTGTCCGCAATGCCCGACCTCTATGTGATTGCCAGTGGAGGCGTGAGCAGCGTGGATGATATCGTGGCTCTCGAGGAGGCAAAGGTACCCGCGGTGATTTTCGGAAAGGCAATCTATGAGGGACGCATCCGACTCGAAGATTTTAAGCGTTTCCTGTAGGGATTCTGACGCAGAATGCGTATTTTTGTGGATATTTCATAAAATAAAGTAATTTTTGGATAGCATATTAGGAATATGGAAAAGATAGAGGTGGATTTCAACAAACAGGGTGGACTCGTTCCTGCCATCGTGCAGGATGCCGAAACGAAGAATGTGCTGATGTTGGGATACATGAACCAGGAGTCGCTATACAAGACTGTTGAGACGGGATACGTAACCTTCTTCAGCCGTAGCAGACAGAAACTCTGGACCAAAGGAGAGGAAAGTGGCAACTTCCTGAAATTGGTGGATATCAAGGTAGACTGCGATAAGGATACCTTGCTCGTGAAGGCTCATCCGATGGGACCGACGTGTCATACAGGTACCGATACCTGCTGGGGAGAGGAGAATAAAACCGATATCCATTTCCTTTCCTATCTCCAGGATTTTATCGATGAACGACACCGACAGATGCCGGAAGGCTCTTACACCACTTCGCTCTTTAAGAAGGGGGTGAATAAGATGGCTCAGAAGGTCGGCGAGGAGGCGGTTGAAACGGTGATAGAGGCAACAAATGGGACTGACGAGGATATGATTTACGAAGCCTCCGACTTGCTCTATCACCTGATCGTCTTGCTCACGTCAAAGGGACTCCGAATCGAAGATCTGGTCACAGAACTGAAGAAACGGCATGGTGGTGTGAAAGGAGTGGACTATGGACAGGGACCTCAGTTCAGCTCGAAAAAATAACAAGAAAGAATAATAACGGGGGGTGATGAGACGGGGAACGTCATCATGACCCTTTTTTTATAAAAAGAACGCTTGAATCAAAGCAAGGAAACAAACGATGGACGGAACGAAACGATTGATTAAATATAGCAACGTAGATCTGCGTCAGGCAGAGGTTGTTGTTTTGCGTAACGTTGATCTGGAAGTGCATGAGGGGGAGTTTATCTATCTGATAGGACGCGTCGGCAGTGGCAAGAGTACTCTGCTCAAGTCGTTCTACGCCGAAGTCCCTATAGCAAGCGCTGACCAGGCACAGATCTTTGAGTTCGACCTTACGAAGATCAAACGACGCAAGGTGCCCTATCTGCGCCGTCAACTCGGTATCGTCTATCAGGATCTGCAGCTGCTGACCGACCGCACGGTATACGATAATCTGGCTTTCGTTCTGAAAGCAACAGGTTGGCGAAAGGAGGAACGCGAGAAACGTATACGAGAGGTATTGCTGCAGGTGGGTATGGAGAATAAGGGCTATAAGATGCCACACCAGCTCTCCGGTGGTGAACAGCAACGCATCGTGATTGCACGGGCGCTGCTGAACAATCCGCAGATTATCCTTGCCGACGAGCCGACAGGCCATCTTGACCCGGAAACAGGACGCGAAATCGTTCAGCTTCTCCACCGTATCAGCGAGAACGGTACGACGGTCATCATGTCCACACATAATCTGAGCTGGCTCGAACTCTTTCCGGGACGTGTTCTGAGATTCGACGATGAGCGTATGCAGGAGGTGTTCGCCTCAGAGAATGAGGACGATTGGGCTGAGGATGAACTGAGCCAGATCATCACCGATGTACAGAAAGAGGAAGAGGAGAACGAACCGGCTCAGACGAGTTCGGTAGCTGTAGCGGCTGTGGCAATGGATGCCACAATGGACAACTCCGAAACTGAGACATGGAAGGTGGAGGAGACAGAACCGGAAGAGGAGAAGGAAAACTTACAACAGATGGAGAGTTCTTATGAAACAACATCTTCTGAGAATCCTTCCGAGACAACACACCTGGTAACAGAACCGCTGACAGAAGAAACGACGGCAACATCCGGGAACGAAGAACGTAAGGAGAACGAGGACGAGAAACAGGACGAACGTATAAATGAACAGACAACCGTCTCCGAAGAAGAGGAAGAGGCGGTGATTGCTTACGATAAGGAAGAAGAGGAGACTCCTGTAACAGACGAAACGATAGAAGTGTATCCGCAAGAATCGGTAGAACCGGAGACCGAACCGGCAATATTGACAGAATCGGCTCCGACAGAGACAGCAGAGACAACAGCTCCGGCTGAGAATAAGACGGAAGAACAGCCTGTTGCACGGGTCAATAACGACCGATGGTCTCTGCGTGATGAGCAGATGCGACGCATCCGGGAGGCTCATGAGAAGATGGCGCGAGAAGCACGGGCACACGATGAACGTGAAATGGAGGAACGAAGGAAAGCCAATGAGATGATGCGGAAGGCAGAGGAAGAACACGAACGGCTCATACGAGAGGAGCAGATCCGCAATCAGGCAGAACAGGAACGCGAGGAACGTAACAAAAAGGAACGCGAACATCGTATGGCTGAGGAACATGATCGCATCGTGAGGGAGACAAACGAACGGATGGAACGAGAGGAACGCGAAAACATCGAGGCAAACGAACAACTCAAGGCAAAGACGAATTCCATTGCGGATGAGTCACTGAGATGGACCGATGACGATTCGTCGTCTTATACTGAAATACAATCGACGAAGTCAGAGGAAGAACGACAGCGCGAAGCAGCACGACGACAAGCGGAGGCAAACGCTCGGGAAGAGGCACGACAGAAAGCTCTCGAGGAAGCAAAGGATGAGGTGATGCGTGAACTCGAACGACAAATCGCCGAGGCGCACAAGAATAAGAAACGTATCGAGATTCCGAAACGAGACGTAGAGTAGGTGTCGAGAGGATCTTAAACGCTTTCATGAAAGATACACGAAGGGCTTGCCGATTTATTTCGACAAGCCCTTCGTGTAGGATGCCCCCAAAAATCACTCATATTCTTTAATCGACGAGCCGGTTTGTCTTGGTATCCGGAAAGACAATGGTAGGACGGAAGGACTTCGCCTCCTCAAAGTCCATGGTCGCATACGACATGATGATGACAATATCACCCGGCTGCACTTTTCGTGCCGCCGCTCCATTAAGGCAGATATCTCCACTGCCACGACGACCTGGGATGACATAGGTGGTCAGACGTTCACCATTGTTGTTGTTGACAACACTGACCTGCTCGTTGGCGATGATATTCGCAGCGTCCATCAAGTCTTCGTCGATGGTGATGCTTCCGATATAGTCAAGGTTGGCCTGTGTGACGGTGACTCTGTGAATCTTTGATTTAAGTATCTGAATAAGCATTGTCCGCAATATGATTATTTTCTGTGGGAGGGTAGGGAAGAGCGGGTTATTTCAACCGGATGTTGTCAATAAGGCGTACCTGACCGCAATAGACTGTTACACACCCCATGACGTATGACGAGTCGTCCCAGGAACTGATCTTTTGCAACGTGTCTCCATCGACGATTTCGTAATATTCGACTTCAAGTCCATCCTGGGCGTTGATCTGAGTTACGGTCCAGTCCGTGAGCTGCGCTGGTGAGCAATTCGGTAGGTGAGAAAGACTCTCGCGCAAGATACGGTAGATGTTCGATGCCTGTTCCTTCTGTTCCTTGGTGAGCAATTGATTGCGACTGCTCCGGGCAAGACCGGATTCTTCTCGCACAATAGGACACGGGATAATCTCTACATGAAAGTTCATCTCTCGGACCATTAGACGGATAACGGCAACCTGTTGGAAATCTTTCATGCCGAAGTAGGCTCGGCTCGGCTCGACAATCTCAAATAATTTGCTGACAATCTGAACCACCCCATTGAAATGACCCGGACGCTGCTTGCCTTCCATTACCTCGTCAAGACCATGGAAATCAAATGCAAAAGGGTGAGCCATGTCTTCGGCTGTATAGACATCTTCAGGCTGTGGCGCAAAGACAATGTCTATGTCCGCCCAGTCAAGCAACTTGGCATCTTTTTCCAGATTGCGCGGATAGGTGGCTAAATCTTGTTTGTTGTTGAACTGGGTAGGATTGACAAAGACACTGACTACAGCAATGTCATTTTCTTCGCGACAACGACGGATTAGAGAAAGATGACCCTCATGAAGGGCTCCCATCGTCGGTACTAGACCAATCGTTTTGTTTTGCTTGCGATAGGACTCAAGAGCGTTTCGGACATCGTCAATATGATGAAGAATAATCATGTTCCCGTTATTGGTTGATATCATTTCTCAAAATGAAGTGCAAAGAAAATAAAAATGAGGGTCAAAAGAAAGAAAACCGGTCTAAAAGTTTGGCAATCATTGAAAAAAAAATAATATCTTTGCATAAACCCAAAGAAGTTCAGTATGAAAGAGGCATCAAAAGTTTTGTTTGTTTCGCAGGAAGTCATGCCGTATCTGCCTGAATCTCCGATGTCCCAAATCAGCCGTGAGCTGCCACAGAAGGTTCAGGAAGCGGGTCGCGAAATGCGAGCGTTTATGCCTCGTTATGGATGTGTCAACGAACGGAGAAACCAGTTACACGAGGTAATCCGACTCTCCGGAATGAACCTTATCATTGACGATACGGATCATCCACTTATCATAAAAGTGGCTTCTATCCAGGCTGCCAGAATGCAGGTCTATTTTATCGATAATGAGGACTATTTTCAACGAAAAAGCATCTTTGCCGATAATGACGGGAATGAGTTCGAGGATAACGACGAACGCGTCATCTTCTTCTCGCGTGGCGTGATAGAGACCGTAAAAAAACTGCGCTGGACTCCGAACGTCGTTCACCTACACGGATGGATGGGCGCCTTGGTGGCTCTATATCTGAAGAAGGCTTACTATGTCGATGACCCGTATTTCAAGAATGTCAAGATTGTCCTCTCTCTCTACGACGAATATTTCCACTCGACTTTCCCTGATGCCTTCGTGTCTTTGTTGCAACTCGATGGCTTGAAAACAGAAGATACGGAAATAATCGCCGATGGTAATATTGATTACATCAAACTGATGAAACTGACTTTAGAGAACTGCGACGGCGTGATCTATGCCGGACACAATGTACAATCTGAATTGAAAGAATACGCCAAGGCAAAAGGCGTTGCCGAACTGGATCTGCCAATCGGAACAGAGGATTATGCGGACCGATACATGGAGTTCTACGACAGTCTGTTTGAATAATTTAGTCTATCAATCTAAACGATGAAGAGTTTTTTTTGTCTGCTGTGTGCCGCTTTGCTTCTTCTACCTATGAGCGGTTGCACAGATGATGATGATTTCAACAATACCCTCCAACCACAACGCGATGCAATTAACTTGCAACTGGATACGTTCCGGCTGACAAGCAGTTCTATTACGTTGGATAATATTCCTGCAAAGGTTTCGACGGATACCTTGATGCTCGGAATCTATACGGCAGACACCATCGGAACAATCAATGGCTCTATTTTGGCGCAGTTTGATGCAAGCGGCGAGATATCCCTGCCGAGCGAGAACGGTAGCCTTGCAATCGATTCTGTCAATACGATGCTGCGTATCTATTTCGGCAGTTATCTGACCTCGGATTCGGAACATCCGCAGGTCGAACTCTCCATTCATCGTATGACACAGGTGCTTGCCTATCGCGGGGTCTATTACAACAATATCGATCCGGCATCTTATTCCGACGCTTCCTCTCTGAAGGATACGCTCGTGGAACTCAATGCGTCTATGTCGTATATTGATATCCCAATGCCGCAGAGTTTTACCGATGAGTTTACTTCCCAAATCCAGAACGCCTCCTCTACTTTCGCTTCAACGGATGCGTTTGTTCAGTTCTTCCCGGGACTCTGCTTGAAGACCGAAGGCGCTTCGAATGCCTTGCTCTCGGTTTCTTCCATGGTGCTCTACTATCAATACCAGTATGAGAATACGCTCGGTTCGAAGATCTCATATTCTACCGCATTCTTTGCTAATAAGAACGTGCGCCAAGTAAATGCCATCAAGCAGACTCCCGAGTTTTCCAGCAAGGACGGGAAGGAAATGCTGATCCTCTCACCCGGCGGACGGTCGATGTCCGTCACCATTCCGTCACAAAAGATTAAGGAGCAGTTCGGCATCACAGGAAACGGGACGACGGCATTAGTCGAAGGAGGACGGAAACTGGCAGTCAGCAGCGCTTTGATGCGACTGCCAGTGGCAAAACAACTGAGTATGGTTTCCCGACCGGACTATTTGTTACTGATTAGAAAAGATAAGTACGATGAGTATATGTCCTCATCACGCCTGCCAGACAATGTTAATGAGATTCTTGGTACCTATTCCTCATCGGATACCGCTTACCTCTTCACTCTCAAGTTCTATCTGGCTGACCTCTACAAGCGAGAAACGGTGACCACGGATGATTGCGAGTTCTATGTCGTACCTGTGACGGCTACGCTTAACTCAGCAGGTAATGTGGTCGGACTGGTGAGTGCTTCCGAGATTCATGCTGTTCTGGTCAAGACAGAATTGGATGAGGAAGATCCGTTGCGTGTTAGCGTTGTTGTAACCGGATTCTGAATCAATCTTCATTCCGGATTAACCCACCCCAAAAAAATTAAAAGAGAGACAAAGCCATATGGGCTTTGTCTCTCTTTTTGCACTTCTCCATTGGAATTTCAGATCAATCGGAATGCTCTGAGATGCTCTGCCATCTGTTTCTGAAGTTCCTCGGCAGCCTGGGCCGCACTCTCCGCATAGTGTTCGGAGGAGTCTGCATAGATGATGCCGCGAGAGGAGTTGACCAAAAGACCGCAATGATCATTCATGCCGTAACGACAGACTTCATCTAGACTGCCTCCCTGCGCTCCAACTCCGGGTACAAGGAGAAAATTGTCCGGCACAATTCGACGGATGTCCGCCAGCATCTCGGCTTTCGTGGCTCCTACGACATACATCATGTTGTCCGGAGTCGCTCCCCATGCTTGGGAGGTCTCCAAAACTTTCTCAAAGAGACGCATGCCCGTAACCTTGTCTTCCATGAACTGGAAGTCAAAGGCTCCTTTGTTGGAAGTTAGCGCAAGCAATGTTACGAATTTACCCTCGTATTCCAGAAACGGTGTGACACTGTCAGCTCCCATATAAGGCGCAACAGTCACAGTGTCAAAGCACATCTCCTCAAAGAACGTGCGGGCATACATCTTGGAGGTGTTTCCTATGTCTCCGCGTTTGGCATCGGCAATCAGAAAATGATCAGGGTAGTGTTCACGGATGTAGGAAACCGTGAACTCTAAGGCCTGCCAACCTTGCAAACCCGCCGATTCATAGAAGGCAAGGTTCGGCTTGTAGGCAACACAGTAGGGCGCGGTGGCATCAATGATGTTTCGGTTGAACGTGAACATGGCATTGGCGTCGTCACGCAGACACTCCGGTATTTTACGAAGGTCAGTGTCAAGTCCGACACAGAGGAAACTCTGCTGCTTACGTATGTTTTCAAATAGTTCGTTGCGTGTCATGTGCGTGTTTTATTTAGAGTTCGTTTTCTTTCATTCGTTCTGCATTCTCGGCGATGATGAGCTGATCAATGCAGTCCTGAATATCACCGTTGAGAAAGGCATTGAGGTTGTAGATGGTGTAGTTGATTCGGTGATCGGTGATACGCCCCTGCGGGAAGTTGTAGGTGCGGATCTTGGCAGATCGGTCTCCCGTGGAAACCATGGTCTTGCGACGGGAAGCAATGTCATCAATGTATTTCTGATGCTCCTTGTCATAGATGAATGTGCGAAGACGTGAGAGCGCTCGCTCTTTGTTCTTGGGCTGGTCACGTGTCTCGGTACATTCGATGAGAATCTCCTGCTCCTCATTGGTGATGGGATTTTTCCACATGTACCTCAACCGAACTCCCGATTCCACTTTGTTGACGTTCTGACCGCCGGCTCCGCTGCTTCGGAAGGTTTCCCACTTGATTTCTCCTTCGTTGATGACGACGTCAAATTCGTCTGCTTCCGGAAGCACCGCTACCGTGGCTGCGGACGTGTGGACACGTCCTTGGGTCTCGGTGACAGGAACACGCTGAACCCGATGAACACCGGATTCGTATTTCAAAGTTCCGTACACATTCTCTCCTGTGACGTTGAAGATGATTTCCTTGTAACCGCCCGCCGTTCCTTCCGTGAAACTGCTGACGGACGTTTTCCATCCCTTTGTCTCACAATATTTGGTGTACATGCGATACAGGTCTCCGGCAAAGAGAGCTGCCTCGTCACCTCCAGTCCCTCCGCGAATTTCAACGACGCAGTTCTTGGCATCCTCTGGGTCCGACGGGATGAGCAGAAGCTTTATCTCGTCTTCCATAGGGGCTACCTTTGGCTCTAGATCGCTGAGTTCCATTCGGGCAAGCTCCTTGAGTTCATTGTCACTTTCCGTGGCAATGACGTTTTTGGCCTCTTCAATACCGCTGAGCAGGTTCTTGTATTTTTTCAGTGCGTCAAGGACACGCTCCAGATCTCGGTACTCACGATTGAGCTTGACGTAGCGTTTCTGGTCTGCAATGACGGAGGGATCCGTGATAAGGGTGGAAATCTCCTGAAACTTGAATTCCAGTCCTTCCAGTTTTTCAAGCAGGGCGTTTTCTGCCATGGCTGTGGTGTTTTTGGTGATGTGTAAAACAAAAAAGGAAGCCATGTCACGCATGGCTCCCCCTTCTGACTGTCATATACTATTTTCTCTCTTCAATCCACTTGCGGGCATTGACAAATGCCTCAATCCAAGGGGTTACTTCGTCCTGTCTGCGATTTTCAGGATAGTTGGCCCACTGCCAAGGGAAGATGGCTCGTTCAAGATGAGGCATCATCGCAAGATGTCGTCCGTCAGCAGAACAGATTCCCGCTACGTTATAGTCGGAACCATTCGGGTTCGCAGGATATTCCTTGTACGTGTATTTGGCAATGATGTTGTACGCACTTTCCTCCATCGGCAATGAGAATCGTCCTTCTCCGTGTGCTACCCATACACCCAGCTGACTGCCACTGAGCGATCCGAACATTACGGATTGGTTGTCTGGAATGGTCAGACCGACAAAGGAGGACTCGAATTTGTGCGATACGTTGTGAAGCATGCGTGTGCGCTTCGGATGCTCAGGATTGAGCAGGTTCAACTCTACCATAAGCTGACATCCATTACAGATACCGAGCGAAAGGGTGTCCTCTCGGTCATAGAAACGACGGAGAGCTTCATGTGCCGTGTCATTGTAAAGGAATGCTCCTGCCCATCCTTTGGCTGAACCCAATACGTCCGAGTTGGAGAATCCTCCACAGAAGACGATTAGGTTGATATCTTCCAAAGTCTCGCGTCCGCTCGCAAGGTCAGTCATGTGGACATCCTTGACATCAAATCCGGCGAGATACATCGCATAAGCCATCTCTCGCTCTCCGTTGGTCCCCTTTTCTCGTATGATGGCTGCACGGATGCCACTGTGTCCATTACGCTCTGGCGTGATTCCGTACTGCTGTTGCTTGCCGGTGAAGGTCTCGTTGAAGTGGAATAGCAACGGCTGTTTCTTGTAGTTCTCAAAACGTAACTTGGCACATTCCTTTCCGCTCTGTTTGCGGTCAAGGAGGTAGGAGGTCTTGAACCAGAAGTCTCGTAACAGGTCAATATCAAGGGATATCTTCTTCCCACCTTTCCGGATGGTGAGAAGACGGTCTGACTGTGGCTTGCCAATGATGGCGAATGCCACGCCTTCCTTCGTAAGACGCTTCGCAACGCTGTGTGCGTTTTCTCCGCTGATTTGAAGGACTACACCTGGATTTTCAGCAAAGAGAAGTTTGGTGAGGCTCTCTTCCTGAAGTTCTCCTAAGTTGATGTCCAATCCTCCCTTGGTGTTGCCGAAGGTCATTTCAAGCAAGGTTGTGACAAGTCCGCCTGCGGAGATGTCGTGACCGCTTAGGATCAACCCCTCTTTTACGAGCGACTGGATAGTGTCAAAGGTGTCTTTGAAATATTCAGGTTCACGTACGCTCGGTACGTCATCTCCTACTTTTCCGAGTATCTGGGAGAGGGCAGAACCTCCAAGCTTCAGTGCATCAAAGGAAAGGTCAATGTGGAATAGCACGCTGTCTGGGTCGTTGACAAGAACCGGACTGACGGCCTTCTTTACGTCGGTCACTTCTCCCTCAGCCGAGATAATCAATGTGCCAGGCGCATAGACTTTGTCTTTGCCGTACTGCTGTGTCATGGACAGGGAGTCCTTGCCGGTCGGGATATTGATGCCAAGTTCTATGGCGAAGTCAGAGCATGCTTGGACGGCTTTGTAGAGACGTGCATCTTCTCCTTCGTTTTTGCACGGCCACATCCAATTGGCACTCAGCGAGATTCCTTGAAGATCTCCGTTAATAGGTGCTAACATGATGTTGGTCAACGCCTCCGCAATGCTGAGGATACTGCCGGCTGCAGGGTCTGCCAATGCTGCTATAGGCGCATGACCGATGGAGGTGGCAATGCCGGCACGCCCTCTGTAGTCGAGAGCGACAATACCACAGTCACTGAGAGGAAGCTGGATGCGCCCCTGCGTCTGTTGACGGGCAACTTTTCCGGTGACGCTTCGGTCCACTTTGTTGGTCAGCCAATCCTTGCAGGCTACTGATTCCAGTTGTAATACCTCTTCAACGTATTCTTTGATCTTGGATTCGTCTGTCTGAGCATTCTCAAAATGTTCCTCTACGCTGTTGTCTCTGATGACCGTGCGAGGTGGCTTGCCAAACATGTAGTCCAACGGCATGTTGATAGGCGTATTGCCGTTCTCCCGCTCAAAGACAAATTTCATGTCTCCGGTTGTCTCGCCTACAATATACATCGGAGAACGCTCACGCTCCGCTATTTTATGGATACGTTCGATATTCTTTTCGTCCACGACGAATCCCATGCGTTCCTGACTTTCGTTGCCGATGATTTCCTTGTCGGATAGGGTCGGATCTCCAACTGGCAGACGATCTACGTCAATCTTGCCTCCGGTTGACTCAACAAGCTCACTCAGACAGTTGAGATGACCACCAGCTCCGTGGTCGTGGATGGAGATAATAGGATTGTCATCGGATTCCGCCATGGCACGGATGACGTTGGCGGCACGCTTCTGCATCTCAGGGTTGGCACGCTGTACGGCATTCAGTTCAATAGCATTGCTATACTTGCCGGTGTCAACGGAGGATACCGCTCCTCCACCCATACCGATTCGATAGTTGTCTCCTCCGATGATGACGATTTTCTCACCCTTCTCCGGAGTCCCTTTAATCGCATCGCTCTTCTTTGCAAATCCTACTCCTCCCGCCAACATGATTACCTTGTCGTATCCGTAGTGTTTTCCGTTTTCGTCGTGTTCGAAAGTAAGAAGGGAACCGCAGATGAGTGGCTGACCGAATTTGTTTCCGAAATCACTGGCTCCGTTGGAGGCCTTGATGAGAATCTGTTCCGGTGTCTGATAGAGCCATGGACGCTCTTTGGTGTATTTTTCCCACGAACGGCCTCCTTGTTCCCTGGGATAGGAGGTCATGTAAACAGCTGTTCCGGCAATCGGCAAGGAGGCTTTGCCTCCTCCTAAACGGTCACGTATTTCGCCTCCGGATCCGGTCGCCGCTCCATTGAACGGCTCGACAGTGGTCGGGAAGTTATGTGTCTCTGCTTTGAGGGAGATGACACTGTCAATTTTCTTTATCTCAAAGTAGTCAGGTCCTTCTGCAGATGCCGGTGCAAACTGTTCTATCTGTGGACCTTCATTGAAGGCTACGTTGTCTTTATATGCGGAGATGATACGATTAGGATTCTCCTCAGATGTTTTTTTGATGAGCTTAAAGAGTGACGATTCTTTTTCTTCTCCATCAATGATGTAGAGACCGTTGAATATCTTATGACGACAATGTTCGGAGTTGACCTGTGAGAATCCAAAAACTTCGGAGTCGGTGAGACGACGACCTAATTTCCCTTCTACTTCTTTTAGATAGGCTATTTCCTGATCACTCAGTGCTAATCCTTCCTGTTTGTTGTAGGCTTCCAGATCTTCAATATAGAGGATCGGTTCCGGTTTCGCTTCGCTTGTGAATATGTTTTGATTAAGCCCATTATAGATGCGCTGAAGCATAGGGTCGTGTTCTGCTTCTTTGCCGGATACTGGGACGTATTCTTCAATGCGCATGATGCCGCTGATGCCCATGTTCTGGGTTATCTCTACGGCATTGGTGCTCCATGGTGTGATCATTTCGCGACGAGGTCCGAGAAACCATCCGGAGATTGTTTGGTCGCCAATTGCTTCGGCTTCTCCAAAGAGCCATTGCAGTTTCTTGATGTCAGCACTTGCGTTGAACTCACTGGTGGCCTCTACCGCCAGCACGTTGTTTTCGTTTGAGCGAAAAAAAAGAATCATAGAAAGAAACGTGTTATTGAAAAGTATCAAGGACAGAACGGATTTTCTTTTTGTAGAGGAGTCCGTCCTAATCTAAATGCGAAGCAAATATACGCTTTTTTTACTATACTCCATTGACGCTTCGTCTCCTAAATCACCCTTTCTTTATTTGAAGTTGTGTCATATTGTCAGTATGTGATGATTATAATGTGTCAAAATGGCATATTTAACTAACTTCTGTCATGAAGAGATGGGAAAAATAATCCTTTCTAGTCGGTGGCACGCAAATTGACTATAGATGGGTGAACCTTTACTGTAAAGCAGTTGCGGTACGGTATAGGTTCGTTAGGTAAGTAAAATAAACTAAATTAAATTTAAAGGAGGTATTGACTTATGTTACCAACAAGAAAAAACCAGAATTGGATTCCTTCCATCTTTAACGAATTCTTCGACAATGATGTCGTTGAGAAATGGACATCTCAGACTCCGGCTGTCAATGTGTATGAGGATGAGAAACAGTTCCGTATGGAAATTGCAGCACCAGGAATGGTGAAAGAAGATTTCCACGTTCATATCGGCGAGGATAATACGTTGGTTATCTCTGTGGAGAAGAAAACGAACGATGAGGAGAAGGATGCGCAGGGTCGCTATTTGAGAAGAGAGTTTTCTGCTTCTAAGTTCTCTCAGGCGTTTATCCTGCCGGATGAAGTGGACCGCGAGAACATCTCGGCAAAGGTCGAGAATGGAGTCTTGACGGTTGCGTTGCCAAAGAAGACCGAAGAGCAGAAAGCAAAGACTCTCCGACAGATCGAAATTCAGTAAATAGATGTTTTATCTATAAGTTAAATCCGCTGCAATATCTATTGCAGCGGATTTTTTGATGTCATAAAAAACAATATCTTTGCACGCTGTCTCGTCGAAACAGTTTTACCGTTAATTCAACATGGCATTACAGATTTTTCTTCTTTTTGTCGGAGCCGTTCTCGTGCTTTGGGGGGCAGACCGTCTGACGGACGGAGCTGTGGCAATCGCCAAGCGGATGGCTATTCCCGAAATCATAATCGGCCTGACCATCGTTTCCGTCGCTACGTCAATGCCCGAACTCTTTATCAGTGTCGTTGCCGCATTGAAGGATAATCCGGATATAACGGCAGGAAATGTCGTAGGATCCAATATCTTCAATACGATGATGATTGTGGGTTTGGCGGCGTTCATTTCTCCGATTACCATTTTGAAATCCACCGTCAATAAGGACGTTCCTTTTGCTGTCATAGCCTCGGTTCTTTTCTTCTTTTTCTGGCTTTTCGGTGGTGATATTACGCGTATGAAGGGTGTCGTTCTGCTCGCAGGGCTGGTCTTTTTCATGTATTACACCTTGCAGCAGGCAAAGAAAGGAATGGAGGAGGAACAAAATGTTCAGAGTGGGAAGGGGATGATTGGCGCATCTGTCTTCTATATCGTGATTGGTCTGGTCTGTCTGGTGGTAGGAAGTAACCTTTTTGTTGACGGCGCAACTGCACTGGCAAAGGGACTCGGTGTTTCAGATGCCGTAATAGGTCTGACGATTGTCGCGGCGGGAACATCGCTGCCGGAATTGGCTACCAGTGTCGTCGCTGCTTATAAAGGCCAAAGCGGAATAGCTATTGGCAATGTGCTCGGAAGCAATGTGTTCAATATTCTTTTTGTGCTGGGACTCACAGGGGTGCTTTCTCCTCTCCGGATTACGGGACTGACTCCAGTCGATCTGGGTGTGATGATTCTCAGCATGATAGTGCTGTGGCTGTTTTCCCGTACCAAATACATCGTATCACGAACGGAAGGGTTTCTCTTGGTAATCCTGTACGTGGCTTACGTAGGATGGCTGATTTGGAATCTGTCTCATCAGGTTTTCTGATCTGCACGGGAGGAAAGTCTATTCCACTTGCAGAACAAGGCCTTTGAGGTATTCTCCTTCCGGATGGTAGATGTTGATGGGATGGTCTGCAGGCTGTGTCAGTTGATGGAGGATGCGAACGTGTCTTTTGCTGATGGCTGCGGCACTGAATACCGCTAGACGGAATTGTTCTCTGTTCACGGCTTGTGAACAGGAGAAGGTAAAGAGGATGCCTCCTGGACGTATTTGCTCGAATGCTCGGGCATTGATTTTGCGGTAACCCTGAAGAGCATTGCGCAGAGCACTGCGGTGTTTGGCAAAGGCGGGAGGATCGAGGATGATAAGGTCGTATTTGTCTTTTATGTTTTCGAGAAACTTGAAGGCATCAGCAGCAAAGGCCTGATGACGCTTCTGAGTCTCTTCATCGAAGTTCAATGCCACATTGCGGTTGACCAGTTCGACAGCCTTGGCACTGCTGTCTACCGAATGTACCAGTCGGGCTCCACCACGCAGGGCGTAGCAGGAAAAACCACCGGTATAGCAGAACATGTTGAGCACGTCCTTTCCATTGGCATAGTGTTCAAGTAATGAACGGTTTTCTCGTTGGTCAATGAAGAATCCGGTCTTCTGACCGCGAAGCCAGTCAATGCGGAAACGAAGCCCGTTCTCAGTGGCTGTGGGTTCGGTCGTTTCACAGCGTCCGATGAGATACCCGTCCTCTCGTTCCGTGTCAGGGATGTCGGCTTTGAAGGGAAGTGTCGTTTCGGATTTGTAATAGACGTTCCGTATAGGTGGAATGGTTTCACAGAGTAGTTCTGCAATAGTATGTCGTTCTCGGTGCATACCGACACTGTGAGCCTGAAGGACTGCCGTGTCACCATAAAGATCGACGATGAGGCCAGGTAGCCCGTCTCCCTCACCGTGAATGAGACGCATGGTGTTGGAGTCTGCATTTCCACTTCCGATACGGAGGCTCTGACGACAGTGCCAGGCATTTATGATTTTTTCTTTCCAGAAGTGACGGTCAATCTCGCGTGCTTGGAAGGAAAGAATACGTACTGCAATAGAACCGATTTGATAGTGTCCAAGGCCAAGAAAATCTCCTTTGGATGAACAGACTTCGACGAGATCCCCTTCCCGAATATCGCCTTCGATGCGTTTGACAGCTCCTGAGAATACCCAGGGATGGAATCGAAGCAGTGATTCCTCCTTGCCCTTATGCAGGTAGATAGTTGCGTTCATGGTTTTAGTTTACGCGTATTTTGCGTGTGGCGACTCGTCCGTTCTGTTCAATCCTCAGGGTGTAGGTCCCCTTGCCGTAATCGCTCAGTGGAATGAATGCGGTGCCACGAATGCGCTTGGTGAACAGACGTTTTCCGTGAGTGTTGATGACGGTTATTTTGGCTGATGTTTTCCCGCTGTTGATGTAGAACCCCTTGTCTTTCGCATTTTTGGCCTCATTCCTTTCTTTGGGTGGAATAGGTATGCTGTGCGTTAGTTTGGAGAGAAAGACCGTCTTTCGTCCGTCAATCTGTTTTCCGGCAAAGGTATAGATAGGCTGGCGCCAACAGAAGCCGTCCCAGATCATTTCATTGACGTATGCGGTGTTGTCACTGTCGGTGAATTGTTTGTAGAGATAGGTGTCCATGGAACGGTATTTCCAGGAGAGACCTTTCCATTCGAAGAGTTCACGCTTGGTAAGCCTGCCGATGGAGTCGTAGTGTATGCTCTCCCGCAACGTGTCTTTCCACTCGGTGCCCAGATGGTGCTGGGTGAGAATCTCAACCGGATCCAACCGTTCGTTGTAGGTTACTGAGATGCGTAGGGAGTCTTTTAGTATCCATTGGTCAATGGTGTTCAAAACATATCGGTTCAATAGACAGGCATCGTCTCCGCTGTAGCGATAGGAGTAACGCTGGAATTCGTGATACTGTTTGAGTTTCTCGTCCCAGCGTGCGAAATAGGAGTATTCCAACCGCCCGTCTGTGTCAAAGTGGTTGGTGCGCCGAACGGAAGGAACAATACGCATCTGTGGATTGCAGACGTAGAAAACCTCTTCTGTGACATTACCTAAAGCGTCACGTTTCTTTTTCAGTGTAGTGGCTGTGAATCGCAACCCGTCAGGCAGGGTGCCTTCCAGATCTATGCTGTCTATGACTTGATGGGAGGTATTTTCTCCGACATAACGGAAATACGAGTCTCCGCTCATGAAGGACATGATTTGTGCATCTGCTCCCATTGCAACCGTCAGAAGACAGAGAAGTATATTTATGGTTTGTTTCTTCAATTATAGAATGTTTTGATGTCGTTGAAGCAATAAAAAAACAGGAGGAAATCGAAACCGATAAACCCTCTTATTTGTCCTGCAAAGTTAATATATTATTTTTTCCCAATTATATACTTTAATACACCAATATCCTTAAAAACTCCTTGACATTCTTAATCTGGAATCAAGGAGTTATATAGTATCAAATAATATTTGAATACCATTATGTTAATAGTTTATATGAATGGATTATCCGCCTCCATTGTATTTTATCCTAAGTATCTATGCGGAAAACGGTGCGTTTTTTCAGGCCTTTTTGAGCCATGGCATAGCTCGAGTAAACTCGGCCTCTGCTCATCTGGCTTTCAAAAAAGGTTCAATTTCATTAGTCCTTTTTTCGCCATGGCAAAGTTCAAACAAGTTTGACTTTGCTCATCTGGCTTAACAAAAAGGTTCATCACACAAAGAGTTGTGCGATTTCATTTTCGTATTGGCGCATGAGTATGCCTCGTTTGAGTTTCAGTGTCGGGGTGACAACTCCCGTTGCCGTACTCCATTCGTCATTGACAAGACGTATGCGCTTGATCTGTTCCCAGTCACCGAAGTACTTGTCGAATTTACGGATGTTGTTCATGAGCAATTTTTCTATTGCTTTGTCTCGTATCATTTCCTCGTCCGTGTCACAGGATATGCCATTTTTCTCCGCCAGCGCACGTAGATTCTCTATGTTTGGGACAACAATGGCTGCAGGAAATCGCTGGTTTTCACCAACGACCATGATGTTGTCAATGAGAGGGGAATTCTGGAGTCTGTCTTCAATGATTTCTGGATTGATGTATTTCCCAAGTGAGGTCTTGAAAAGGGATTTGATGCGTCCGGTGATGATGAGACGCTTGTGTTCGTCGAAACGACCGGCGTCTCCAGTATGGAACCATCCGTCGTCGTCGAACATTTCAGCGGTGAGTTCAGGTGCTTTGTAGTACCCTTTCATAATGTTGTGACCGCGACAGCATATCTCGTTGTTTTTCGGATCAATACGTATTTCGACTCCGTCAAGGGCAGGACCGACGGTACCGGACTTACGACCATGGGGACGTCGGTTGCTCACGGCAATGACTGGTGAGGTCTCACTCATGCCGTAGCCTTGAAAGACAGGCCATCCGATTGCTTCAAAAAAGTTGCAGAGTTCAGGAGCTATTCCACTTCCTCCACTGACAACAATGTCGAAGTCTCCACCGATGGCGTTACGCCATTTGCTGAATATCAAACGGTCTGCTATACTGTGCTTGATGCGGTACCAAAGGGTGCGATGTTCGATGTCATAGGCATTGGCAACTCCGATGGACCAATAATAGAGTGTCTTGGTGAGACCAGAGAGGGATTTCCCTTTGTCCCGGAGACGTATGTAGATTCTTTCGAGCACGCGCGGTACACAGGACATAATCTGAGGATTGGCTATTTTGATGTCGTCAACGATGGTTCCGAGACTCTGGGCATAGTAGGTTGTGATGTTCATGTAGAGGTAGAGGTAAACGAGCATGCGTTCATAAACATGACATAGGGGCAGGAAGGAGAGGGCACGTCGGTCGCGTACAGGGTCGATGATGTGTTTGAGGTGAAGAATCTGGTCGATGAAGTTGCGGTGTGTGAGCATGACCCCTTTGGGATTGCCGGTGGTCCCGGAGGTGTAGATCAGGGTACACACATCGTCGGTCGAGATGCGGGCACGGACCTCATCCAGAAAGACGGAGTCGTAGTACTGCTCGCCCATGGAGAGCAGAGTGGCATAGTTGGTGTGTGTGTCGTTCGTAGATTCGATGGTGAAAATGTGGGAGATGCCGACTTTCTGTGCGATGGGACCGACCTTGTTCAGAAGATGAGCGTTCTCAATGAAGACAGCTTTGACCTCGGCATGACGGAGGATGTATTCGTATTCTGATGTCGATATGGTCGGGTATATGGCTACATCGACAGCTCCGACTTGCTGGATAGCACGGTCAATAATGTTCCACTCGGGACGATTACCGGCAATTAGGGCAACCTTGTCATCCTTTTGTATCCCCAAATGCAGAAGGGCGGAAGATAGAAGGTCTGTCTGGCGACTGTAATGATCAAGGGTCATGGTTTCCCATTGCCCGTTTCTTTTGTAGCAGTAGCAGGGAGTGACCGCTCCGTACTTTTCGATGTTGAGAGGAAGGATGTCAAACAGTCGCGTAGGTTCCATCGTTTTTTTCTTTTTTGTCTTAAATAAACAAGAGGTGGAGTGGGATGGGGAATAAATGGAGTGAGATGAGGATCAGTCAAAGAGTTCTTTGATGACGTCTTCGTATTTGTGCATGAGTTTACCGCGTTTGAGCTTGAGTGTCGGGGTGATGACACCCGTAGCAGGGCTCCATTCGTCATTGACGAGACGAATGCGCTTGACTTGTTCCCAGTCTCCGAAGTATTTGTCGAAACGGCGTATCTCCTTGAGCATGAGTCTCTCGATGGCTTTGTTATGAACAATGTCCTCGTCGGAGCCACATGCAATGCGCTGTTTCTCGGCCGCTTCACGCAGGGCTGTGAATTCAGGTACGATGATGGCAGCAGGGAAACGCTGGTTCTCTCCGACAACGAGTATGTTGGATATGAGTGGTGAATCGTGCAGTTTCTCCTCAACGGCATCTGGATTGATGTATTTGCCGAGGGATGTTTTGAAGAGCGATTTGATACGCCCGGTAAGGAAAAGACGTCCGTGACGGTCCAGGTATCCGGCATCGCCAGTATGAAGCCATCCATCGGAGTCGATGATTTCAGCAGTCAGTTCTGGTGCTTTATAGTATCCTTTCATGACACCATGTCCCTTGCAACACACTTCATTGTTCACAGAATCAATGCGGATCTGAACTCCAGGGAGAGCAGGACCGACGGAACCTCCGATGCGTCCGTGACGCAAACGGTTGCTCACGGCAATGACCGGCGAGGTCTCACTCATGCCGTAGCCTTGGAAAATAGGCCACCCAATCGCATCGAAGAAGTTGGAGAGTTGTGGCGAGATGGCACTGCCACCACTGATGATGAAATCGAAATCACCGCCCAAAGCCTTGCGCCAGCGACGATAGACAAGTACATTGGCACAGAGGTGCTTGATGCGATACCAAAGAGAACGATGTTCTACGTTATAGCGGTTAGCAACACCGACAGACCAAAAGTAGATGCGTTTGTTGACGCCCGTGAGTTTCTTTCCCTTGTCTCGGAGGCGGAGATAGACTTTTTCAAGTACGCGTGGCACGGTGGTCATGACCTGCGGGCGGATGGTTTGTATGTCTTCAATGACGGAACCGAGCGATCGGGCATAGAAAATGCGTAATCCAAGATACTGGTAACTATAGACAAGAGTACGTTCAAATACGTGACAGAGAGGCAGGAAGGAGAGGACTCTCCGGTCTCTGTTCAGGTTGAAGATATGACCCTTCTTGATGTTTACTGCTTGCTGGAGGAAGTTGCGGTGCGTGAGCATCACACCCTTAGGGTTGCCAGTTGTTCCAGAGGTGTAGATAATGGTTACGATATCCTGTTCGTCAATCGAGTCACGCAATTGTTGAAGTTTCTCTTCGTCAAGGTGCTGACGCCCTTCGTCAAGGAGATCGTCGAAGGAAAGATGGGTATCATCGACTTTGTCGATGGTGAATATGTTCTGTACACAGTCCGTATTGGTGGCGATGGGTTCTATCTTGTGCAGGAGGTGCTCGTTTTCGATGATGAGAGCCTTCACCTCGGCATGATTAAGAATGTATTCGTATTCCGCAGGCGAAATGGTCGGGTAGATGGCAACATCAATGGCTCCTATACTCAAAATGGCCATGTCGGTGATGTTCCATTCAGGGCGGCTGCCGGCGATGAGTGCAACCTTGTCGCCCTTTCGGATTCCTTTCGACAAGAGTGCGGATGCCATTAAGTCCACTTTTTGTGCGTAGTCATTTGCGGTAAGGTCATGCCACTCTTCATCACTGTAACTGGTGAAGACGATGTTGTTCTTCCCTTTCTGTTGGATGCGGTAAGGAATCAGGTCAAATACGCGTTTCGGTTCCATATTTCGTCTTTTATTCGTTTTTCTTGGTATGCGATGTCGCTGTGCGACGGATTATTTGCAGAATGGTTTCAGTGGCTTTTACCAGAGAGGTGACGGGCAGATATTCAAAACGTCCGTGGAAATTCTCGCCACCCGCAAAGAGGTTGGGACAGGGAAGGTGGCGAAAGCTGAGTTGAGCACCATCGGTTCCGCCACGAATGGGGACGATGAGGGGAGTAATACCGATGTCCGTCATGGCCCTCTCTGCTATTTGAACCACATGCATGACGGGTTCAATCTTCTCACGCATATTGCGGTATTGGTCTTCTATTGTTATGTCAATTTCTGCATGCGGATGCAGTTGCGAGATATGCGTGACGATTTCCTGCAGTCTTTCCTTGCGTTGTGAGAACCGTTGTGCATCGTGGTCTCGGATGATGAGGTCAATGGTTGCGCTCTCGACCGTTCCTTCCATGGAAACAAGATGATAGAATCCCTGATATCCGTCTGTTTGTGCCGGAGTCTCGTCCTCGGGAAGAGTGTTGATGAAGTCTGACCCGACAAGGAGGGCATTGACCATTTTCCCTTTGGCAGCTCCTGGATGTACGCTGCGTCCTGTGATACTGACCCTTGCCCGTGCGGCATTGAAGTTCTCGAACTGTAGTTCGCCACGCGCACCGCCATCTACGGTATATGCCCAGTCTGCCCCGAATCCCTCAACGTCGAAATGGTCTGCTCCTCGTCCGATTTCTTCATCTGGAGTAAAGGCAACACAGACCGTCCCATGTTTGAGCTCCGGATTTTTGCAGAGCCATTCCATGGCAGAGACAATTTCGGTAATACCCGCTTTGTCATCTGCTCCGAGCAGTGTGGTGCCGTCCGTGACAATAAGATCTTCTCCCTTATATTGGGTCAGTTCAGGGAAGTCCGACACGTGCATGACGATTTCTTTCTGCTCATTCAGAAGTATGTCGTTACCATCGTAGTTCTGGATGATTCGGGGGTGGATATTGCTTCCCGGAGCGTCAGGCGACGTATCCATGTGAGCAATGAATCCAATGGATGGAACTGATGTTTCGTCATTCAGATTGGAAGGGAGGGTGCCATAAACATATCCGTAATCATCCATACGGACATGGGAGAGTCCGATACTGCGCAATTCATCTGCCAGAAGAGTACCTAAATTCCGTTGTCCCTCTGTCGTAGGGCTTTTGGTCGTATGTTCGTCCGACGTTGTCTCAATGTTGACATATCGAAAGAAACGGTTTATTATTTCTGATGAAGGTTGCACAGAATTCGTAATTTTGTGCAAAGATACACACTTTTATGAAAAGTGTGCAATATTCGTTATGTAAAATCAAAAAAACAGATAGACAGAGGATTGTGTCCCTTTATGCAAGTAGTATGAAGGTTGGTGTCGTATGATAGGAAAAAAGGACGGATTGTAGTTCTGGTACTTCCGATAGAGGTTGGATGGACACAGATGTAAAAAAAAGACTATATTTGCGTTACAATACTAAAAAATAAAGGAAATTATGGAAAACATCTTGAACAAATTTTCTCTGCAAGGAAAAGTGGCACTGGTGACTGGTGGCTCTTATGGTATCGGAATGGCAGTAGCGAAGGCGTTGGCCTATGCTGGAGCCCGAATTGCCTTCAACGGACGTCGTGCCAATCTGATTGAGGAGGCGGAGAAGGAGTATAAGGCATTGGGAATCGACGCGAAAGGTTATGTGTTTGATATTACGAAAGAGGAACAGGTAAATGAGTTTGTCCCACAAATAGAAAAAGATTTTGGTGGTTCAGTGGACATTCTCGTGAATAATGCCGGCATCATCAAGCGTATCCCAGCAACGGAAATGAGTGTAGAGGAATTCCGACAGGTTATCGATATCGACCTTACGGGAGCCTTTATCATGTCGAAGGCGGTGGCCCCAGCTATGATTAAGAAAGGCGGTGGCAAGATTATCAATATCTGCTCGTTGATGTCGGAACTGGGTCGTGAGACGGTATGCGCCTATGCGGCGGCTAAGGGAGGCCTGAAAATGCTGACGCGAAACTTGGCTTGCGAGTGGGCAGAGTATAATATTCAGGTAAATGGAATAGGTCCGGGCTATATTGCGACACCACAAACTGCTCCGCTGCGAGAGCGTCAGGCTGATGGCAGCCGCCATCCGTTTGATCAGTTCATCATTGCAAAGACGCCTGCAGCACGTTGGGGTGTGCCAGAGGATCTGATGGGAACATCGGTGTTCCTGGCATCGGAGGCCTCGAATTTCGTAAACGGTCAGATTATCTATGTTGACGGTGGCATCCTCGCATATATAGGTAAGCAACCGAAGTAATGAAGAATTGCCTAATATAAGCAGGCAGGATATCTATATTCCATAAAACGGCAGGAATAATACTTTGAGAGAAGCGGATGACAGAAATGTGTCGTCTGCTTCTTACTTTTTATGGTCTTTTCAAGACAACGCTCTGCCGTCGGAAACCAGCAATAAATCCGACAACCTGACCTTTACGGTATCAGACAAAGACGGCAAGAAATGCCGCATCATCATGCGTCAAGGCAATGACGGAAGAGCCGGAACCAAACACAGCTTGTATGGTCATTATGGTACGAATAAAGGTGTTATTACTGCAGAGGATGTACTGCGTATTCCTGAGGTTGTCTCTAAGGGAAAACGAAAGCCCATAAAACGCGGAAAAAACCAACTCTACGAATACACTTTGAGTGAGAACGGTGTGAAATATATCGTCACTACCGAGATTAAAGGAAAAGGAGAGTTGTTCACGAACTTTTATACGAACAGAAAACCGACGGTTGCAGAACAAGGTACGCAGAACACTGACGAACAGCGCGTACAACCACAACAGTCGGTTTCGGGTGCGAAACTACAGAAAGTTTCCGAACCGACAAGGGAACGTCCGACATTTTATTCAAATGCCGATCGTGCTGTGGATGTTGAAGACGACTAAGTAAGAGACGTTCGGGCAGTAATCTGTGACTGTCGTTCATTTTCAATAGTCCTTTTCTCGCCTCAGCATAACCCAAATAATTTTGGCTTCTGCTTTCGGCTTAACGAAAAGGTTGCTTTATTGGATAGAAGGGGATGATTTATCGAGTTGTTTGAGGATGGAGTAGGATTGATAGATGCCATGCTGACCTGCCATGGATAGATCTTCGCGAGCTTGGCGGAGAAGGAGCTGGTCTGTGGAGGTTCGGTAGAGGCGGAGGCGTGCAATCGCTCGGTTGAACCATGCGTCGGCAAGATTGGCATCAAGGGCAATGGCCTTTGAAAAAGCATCTTCGGCCTTTCGGTTCTGATTTTTCATAAGGAAAAGGCATCCGAGATTGTACCAAGCATGTGGAAAATGAGGAGAAAAGCGAACGGCAAGCTGGAAATCAAGGGCGATGAGGTCGCTTTCTCTCCATCGGTTGAGGGTGTCTGGTGCTGAAGTTGTAGCATAAGAAGGAGAGTAAGAAATAAGAGAGTCGTGCGTAATCTGGCGAAGACGGATGGAGCCACGTTGAAAGCAGACCACGGCACGTAATGCGGAGTCAGAGGCAGATGAGGTTTTGGCGAAGGCAGTGTCAAGGTCATTCATGGCATCTCGGTGGTTGAGTATCATGCTATGATTGACGGCTCGAAGGAAGTATGTATGTGCGTATGGAGAGGTAAGGGTTCGTATGCGTTGCTGATGAAGAGAGATGATGTGTTCAGAGGTAGGCGTTTCCCGATTGGTGAGAACGAGATGCTCTCCGCAAGTCGTATTGAATTGACGAATGGCTGGTGGCAGTGCAGGAGCATGGAATCGGAATGCGCTTTCGGATTCGACCCGAGACAGGGGTGCATAATAGGAAATGCAAAAGGGGCTTCTCGGAATCAGATGCATCGATTCCTGTTGTATGTTGCCTCGTATTCTATCGTTTCCTTCTCCAGGGGGGTCTGTGCTATTCCACGAGTCGGTGAGGACAGAGAGAGCGGAAGGGACGGATGATGCGGCAGGTTCTCCCTGAGCTCTTAGGCGTTTACGTTCGGAAACGGGTTGCGACTCAATGATCATAGCCTTGTAGCGGTCTATGTCTGCCTGTCTGGTTCGTCCGAGAGCCTGGCAGGCTTCGGCATGTCCATAGTAGGCAGGCGTGAAGTCCGGATAGCGTGCCATGAGAGTGGCGAAGTCGGAGAGAGCGGTATTAAAGTCGTGGAGTCGGAGGCAGACAATCGCCCGTTGAAAGCGTGCTTCGTCGTAGAAAGTTGAGGAAGGATGGTCATCCAATAATCGGTTCAGGTCCAGGAGAGCATTGTTGAAATCTCCGACCTCCGACCGCAGAATGGCACGGTTGAAGCGTGCCTGCCGGTCGTCAGGATCGAGTTCGACGGCACGGCTGTAATCGGTTAAGGCGTCAAGGTAGCGGAAGGACTTGTGGAGGAGAACGCCGCGGTTAACGTACACTGCAGGATAGTCAGCACCGAGTGAGATGGCAGTATTCAGGAGAGAAAGAGCTACAGAGTCTTGGTTCTGAAGAAGAGATATATAGGCTTTAAGAGCGTAGAAGTCAGGATGAGAGGGAGCGTGGAAGATGGCTGTGTCGAGTGACAGATTGGCGGCAGAGGTGTCGTTCATGGCGAGGTACACTTGCGCTTGCTCAGTGCGCAGGAGGTTGGCAAAGGGGAGATTCTTTCGTCGCAACAGTCTTCGAATGTCGTTGAGCGCCGCTTCGTACTTATCTTGTTTCTTGAGAGCCTCAATGCGATAGAGAATGGCATTGGTGTTGTCTGGGGCGTATATGAGTGCCTTATTAAGGTCGTTCTCAGCCTGTGCTGCCATTCCAGTTCGCAAGCAGGCATATCCGCGAGCAAGCCATGCATCGGGCATGAAAGGATTATGTGCGAGAGCCGAGTCGCAGTCGATGATGGAACCGGTATAGTCCTCCAGTTGAATCTTGGCCACTGCACGGTAGTAGTAGGGCAACGATTGTGTGGGACGCAGGGAAAGGCAACGATTGAAGTAGTGGATGGCAAGAACGTAGTCGTTGAAATACAAGGCTGTGCGTCCGTTCTCGAGCAGTCGTTCCGTTTTAATTTGTGCCAGTGATGGAGCAGCATTCAGCAGACATACTTGCATGATAATCCACGACAGTAGAAGGTGGATGTGTCGTTTCGTGTGAAAGACAGGAATCAGCATGCGTTTTTTCTTTATTCAAGACACAAACAAGGGGGTGGTAAGTGGTCAGGAACCTCTTAGTCTTAAGCTTTCAATGGCAGGCTTTTTATTGTCTATGAAACCGTGTTGGCATTTCAGAGAAAAGCCAATTCTTCTGGTTGTCTCGCCTTTGTTATTCTGATCCTTGCATTTGGCTCCAAGTGGAGTCTTCTTCACCATCCACAGATTCGAATGCTTCTTCATCGGGTACTTCGATGAGGTTGCCGTTTTCGATTCGGAAGTTGGATGGTATGGCAAATTTCTCACCCTGGGAATATCCGAGTTGAGGATTGCTGTACACTTTTTTCATATAGAGAGCCCAAATAGGAAGTGCCATGGAGGCTCCCTGTCCGTTTGCCATGGAGTCGAAGTGAATGTCGCGTTCGTCACCACCGACCCAGACTCCGTTGACGAGAGAAGGTGTGAATCCCATGAACCAACCGTCGGCATTGCGCTGTGTTGTTCCAGTTTTGCCACATATCTCAGCCGTAATTCCGTATTTGGAGCGTATGCGTCGTCCGGTACCCTGGTCAATAACTGCCCTAAGCATGTATATCATCTTGTAGGCGGTTGATTCACTGATTATTTCCTTCATTTCGGGTTTCGCAGTGAAGATAACATTGCCGTTGGCATCCTCAATGCGTGTGACATAAACAGGAGTCACACGAAGTCCTTTGTTGGCAAAGGTGGTGTAGGCTGCCACCATCTCAAGCACTTTGATCTCGACAGGGCCAAGACAAAGGGAAACAACAGGGTCTATGTGTCCTTCGATACCGAAGGAACGCATGAGTTTAACAAGAGCTTCGGGAGTGAAGAGTGACATGAGGTAAGCAGAAATCCAGTTGTTGGAGTTGGCGAGTCCCCACCGCAGGGTAACTGACTCACCGAGTCGAGACTTGGAGCCGTTGCGAGGAGTCCATTCGGCTCCTGTGGCGGTATATAGCGTATAGGGATGGTTGATGACTTCGTCATTGGGTGTCATACCTTCTTCCATGGCAAGGGTGTATAGGAAGGGCTTGACGGTGGAACCGACCTGTCGTCGTCCTTTGGAGACCATGTCGTATTGGAAGTGGGCAAAGTCAGGACCTCCGACATAGGCTTTGATATAGCCGTTGTGTGGGTCCATGGAGAGGAAGCCGCAGCGCAGGAATGATTTGACGTAACGGATGGAATCCATAGGTGTGAGAGTGGTGTCGATTCCTCCGTCGTAGGAGAAGACGCGCATACGAGTCTTGGTTCGGAATGCCTCGCGGATTTCCGAGTCAGAGGCTCCTTCTTTTTTCATGGCACGGTAGCGATCCGATTGTTTCATTGCTCTTTCGAGAGATTGGCGTATCTGCTCATCGGAGAGCATGTTGGAGTATGGGGCTTTCTTCTTCCCTCTCTTTTCGCGGAAGAATGCTTTTTGCAGTTCACGCATGTGGGTGTTGACTGCCTCTTCGGCATAAGACTGCATGCGCGAGTCGATGGTGGTATAGATACGCAAACCGTCGGTATAGATATTGTATTTGGAACCATCTGGTTTGCGTGTTTTCTCACAGAATCCATAGAGGGGGTTGGTTGCCCAGGCAAGGGAGTCATCGTGGTATTCCTGATATTGCCAGTCGGCATAGTTGCCACGTTCTGGTTCCGGAGCAGTCAGCATGCGTCGCAGATTCTCCCGGAAGTAAGGAGCCGGCCCTGATTTGTGGTCTATGATTTGAAGGTGCGTATCGAGAGGAATACGTGAGATGGAGTCAAAATCGGCTTCGGAGAGATAGTCGGCCTTGACCATCTGTTGGAGGACGACGTTGCGACGTCCAAGAGCACGTTCTGGGTGCAGGATGGGATTGAAATAGGAAGGGTTCTTACACATTCCGACAAGTACGGCTGCCTGTTCCACGGTGAGTGCTTCGGGTGTAGTGTTGAAATAAACCTGTGCCGCACTCTTAATGCCAACGGCATTGTAGAGGAAATCGAACTGGTTAAGGTACATGGTGATGATTTCCTCTTTGGTGTAGTACTTCTCCAGTTTGACTGCGATGGTCCATTCAATGGGTTTTTGCAGAAGTCGTTGGATGAAGGATTCTGCTTGGGGCGACCATATCTGTTTAGCAAGTTGTTGGGTGATGGTGGAACCTCCACCGGCGCTCTTTTGAAAGAGGAGACCGCGGAGAATAAGTGCTCGTCCAAGAGCCCATGCGTCGATACCGGAGTGTGATTCGAAGCGTGCGTCTTCGGTAGCGATGAGCGCATTGATCATGTTCGGAGAAATGTCGGAGTAGTTGACATTGACACGGTTAGCTTCTTTCCAGAACCGTCCGATAAGTTGCATATCGGAGGAGTAGATTTCCGTAGCGAACTGGTTTTTAGGATTCTGGAGTTCCTCGATAGGAGGCATGTATCCGATGACACCTACAGCGATGAGTGCGAAAACAATAACGATGGAGAGAATGATGCCGAAAAAGAGAGTCCACATCCATTTGCGAACCCGTCCGGAGAGATCTGCTTTTTTCCTGTTCATTTTTTTAGAAATCGGTATTCAGAATGACAGAGGTCAGAAATAAAAACAAAGATACAGATAATTTCTTACCTTTGCGCATTCATTAAGAAAGAAAGGATAAGAAATGAAAGCATTTGTATTTCCAGGACAGGGTTCTCAGTATGTTGGAATGGGCAAGGAACTCTATGAAACCAATGAGAAGGCAAAAAACTTGTTCGAACAGGCGAATGAACTGTTGGGATTCCGGATTACGGATCTGATGTTTGCAGGCAGTGACGAGGACCTGCGCCAAACGAAAGTGACGCAGCCGGCAGTGTTCCTGGATTCGGTTATACAAGCGCTGACACGTGAGGCAGAGCAGCCGGACATGGTAGCAGGACATTCATTAGGAGAGTTCTCATCGTTGGTAGCGTGTGGTGCATTGAGTTTTGAGGATGCACTACGTTTGGTGTCGAAGCGTGCTCATGCAATGCAGAAGGCATGTGAACAGAATCCGGGTACGATGGCAGCTATCATTGCCTTGCCTGACGAGACGGTGGAGGAAGTATGCAGTGCGATTACGGAAGGTTGTGTAGTTCCTGCCAACTATAATTGTCCGGGGCAGTTGGTTATCTCGGGAGATGAGACAGCTATCGATAAGGCATGTGAAATCCTGAAGAATGAGAAGCAGGCGAAGCGTGCACTGAAACTGACGGTAGGAGGAGCCTTCCATTCTCCTCTGATGGAGCCTGCGCGTCAGGAACTTGAAGAAGCCATCCGGGTTACTCCGTTCCATACTCCGACGTGTCCTATCTACCAGAACGTGGATGGAAAGCCACACACTGATCCGGAAGAGATCAAACAGAATTTGATTGCTCAGCTCACCTCTCCGGTACGTTGGACTCAAACGGTACAACAGATGGTAGCTGACGGAGCTGATGAGTTTACGGAGATAGGCCCTGGAAAGGTATTGAGAGGTTTGATTTCAAAGATAGACAAGACGGTAACGGTATTGTAGAGTCATATAATTGACAGAAAAAGTCCGAAAGAAACTTAACTAAGATTAAACGGGAAACATCATGTACAGAAGTCATACATGTGGGGAACTCCGCATAGGGAATGTGGGAGAACAGGTGACGCTGGCTGGTTGGGTACAGCGTGTGCGCAAATTGGGAGGAATGACCTTCGTTGACTTGCGTGACCGATACGGCATCACTCAATTGGCCTTTGATGAGTCGCAGAATGCTGATTTGGCTATGTGTGCCCAGAAACTTGGACGGGAATATGTGGTTCAAGTAACAGGCAAGGTGACGGAACGGGAGTCGAAGAATGCTAAAATGGAAACGGGCGAGGTGGAAATCATTGTATCGGACCTCGTGATTCTGAGCAGTTCGGAAACGCCACCATTCACTATTGAAGATGAAACAGATGGAGGAGATGACCTGCGTATGAAGTACCGTTATCTGGACCTGCGTCGTACTGCTGTTCGCCGAAATTTGGAGTTGCGGAACAGTCTGACGTTCGAGGTGCGTGATTTCCTGATTCGTCGCCAGTTTATTGAAACAGAGACTCCGGTACTCATCAATTCGACTCCGGAGGGGGCCCGTGATTTCGTTGTCCCATCGCGTATGAATCCGGGACAGTTCTATGCTCTTCCCCAGTCACCTCAATTATTCAAGCAGTTGCTGATGATTGCTGGTTTTGACCGATATTTCCAGATAGTGAAGTGTTTCCGTGATGAGGATTTGCGTGCGGATCGTCAGCCGGAGTTTACGCAGATTGACTGTGAGATGTCGTTTGTGCGTCAGGAAGATGTAGTGGATTTGTTTGAGGAGATGGTAAAAACGGTATTCCGAAAGTTGAAGGGTATTGACTTCAAGGAGAAGTTTATCCAGATGCCATGGTCGGATGCCATGCGTTACTATGGCTCCGACAAGCCGGACTTGCGTTTTGGCATGAAGTTCGTTGAACTTACGGATATTGCCCAGAACAGAGACTTTGCTGTATTCAATAATGCGAAGTATGTGGGAGGCATCTGTGCAGAGGGATGTGCTCACTATTCGAGAAAAGAATTGGATGGGCTGACGGATTTTGTAAAACGTCCGCAGGTGGGAGCCAAGGGTTTGGTATATGTCAAGTATAATGAAGACGGAACGTTCAAGTCATCCGTCGATAAGTTCTATCAGACAGAAGACTTGAAAGCCTGGAGTGAGCGTTTTGGAGCGAAGCCAGGCGATTTGATGCTGATACTCTCGGGCGACCATATCCAGAAGACGCAGGTTGCATTAGGCCAGTTGCGTTTGGAAATGGGTGACCGATTGGGACTTCGAAAGAAAGATGAGTTTGCTCCGCTTTGGGTGGTGGACTTCCCTATGTTCGAGTGGGATGAGGAAACATCCCGTTGGAAGGCGATGCACCATCCGTTCACGTCGCCGAAGGCGGAGGATGTAGATTATCTGGAGTCGGAACCTGGTCGTGTGCGTGCATATGCTTATGATATGGTTCTGAACGGTGTAGAACTGGGTGGCGGATCGGTTCGAATTCATGACCGCGAGTTGCAGAGTCGTGTCTTCAAGGCTATCGGGCTGACGCAGGAGGAAGCCGAGAAGAAGTTCGGATGGTTGCTCACGGCATTCAAGTACGGAGCGCCGCCACATGCCGGTCTGGCATTCGGACTGGATCGTTTCGTCTCGCTTCTGGCAGGCCTGGACAGCATCCGCGACTGCATTGCCTTCCCGAAGAACAACTCGGGACGTGATGTAATGATCAATGCACCGTCCGTGATTGAGACATCCCAATTGGATGAACTGTATATCAAGGTGAATCTTCCAGAAGAGAAGTAAGGAACTTTTACCAATAGTGTAAAGCAAAAACGCATGAACCGATTGTAAGGTTCATGCGTTTTTGCTTCGTTAAATTGTCATTGTCTCTATTGGAGGTTGTCCAGTTCGTAGTATTTCCATGCGTTAGGGACGACGAAGCGAAGCAGATTGGGACGGGCTGGCGAATTAATGATATCCTGCCAGTCCATTTGTGGTGATGATTCATGGATGCGGACGGATGATATGCCCTTTTGGTTTTGCAGGAGGAAGTTGGCATGACGGGCAGGAATGGAGAGCGAGGCATCTGAGAAAATGGTGATGTCCTCGTTCTTCCATTTATCTGCTGCCCATAGGGCAAGGTCAATGATATCTTCTGTTTGCATAGTAACGACAGAAGAACCCAGCATGATGGAAAGAGCGGCAGTGCGATAGTCGCTGTTCATGAATTTGGGATTGTTCTTTGTGCTGTCATCAGCAAGTGTTCCGACACCGGTCAGGTCAGGAATAATAAGGAGGTGCATTCCATTCGAGAAAGACGGTAAAGAAGAGAGTGTCGTCTCTTTTCCTTTTGCATTCAGAAGAATGGCAATACCTGTTCCTGTCTCGTTCTCCTTGATGTAGAATGGTAGGGAAGGTCGGTCGTCGTTCCGGTTCAGGCTGTAGAACGGAAGGTCCTTTCTCTTATTGTCTTTGGTGACTTTGGTTACTGTCGGATAGGAAACTCCTGTTGTTTCAATAATGATTTTCTGTCGTGAAGTCAGGGACATTTCTGTAAATGTATGATGTCTTGCCTTGTATAGGGAAGCCAGACCGGATAGTCGATCGACTTCGTTTTTCTTATATGTGTTGGCTTCCTCGAAGGTGAGGATGTCATCCTTCGGTGAGGATCTTCGTTCGGAGACATAAGGCGAAGATACGTTGAGGTATTTCCGAAAGAAGTGAACCGCAGCCTCTCGTTTTTCCGGTCCAATGCCGTGTCCGTCATTAACGGTAAAGAGTTCACAATCGTGGCTACCCAGGAGGTTCCATGTCTGCTTGATTTCCTCAAATCCGTTGCGTGTGCCGTCGTAATCCATGAAATCTTTTGTACCAGCAAGGATGAGAACGGGTTTTGGTGCCTGTATGAGGTAGTAGTCGGGGATATCGATTTGTCGAACCAGTTCTCCAGGCCAATATTGGCAGGCATCGTCGGGTCCGTATTTCGAGAGCATTTTCTGTCGCTGTGTGAACCAGGAACAGCAAGCGACGGCTTTGACGCGACTACCGATGACAGCCGAAAGGAACGAAGTCTGCGCTCCACCTCCGGAATTTCCTATCAGTCCGATGCGTGCAGTGTCGATGATGTCGAGCGAAGCGAGGAAGTGAAAGGCTATGATATTATCGCGTAGCATCTCCTTGGAGATAGGTTGTCCGATGAGGAGTCCGCTGTTGTTGAGCAGTGTGTGTTCGCTGGTTGTCCTTTTAGTCAGTGGGTTACCATCGGGTTGGGTCAGTTGTGTTCTTCTGCTGGCACTGACAGGTTCGACTACGAGTGTTGCGATGCCGTTTCGAGCCAAGTCCTCGGCGGTCTTGACATATGACTCTGTTTCGAATCCTGTGATTTCGTGTCCGCAAAGAAAAAGCACGGCAGGGAAGAGTGAATCGCTGGTTTGTGCAGGGAGATAGAGGTCGGCAGGGATTCGATCGTCAATCAAGTAACGGGATAGCCAGAAATCGTCGTACCGTCGCAGGGAGATATTTCGAGAGGTTACCTGTTTTGTTTTGCGACTGATGGAGTTCAGTTCACCGAACATATCGAGAATGGCATTTGACTTATTCTGCTGATAGGCGTGAATACTGTCAGGACCGCCATGCAGGGCTCTCTGCAGTGAGAGTTGTCGGAGGGTCATGTATTTCTCGGATTGGTTCAGGAGATAGTTGAAGACATCATGATTATCCGAAGCCTTTTTTTTTGCTGATACTGAATGAATACTCATTCCCAAGATCATCACCAGCAAAAGGAGACTTTGGGGTAGGAATCGTAGAAGGTGATATGTGTGATTGTGCATGAGAAAGTGTACTTTTGTAAAGTAATAGCCCTTTCCATCAGGTGACAGGGTTTGTAATCTTGACAAAGGTAGGTAAAGCAGATAAAAAATGAAAGAGGAACTATTCCCGATTGTAGATGAATCCGGTCGGGTCATTGGGAAAGCGAGTCGACGTGAGTGTCATGGAGGAAGCATGTTGCTGCATCCGGTCGTTCATATACATGTGTTTTCGAGTCGAGGTGCTTTGTTCTTGCAGAAGCGGTCCAAAACGAAGGATATCCAGCCTGGTAAATGGGATACGTCAGTCGGCGGTCATGTAGATTACGGTGAACAAATAGCAGAGGCAGCAGAGAGGGAATGCCGGGAAGAGTTGGGAATTGATGGAGTAAAGCCGGAACTTCTCTATTCTTATGTATGGAAGTCGGAACGGGAGAGGGAACTGGTATATGTCCATCGGTTGATTTACGACGGGCCGTTCAACTTGGACCCTGTAGAATTGGACGACGGTCGTTTTTGGAGTAAAGAAGAGATTGAGACTGCCCATCAAGACCTGTTTACACCGAATTTTCTATATGATTATGGCAGACTGATAGACTTTTTTGAAAGGAAAGGATATTGAGAATATTTCCAAACGTCTTATTTTCATCGAAAAAGGTAGTTCTCTATGGAAAATTATTCCTCGCAATAACCGATACAGTTATTTAGACATTTTGTTCCTGAATACTTTCATTTCGGGAAATAGGAACAACAACCTCTTAAATTGGGTACGTTTAACCCATTTTGTTGATTCGGAACAGTTGTTCTTCGTCAAGAATCTTGATTTTGCGTCCTTCTATTTTAATGATTTCCTCCTTAGCAAATCCGGATAAGGTGCGGATGGCATTCGAGGTCGTCATGTTGGAAAGGCTGGCGATATCGTCTCTGGAAAGGCACACGTCGAGGGTGCTACCATCCTCTCTGAAGCCATAGTTATCTTTAAGGAAGAGAATGGTTTCCGCCAATCTGGCACGTACATGTTTCTGTGTGAGAGAGACGACGCGAGCATCGCTGGCGCCGAGTTCATCGGCAAGACGGACGATGAAGTTATACGCCAAAGAGGCATTGCGGTGTAGAAGTGTATTGATGGTTGATGCTGGAATCTGATAGACGGAAGAATCTTCCGTTGCCATGGCATTGGTGTTGTAGCCGTGGTAGCTTTTAGTAGAGAAGATAGCACGGTAACCGAACCAAGCGTTTGGTTTGAGCATGCGGACAATTTGAGTTCGTCCCCCCAGGCCATTCTTGTATATTTTCACTTTTCCCCGAACGAGAATCATCATGTGGGTCGGTATATCCCCCTCGCAGTGTATCAATTCATTTCTGCGATAGTGCTTGAGGTTTGCATTTTGGATGAGCAGTACGCGGTCCTCTTCTGTCAGAAGATCCCAGATCTCCTTGACTTCTTCTATTTTAGGCACAATAATGGAAATTTTCCGGCTCATGGGTTCGTTAGATGGTACAAGAGAATATGTTTTACAGCACAAATATAGGTTGTTTTTCCTTAATTGGAATGATAAAAAGGTTCATTTTTCAATAGACCTTTTCTCGCCATGGCAAAGTCCAAACAAGTTTGACTTTGCTCATCTGGCTTAACGAAAAGGTTCATTTTCAATAGATCTTTTTTGAGCCATGGCATAGTTCGAGTAAACTCGACCTCTGCTCATCTGGCTTTCAAAAAAGGTTCTTTTTTGAAAGAGGAATAGCGATATAATGACTTGATATAGAAATGATGCATGGAGTGAGCAACGTACTTTATGTCCTTTTTAGTATCGATTTTTATAGTCGAAAAAAAAAAGGTCACCTAATGGGTGACCTTTTTGTTGCGGGGACAGGGATCGAACCTGTGACCTCCGGGTTATGAGCCCGACGAGCTACCACTGCTCTACCCCGCGATCATTTTCAAATTGCGGTGCAAAGGTAGTGTTTTTTTTTATTTGTCAAAAGATGAAATGGAAGAAAAATAAAAAGAAGGCCTTTTTCTTCTCCCAAAAGAATCAGTAGTGAGGTCAGCAATGCGATACTATTGAACTAAATTAAGACATTTATTCGTTAAGGATTTATGTTCTTCTTTTTACTTATTTGTAGGGTGTATCAAAACGTTTGTTATGGATTAGAAATGTGCGGAATGGAGATGGAATAACAACGTCTGAACGTTGATGACACTCCGTTCGATTTTATGACTGAATGAAATTCGTTTAGAGTGAATACCTAATAATAGAATAGGCTAAAATCAATATCTTTGTAAGATGATTTTGAAAGAGAGGAGAGGAAAGGGAACCAAACGAAAAAACAGTATATGTCGGAACGAGAAGTTTATGAATACAGCGATGTGTACGAATCGAGTTTAGCGTACTTTAGGGGTGATGTTGCAGCAACGGAGTTGTGGATATCGCATTATGCTCTGAAGGATGGTCAGGGCAGTCTGTATGAGCGAACGCCAGATGACATGCACCATCGTATTGCGAAGGAACTGGGGCGTGTTGAGCATCGTTATGCGGGAGCGGTGAGCAGTGAAGAATTCTATGAATTGATGAAAGGTTTCCGATATGTCTTGCCTCATGGTTCACTGATGTCGGAGGTGGGCAATACGTTTCATATCGGTCCGTTGTCAAACGACTATGTGACGGGAAGTCTGGGTGCTTCTGACTCGTATGGAGCCATCTTTCGGACGGACGAGGAGCAGGTTCAGTTGATGAAGCGTCGTTCCGGAGTGTCGCATGATGTGTCGTCCATTCGTCCCCAGGGTTTTCCTGTAAAAGGCAGTTCGTTGACTTCGTCTGGTCTGTTGCCTTTTGTACGCAGGTATGTAAAATCCTATGAGGAGGTGTTGCAGGGTTCTCGTCGGAATGCGTTGCTGTTGAGTTCATCGGTTCGGCATCCGGACGTGTATGCCTTGGTGGGTCAAGAGAGTGAGAGTTTGAGTCGTAGTGGGGTCGGTTTTTCTGTCCGGCTGACGGATGACTTCATGAGATCTGTTTCGGACGGAGGCAGTTATTGTCTGCGTTATCCGACGTCGGTTGTTGACAGTAGTGCCGCTATGACTCGTACGGTAGATGCCCGTTCGATGTGGAAGGGAATGTTGCACACGTCGCGTTGCACGGGTAATCCGATGTATGTTTTCTGGGATAATGTCTTAAAGGAGACGATCTCTGGCAGTTATGCGAGTGATGGTTTGAGTCCTGTGGCTCTGAGTGCATCGGGGGGGGATGTGATGGGGAGTTATGAAGGAACGCGCATGGTATCGTTGAATCTATTGTCGTATGTTGAGGATGCGTTTGTCAATGGAGCCCGGATCAATTACGACTTGTTGCGTCGTCATATTGGTTTAGCCATTCGTATGTTGGATGACATGGTAGATTTGGAACTGGAGAAGTTGAATTTGATATTGATTAAAGTGGCGTCGGATCCAGAGCCGGAGGAAGTGAAACGTCGAGAGCGTGAGTTATGGGAGAAAGTTAAGCGCTCGTGTGAATCCGGTCGTCGAGTATCGCTTTCGGTAACAGGAGAAGCGGATATGATGGCAGCAATGAACGTACGATATGGATCACACGATGCTGAATTGTTGTCTGAAGAGGTACACCGTTTTATTGCGATAGAGGGATATCGTGCTTCGGTGGCACTTGCCAAAGAGCGTGGGGCTTTTCCATCGTATAAAGCAGAGTCGGAGCGGAAGAGTGCGTTTATTCAGCGAATCGCTCGGGAGAGTCCTGATTTGTTGTCGGAGATGGAACAATGGGGTAGGCGGAGTGTGTCGTTGCTGTCGGTCGCAGACGAAGAGGATGTCTCTTTGTTGGCTGGTGTGTGTAGTGGAATGAATCCTTCGGACGGACTACTGCGCTTGTTGCGCCAGGAGATGAAACAGAAAGAGGATGGGGAAGATGAAAATACGGAGGAAGAAAGAAATGAGGCAAAAGAGTGTCAGGACGTCGAGTTATCACCCATGCTGCTACGATGGGGGCTGATTTCTGGTCATCTGAAAGAAGGAAATCGTAGGATGAGTTTAGAGCAGGGGAGTCTTCTTCTTTCGGAGTCGCCATATGCCTCCGCGGTATGGTTGCCAGGACTGTGTCAGTGGCGTATTCGTCAGTATGGGATGGTACAGAAATGGGTGGATGGTGTCGTAGAACCGGAATTGCGTCTTCCGCCGTCGGCGGATGAGTCCTTATTGTCGGAGTATGCCATGGAGGCATGGCGAACGGGATGTAAGACATTACGCATTGCGGTTCGGCATGCTCCAGTCAGTCTGGAGCGAGAGAGCGCACCTTTGGCGCGAACGACGGAGCGTCCGGTCGAGTTGTCGTGTGATGTGGTGCGGTTTCAGAACAACAAAGAGCGATGGATTGCTTTCGTTGGTCTATTGGACGGTCGTCCGTATGAGATATTCACGGGACTTTCGGATGAGGAGGATGGCATTATGTTGCCGAAGTCGGTGACGAGTGGCAGCATCATCAAGTCGAAAGATTCGGAAGGTCGTTCGCGTTATGACTTCCAGTTTACGAACAAGCGGGGATACAAGACGACGATAGAGGGATTGTCACAGAAGTTTGATCACGAATATTGGAATTATGCGAAGTTAATCTCGGGAGTATTGCGTTATGGAATGCCGATAGATCAGGTATTGAAATTAGTGGCTGGTCTGCAATTGAATAATGAGTCGATTAACACATGGAAGGTGGGAGTAGAGCGTGCGTTGAAGAAGTATGTAACGGACGATCGTTCGATTGTGGGACAGGTATGTCCGAACTGTGGCAATTATACACTGACACTGGAAGGTGGTAGTATTGTATGTAAGTCTTGCGGATACAACCGAAATGCGGAACCTTTTCGATAAGTCAGATGAGCAGAGTCGAACTTGTTCGAACTCTGCCATGACGCGAAAAGGCCTGTTGGAAGAACGAACCTTTTCGATAAGTCAGATGAGCAGAGTCGAACTTGTCCGAACTCTGCCATGACGCGAAAGGGACTGTCGGAAATAAACAAAATAGAATAAAAGGGGGAATTTTTTTCTCCATAGAATGGATATCAAAGATGCGAAAGAATACGATACGATTTCATTTAAAGGCTACGACACCCTTGCGACTCCTCCTGCGATTGCGCCCGGAGTATGTGGTGTCGGTTGTCGGAGCACAGGACACGTTGGGAAATTGGAAAGAAGCGGAATATGGATACATGACCGAGGTAAGCGACGGATGGGAATTGGAAAAGGACCGGTCGGAATTGCAATTCCCTTTGGAGTACAAGTACGTGTTGTACAATCGAAAGTCAAAGGAACTCATTTGGCAAAGAGGATGGAATCTGTACCGAGAGCAGGAAACGGAGGAAATTGATGACAAGGACGTGTCGTTCGACGTCGAAATGCCACGCATTGCAGGCGTAGCGATTCCTGTCTTCAGCCTTCGTACGGAATATTCGTCTGGAGTTGGGGAATTTGAGGATCTGAAAGAGATGGTAGATTTTGCGGTAGCGACGGGGATGCATGTGATACAGACCCTTCCAGTGAATGATACGTGGATGACGGGAAATGAGTCGGACACCTATCCGTATAATCCTCTCAGTGTATTCTCTTTGAATCCACTATACATTCGGATGCAGTCGTTGATAGTGCAACTGACGGAAATGGAGCAGAGACAGTATGAAAAAGAACGCCGTCAGTGGAATGCTTTGCGCAGTTATGATTACTGCGGAGTCCTGTCTTTCAAGATGAAGTGGTTGCGTAAGGTGTATGAAACGGAGAGAAAGGGGCTTGAACGAAAAAAGTCGTACCGAGACTTCGTGAAGCGCAGTAGCGGATGGTTGCCATCGTATGCTGTATTCTGTGTCATGAGAGACCGTTTCGGCACGTCGCGATTCACTGATTGGAAACATGAATTGCGACGATGGTCGTCGGAAGGAGTCCGGAAGTTCTTAGAGTCGGAAGAGAATCGGTGCGAAGCAGCGTTCTATTATTACCTACAGTACCGAGCTGACGAGCAACTGAGAAACGTGCATGCGTATGCGCAGAAACGCCGTGTTCTGTTAAAGGGTGATTTGCCTATAGGTGTAAGTCCGTGTGGAGTAGATGTATGGACGCATCCGGAACTGTTCATCCAGAGTATGTCGGCTGGTGCTCCTCCGGACATTTTCTCGGAACGAGGACAGAACTGGGGATTTCCGACGTACGACTGGGATGCAATGGAGGAGGATGGTTACGCATGGTGGAAAGCTCGTTTGCAGAATATGTCCCAGTATTTTGATGCCTACCGTATCGATCATGTGTTGGGATTCTTCCGCATCTGGTCGGTTCCCCGTACGGAATGCTGGGGGTTGCTTGGTCAGTTTGACAAAGCGTTGCCTCTCAGCAGAGCAGAGATAGAACAACGAGGCCTACGCTTTGATGAGGCGCGGATGTTGGAACCCTATGTGACCGAGGAGATGTTAGAAGAGTCGTTTGGAGAACGAAGTTCTGTCCTCCTTACTCGATACTTCGAACGAAAAGGAAACGGACAACTGAAATTCCGAAAAGACTTTGACAGCCAAATGTCGATTGTGGAGGACTTCCGCAGGCGAGGAGCAGAGCAATCGGAGAAAGGTGTTCTGGAATCCCTATTACGGATTCGTGCATCGGTTCTTTTCGTACGGGACCGCCGGGATGGGGAGTCTTTTCACCCACGTATTGCCTTGGAGCATAATGCCTCGTATGAGGCGTTGGATACTGCGGAGAAAGCCGCTTATGAGCAGATATACTATGACTTCTTCTATCATCGTCACGAAACCTTCTGGCGGGATGAGGCGATGCGCAAACTTCCTGTACTGGTATCGGCGACGGGTATGCTTGCCTGTGGAGAAGATTTAGGCATGATTCCATCCTGTGTATCGGAAGTAATGCAGGCCCTGCAGATTCTTTCGTTGGAGATACAGACCATGCCGAAACAGGACGGCTGTGAGTTTGATGACCTGAGCCGTGTACCATACGAAACGGTTGCTTCTCCGACGACGCATGACATGGCACCATTGCGTTTATGGTGGGAAGAGGATGCGGAACGAAGCATTCGGTATTACACACATGCGTTACACCTCTCGGGGAATGTACCGAAGGAGATGTGCGGCGAACTGGTTAAGCGGGTTCTCTGTGATTTTCTGCGATGTCCATCGATCATGGTCATAGCTCCTTTACAGGACTGGATGGGCATATCGGAAGAGATACGTAGAAAAGATCCAGGAGAAGAGCGGATCAATGTTCCGGATGATGCTGATAATATTTGGAATTATCGTATGCATGTATCGATTGAGAATCTAATGAGAAACAGGGAATTTGTCACGACACTCCGTACGATGATCGCAGATTCAGGACGTCTGGAGTCCGGTGTGAATGCAGAAATTCAGTAGCAACAAAAAAGGAAATAGAACAATGGAAACTGTGGTTTATGCGATTATTTCGGTTGTATTAGTATCGCTTGCGTCGATGTGTGGCATTGTGTTGTCCTGGATGTCGCGAAAAGTATTTGATCGTCTGTTATTTGTCTTAGTATCGTTTGCGGTTGGCACGATGTTGGGAACCGTGCTTTTTGACCTATTGCCGGAAGCCTATGAAGGCATTGCCTCGATTGCCAATGTCGGCTGGATTTTTTTTGTGGGCTTTGGTATTTTCTTTTTGCTGGAGAATCTTCATTTTCACCATACGAACGAAGGGGACAAGAACAGTCGCCGGGGGTATATGAACTTGATTGCCGATGGTCTGCACAACTTCACAGATGGTGTTTTGATTGCTGCGTCGTGGATGATCTCCCATGAAATAGGACTGGTCACAACATTAGCCATTCTGCTGCATGAGATCCCGCAGGAGTTAGGAGACTATGCGGTGCTTATCCGCATTGGTTTTGCGCAACGCAAGGCGTTGGTGTTCAATTTCCTTTCATCCCTGATGGCCTTGTGTGGCTGTTTGCTGACACTGTTGTTTGCCGAGACGATGCGAGCCATGTCGGTCTATTTACTGCCTTTTGCAGCGGGAGGTTTCGTTTATCTCTCCTTGTTTGCCTTGTTGCCGATGTTGCTACGCGGTCAGCATTTCAGTCGGAATGTATTGCAGTTGCTGATCATGCTGTGCGGAATGGGTATGATGTATGTCTTGGCTGAATAGGGGGCAAAGAAGAAAAAAAACAGAAAATACTGATTTCTGCTATTTTTTTACATATATTTGTACTATTATACAAATAAAAAAAATAGATGGCAGAAACAGAGTGCAAGCGTGAACAGGAATGGACGACGGTAATCAAACCACGAACATCGTTGTTTGACATTGACTTGAAAGAGTTGTGGCGATTCCGTGATTTATACACGATCTTTGTATCGAGGGACATCAAGACGCAGTACAAGCAGACAATCTTAGGTCCGTTGTGGTTTCTGATTCAGCCTGTACTGACGACCGTCATGTACATGGTTGTGTTCGGAGGTATTGCCGGTATCTCGACGGACGGTTTGCCACAGGCGTTGTTTTATCTGGCGGGCATCTGTCTGTGGCAGTATTTTGCACAGTGTCTGAACGCCACCTCTTCCACGTTTATCTCCAATGCCGCCATTTTTGGTAAGGTCTATTTTCCCCGTTTGATTGTTCCTTTATCGGTTGTTACCTCTCAGTTGGTGCGTTTCGGCATCCAGTTGTTCCTGTTTGTGTGTGTCTATTTGTACTATGTGTTGTTTACAGATTCGAGTGTGGCACCGAACCTGTATGCTTTGCTATTTCCGTTGTTAGTTGTGATGTTGGCGGGATTGGGATTGGGCTTTGGTATCTTTTTTTCCTCGTTGACGACGAAATACAGGGACTTGACTCTTCTGTTGACATTCTTCGTTCAGTTGTGGATGTACGGAACGCCAGTCATCTATCCATTGTCCACCATTGAGAACGAGAAACTGTTGTTTCTGATGCAGTTGAATCCATTAACCCACATCTTCGAAGCATTCAAATATGGGGTATTGGGAGTGGGTACAATGTCGTGGGGAGGATTGGTGTATGCATTTGTATTCATGTCTGTTTTATTGTCAGTAGGAATTCTCATTTTCAACCGTGTACAGCGTAGTTTCATGGATACTGTGTGAGAATTGACGACATAATGAATAGAGAACATTTTTATTGAGTAGAACAGAAAAAGATTTAGACCATGTCGGCAGCCATAGAGTTTTGTCATGTGAGCAAGCAATATCGTTTAGGGTATGTTTCGTCGCGGACCATCTCCAGTGATATTCAGCGTTGGATTACGATGAATATTCTGGGTAAGGAAGATCCGTTCTTAAAGATAGGAGAGACGAACGACCGTTCGACGAAGGGAAGCAGTGACTATGTATGGGCTTTGAAGGACATCGACTTCAAAATTGAACAGGGAGAAGTCCTGGGCATCATAGGCAAGAACGGAGCGGGAAAGTCAACCTTGTTGAAACTGTTGTCGCGTGTAACATCCCCTTCGACAGGTTTGATTAGGGCGAAGGGGCGCATTGCCTCGTTGTTGGAGGTAGGTACGGGTTTTCATCAGGAGTTGACGGGTCGTGAGAACATTTATATGAATGGAGCCATATTGGGCATGACCCGTAAGGAAATCCGTGGTAAGCTGGATGAGATCGTTGAGTTCTCGGGTTGCGAGCGCTATATAGACACCCCAGTGAAACGATATTCCAGTGGTATGATGGTGCGGTTGGGTTTTGCGGTAGCAGCCCATCTGGACCCTGAGATATTGGTCGTGGATGAAGTGTTAGCAGTTGGTGATGCTGAATTTCAGCGAAAGGCAATTGGCAAGATGCAGGATGTCTCGAAAGGAGAGGGCCGTACAGTATTGTTCGTAAGTCACAACATGGCGAGTGTCAAAAGCCTTTGTACGAAAGGAATATTGCTGAAGAATGGAATGGTTGATTATTCTGGAACGGTGGAGGATACGATTAACCGTTATTTGAAATATGACGACACTACACGCAAAAAGAAGATTATCGAAAACGTGCAATATGTGAAGCCGACCTTGCATATCACCAAGATTGAAATCAACGGAACGGAGAACTCGGAATCGGTCTTGCTCAGTGGTCAGAAGAGCCTGAAGGTGCGGATAGAGGGCGAGACAATGGAGGAAATGAAATACGATGTCAAAGTCATCATAAAAAACAAGGAATCCGTTCCTTATGCTACCTATGCGAATGGTCATACCAATGGAGAAATTTCGTATCAGGATAAGGGAAAATTTGTTTTTGAGCGAGAGATAGAGTTGCCGTCGATGTTGTGTCAGGGAAGATTTCTTGTGGATCTTAGCTTGCATCATCCTAATATAGAATACCAGATGATAGCGGAAAACTGTTGTGAACTGGACTCGTTGGGTTACCAAAATAGTTACGGTCAGGTTTTGCAGTCATCGGTATGTGGATTTTATGGCATGACGGACATAAATTGAAACAGAGAAGTCAGGAGTGAATCTGCGATATGGTAGAATGTAAAAGAAGTCATTCTTAAAAACATAAAGGATATGAAAGCGGTTATCTTGGCAGGCGGTTTCGGAACGCGGATCAGTGAGGAGAGTCACTTGAAGCCGAAGCCGATGATAGAAATAGGAGGAAAGCCCATTTTATGGCATATCATGAAATGGTATAGTCGTTTCGGTGTCAATGAGTTCATTATCTGTGCTGGTTACAAGCAAGATATGATAAAGGAATGGTTTGCCAACTATTTCATCCACACTTCTGACGTCACATTTGATTTCACAAAAGGTAGGGACGTTATTGTGCATAGCCGGCATGCAGAACCATGGAAAGTGACGGTGGTAGATACAGGTCTTAATACGATGACTGGCGGACGTATCAAACGAGTAAAGGATTATATTGGTAATGAACCATTCTTAATGACTTATGGTGATGGAGTATCGGATGTTGATATTAATGCACTAATTGCATTCCATAAAGAACATGGACATATTGCTACTTTGACAGGTGTACAACCTGATGGTCGCTTTGGAATCATGGATTTAGAAGGAGATAGCATCCAATCGTTCCGTGAAAAGAGTAAAGATGATATGGGTTGGATAAATGGAGGTTTTATGGTTCTTGAACCAGAAGTATTTGATTATATAGAAGGTGATTCTACTACTTTCGAGCGTGATCCTTTAGAAAGATTAGCGCAAAAAGGTCAACTAGATTGCTATAAGCATGAAGGATTCTGGCAATGTATGGATACGCTGCGTGATAAGGAAAAACTCGAGAAACTTATTTTAGATGGGAAAGCTCCTTGGATTTTCTAAACATTATATTCTCAACTTAAAACAAAAAAATGGGATTTAATAACGTATATAGAAGAAAGAAAGTCCTTGTGACTGGGAATACCGGCTTTAAGGGGAGTTGGTTGACTACATGGCTCACGATGTTGGGCGCGGATGTGTATGGATATAGTTTGAGCGTACCGACCACGCCAGCAATGTTTGAAGTTAATGGATTAGAAAATCGTATTCATCATCGGTCTGGTGATATCCGAGATCGTGAAGCAATGAATGCATATATCCAAGAGGTAAAACCTGATTTTATCTTCCATTTAGCAGCGCAAGCCATAGTGTCCACTTCGTATGCAGAGCCTTTCGATACTATCACAACAAATGTGGTTGGAACAGCATCTGTATTGGAAGCAATCCGCAATATAGATTGGCCTTGTACTTGTGTGCTAATTACCAGTGACAAGGCATACGATAACGTAGAATGGATCTGGGGTTATCGTGAGACGGATGCTATGGGCGGTAAGGATGTGTATTCTGGAAGTAAAGGCGCTGCAGAACTGACTATCAAGTGCTACTGGCATTCGTTCATTTCGAAGATGGAGAATATCAAGTTAGGTGTAGCTCGTGCCGGTAATGTGATTGGTGGTGGCGATTGGGCTAAAGATCGGATTATAGTTGATTGTGTAAAAGCTTTCTCAAAGAATGAAGTGGTGGAAATCCGTAGTCCGAAGGCTACTCGTCCTTGGCAGCATGTATTGGAGCCATTAAGCGGTTATTTGACCTTGGGGCAATACCTATATGAGGGTAAATCTGAAAATGGGGAAGCATATAACTTTGGTCCGAGAGCAGAACAGACAAAGACTGTTTACGAGTTAGTTCAAGATCTCGCAAAACTATGGGGAATAGATCCCAATAATGCAGTTCGTTTAACCGGTAATGTGCCTTTCCATGAGGCAACGTTACTGAAACTGAATTGCGATAAGGCTTTGGCTTATTTGAATTGGCACTCAACACTCCAATATGATCAATGTATTCAGTTTATCGCGGATTGGTATCGCGCGTATTATGTTGAGGAACGCAAGGATATGTTTGAATTGACGTGTGCTCAGATAGAAGCATATATGGAAGCTGCGCAAGGGCAACAATTAAAGTGGGCATTATGATAGAAGGAGTTATTTTACATCCATTGCGACAAATAGCAGTCCCTAAAGGTGATGTGTGGCATGCTTTCAAATGTAGTGACGAAGGATTTGTTGGCTTTGGTGAAGCCTATTTTACGCATGTTGATTCAGGTGCTATCAAAGGTTGGAAGCGACATAACCGGTATACGCTTAATCTGGTGGTAGTGCAAGGAGCGGTGCGTTTTGTTTTGTATGATGATCGAGAGAATAGTTCTACCAAAGGGCAGTTCACCGAGGTGACTCTTTCTCCGCACGATAATTATCAGCGTCTAACAGTTGCTCCGGGATTATGGATGGCTTTTCAAGGTGTGAGTAAAGAACAGGCGATGCTGATTGATTTGATTCCCGAGTTGCACACTCCGGAGGAATCAGATAAAAAGGAATTGAACGAAATCAAATTTGCTTGGTGACGATATGAAGAATGTGATTATCACAGGAGCAGATGGTTTTGTCGGGAGCTACACCGTGAAGCATTTTCTTGCTGAAGGGAAGAAAGTGTTGGCTTTGGATATGGGCGAAAGTCCTCGTCGATTAGAGCCGCATCCGAATATGCAATATATGCAATGCGACATCAGCAATACGAAAGCAATGTTAGAGGCTATACCTGCGAATGAGTATGACACGTTTATCCATTTTGCGTGGGCAGGATCGGCAGGAGATGCACGGTTTGATTATAATCTCCAGATGCAGAACGCGCTAAATACGGTGGAGTGCTTGAAAGCTGCTAAGCAATTGGGATGTTCGCGATTTGTGTGTGCCGGAACGATTATGGAATATGAGGTAGAAGCTGCTATTCATGAGCAAGGTAGTCGTCCTGGAATGGGGTATATCTACGGCATGGGAAAACATATAGCGCATTGCCTGTGCAAGAGTGTAGCGGCGAATATAGGAATTGATTTGCTATGGCCGATGATCACGAATGCGTATGGAGTTGGTGAGCTTTCTCCGCGCTTTGTGAATACGACGCTACGCAAGATTATCAATGGCGAGCCGTTGCAGTTTACAGCAGCGACACAGAACTATGATTTTGTTTACGTAACGGATGTGGCAAAGGCGTTCTTTCTGGTGGCAGAAAAGGGTAAGCCTTTCTGCGAGTATATGATAGGAAGCAGACATGCACGACCATTGAAGGAGTTTATCTTGGAGATGGTAAAGGCGTGTGCCCCTGATGCGAAACCGTTGTTTGGCGATGTACCATATACAGGAACGAATATTCCGTTGAGCATATTTGCGATTGATGCAATTCGAGAAAATTGCGGATTTGAACCGGAAGTTTCTTTTGCAGAAGGAACAAGACGAACGATGGATTGGTTAAAAATGGTTGAGCTGAAACAATGAAAGTTGATAACCTCATATTGGGTGCAGGTATTGCCGGACTTGGTGCTGCTTACGCGTTACGTAAGGCAGGGCAAACGGCATTGGTAGTAGAGAAAGATGCTACTTATGGAGGTTTGTGTGGAAATATTGAAAAAGATGGTTTTCGTTTTGATCGGTTCGTGCATTTTACGTTCACGCAAAACGAGGAAGTGAATGCGATATTTAAGGCTTCATGCGGAGAATTGATAAGACATATTCCTAATCCATATAATTTATATCACAGCCAATGGATAAAACATCCCGCTCAAAATAATTTGTTTCCGCTTAGCACAGAAGAAAAGGAATCAATTATAAAAGATTTTAAGGAAAGGCCTGTTATAGATGCAACGTATGTTCCAAAGAATTATGAGGAGTGGTTACGTCTTCAATTTGGAAACTATTTTGCAGAACATTTCCCAATGGTATATACCAAAAAATATTGGATGAAAGAGGCAAAAGAGTTGCGGACAGAATGGGTTGGAAATCGTGTTTATCAACCTTCGTTAGATGAGGTAATTGCTGGTAGCCAAACGGCAGATACACCTATGACATATTACGCAAAGGAAATGCGCTATCCACAGAAGGGCGGATATAAGGCATTGCTGAAAACTATGGCAGATGTAGCGAATATCGAATATGGAATGTGCGTGACGGCGATATGCCCGAGTGAGAAGAAAGTGCAATTTGCAAATGGAAGAGAGATTGGGTATGAAAAGATTTATTCCAGTCTGCCATTGCCGATTGTGATAGAAAGCATTCAGAATGTGCCGGATGTAGTGCGAGATGCGGTGAATCAATTGGAATGCACATCTGGTTATCATATTTCTGTAGCTTTGAATACGAAGAATATTCCACCGTATTTATGGTGGTATATCTATGACGAAGATATATTGGCAGCAAGAGTATATTCACCGTCATTAAAGAGTCCCGATAATGTACCGGAAGGATGCAGTAGTCTGCAGATGGAGGTATATTGTAAGGAAAATGAATATACCGAGCAGGAACTGATTGATGGGACAGTAGGTAAGTTAGTAGAGATGGGAATCATCAAACAGGAAGAAATCCTGTTTACGCATGTGGGATTTGAAAAATATGCCAATGTGATATTTACTGAGCCGATATATCGCGCAAGGAAGATCGTTCGTGACTGGCTCGCAGATCAAGACATTGAAACGATAGGCCGTTTCGGAGAGTGGGATTACCTATGGAGTGACCAAAGTTTGTTAAGTGGATTAAAAATCAAGTAATATGAATAATCAACCGTTGTTATCAATTACTATCCCTACATGGAATAGAGCCGCATGTTTGAAAGAAGGACTTACGTACCTTCAGAATCAAATTGGCGACATAGAGGAAGGTGAATTGGAGATTTTTATATCAGACAATGGATCGGATGACGATACCAAAGATGTCGTAGAGTCTTTCGTACGGCGTGGTATGCCAATAACGTATAACCGCAACGAAAAAAACATGGGTTGCGATTATAATTTTTTAAAGTGTGCAGAAAATGCACATGGTAAGTATATCGTAATAATGGGGGATGATGATTATTTTAAACCTGGAGCATTACGTCAAATTCTTGATATACTTAAGGAAGAAGAAATCGGATTGCTCCATCTTACGTCCTTTCCTCCCGATGAAGAATGCAGACGATATGATAAGATAGATGAGTTTGTCAAGAAGGTAAGTTATAATTTTACCTTCATGAGTGCAAATATATTCAATGCTAGTGCGATAAAAGGGGTTGTCAATCCAAAACAGTATTTTAATACAGGATTATTGATTACCCCCTATTTTCTTGATGCAGCATTCTCACATGTGGTAAATAAAGCTGTTGGTGTGGGGAATTTATTAATTTGTGCCAATGCAAAAGGTGGAAATGGAGGGTACAATCTATTCTATGTATTTGTGAAATGTTATCTTGAAATGTTGAAACAATCTCTTACGAAATACGATTTGATGCGATTGTATGATTGGTTAAGGAAAGATATGTATCTGAAGTTTCATTTAAGATATGTATATGAGTTGTTGATTTTGAAACATAACGTCAAGCATGTTGAGGGAGTACACGTAACAAGAGACGGTTTTGACATAAAGAATGGCTGGAAAATCCTATATCGATATTATGGTGATACATTATATTTCTATTTTGGCACATTAAAATATATTATTTTCAAGTTGTTAGCCAAGATTAAATCCCGTTTAAGGAAATAAAGTGATTTATAGGCTATATACGAATGCCATAAATAAGTAAGTCATGAATCCAATCCGAAAAAAAATATTGAACCTTATCGGTACCGTTCTGGGCAAATACGATAAAACTTGGTTGGCTGTACATTTGAAGAGCACAGGGGAGATTATCCGTAAGCGGCGTGTTGCCCAACGATTTCCACACCTACAGGGTGTGTATATGCCACAACATATTAAATCATTGGGAGAGAAGCATATTTATATTGGAGAAGGAACACATTTTGGAGAATATGGTTATCTCATGGCATGGGAGAGTACGTGTGCCGGAGGCGATTTTCACCCGGAAATACGCATAGGTAACAAATGTAATTTCGGAGCATGGAATAATATCACAGCCACTAATCGTATTGTGATAGGAGATAATCTTTTGACGGGTAAGTGGGTAACCATAACCGATAACAGCCACGGAGAAACCGATTATGCGACGTTGCAACAACCTCCGATTCTTCGGCTTGTTACAAGCAAGGGTCCCGTCATCATAGGCAACAATGTTTGGATAGGCGATAAGGCAACGATATTGCCAAATGTTACAATCGGCGACGGAGCTATTATAGCAGCCAATAGTGTAGTAACAAAGGATGTTCCAGCTTATGCAATTGTGGCTGGTGTACCAGCGAAGGTGATAAAAAAGAGTAAAATAGAAAACAAAGTTTTAGATACATAAATATACTTGTATGCATTATTTTCATCCCAAGCGATTGATTCGCAAGTTAATAAATAAGAGGAATATGCTGTCTATAAAAATACAGGCATGGCAAGATGGTGTAAATATGGAAATAGGAGACAATGTTCGAATATATAAATGCAAGATTTCAGCAGAAGGAAGAAGTAAAAACAATCACTTGATTATCTGTAACGGGGCAGATGTGCAAAATACAAACTTCAGCTATTTCGGTTCGAACAGCACGATACGTCTAGGAGAGTATGTTAAGATAAATGCGGGAGCAAAAACAAAGACCAGTTTGCAAGTAGGAAGTAATACAACCTTGCATATAGGTAAAGGTTCTTTGTTATCCAACAGCATTATAATATGTACTACCGATTTTCATCCTGTCATAAATGAAGAAGGGATGAGATTAAATCCTGATAAAGATATTTTTGTAGGAGAGAATGTATGGATAGGAAGAAATGCATATATAGGTAAAGGCGCTACTATTTTAAGCCAATCAATCGTAGGTGCATTTAGTGTCGTTACAAAATCCTTCAGTCAAGAAAATATATTAATAGCTGGGAATCCGGCAAGAGTTAGGAAAGAAAAGATATCATGGACAAGATAATTAAACAACCCAAAGCCAGAGTGTTGGCGTATTACCTGCCGCAGTTCCATCCGATACCGGAGAACGATATGTGGTGGGGCAAGGGATTTACAGAGTGGACAAATGTTGGGAAAGCAAAGAAACTCTTTCCTGGACATTATCAACCCCGTGTTCCTGCAGATTTAGGATATTATGACTTGCGCGTGCCTGAGACACGTGAAGCACAAGCTCAGATGGCCCGTGAAGCAGGTGTGGAGGGATTTGTGTATTGGCACTATTGGTTTGGCAATGGCAAACGCTTGTTAGAACGTCCATTTAATGAAGTGGTTGCATCTGGTAAACCTGATTTTCCTTTTGCCCTTGCCTGGGCAAATCAGACATGGAGTGGGTCATTGCACGGCTTGGTAAAAGGAGGTACGTTAATAGAGCAGCATTATGGAGGAGAAGAGGATTATACGAAGCATTTCAATGCACTGTTGTCAGCCTTCAAGGATAAACGATACATTACGTGCGAAGGAAAGCCCATGTTCATGATTTATGAACCAGGTGCAGTGCCAGATATGCCAGCATTCATACAATTGTGGAGAAAATTGGCAAAGGAAAATGGGTTAAAAGGCATCTATTTTGTGGCGTTGTGTCAAAATTTTTATAGTGAAAGTGAAAGGGAACATTTCTATAATATATCTATGAAAATGGGTTTTGATGCAATAAATGTTATTAACTTACAAGTGCATCGAAACAAGATTCCTCTTTTACGTCGATTATGGTTTAAAATATGTCGATCTTTTTTCTCTACACCTCAACTGTTGGAATATGATGATCGTGCATTTATGTCAGAGATATGTTTTACACGTGATAATGCTTTCCCAAGCATAGTCCCCAATTGGGATCATAGTCCAAGAAGTGGAAGAAAGGGCAGTGTTATGTTGGGTTCGTCGCCAGAAAAATTCCAAAAGACATTGCATACATTTGTCGAGAAACTTCAGAGTAAGCCAAAAGATAAGCGTTTTGTATTTATTAAGAGTTGGAATGAATGGGGCGAAGGAAACTACTTAGAGCCGGACTTGAAATATGGTCATGCTTGGTTGGATGCTTTGAAACATGAGGTTTTATTTTAAATAGGCTGAAGTATGAAATCTAATGGTAATCCGCTTCTCTCAGTGTTGATTCCGTGTTACAATTGTGCCCCGGTTGTGGTTCGCTGTTTGGATAGTATTGATTTTGAAGATGCTGAAATTATTGTAATTAATGATGGTAGTAAAGACAATACTATAGAAGTTGTAGAGCAGTATATACACGAAATGGAGATAGGAAAGAGGAAAGCCAAAAATGTTCGATTAATTAATAAATCAAATGGAGGAGTATCGTCGGCGAGAAATATGGCAATCAGAGAAGCTGTAGGAAAATATATATGTTGTGTGGATGCAGACGATTATCTTATGGCTGATGGATTAAAACGAATGGTTGATATAGCAGAAGGTGAAGATGCTGATGTGGTACTTTATTCTGCCAATTATGTTACGGAAGATAATTTGTTACCTGTTCGTTCTGTAAAAAATAACAAATTTGAAAGAACAATATTTACGCATGGTAAAGAGATATTGTGTCATTACAAAATCCCCGATTATTATGTTTGGGATGCTATTTATTCTCGTAAATTAATTATAGACAATCGTCTATTTTTTCACGAAGATTTATGTTTGCACGAGGATGATGTGTTTAAGGGAGAAGTGTATGCTGTTGCTGGAAAATGTATTAGTACAAATCTTCGGCTTTATAATTATGTTCAAAGTTCGTCGTACAGTACAACGCACAGGCAGTCTATTGAGCGGCAACGGGCATTGATAGAAAGCGGATGGCGAGCAGTGGCATACAGAACACAATTTATTCAAGACCATTGTCCTGAAGCATTATCTATTGAACGCTTGAAATATATGCGATATGTGGTTACCCCGAAAGTCGCTCTAAATGCACAGATGACGTTAAAGGAATACAAGGAACTGCTTAGCAAATATTCTGAATGGAAGGTTTATCCTTTGAGATATCAATGGATAGAAATAGCGCATTGGTATGCATCGCCTATGGTTAAATTAAAATACATACTTAAAACCTTTCTTATCAATCATCCTTGTTTAGGATTTTTGTTTTATCAATTCTGCATGAATAAATAGGATCGCCTGCATAACTGCGAGGATTGCCCGAAAATCTTGATCGATTAAAGAAACAGACATATGTATGGGGTTGTTCCCTTTTCTTCGGCATTGATAATGATGGCATCGTCAAAGGACTTGATGATGTGTAGCATGTTTGCGAAACAATCAGCAGTAAGATTCGCGATTATATGGACCCTCTGCTTGATGTTGAAATGATTCCGCATGACATAGTACGGACAACACATATTGCAAGTGACAGTCAGTGCAGGGCATTATACTCCGTATTACTATGTTGGTGATGGTCAAAGAGTGGCATTATACGTGTAGGTGATGAAAGTATGCCTGCGACGGCAGAACAGATGGTACGTTTGGTGTTAAAAGGTTCCAACAAAACTTTTGATTCCCTTACACAGATTATAAAGCAGAAGACTATTCCTTTACGATATTGGCGAACACGTTCAAAGACCGAACCAGCGTCTAATCGGCACTTGAACAATGTCCTTCCATGCAAAAATAAGCCTTCTGCAAGGACAAATCCAAGCAAAAGGCTCAAATAGCATCATCCACCCCAATCAAATCCACACTTATGTACTCTTTGTTTTTATGCCCCATATTAAAAAAAATGAAAATTGTGTATAAAAGTTAAATTGGAGATATGATCTCCTACTCAAAAGAATGATAGGCAGATAGCGTGTCTCTTTTGAACACGATTTGGTTTTGTCTATCAGCAACGTTTACCTGAAGTTGAGTAAAAAAACTGCAAAGAAAGTGAAGAACGAATTGAAAATCGTATATTTGTATTATTACCAATAGGTAACGGAAAGATATGACTATGAAACTTTCTATCATAACGGTGAACCGAAACAATCAGGATGGATTGCGACGTACGTTGGAGAGTGTTTTATCCCAGACTCGAACGACGGATTACGAACAGATTGTCATTGACGGAGCGTCGGATAGGGGAGATGTGGAAGTGCTGAAGGAACTAAGCGGTCGGTTTGAGGAGCGGGCGATACCATTCACGTATGTATCGGAGCCAGATAGTGGTATTTACAATGCCATGAACAAGGGTATCCGAATGGCGAAAGGGGAGTATTGCCTATTCCTGAACTCGGGTGATGCCTTGTATGATGACCGTGTGGTGGAAGATGTCCTGGCATTTGGGTTGGATGCAGACTACGTATGTGGAAACGAGTGGTGCGAGAAGTCACAATGGTTGGGTGCTCATGCATTTTGTTCGCCAGAAAAGTTAAGGGCATCGGATGTAATTCTGCGCACGTTGCCACATCAGGCTTCATTCATCAAGAAGGATTTGTTTGAACGTCTGCATTATTATGACGAAAGTTACAGGGCTGTATCTGACTATCTGTTTGCCATGGAGGCATTGGTGGTGAGGGGTGCGACATACAAACATATTCAGCGATACATTGCTTCGTGTGAGATGGAGGGACTAACAGTACAGCCGAAAAACGTGGCGATGGTGAACGAAGAGAATCGCATGGGGCGTGAGTCGGTGATCCCTTTTTTTGATGAGGACTATCAAGAACTGACATCGTCAAGAGACGAACGCCGAAGCGAGCATTACAAGTTAATGCAAAAGATTGGTAGAAGCAAATGGTTTGCTCTGTTTGTCAAGTTACGTCAGTTTATGATACGAACAGGATGGTATGCACGAACAGCCAAATGGAAACTACGACGATATTTTCATCAATTGCAGAAAAAAGATGCACGGAAAAAGAGGGAGGTAGCTCGGTTGATTCAGTCCTTGCCAAAGGATATGTTGAAACGAAACGGAGACGCATCGGATGTGATTGTTTCGCTGACCAGTTATGGAAAGCGAGTGACGGACGCGGTTCCGTATGCTGTTTATTCTCTCTTTCAGCAGTCGGAACTGCCTAATAGAATCGTTCTGTTTCTTGATGAAAGGAAATGGAACGAAGGAAACATTCCTTCTTTGCTGAAGCGTCTGCAGCAGTCCGGATTGGAAATTGTCTATGGTGAAGATGTCCGTTCGTACACAAAGTTATTGCCAGCCTTGAAGCTATTTCCGGACAATCCGATTATCACAGTGGATGACGATCTGTATTACGACAAGGAGGTTGTGGCATTGCTGAAGAGAGAGTATGAGCATTCGGACAAAAAGACTCCGATAGCCCTGCATGGCAACATCGCAGTAAGAAGAAACGGCAAGTACGTGCCTTATTCCGAATGGCCGGATTGTGCGTACGGAGACGAGACGTGCGATTATTCTCTCTATGGTGTGCATGGTGCGATCTATCCGCCGCATATTTTTGATGAAGAGGTATTCAACAAGGAGGTTTTTCTGAAACTTGCACCCTATGCCGATGATATTTGGTTCTGGATTCAGGAGAAACGTTTAGGAATTAAGACAAAGGTGCTTCGATCGTTCAACTCGCATCGGAATGTCTCCGTAAACCGCATTGAGGAGATGGACTTCTCGCAGACGGGAACCCTGTTTTTTCAAAATGTGGTGAGTGGCCGAAACGACGAGCAGTTGGAGAAATTGCTGAATCATTATCAGATGTGATGGAAGGAAGAAAAACCATATCCGTCGTAATGGCGACCTATAACGGAGCGGAATTCCTGCCTTCTCAGTTGGATTCCATTCTGAATCAGACGTTGCCTCCGGACGAGATTTTGGTGGTGGATGATGTGTCGCAGGACGAGACGTGGGCAATACTGCAGGACTATGCATCCCGTTATCCGACGATCCGAATAATCCGAAATGAAAAGAATATGGGTGCTTATGCCAATTTCAAACAGGCTTTCAAATTGGCAAAAGGAGATTTGATCGCGCCATCGGATCAGGACGATATCTGGATGCCGGAAAAGCTGGAGCGATTAAAAAAAGCCATCGAATTCGGAGAGTATGACATTGCCTATACATACGATCGAATATTGTATGAGGATGGAACAACGAAAGATCACCGTTTCCAGATTACACCGCTCTATCTGACAATGTGGCGTAATTTTGTCTTTGGTCACACTATGCTTTTTCGGAAGGAAATCATGTATATTTTTGATTTGCCTGGAAAGTTAGCTTTCGACCTAATTTTATCCATTTATGGTTCGATATCGGGCAAGACCATAGCGGTAGATTACATCGGTTCATTGTGGCGACGACACAAAGGAGTGGCAACGATTGGAGTGTCTTCTATGGGAGAGTGTTTGATTCGACCCAAAAAGAGAGGGAAATGGGGTAGAGTTTTTTATACGATAGCTGCGTTACTCTGCAATGAAAAGAATGATTCAATAGCGCAGACTTGCTATTATCGTTATCAGTTCATTTCGTATTTTGCTAAAGGCAACTCTACTCTACGTCCTTATGCGAGACTGATGTATCACTACTCCAAGCAGACGGTCTTTTCTTTCTGTCTGGCAGGCGTGAATAACATCCGTATTCAACGAATGTTACTGCAATACAAGGATTCATCCCTATTAACTCGAATACGTCGTGCCATATTTGCCTTTGAACATCCTTTCCTGCAATGGTATGATGACCATCTTCAATCTGCATTCGACTAAATGAAACAGTTTACAGTACCCATATTGCTGATTACATTCAACCGACCGAATCACGTTCGAAGGGTGTTGGGTTCCTTGCGTAATCAGGAACCTGTTGAACTTTATGTCTTTCAAGACGGAGCGCGGGACGGTAATTCAATGGACAAAGAAAGGTGTGCGGTCTGTCGTCGGGTGATTGAGGAAGATGTAGATTGGGATTGTCAGGTCCATACGTACTACTCCAAAGAGAACCTTGGGTGCGGGAAAGGTCCACTGACAGCCATTCAATGGTTCTTTCGCAATGTTGAACGAGGAATCGTGATGGAAGACGATTGTCTGCCACATCCTGATTTCTATGGGTATTGCGAAGAGTTGTTGCAACGCTACAAGGATGATCCATCCGTCGTGTACGTAGCATCAACATTATACAGCGACCGTTGGCAATGTGAGGCGTCGTATGGATTCTCTCACTACATGGTGTCAGGGGCATGGGCTGCATGGTCACGTTTGATGGATGGATACGATTTCGATCTGAAGGACGTGAACGCTGAACAATTTAAGGCAATCTGTCGCAAGCAAGTAAAAGAAAAAGCTGAATCAGACTGGTGGTATTTCAAATTGATGGAAATCCAGCAAGACAATCGTAAGAAAGATTACTGGGATTATCAAATGCAGATACACCTCTTCCGAACAGGAGGTCTGGTCATTCACCCTAAAAAAAACCTGGTGAGCAACATAGGGTTCGATGCGGAGGGAACACATACGTCGGAGAACGACGGGCGCGGCAATCTGCAGAGTTACCCGATCCTTCCCTTGAAGCATCCATCCAAAAAAACGGTTAATCTGAACATGGATTACCTGGCTTTTGCCAAGATACACAGTCGGGGAGTCCTGTGCGATGCCGTTTCATATTTGTACCGTAGGATGTTGTATGACGATGGGATGTGGCATCGTTTGCTAATGCTGTATAAACGAATGAAGCATGGAAAATGAGCCGTTGAAAATATTGACACTTTCGACTTCTGACAGCAATGGCGGTGCTGCCCGTGCTACCTATCGTATTTTTGAGGGAGTCCGATCTTTAGGAGTTTCGGACAGGATGTTGGTCAAAGAGAAAGGAACATCGGATGAGGCTGTAGTTGAACTGCGAAAATATGAACCTCAGAAATTTTTTTATCCGTTGTATGATTGGTTAAAGAACAAGGTCAAGAACAAGATTCAGCACCGAAGATGGGGACGGTATTCGAACCGAAAACCGATATTCCTGTCGGATCTTCGATCCGTGCCGATGCATGGTGCGTTGCAAAAAATGGACTATGACGTCTTGCATCTACATTGGTGCAACCTGCGATTCCTGCCTTTTCAAGAGTTGCGTAAGGTAAGAAAACCGATTGTCTGGACGTTGCATGATACGTGGGCATTCACGGGAATTTGTCATTACTTTGAGGACTGTCCGAAATACCAGACGGAATGTGGTGCATGTCCGCTCTTAGCTTCGAATGATGCCAATGATCTCAGTAGAGCGGTGTTCCGTAAGAAGAGAGAATACTATAAAGGCTTGGATTTGCATATTGTGACACCCAGTCGATGGTTGGCTGATTGCGTCAAGAAGAGTGCTTTATTGGGAAAAATTCCTGTGTCCGTGATACCCAACTGCATTGACGTTGACGCGTTTTCGCCGGGAGACAGGGATGAGGCATGCCGGCATTTTGATTTGCCTACTGACCGTCGTTATATCCTCTATGGAGCCATGGGGGCAACCTCTGACCCACGAAAAGGATTTGCTGAACTGATTACGGCAATGGGCATGATGGAAGAGGATGCATCCTTGTCAGACGTTGAACTGGTAGTGTTCGGGTCGGATCGACCTCTACAAGCATTAACGCTACGGCGCAAGATCCATTATTTAGGTTTGTTGAGCAGAGAAGAAGACATCGTGGCGGCTTATCGCTTGTCGTCGGTGATGGTCGTCCCGTCTCTTTCGGAGAACCTGTCCAATTCCATCATGGAGGCACTCTCGTGCGGCATCCCAGTAGCGGCGTTTGACATCGGAGGAAATGGGGATATGATCCGACACCGGGAAAACGGTTATTTAGCGAAGGAAAAAGACTGTCAGGATCTGGCAGACGGAATCAGGTACTTGTTGCAAAATCCGGACAAAGAGTCGTTCGCAACAAACGCACGCAGATGGGTCATGGAACACTATACTGTTTCGAACGTTGCCAAACAATACGTGGAACTCTATAAGAAAGTCAAGGAGGATTCAAAATGATGACGTGGAAGACAAGAATAAAGAAACTGTTGAATGCTCTGAAAACGATTCGATACAACGTACAGGGCTATGGGGTGAGGGTTGCTATGGTCAAATTTGCGTATGAAATGGTCTGTTTGTGTTATTTTCCAGAGAAATGTCAAAAATGGGTCTATAACAAATATTATATCCCTACCATCTATTCGTTCCTGAACAAGCAATATGCTCCATTGGTGGAGAAATACAAAACTCGTCCGTCCGAAATCAAAGAAGTCGATACGATATGGACGATGTGGTGGCAAGGAGAGTCAGAAGCACCAGCAATAGTCAAGAGTTGCATCAACAGTATCCGAAAGCATACGGACAAGCATGTGGTTGTGTTGGATAAAGATAACTATATAAAGTATATATCCCTTCCGAGTTCTATTTTGGAAGAGGTGAAGAGAAAACGAATTTCATTGACACATCTTAGTGATATAATCCGTTGCAGAGTCCTTTCTCTTTATGGAGGATTCTGGATGGATGCAACGGTGTATGTAACGAAGGATTTTCCGGAAAATCTTTTCTCGGATGATTTTTATACGCACCATGATCGGTTGACGGACGGTATTTCCCGTCTTCGATGGTCCGGATTCTTTATGGGAGGAAGAGATGTCTTGTTGTTCAGTTTTTTGTATGATGCATTTGTCGATTATTGGCATGATATGTTGAGGATAAAAGAGGTACGAATGATTGATTATTTTCTTATAGATTTCTTTATGATACTTGCTCACGAACATTTGCCAATTATTCGAAAGGAAATCGATGCAGTGCCGTTGAACAATCCGCACATGCATGATATAGAGCCTATTCTTTTACAACCCTATCAGGGATTTTATGAGGATACGTTTGCCTATAAACTGACCTTCCGAACAGATACCATAAAAGAAATAGACGGAAAACAAACCTATTATGGTTGGATAGTGTCAAATAGATAAAATCGAAAAGAACATGGGACTGCGTTCATTTTTACATGGTGACATTGCAACGAAACGGAAGAAATTACACAAGTTTCTACATCGGCATGATTGGCAGAAAGCACATCGTCCGTCATGGACTCAAAAGATAAAGAACGAGTTCTATTATCTTTTGCATTCAAAAGAATGCATCATTATCACAGGTTGGTTGGTAAAATTTTATGATTCGAAGGAGACCTATTCCAATTTTGGAGACGACATCAATGTTTATTTCATAGAATTGATGACGAGAAAACGGGTCATACCGGCTGCAACACTTTTGTTTCCTCATAAGCAATATAGTGTGATTGGTTCGACTATTCCGCACAGCATAAATCAACGAACAGAGATTTGGGGTAGTGGTGTACTTGACATAAATTGGAGTTTGAGAGAGAGTCCTCGTAAAATCTATGCTGTAAGAGGGCCATTGACTCGTGACTATTTTATTCGACATGGATGTGAATGTCCGGAAGTCTATGGTGATCCAGCGTTACTTTTGCCGAAATTCTATCAACCGAAGAATTCAGTAAAAAGACAAGGTATCGGTTTGATTCCTCATCACAAGGACTTCGATGAACCTGCAAAGTTGGAGCAGTTGTTGTCAAAGTATCCGGATGCAAAACTGATCAATATGACATCGTATGAGAAATGGACGGATGTGATTGATGAAATGTGTTCCTGTGAAAAAGTAATGTCCAGTTCTCTTCATGGTCTTATCGTGGCTGATGCGTATGGTGTGAGTAATACCTTTTGTGAATTTGTGCATCATCATACTAATTACGATAAATTTGATGATTATTTCTTGTCTGTGAAACGTCCACTTGAGCGTCCTATTCAGTTTGAACAGTTCTGCGAACGTCCAGGCGTATCTGGCAGAGAAAATGCTCGAAAGATAGAAATAGACCTTTCTTTATTAATGAGTTCGTGTCCTTTTGATATTTAAGCCTTATTATGAGTGATATTCAACGTCCTAAAATTATTGTCTTGACTCCAGTTCGGAACGAAGCCTGGGTCTTGCCTGCTTTTTTGAAGGCCACGTCTCTTTGGGCTGATCATATTATTATTGCCGATCAGATGTCAACGGATGGAAGTCGGGAAATGTATACGCAGTATGAAAAGGCTATCGTCGTTGACAACCATGATGAGGAAATGCATCAGGGACGTGCTCGTCAGCTTTTATTTGCTGAGGCAAATAAGATTGGTGGAGAGAAAATTTTGATTGCATTGGATGCTGATGAGTTTCTATCTGGTGCATTTAAGGATACGGCTGGATGGAAAATTTTGATGAATTCTATACCAGGTGACGTGTTTTATTCCAGAAGAAAAGATATATATCGGAAGGAGGAATATCTGTGTACCGGATATATGTTTATCGGAATCCATGTCAGTGCCGAAGAAGATTTGACACAAAATGCGTATCCGGACAACTATATTCATGAACCGAAATTACCATGGCCGTCTGTGCCACATGAAGAGTATTACCTTGAAGATTTATTCTTCTTCCATATCCCATTCTTGAATAAGGTCAGAAATTGGAACAAGAGTGTGTTCTATATGGTCTCGACGGCTACGAAACAATCATATAGTATGATACGAATGTATCGTCAATATTTCTTACAGTTGCCAAATAAGTATCTTAAAATCAGTGACGAGTTTACTTTCTATGAGAAACAAGGAATAGATATTTTGCAAAATATCGATTTTTCAGATAGGGGATTGTATTATTTGAATGTGATAAAAGAATACATGAAGCAAAATGGTTATCGGTATTATTCGAGATTAGATATATGGACTCCAGATCTTTTATCTGAACTTCAGATAAAAGATCCTCGATCGATGTTTGTCAAGATCATACATTTGTATTTAGAAAAAACCCGTAATTATCGGCAGCTTTGGATCATTAGATTTATAGATTGGGGACTCAAACGTTTTGTGTGAAAATCTTTATCAGTGTAAAAAAAAAAGGAGATTAATACCATTCAGATGCTCAAGTTATCTATCATAATTCCTATGTATAATGTCGCTTCTTACATCAAGAAGTGCATTGAGTCCGTCTTGCAGCAGGATTTGTCTCATGAGCAATATGAGATCATTGTTGTGAATGACGGATCGACAGACAATGGGATGGAAGTCCTGAGAGAAATGCTTCGCACGGACTCGTGTCTGCAAAAAATGAAAGATTTGGGACATTGGACGGTCGTGACGCAGGAGAATCAGGGATTGAGCGGAGCTCGGAATACAGGCATTCCTCTTGCGAAAGGGAAATACATTCAGTTTATCGATTCGGATGATTATCTCGAGCCAAACGTATTGGGCAGTCTTTTGGAGCAGATGGAACGGGATGATTTGGATGTGTTGCGCTACAACTATCAGAACGTGAATGAACAGTATGAGATCTTTGTGCCGTGTAAGAACCCGAAGCAGTTCGTGTCGTACAGCGAGGAGGTCTGTGACGGACGTACTTTTTTAGAGGAACGATTAGGATATGCCTGCTATGCCTGGCAATTTGTGCTAAAAGCCACACTACTGCAGGACAGAAAAGACTATTTCACACCTGGTATATTGTTTGAGGATACGGATTGGACACCTCGGATTCTATTGAAGGCAACCAGAGTGGCATCAACGCCGAAGATTGTAGTGAATTATCTGATTCGGGTGGGGTCGATTACGTTATCGGTGACGAAAGAAAAAAAGGAAAAAATATTGCGGGATAAGTTGTCTCTGATAAAGAAACTTTATCGATGGGGAAAGGAAACACATCTGAAATGGCATGCGACCATGATCAGTCGTGTGGTCCTTTCGTTAGTAAACGACCAGACGTATTCCTACGAGGAAAAGATGCTGATCGTCGAAGTGCTGAAAAACGAAGGACTGTTTCCGTTGACCATGCGTGAACTTGCTTGGCAAAAGCAACTTCGGATTCTACTGTTTAACTTAATCCCGTCCCTTTATTGTAAATACTTATGAGAATCGTCATTGTAGGGCCGTTCCCAATTGATTGCCGTTTGGTGAGGGGAGGAGTAGAATCGTCCGTCTTGGGGCTTGCCAAGGCTTTGGTTGAAAGTGGGCATGAGGTGAGTGTGTTAGACTTGCCACGTAAAGGAGGTAAAACACAGGAAGAAGAACAATTGGGAATTCGTGTTTTCCGTTTTGCAAACAAAAGACAAACAAATCTGCTATCGGTAGCAGAAGTGAAGAACTATTCGGAAAAGATACGGGAGATACAACCAGATGTCTGTCATCTCCACAATACGAGTGCTTTCTCCTATCGGTTGTATCAGGAAGTAAGTCAGTCGCGGATAAAGACCCTGCTGACCGTTCATGGATTGGCTCGAGTCGAACAGCGGAAAAAACTGAGTAAGCACTGGAATTGGCGCACTTGGGTAAAATACGTTTACCAGAGTTATGTGGAGAAGAAACTGTTGTTGTCGGGGGTTCGTATCATCGTTGACACGGAATACGTAAAAGAACATATCGCAGAGAACTATCAAAGAGAGACGACCTCTGTTCATGTCATTCCCCAGGGAGTGGATGCCTCCTATTATACGATTGAGAATGCTTCACGGGATAACCGCATTTTCTCGTTGGGTGCTTTTCAGCCCCGGAAAGGTCAGGCTGTCATGATACGTATATTTGCCGATGTTAAAAAGAAAATACCGGATGCCAAATTGGTTTTGATGGGAGCTGTGTCGGACACTGTGTATTATGAACGAGTCTGTGAAGAATGGGAAAAATCCTCCTACAAAAATGATATTGAACTCCATCCCAATGCGGACGTTGCAGAAGTGAGGAAGCAATATGAGCAAGCGCGACTGTTTGCGTTGTACACGGCAGAGGAGTCGCAAGGAATCGTATTCTGCGAAGCGATGGCGGCAGGCATTCCCGTTGTATCCACTCATGTTGGTGGTGTTCCTTATATCGTGACGGATAACCGTTGCGGGGTGTTGTCCGATTACGGAGACGAGGAGGGTTTTGTGTCAAATATAGTATCTTTGCTGGGAGATGAGTCAACGGAAGAACGTCGAGATTACATCAGAATGCAGGCAGGTGTCTATCGTTGGAGTGCAATAGCCCAACGGATAGTATCTGTTTATGAACAACTCTAAAAGCCATGCTGAAAAAGCCGCTTATAAGTGATTATACGACACAGGCCATCGGATTGTACTTCGTTGTACTGATCATTATCAGTGCGTTGTATATCAATCATGTAATGCCTCTGCAGTGGATGGTCAGCGGTGCAGTCCAGACGTTGTTCTTCTTTCTGTTGCTACCCCGTCTGATGTCGGCATGGCAGACACTGCCAGAAAAAAGTTTCAAACGGACTGTTTTCGGTACAGCTCTCTTCATCCGTCTTGCATACGTATTTATCTCGTATGCAATGTACACATATTACACTGGGGAGCCTTTTGAATTCGATGCGGGAGATGCTCATTTCTACACGAGTGTAGGGGAAGAATTCGGAAATCTACCCACGTTATCCAATCTGGATTATGCGAGGGAAGTGTTTCGCATTGCCTGGTCGGATATGGGACATGTGCTTTACATTGCCCTGATCTACCTGATTACGGGAAGTAATATCATCGTACCCCGCTTGGTCTCCGCCTTGTTAAGCGCATACATGTGTGTGCTGGTGTATAAGTTAGCCCAGCGAAACTTCGGTGAACTTCCGGCACGCTATGCTGCTGTCATAGCCGTATTGCTCCATAATTTCATCTATTACTGCGGACTGTCGCTCAAAGAGATGGAAATGACGTTTCTGGTCTCCCTTTTCCTGGAGCGAGCCGACTATGCCCTACGAGCAGAGAACCTGCAGCCGAAGGACATGATCCTTCCTGTCTTTGCCGGTGGTCTGCTGTTTCTTTTCCGGACGGCACTGGGTGCCTCGCTATGGATGTCGTTTTTCGGTGCTCTTCTGTTTGCAGAGGGTAGAGTGATGAAATGGAAGAACAGAGTGGTGGTGGGTGTTTTCATGGGAATCTCTGCCATTTTCTTGTTTTCGGGAAGTATATCGGAAGAGGTGAATGTCCTGTGGGAGAACCGGCAGAGTAACCAGATCAACCAGATGAACTACCGGGCGAACCGCATCAACGGAAACAAACTTGCCACCTACGGTACGGGTGCCATATTTGCCCCAGCCATTCTCACCATTCCACTGCCGACCTTTGTGAATGTGGAGACGCAACAGAACCAGATGTATCAGAACGGAGGGTATCTGGAGAAGCAGGTGTTGGGATTCTTTGTGTATGTGGCATTGTTCCTTCTTATCTTCCGATACAGGAGTTTCCGTCGTCACCTTCTGCTGTTGCTATTCCTCTTTTCGTACCTTGGCATTATTGCCTTCTCCTCCTTTGCCGTATCAGAACGCTTCCATTTCCCCTCGTTGCCGGTCTTTGTAATTCTTGCCGGTTTCGGCATCACGCAGATAGATAAAAGAATGAAGGCGTGGTATCTACCTTATCTATTCCTGATAGCCCTTATGGTAATCGGGTGGAATGTCTTCAAACTGACGGGTCATGAAATGATCTAAACGATGAAAAAAACAAACACGACATATCTGGTATTGTTTGCACTTTATGTGCTGTGGATGGGAGTTGGTGTTTTCCCTTTGGTCAACTTTGAAACGGATTCGCCATGCACGCTGATGGGTGTGCAGATAATGCTGAACAACGGTCTTGAGTTGCCGCCGCCCATTGCCTACGCCTATGACATGCAGCCAGCCGTTTCCTACCTGCTCTATGGAGCTGCAAAGCTGTTGTGGTTTTGGGATGTTGAGCAAATATACCTGTTGCTTTGTGCGCTGAGCACGGTTGTATTCGTCGTGCTGTCCGTTCAATTAGTGTCCGAACTGACCGGAATCCGAAAGGAAGTCATCCTATTAGCTTTCTTTTTCCTTCCGGAAACAGCTGCCATAGCCACCGTGCCGTCCACTGCCATCTTTGCCGTTCTGTTGTTGGTAGCGGGGCTGTTGTGTCTGAACAGGAAGAGATATATTGTCACAGTATTCCTGTTGGGTATTGCTCCGCTCTTCCGACTGGATGTCCTGATGGTCTATCCCGTTGTCTTGCTACTCCTGATGCAACAGGGAGAGACCTTCGGAAGGGCCGTGTGGAAGACGGGCTGTATAGCTGTCGGAGTCGTAGGTCTTACGTACGGTGGCTATTGTCTGATGGGTGGTAATCCTCTTTCGATTTTCTCCTCGTGGCAATCCAATGCCGAAAGCGGGGCCTATGCGTCCCATGTCGGTGCGGTCGTTCTCGTGTTTTATTATATTGTCAACTTCGTTTTAATGCCAATCGGTCTGCTGCTGTTGTTGAAACGAAAACAGATTCTGCTTTTCCTGCTGACACTATTGCCACTTCTTATCGTGCACTATGTCATGCGGAATACGGGTTCGGCAGCCAAGCACTATCTGTACCTGTTGCCGTTCATTGCCGTTGCCACCTCGACAGCCATCGTATGGATCCATGAAAAAATGAGCGGACGTAAAACGCTTGCTATGGCACTCTGTATTATATTGACATTGCTGATGACAATATCCGTACGCGTGGACGATCCTGTCCGTCCCTGGAAGAACGTGCCGACGGCAGACGAGAAGAAAGTGGGGCCTTTTGTCCCATTGGTCAAGGAACCTTGGACGAAGTATGGCATTGAAATAGGAGTGGGGGCCGGTCAGATGGTCCCGACGGCAGATGAGATGATGACGCTGGGCGGACAAGTGTTCTATCCGTGGTTCGTGCACGAATACAAGAAAGCGCAAGATCAGCGAAGGGAAGAGACGTGGAACTGTCTAAGGAAAGAATCGTCATACACACTTATAGGTTTCAACTGGGGAGCCAGTTACTATCTGCAACGAAGATACCTGGAACAGGGGTATGAATACAAGGAAGGAGGAGAAAGAGAGCAGCCGTGTAGCGTCCATTATACCCTGAGGAAGGGTGGGTCGGTCATAGAATACCTGACGGTCGAGACCAACGATTCGGAACAAATCCAGGGCGTAATCGAGCAAATGAAAAAAGAAAAGCCCGGAGGAAAATTCTTCCTGCTTGCCATGACGGAGAGGAGTCAGTGGATATTAGATCAGTTTGTGGCAGAAGAAAAACTCGTCAAGCGAACGGACAATCTTTATGAGACCCGATAGCACCTGTGCCAATAAACAGAATAATATGGTTATATTTATATGTTTTTATTTGCTTATCAGGCATTCGCTGGTTTTAGAAAGGATTGTGAAAGCCGGGTGATAATAAGAAAAAATGAGGATAACGAAATATATAGTATAGGACATGTCGTTTAATTCCATACAATTTGCCTTTTTTCTTCCTATTGTGTTCCTGTTATACTGGTTTGTATTCAACAGGAACCTGAAGGTTCAGAATCTGTTTGTCGTTGTTGTCTCGTATGTTTTCTACGGATGGTGGGACTACAGGTTCCTGTTCCTGATTGCATTCACGTCGTTGTGCAGTTGGGGGAGTGGACTTCTCATTGAGAAATACGCTGATAACAAGAGGAAAGCCAGGGTGACAGCCGGTGTGAACATCGTTGTCAACCTTTTGATATTAGGTGTATTCAAGTACTATGATTTTTTCGTCAGTTCGTTCGGCGAGTTATTTGGTGTGGCGACAGACAGTCTGTTGCTTCGCATCATTCTGCCAGTGGGAATCAGTTTCTATACGTTTCAGGCTCTGAGTTACAGCATCGACGTCTATCGCGGCCAGATGAAGGCAACGAGGGATGTCGTCCAATTCTTTGCCTATGTCAGTTTCTTCCCTCAACTGGTGGCGGGACCTATCGAGCGAGCCACCAACCTTTTGCCGCAGTTTGCCAAGCAGCGGAAATTCGACTATGCCCAGTCGGTGGACGGTTGCCGGCAGATGTTGTGGGGATTGTTTAAGAAAATCGTCATAGCCGACAACTGCGCATTGTTCGTTGATAAGACCTGGGCGGATTTATCCACAGCTTCGGGTAGTACGTTATTGCTCGTGGCAGTCCTTTTCTCCTTTCAGATCTACGGGGACTTTTCCGGCTATTCTGACGTTGCCATCGGTTGTGGCAAGTTGTTCGGTATCCGTTTGCGTCAGAACTTCAACGTACCCTATTTCAGTCGTAACGTACAGGAATTCTGGCGGCGGTGGCACATGTCGTTGCTGACATGGTTCAGAGACTATATCTATTTTCCACTGGGAGGCAGCCGTTGTTCGAAGGCAAAGGTGATTCGCAACACACTCGTTGTGTTTGGTGTCAGCGGTCTATGGCATGGAGCGAACTGGACCTACATCGTATGGGGATTCTATCATGCTTTGTTGTTCTTCCCGTCGCTCCTCTTCGGAGGAACCAACTATAAAGACACGACCATTGCTGAAGGCAGAAAGTTACCTTCGGTTCGGGAGCTGGTAATCATGTGCTGTACTTTCCTGCTTGTCACGATAGGATGGATCATCTTTCGTGCGGACAGTCTGGCGCAGGCGGTTGAATACCTATCCGGAGTATGTTCGTTCAGTCTGTTCACCATGCCGGACATACAAGGAAAGACCATCCTGTTCGCCAACATCCTGCTGTTGATATTTGTCGAGTGGATACACCGCAAGCAGCAGTTCGGACTTTCGTTTGCCAAGCCGCACGGCATCGCATTACGTTGGGGAGCCTATCTGCTCCTGTGTGTTGATATCATCTGCTTTGGCGGTCATGCAGAGAACTTCATCTACTTTCAATTCTAAATGCCATGATGAAATTTTTACGTAGAGTTGCTGTATTCTTCCTTTTGTTGTTTCTTCTGGCTGCCCTTATGGACGTCATTGTCAGCTACGGATTGCGCAAGACGCTGGACTATCGGTTCCAGTCGTGGAGTGACATGCTCAGGGGAGGCATGACCCATGATGTATTGATACTTGGTAATTCGCGTGGATTCTCGCATTATGATCCCCAAGTGATCGACTCGGTCTGCGGTGTGGACTCGTACAACATCGGCATAGGAGGATATCCGATCAACGTACAATTGCTGAAATGGCGGTTGTATAAAAAGAACAATACGTTGCCGAAGATTATCATACACAACGTGGACTACGGAACACTGGCATCTATGACCATCAAGAGCCAGCATGAGTCGGAGCAGGTGTTCAATACCGTGTATGACCCGATGATGCGCCGTGAACTGAGTCAGTTCGGATACAACTGGTTTGACCTGCACGTTCCGATGTACCGTTACTTCGGTTATCAGACCGTCATTAAGTATGGATTCTGCGAGTTCTTCAACCTCAAGCACTTCAGACGTCCAGCCTACAAGGGTCACTATCCGGAGCATGGGACATGGAATCCTGAGAACCTGAACAAGCAGACGGTCATCCCTTGTAAGATGGACCGCGAGGCGATGAAACTTTTTGAGGACTACATGCTGGAGTGTCATCAGGAAGGCATAAAGGTCATTCTGGTCAATTCGCCTATCTACGTGGGTGCCACGAAGAAATATGACAAGCGGAAAGAATTGGACGCATACTATGCCAGCATTGCCAAACGGTACGGTACGGTCTATCTGAACTACACCAATGACACCATCTGTAACGACACCGCCAACTTCTGTGTGGCGGTGCATATGAACCAGGCGGCTACAAAGCGGTGGTCCGCCCAATTGTCGGAAGACCTTTTGAGGATGGGCTATATAAAAAAAATAAAGGAATAACATAAGAAAGAGACCTTTATGAAGAATCATAAATTAGACTTCATGATGTCGGCGTTGCATCACGGGACGCAGATAACGACCGGCGAAATTCTTGCCTGGATGAAGCAGAAGAACGATGAGATTGCCTACGAACTGAAACAGGTGCCGTTGTCCACCCTGAAAGGGTGGAACGACAAGGATGACCGCATCGCCCATGATACCGGGAAGTTTTTCAGCATACAAGGTCTTCGTATTCAGACGAACTACGGGAAAGTGCCGACCTGGGACCAACCCATCATCAACCAACCGGAAATCGGATTTTTGGGTTTTATCGTGCAGAAGAAGGATGGAGTGCTCCACTTTCTGATGCAGGCGAAGATAGAACCTGGGAACCTGAACGTCGTACAGCTCTCGCCGACCTTGCAGGCTACGAAGAGTAACTACACGCGTGTTCATCAGGGGCGTGCGCCTCGTTATCTGGAGTATTTCACTGGAGAGAAACAGGTGGAAGTCCTTGTGGACCAGTTGCAGAGTGAGCAAGGAGCGCGTTTCTATCAGAAGCGGAACCGTAACATCATCGTGGAGGTCCCCGAAGAGAAAGAACTGCCGATGTACGACAACTTCATCTGGGTGACTCTCGGTCAGATCAAGGAGTTGCTCAATTATCCGAACGTCATCAACATGGACTCAAGGACTGTGATCTCCTGTATCCAGTACGGAGACTATACGGAGAAAGACCTGTTGTTGCTTTCGGCATTCCGTCATCTGAGTGACAAGAGCCGTGCTGACTCGTTTTTCTACAGCATCCTGAGCAGTGAGAACCACTACAGAAGCCTGAATGAAATCCTGCATTGGATTACCTCGCTGAAATGTGAGTATGAGATATCGGTGGACAAGATCGGACTCTCGGAAATGAGGCATTGGGTCTATGACGGCAACACCATCGAGCACGAGCAGAAGAAATACTTCTCGGTGATCGGAGTGGACGTGTCCATAGGTAACCGTGAGGTCACGACGTGGAGTCAGCCGATGGTAAAATCGGCGCAGGAGGGACTGATGGGCTTCCTCGTGAAAAAGATCAAAGGCATCTATCATTTCCTGGTACAGGCCAAACTGGAACCGGGTAATTTCGACATTCTGGAGATGGCGCCGACGGTTCAGTGTCTGACCGGCAACTACCGAAAGGGACAGAATGAATATACGATACCTTATCTTGAGTGTTTCATGAACGCAAAGGAAGAGCAGGTATGGTATTCGGCATATCAGTCGGAGGAGGGCGGTCGCTTCTTCAAGGAGCAGAACCTGAACATGATCGTCGAAGTGGGAGAGGAATTCCCGCTGGAGGTAGAGCGTAACTACTGTTGGATGACGTTGAACCAATTGCAGAACTTTGTAACATACAATAACTATCTGAATATCGGTGCCCGCAGTCTGTTGTCGGCCATTCAGTTTTATGATGCAAAAAAATGAATAAGCAATTACGAATCGGCGTAATGGGCTGTGCGAATATTGCACAGCGACTAATGATTCCAGCCATTCAGTCCTTGCCGACAGAATGGGAACTGGTCGGTATAGCCAGTCGCACGGAAGAGAAGGCACGTGAGTTTGCCAGTCAGTTCGGATGTGAGGCGATAGGAGGGTACGACACCCTACTGGAGCGGGATGATATTGATGCCATCTACATGCCCCTTCCTACTGGTCTGCATCGGGAATGGATCATCAAAACGTTGGAGTCGGGCAAGCACGTCTATGCTGAAAAGTCGATTGCCATGCATGCTGACGAGGCAGGAGAGATGGTGTCCTTGGCGAAGGAGAAGCACCTGGCCCTGATGGAAGGTTATATGTTCCAGTATCATCGGCAGCATGAGGTGGTCAAGCAGATGATAAAGGACGGAGAGATAGGTGACGTTCGAGTCATACGTGCCTCGTTCGGATTTCCTCCCTTTGCAGACCCCAACAACTTCCGTTACGACAATGTCGTCGGAGGTGGAGCGTTGAAGGATGCTGCCGGATATGTGTGGCGTTGTATCAACTTCCTGATGGGAAACGTCTTCGACGTGAAGGCATCGAATGTTTTTTATAACGAGAAAGGCACCAGTATCCATGGGTCGGCATTTGCTATTGCGGGAAACGTCAGTGCCAGCATCTCATTCGGTTTTGACAACTATTATCAGTGCAATTACGAAATATGGGGCAGTCGGGGTAAACTGACCTGTCCGAGGGCCTTCACGCCAAAACCGAATGAAGAAACGCACATTCTGCTGGAGCGTCAAGACTTCCGAAAAACAGTCGATGTGGCCCCGTTTAACCATTTTGCGGCAGCGATGCAGACATTTCATTCGCTGTGTGTGAACGAGGAAGAGTGCGAGAAACAGTATGACGATATTCTCTTCCAGAGCCGAGGACTGGACGATATCGAACGCATGAGCCAAAAATAAAAAAACGATTGGGATGAGAAAGTGTGCAGTTATCGGAGCCAAAGGGTATATAGGCAAACACTTAGTCCATTACCTGCGTGGATGTGGGTATGAGGTGGCGTCGTATGATGTCGTGAAATGCGAAGAGACAGGGTATGTCCAGTGTGACTTGACCCGTCGGGATGAGGTGGCGAAGATTGACCTTGACGTGGATTTCCTGTATCTGTTTGCAGGGTTGACGGGGACCTATGCGGGATTTGACCATTATGACCGTTACGTTGATATCAATGAGGTGGGGATGTTGAATGTGCTAGATGCCATTCGCCAGTCGCCTTACCGTCCCAAGGTCGTTTTTCCATCGACCCGCCTGGTGTATAAGGGGCAGGAGCATGCGTTGAAGGAGGACGCAGAGAAGGAGACCAAGACCATTTATGCCGTCAACAAACTGGCCTGTGAAGGATATCTTCAGGCTTACAACATCAGTTTTGACATACCGTACGTTGTTTTCCGCATTTGTGTTCCTTTCGGAAACATGTTGAGCAGTGACTATTCGTTCGGCACCATCGGTTTCATGATTCGTCAGGCGACCGAAAAAGGTATGATTACGCTCTATGGTGACGGGTTGATCCGCAGGACGTTTTCCAGCATGAGAGATATCTGCGGACAGATTGTATCCGGAGCGGAGCATGAAGGGTCCGGTGGACGGGTGTTTAACATCGGCGGTGTAACGCATTCGCTTGAAGAAGTGGCACATGTCGTTGCATCGCAGTATGGTGCCGGAGTTTCCTTTATCCCATATCCGCAGAAAGATCTGTTGATTGAAAGCGGATCTACGTTTTTCGATGCTTCCAGTCTGGAGTCTCTTATTGGTCCACGTGAATATGAGGATGTGGATACGTTGTTTTAGAGGCGAGTAGGGGGGGAAAAACGGATTTGGTTTTATGGGTGACGCTCCTACGGAGTTCTGATTGGTCGAACGTTAGTTTGCAGGGACTCCGTTTTACTTCGTCCCTGCCTGTGTTCTGTCGTCCCTATGGGACTATTTTAGAAC
>DGSL01000019.1:0-126 GCA_002393965.1 Bacteroidales bacterium UBA4363 | reverse complement strand
CGTTCTATGCAGGGACTCCGCCCTTTGGGCTCCATCCCTGCCTGTATTGTGTCGTCCCTACGGGACTATTTTAGAACTGCCGTTCTATACAGGGACTCCGCTTTACTTCGTCCCTGCCTGTATTCT
>DGSL01000009.1:9051-21829 GCA_002393965.1 Bacteroidales bacterium UBA4363 | reverse complement strand
ACGGCAGTTCTAACATAGTCCCATCGGGACGACAGAATACAGGCAGGGATGTCGGAGAAAGCCGAGAGGAGAACAAATTTATTTGTTATCCCGAGTCGCCGCCCAAAATGTCTTGTGAAACAAGACAAACACAAAGTCCCAATTTTGGTGCGAGCCGAGTGCAGAGTCAAGTTCACTTGAACTCTGCCGAGGTGAAGCCCAAAATGTCCAACTTGTTGGACAGCGGGACGTCAGAATACAGGCAGGGATGAAACGTAGTGAAGTCCCTGTCATAACGCGTATTCCTTATAGAACTCCGTAGGAGCGTCACCTCCAATCCGCACAAATATTCCTCAAACTCCGCCACAATAGAACACCGAACCTATTTATGCGGAACTAAATATCTATTGAAAACTACAAAAAGAGGCATACCCTTTTCAGGTATGCCTCTTTTTGTGCCTTATTCGTTAATACGGATTAATCGCGGTCAAAGATTCGCAACAACATTAGGAACAGGTTGATGAAGTCCAAATAGAGGGTGAGCGCTCCGAGCAACGCAATCTTCAATGTCGTCTGACTGATGCCTTCTGCCTCGCTGGCTTGCATCATCATCTGCTTGATCTTCTGAGAGTCATACGCCGTGAGACCAACGAAAATCGCTACACCTGCATACGAGATGACCATCTCCAACATACTGTTGCCTAAGAAGATATTGACCACGGAAGCAATGATCAGACCAATCAATGCCATCACCAGAATACGTCCGATCCCACTGAGGTCTTTCTTGATGAAGTATCCGACAATCGCCATCGCCATGAACGTGCCTGCCGTGATGAAGAATACGGTCGCTAACGTCGTGCCACTATAAGCAAGGAAGATGTACGACAACGTGACTCCATTGAGAAGGGAGTACGCTATGAACATCGCGATGGCTACAGGCAACGACAACTTGTGTATCATGCCACTGAGGATGAATACGAGTGCCAATTCTCCAATGAGAAGTCCGAAAAAGAGGAACTGGTTGGAGTAGATGGCCATGAGCCAATTAGGATGCGACGCAACGTCCCATGCCGCCAAACCCGAGATAACAAGCGCAAAGGTCATCCATAGATAAACTTTCCGCATCAGCTTGCCGAAGTCCGATGCAATAATGGCATCTTCTCCACTACGTGTAGTGGAAATACGAGAATAATTAGAGTAATTTTCCATATTGTATAGTTGTTGTGGTTATTATTTCTGTTCTACGTTTTCTTGCCAGAGTTTCTTACCATAATCTTTGAACGATTGTGGCAATGTCATGAATGACTCGTCCATGACGGATTCTCCTCCGTATTTCTTCTCTATACCGTCCGTCGTGGTGCGTGTGGTGATCTGCAAACCACGAACCGAGAACCGGTCTGATCCGATATAAAGTATCTCTTTCATGCCGAGTGGAACAGAGACGTTCTGACGGCATCCTAATACATACAAAAACCATATCTCGGCTTTCTTGTCTCCGTCAAGGTCTGTCACGATAGGCTTGGTGAGGTAGTTGGCGTGAAGGTTGCGGTACGAACACTGATTCACGTTGTCCAGGTTCTTCCACACCAGTTCCGTCCCGGACTTGGTCTGTACGTAGTGGTACGTGAAAAGACCCTTGATCCGGTAGTCCGCTTCCAGATTGCGGATGGTGTCCTGATGACCCGCAACGTTCACAATCTCATAGTTGGCAATGGTATCCGTCTCTCCCGAATTTGGGTTATATACCGTACGGTACGTCTCCGAAGCCGCCTTCGACTGTTTTGTGATTAGCAACGGAGTCTCTGTTTGGATGACGTAGTGCGTCCCGTCTTTGTCTTTCCACGTTACGGCTGCATGGACGTTTCCTTTGTACTTGACCTCGGCAGGGATGTCCTCCTTGTTAATGTCGTTTACTTTGATTTCGGCCTGCGCAATCAGACCAAAGGAGAGGGAGAATAACAAGAGAGCAAGAGACTTCTTCATGTTTTGTTTCATTTATCAGGTTTTGATGGTTGTTGGTTTCACTACAATTATCATGCAAAGTCAGACAAATATAGTCTAATTTTTTAAAATACTTCGGTCTTTTATTGATGATCCTGCAACAAGTGAACTTACAGGACTAAAAAAGGTGCATAGATCCGACTGTCAATCAGAACAGCATCGAAGAATCCGGCTCGCAAAGCCTTCTGTAAGGCCTTTTCCGCCTCAGCATAGGGCATCGCTTGTGTCGTGTACCGAAACAGGTGGTCCGCAGGCATGAAATATTCCTGCACGTTGCGAAATTCAATGATGTCGTTCGCATGGAGAGGATAGCGTGTGACAAGTAGCTGGACCGCATACGATTGACGGGGGTCTGCTGCGACAGCTCCCTGTGTTTGATACGGACATTCAATCATCGAGTCCGATGGAAGTGGTCCGAAGTTCCACCCAGCTTCAGCTTTCCTTTGGGTGCGCTGACCTTCTTCCGTCGATGCTGCACTGCGTATCTCCGCTTTCCGGACATAAGTGCGGACATATCTTCCCGAGTCAATCCTGATACCATCTGTCATGCAAAGGAAGGCGTCTGGATAGATGGGCTTTAAGAGCGTAAGCATCTGCTGCGCTTCCGAACGGTCTCTGTACTGACCGACGTAGTATCGGTTCCAACCGTCCGCCCCTTTGACAAGAAGCACGTGGTCTGCTTTGTCAAAGACAAACGGTGTGGATGGCTCACTTTTCATGATGGATACCTGAATCGTGTATGGAGCATGAAAACGCTCAATGGGGATGATCTTCTTGTCGGTTCGCACAATACGGTAAGTCGTATCCTGCGTATGGGACAGCGGGACGTTCTGACCGTATAGACATGACGAGATCATTAGCAACAATAGAAGAAGTAGCGGATGGATTGTTTTCATGGATGACTGAAAATGAACCTTTTCGTTAAGCCGAAAGCAGAAGCCAAAATTATTTGGGTTATGCTGAGGCGAGAAAAGGCCTATTGAAAATGAACCTTTTTGTTAAGCCAGATGAGCAGAGGTCGAGTTTACTCGAACTATGCCATGGCTCAAAAAAGGCCTATTGAAAATGAAGGATAAGACTATCGGTTTGTTTACAATAGTTCTTTTTTGTGCCGTGGCAGAATCCAGACAGGCTTATCCATTACTCTTTTTAGGTTCATAAAAGTGGAGCCAATGGACCATTAGAAACAAAAAAACGCCCCGACTTCCATGAAGTCGGGACGCTTTTTTAGTATTGGGATATTGCCCTGTTTCTCAGAGATTTGCCTTGATCTTCTCGATCGTTTCCTTATACTGTTCCTCTGTCAGATAGGTCTTCTTTGGGTTCATCTCGATGACACCGCCAAAGTTATATCCGCCCTGGTATTTCGGAACGATGTGCATGTGAAGGTGTGAGAGGGTGTCGGCAAATGCGCCGTAGTTGATTTTGTCCGGGTTAAACGCCTTCTGAATGGCCTTTCCTACGCGAGATACATCAGCCATGAAAGCATTACGCTGTTCGTCGGTCAACTCATGAAACTCCACTCCATGGTCTTTGTAAACTACATTGCACCGTCCGGGATGGCTCTGTTCCTTGAACAGGAAAAGCTGAGAGACGCCCAAGTCGGCGATTTTGATCATTAACTCGTCAAGCACAGGGAGGTGCTGACAATAAAGGCATTCTGATTTTGGTGACATAATGTATTTTCCTTTTTTAGATTATGGATTCTTGATGTACAAATGTAGTTGTTTACGTCCGTTTTTCCAAGATGGGAAAGTCCAAACAACCCTACTTCTTTGACTCGAGATACAGCGTCTCGGTACGGCGGTCGCAAATCTCCGACGGTCCGAACAGCTGAACCGGCCCAGGGAAGACGAACTGATCCTCCACACCTGCCCACTCTGCGCGGTGTGACTGCAGATACTGGAACGGTGCGCCGTCCAGTTTTACCAGTGCCTTCCGGATAACGGGTTTGTCCGCTCCGCTCCGTCGCTCCATGTTGAACATCGAAACGATAGGGATACCTCCGGCAACCCATTTCTCCGACGGTTCGCTTACGTTGGTGATGAGAGACATATACCCAGTCAGGCCGGCAGCGACAAGGACCGCTGCATTATACCCCAGGCTATAGCAGTAGTCGGCATCAAAATTCGATGGCATCGCACAGCGTCCTTCGTAGCCGAAGAAATGTGACAAAGAACTGAACTTGCCCTTGTACTGCCCCTCCTGCGACATCTTAGCCAGGCGTACCTTCACCATCTCGATGAGCATCTTCTCCGTCTCAATCTGCGATACTGCCACGTTGCCATGAGCATCGCGGTCCGCCATCAACTGCTTGGCGATGAAGTCCGGCAGCGTGGCAAACACTTTCGCATTGGAATCGGACAACTTCGATGCCACATAAGCGGATTTCTCCGAGAGGCTCATCGTCTTGAACGCCTCTTCGGCTCCGGCAAGAATATCATTCAATTCACCAATCAGAAGATTCATCTCCGGCACGAACTCCAGCAATCCTTCCGGTACGAGAACGACGCCATAGTTCTTTCCGCCGGCAGCGCGCCTGACGACCGAATCTACGATCATATCCACCACCTGGGACAGGGACCACTTATGCGTAGCCACCTCCTCAGAAATGATCGTCACGTTCGGGTGCGTCTCCAAAGCGCATTCCAGTGCGATATGCGAGGCAGAGCGTCCCATCAGGCGAATGAAATGCCAGTATTTCTTTGCCGAGGCGGCATCACGCTGGATATTTCCAATCAATTCCGAATAGACCTTACATGCGGTGTCAAAGCCGAACGAAGTCTCGATATACTCGTTTTTCAGGTCGCCGTCGATCGTTTTCGGACATCCGATCACCTGAATGCCCGAGTTCTTCTGCAGGTAGTATTCTGCCAGGACGCAGGCATTCGTATTCGAGTCGTCACCCCCGATGATGACAATCGCCTTTATACCTAACTGCTTACAAATCTCCTCGCCCTTATCAAACTGCCATGTCTCCTCCAGTTTCGTACGTCCGGACCCGATGATGTCAAAACCGCCCGTATTGCGATACTGATCAACGATATCTTTCGTCAGTTCGATATACTTATGCTCTATCAGTCCGGAAGGTCCTCCCAAGAATCCGTACAACTTGCTATCCGCATTCAGGCTCTTGAGCCCGTCAAAGAGTCCGCTGATGACATTATGGCCACCAGGAGCCTGTCCACCGGAAAGAATCACGCCGACGTTGACGGCTGGTGCCTTTACGACGTCCGAAGAGGCTTCCAAGCCGACCACAGGCTTGCCATACATCATCGGAAAGAGTTTACGGATCGCCTCCTGATCTCCGGCGCTCTCCGTAGGGTTTAACTGTTTCACACGCACCGGTCCGGTCAAGACTGACGGCAATTTAGGTTCATACGAAAGACGTACCTGGTGAAGGGGGCTTACTTCTTTCTGGTTCATAGTGACAGATATTATTGAATGTTTTTATGTTGATTCTCACTTGAAGGACGAGCATGACCGTTCAGGAACGGGCATACATGCAAATTTACGGATTGGAAGAAAAAAATAGAACAGGCCTTGATATGTTCTTAAGCATTCAATAGCGCTTTTTCCATAGTTTTTTCAGCCTTTCGGCCATTTTATCCTCCTGGGGGTTGGACTGAGACTTCCAGAGCGAGAGCTCCCGTAACTCGTCCGGCAGATACTGTTGCTCGACGAAATGGCCCGGGAAGTCATGGGCATACTTATAATCCTCCCCATAGCCCAGTTGTTTCATCAGTTTAGTCGGAGCATTCCGCAAGTGGAGAGGCACAGGCAGATTGCCGGTTTCCCTCACTACCTCCAAGGCTCGGTTGATAGCCATGTAAGCCGAATTGCTTTTCGGGGAAGAAGCCAGGTAAATCGTGGTCTCCGCCAAGGGAATCCGTCCTTCGGGCCATCCGATCTTTGTCAGGGTATCGAAACAGGCATTCGCCAGCAGCATCGCATTCGGGTTTGCCAAGCCGATATCCTCAGAGGCGGAGATGACTAGCCTACGTGCTATGAATTTCGGGTCCTCACCACCTTCTATCATGCGAGCCAGCCAGTAGATGGCGGCATCCGGGTCGCTGCCACGGATACTCTTGATAAAAGCCGAAATGATGTCATAATGCAGTTCTCCGTCCTTGTCATAAGCCATGGGGTTCTGTTGCAGACACGTCGTCACCGTCTGGTCATCAATCACTACCTCGTCCCCTGAGGCGTTGGCAATCAGTTCCAGCGTATTCAACAGTTTCCGGGCATCCCCGCCCGAGAAGCGAAGCAAAGCGGTCGTCTCCTTCACCGTGACGGTACGTTTCTTCAGTTCGGCATCCGTACGAATGGTCCGGTCAAGCAGTTCCAGCAGGTCCTCCCTGTCCAGCGGCTGCAGCACATAGACCTGGCATCTCGACAGTAAAGGTGTAATGACCTCAAAGGAGGGGTTCTCCGTCGTGGCACCGATGAGAGTGAACACGCCCTGTTCGACCGCGCCTAACAAAGAGTCCTGCTGACTCTTGTTGAACCGGTGTATTTCATCGATGAATAAAACGGGATTCGGAGCATCAAAGAAAAGGCTCTTACGCGCCTTTTCGATTACCTCGCGCACTTCCTTGACACCGGCTGTGACGGCGCTCAGAGTGAAGAACGGACGGTTCTCCTTGTTCGCCACGATACGTGCCAGCGTCGTTTTGCCCACGCCCGGAGGTCCCCACAGGATGAACGACGAGATACTTCCCGACTCCATCATTCTGCGCAGGACGCCTTGCGGTCCCACCAAGTGTTTCTGTCCGATATACTCGTCCAACGTCTTTGGACGCATCCTCTCCGCTAATGGAATCATCTCGTTCAGCCCTCTTTCTTCCTTGACGCTGCCGGGCGTTTCTGCTTACGTAAGACCACAGCACTACGCGACGGCAAATAAAGTTGCAACCATTCCTTGCCTTTGACGTCCGACGGCTGTGTGAAATGAACGATGCTGTCATCGGTCAGGCCGAATCCGCCAAAGTCGGGATTATCCGTATTGAGAACAGCCTTATAGGCTCCCTTCGGGACCAGAATACCATAGTCCGAAAAAGACTTGGACGGGTTGAAATTGAAAACAAACACCAGATCCTTACGTCCATACGCCAGCACTTGGTCGTCCTGTTTGTCCCAGTATTGTTCAATAGGCGTTGCCTGGAAATTCTTCACGTCCTTGATTAGTTCTATCATTTCCCGGTCAAAGTCTCCGAGCCAGTGGTACTTCAGGTCGTGGTCATCGAGCAGGTGCCACTGCCTACGTGCATATTTATAACTCCATCCGTTGCCCTCGCGAGGGAAATCAATCCATTCCGGATGGCCGAACTCATTGCCCATGAAATTGAGATAGCCTCCGTTGATGGTAGAAGCGGTGATGAGACGTATCATCTTATGCAGGGCAATGCCTCGGTCCAGCATATAGGTCGAATCGACCAGACGTGACATGTGCCAGTACATGTCGGCGTCTATCAGTCGGAAGATAATGGTCTTGTCACCCACCAGTGCCTGGTCGTGACTCTCCGCATAGTTGATGGTGTGTTCATCGCTGCGATGGTTGGTCAGTTCCCAGAGGATATGTCCGACTTCCCAATCCTCGTCTTTACGTTCCTTGATGGTCTTGATCCAGAAATCTGGAATACCCATTGCCAGGCGGTAGTCAAAACCGACACCTCCGTCCTCCACCTTCGCTGCCAGTCCCGGCATTCCGCTCATATCTTCAGCTATGGTAATCGCGTTCGGGTTCACTTCGTGGATGGTCTTATTGGCCAGAGTCAGATAACAGATCGCGTCTCCGTCCTGATTGCCGTTGAAGTAGTCGGCATACGATGTGAAGTTCTCTCCCAGGCCATGGCTGTAGTAGAGCATGGAAGTCACGCCGTCAAAACGGAATCCATCGAACTTATACTCATCCAGCCAGAACTTGCAATTCGATAGCAGGAAGTGCATGACACTGTTCTTTCCGTAATCGAAACACAAAGAATCCCAAGCCGGGTGTTCGCGTCGCCCTCCACCGTGGAAATAGAGGTACGGCGTTCCGTCAAACATTCCCAACCCTTCCTTCGTGTTTTTCACCGAATGGGAATGCACGATGTCCATGATTACTGCGATGCCCAGCCCATGCGCCTCATCAATCAACTGCTTCAGCTCCTCGGGAGTTCCGAAGCGCGACGACGCTGCGAAGAAATTGCTGACATGATAGCCAAAGGAGCCGTAGTAGGGGTGTTCCTGAATGGCCATAATCTGGAGGCAGTTATAGCCGGCTTTCTTCACGCGTGGAAGGACATTCTCGCGGAACTCGCTGTACGTCGATACGCCTTCTTTCTCGCCCGACATACCGATATGGCATTCGTATATCAACAAGGGGGCTTTATTCGGCTTAAAACTTTTCTGTTTGAACTCATACGGCTTGGCAGGTGCCCACACCTGTGCACTGAATATCTTCGTAAAGTCATCCTGCACCACACGCGTTGCCCATGCAGGGATTCGTTCACCGAACCCACTGCTCCAATGCATCATCAGCTTATAAAGATCGCCATGTCGCATCGCCTTCAGCGGGAGTTTGATTTCCCAGACCCCGTCACCGATGTTCTTCAACTGATATTCCGGTCCCTGCTGCCAGTTATTGAAATCACCAATCAGGTAGATTTCCGTTGCATTAGGTGCATATTCTCGGAAGATCCATTGAGTCTTCGTACGATGAAGTCCGAAGTAGAGATAGCCTGATGCGAAGTCAGCCAGCGACTGTCGTCCGCCCGTGAGTTCCTTTTCCTTGTTCTGCGCATACTCGTATCGCGCGTTCAGGGCCTGCTCGAACGGTTGCAGGTACGGGTCGTTCTTGATAATATTCAGCGTTTTCATAGTCGGTTGGGGCATTAAAAAGTTTTCAATTTGCTGAAAAAATTGTCTTTAAAGATAAACCTATTTATTTTGAATTCCTACCTTTTCGATAAGATTTTGCATATCTTTGACTTGGATTTTCCCTTTTCTCTCCCTTCTTTCTCCTCGTTAGTCCGACGGTCCCTTCCCGTTCTCATCCGCCTCTACCTATTAAAGAAAACACATAAAATCCAACCTTTTTGTTAAGCCAGATGAGCAAAGTCAAACTTGTTTGAACTTTGCCATGGCTCAAAAAAGGACTATTGAAAATAAACGCCATAAAGTATGTCAGACACTTCCTCATCAACCTTTACGTGCATCCGTGTATTTACCCTGCCTCAGGATGCCTATCTTGCTAAAAGTTTTCTCGAAAGCGAAGGCATCACTGTTTTTTTGCGCGACGAGCTCATCAACCAGGTGTTCAACTTCGGTACGAATGCCTTGGGAGGAGTCAAGATGATGGTCCCGTCCGTGGAAGCGGAGAGGGCGAGACAATTGCTCATCGAGGGTGGATACGCTGACTCGGAAAATGCATAGGTCCTGTCAGTCTCCAGAGTCCTGAGTCCGACCAGTATGCCACTTCATCCCCAAGTAATGGGGAGGGGAGAGGGGAGAGGGGAGGCTGCGCTGATTCTCGTTCCGCTTACTTCGTTTAGAGTCATAAAAAAAAGGTCACCCGACAGGGGTGACCTTTTTTTATGGTGTATTTGTCAGAGATTACTTCTTAACAATCACCTCGATACGACGGTTCTTTGCGCGGCTTGCCTCGTCATCGTTGCAAACGATTGGCTTGCTTGCGCCAACGCCCTTCGTAGAGATCTGGCTTGCGGCAACACCCTTGCCTACGAGATACTGCTTAGCAGCCTCAGCACGCTTCTGAGAAAGGGTCTTGTTGATTGCGTCGCTACCTACATTGTCGGTGTGGCCGATGATCTCAACAGATGCATTGCTGTCACCTTTAACGTCCTTTGCTACTTTGTCAAGGGTAGCCTTAGCTTCGTTGCTCAATACAGCAGAACCGAGTTTGAAGTTGCCACCGTTAGCGCCGTTGCCGCCCTTCAGGTCGCCAGCCTCATTGAGATGCTGATAGAGGTCCTTGCGAGTCTTGGTGAGCTGTTTGTTGATCTGCTCGATCTGATACTGCTGACCAGAGATGATATCCTTGATAGCAACACCATCGATGCTGTCAACCTGGCTCTCCTGCAACTTCTTGAGCTCCTCAGCCTGACGGCTCTGCTCGTACTGAAGTTTGTTGATAGCCTGCTGTGTGGCAGCTACTTCCTCTGAAATTTTCTTAGTGCAGCTGGTTCCTGCAAGAGCCAGAACCGCAGCGATAGACATTACGATAAGTTTTCTCATAACTGTTTTAAAAATTGAGTGTTAAATTTTTCCGTATTAGGTTTATTAAGTGCAAATATATGCAAAAATCTTCACAAACAATACTTTTCTGTCTTTTTTTCCTGTTTTTATGCTTTTTCCCGAATAAAACTCTTCTTCAGGCAGGCCGTTCTTTCGGAGGAACACCTTATAGAACAGGAACAGAGAGAGGAAAATGAACTATTGTCCAAAATAACTAAAAAGGATTCTGTTCGGGAAAAGAAGTCGCGAGGGCTCCTTAAAAAAATAAAAAAACACTTGGGAATTTCCCCAAGTGTTTTTTTGTGCAGTATATGCTCCCTTTTCGTTTCGCCAGCCGATCGCGGACCTGCATGTCAACGTCGACCGCAAGGGTGCATAAGAAAATCAGACCTTTTTTACTTCGCGTCGTTGCCGGACAGCTGGTCCTTCAACTGCTGCAGAGCGTCGATGTCGCCCAGAGTGGTCTTTTCGATATTCTGGTTCTGAAGTGGAGAGGACTCCTTCTTGGCACGAGACTTGCCCGGCTTGTTTTCCTTTGTCAGCGGCTCCTCACCATTAGCGATGCGGTCAGCATCTTCCTTGATGCGGCTGTGAGAAAGGATGATTCGCTTAGCGTCCTTGTTGAACTCGATCACCTTGAACTCAAGTTTCTCGTTCACCTTAGCCGTCGTACCGTCTTCCTTAACGAGGTGCTTAGGCGTTGCAAAGCCTTCTACGCCATCCTTCAGTTCGATGACAGCACCGCGGTCCTGCATCTCGATGATGGTACCCTCGTGGATAGAACCAACGGTGTAGTCCTGTTCGAATACGTCCCAAGGGTTCTCTTCGATCTGCTTGTGTCCGAGGCTGAGTCGGCGGTTCTCCTTGTCGATGTCAAGAACAACGACCTCGAGTTCAGCGCCGAGCTGGGTGAACTCTGAAGGGTGCTTCACCTTCTTGGTCCAAGAGAGGTCGCTGATGTGTACCAATCCGTCCACGCCCTCTTCGATCTCGACGAAGATACCGAAGTTGGTGAAGTTGCGAACCTTCGCCATGTGCTTGCTGCCGACAGGGTATTTGGTATCAATATTTTCCCATGGATCCGGCTTGAGTTGCTTGATTCCGAGGGACATCTTACGCTCTTCGCGGTCCAGAGTCAGGATGACAGCCTCCACTTCGTCGCCCACCTTCAGGAAGTCCTGGGCGCTGCGCAGATGCTGGCTCCAGCTCATCTCGCTGACATGAATCAAACCTTCGACACCTGGAGCCACTTCTACGAACGCACCGTAGTCAGCCATAACGACAACCTTGCCCTTTACGTGGTCACCCACCTTCAGTTCAGCGTCGAGCTTGTCCCAAGGGTGTGGGGTCAGCTGCTTGAGACCCAAAGCGATACGCTTCTTCTCGTCGTCGAAGTCCAAAATAACGACGTTCAGCTTCTGGTCGAGAGAAACGACCTCTTCCGGATGGCTCACGCGTCCCCAGCTCAGATCGGTAATATGGATAAGACCATCTACACCGCCGAGGTCGATAAATACGCCATAGTTGGTAATGTTCTTCACTGTTCCTTCGAGGACCTGTCCCTTCTCGAGATGAGAGATAATTTCCTTCTTCTGTGCCTCGAGTTCTGCCTCGATCAGTGCCTTGTGCGAAACGACAACGTTCTTGAACTCCTCGTTGATCTTCACCACCTTGAACTCCATCGTCTTGCCGACGAAGATATCGTAGTCGCGGATTGGCTTGACATCGATCTGTGAACCAGGAAGGAATGCTTCGATGCCAAAGACATCGACAATCATACCGCCCTTCGTGCGGCACTTGATGAATCCCTTGATGATCTCGTCGTTCTGCAACGCCTCGTTCACGCGTGTCCAGCTGCGGTTCAGTCGAGCCTGCTTGTGTGAAAGGACGAGCTGTCCTTTCTTGTCTTCCTGATTGAGGATATAGACTTCTACCTTGTCTCCTACCTTCAGGTCAGGGTTGTATCTGAATTCACCCATCGGGATGACACCGTCACTCTTAAACCCGATGTTGACAACAACTTCACGTTTGTTAATCGAAATGACCGTACCTTCGACCACTTCGTTTTCCTTGACCGTATTGAGGGTCTTGTCATAAGCCTCGGCGAGTTTGCTTCTGTCTTCAGCATTCTCCGAAGCGCCATTTTCATACGCATCCCAGTCAAAATCGTCGGATGTCGATACGGATGCGGGAGCGCCAGCCTTGACCGTCGGAACCTCCTCGATCACTTCATTTTCAATTTTTTCTTCAGCCATTGTTTTGGTTTTTAAAAAATTAGTAATTAGACATTATGTTGAAAAAACGGCTGCAAAGATAGGAAGAAGTTTTCTTCCTTGCAAACTGAGATCAAACACTTCTGAATCTGTCTTTTTTATCTTGGCAACTCGGTCAATCGACATGCCATTGCCAGTAACAGGATAAGACTCTGCTTTGCGATTCCTTATTTTCGGTCATTTAGGACCCTCAGACTCATAATCTGAAGGTCCCAGGTTCAAGCCCTGTCTGGTCTACACTGAAAATCAAGGAGCTACATCAAAAATGTAGCTCCTTTTTCTTTGTT
>DGSL01000009.1:0-8995 GCA_002393965.1 Bacteroidales bacterium UBA4363 | reverse complement strand
TTTGCGAACACCATGCGAACACCGAGTGCAATCTCAAACACCCCATGAACACAAAGAAATCTTGCGAACACACTTTTGGTGTTCGCAAGGCGTATTTATACAGTAATATCAGTAAATTACTTTTGAAGAATGACCCAACGTCCAGATTTGACGTTACCCTCGCGGATGATAATTCCTTGTTTTTGCATTGCTGCAAGATCGCGCTCAATCGTCCTCTGCGTCACCGACAAGACCTCCGACATTTCATTGGCCGACATGCGAGGATTTTCTTTTATCAAATCAAGCATTTTCCTCTGTCTTTCAGCAAGTTTTGCCGCTTCTTGACCTCCGACATTACCTCCGACATCACCTCCGACATTATCTCCGACATTTGTCATTTGCACAAACTTTGTGCGCTCGATGGTTACTTGTACACCTCCACAGAAATTCTCGACCTTTGGCATGGGCATACCAGCCCCTTCAAAGCCTTCGCGTATTTTTATGAAGCCACGGCCCCATGTGTCTATGAAGCCCGCCTTAAACATTGTATTGGCGATGTTTCGATTGCGAGGTTTGGAAGAATGTTTGCCATACAGCATCTTCTCGTCATATCCACTTGGCAGTTCGCCCTCATTCCAAAGTTCGATGTGGTCATTATAAACGTGCATCTGTATATCTGGTCCCGCGTAGTCTTTATGTGCCAGGGCATTGTATAGTATCTCTCGCATGGCTTCCTTGGGTATCTCCAGCGTTTCATAACGCTGCATTCCTTCAAAACGTACGGGTGATACAAGGTATTTAACTTGTAGTGCTTCCATCACACGGTCAGCCATCTGAATGATGTTACCCTCTATCACATCTTGAAACATCAGGTCAGCTTCATCCTTGCCAAAGCGACCTATCTTGAATACGGCACTAGGGAAGAACTTCTGGGGATTCTTTCCAAACAGAAGAACGGCTGCATTTTTCAAGTTGCCATTGTCATCCAGCAATCCAAGACTTTCAAGCACGTCTTTTGTAGAAGCTTCTCGCTCACTCTCTGGAATACGCTGTGCCTCTATGCCTTTCTTTAGGAAATAGTCAATGGCATTGCGGTCGATATCATCCAATGTAGCACGCTCATTGGTAATGTCATCCCATGAGCGTCCCATCTTCTTCAATAGAAACTGTTGCAAGGCTACACCATTAAGTTCCTGCATAGTGCTACCACTGCGGTAGTAGTATTTACCTTTATAGCTGATGGCTACATTGCTCGGCTCGACCGTCAGTTCTATGTAATCTAAGTCGTCTCGCTTATACAGATTTACATCAACCACCAGTCCCATATAGTTAACCACCTTGTTGGGAATATCTTCCAACAGTCGTTTACTATCTTTCAGACCATATACCTCATGGTCATCATCCACTCCGAAATACATGACGGCTCCTTGCGCATTTGCGAATCCACAAATCCACTTTAGATACTCATCCTTCCATATGCGTTTGAATTCAACGTTCTGACATTCCTTTGGTCTTATCTTGCTCATTTATTTGTATAACGAATTATCTGTTGCTATATTTCCGTACCCTTCTGGAACATCCTCCGCTGCCATCATTGGCTCTTCCTCTGGTATCTCATACTGCTTGACAGTCCTGTCTTGCAGAAAAATCTTATTGAGTGTATATGCCAGTGATTCCAATGTATCTTCTCTTTTGACTGGTTTCAATTCACATTCCCAAATGGTGATAGAGTGCCAGCCCATTGCGGCGAGTTCGTGTTGAACCTTCAAATCCCGTTCCTTGTTCCGCTTTACTTTGTTGACCCAAAACTCTGTATTGGTTTTCGGTATAGTGTAATAGCGACAGCCTTCATGCCCATGCCAAAAGCAGCCATTCACAAAGATGCAGGTCCTGTACTTCCGCATTACGATATCTGGTTTCCCCGGCAACCGCTTATGATTCAATCTATACCGATATCCATGCCCCCATAAGTAGCGACGCACCACCATTTCCGGCTTCGTGTCCTTGCCGTGGATGGCCGCCATGTTGTTGTGCCGCTGCTGTGGTGAGAGCTTATCCATTGATAAAGGTTGAAAGTTTATCAAATGTAGTGTCAAGGAAGGTGTCCTTAATCATTCCGGCAGTCTTTATTCTCATGAAATCATCTGCCAAACTTCGGGTATAAGTGAGATCAAAAGCAAGCCGGATATCATCAGCCACGGCATCCGTTCCTTCCAACTGCTTGACATCACGTCCTGTTATCGTCCTGACTCCTGTTATCTCATACACATCCCGGATGCCTCTGCCTGGAATATATGGAATGAAAAAATGCAGATTGTGAAGCATTATCGTTGATGGGAACTGAGCACCCGTATAGTATAGCCTTGCCTTTCCCTCCTCAAAATCCTTATTGTAGTTCTTTCTGCTACTTGGTCTGACTGTACCAATCAGTACCCTGTCGCCAACCTCTACAAAAACTCCCTTCTGCGGAATCACATGCGAAATTGTAGTCACAGCCTTTGCTTCAATCAACTCATGAATGAAATGCTCCAGCAACATCCTGTTTCTCTCGTCTTTCGGTCGCAAAGGGAATGCACCGATATTAACCTGCCCGATGGTTTTGTAAAAGTTAGCCACCTGCACATCAGCTGGTTCACCATCACCGGGGAACAAGATATATCCACCGATGACTTCTTTCTTTAGTGCTGCATCTTTGTTCTCTTTGTAATAGATGGCATCTCTGTATCGGTGCATCTGGTTGATGGCATCTTCCGGTGGGGTGTCCACGCCATTAACACGCCCTTCAATCCTGTATTTTGCATCAAACAGATATGTCATTTTCATGTCCTTTTGTAGGTCGTGCTTAGTCAACTGAAGCACGATGTCAGGTTTCTGCGCTACAGTTGGAACGACAAGCCTATCCATGCTTATAGTGTCGTTCTCTTTGTCGGTATGCTTGGGGTTGTATACCAATTCAGCCAGTTCTACATCATCCTTTTTGAACAAGATGCGAGAATGTTCTCCCTTGCCCAGTTCCCATGTGAAAGTGCCGTTCATTTCCATACGGTTACGATGGTCAACGTCTTCTGGCTTGATTCCAAGCAAGTCTCTGACAATATGACTCACTTCAATGAAGCACCATATCTCATAGAGGGTGGCTATGTCCTTGGATTGCAGACGGTATATGCCATCGTTGAGAGAGTAGGCACGGCGAAGCAGATTCCAGGTTCTGTACACCTGGTTGTAACCGCTGGCTTTCTGCAAAATGAGGCTTTCCTGATTTATGCCCTTGAAACGACCTACGGTACGGAAGAATGGATTCCTCTGTAGGTACTTCAATGTGTCGAGCATCGTTTTCATTTCTTCTTTGAACAGGTCGGATGCGCCTTTGATGGCCTCGATACGCCTTTTCAGGGTCTCATATTTTGCTGTTATTTGCCCCAAGGCGTGTTTGAGAAAACGGTTTTCCTGGGTGTCGTTGCTCTGCACTTGTTGCTCCACCCTGTACAGGTGTGCAGGTTCCTTTCTGTGTTCGGCCAAATCGTTCTCGATGGCGATGGGTATTCTTGTTAGCTTGTCGGCACGCAGGTATGTCTCAATGCTGTGAAGTCTGTGGCGTGGACGCTCAATGATGCTTTTCACGGCATTCACAAATTTCTTTTGTTCCTCAGCAAAGATGCTCCACCATACCAGTTCAGGCGTTTCGCCTTCTGTGTCAGGTGAAAATCCGTGGAAGGTACGCTTCATGTAGTCGAGTGACAACATGCGGTACTCGCTCTCTATGTCTTCGATTATCTTTCGCCAATGCTCATGATAATTGAGCTTGGTACTCAACACATCGAAGCCAAAGCGAAAGTGGCGTATCTCCGTTCCAACGGTATAGTCAATCAGAATCTCGCTCTTGCCTATGTCGTTGCCGTAGTTGAGGAATCCTGCGAGGATGCCCCTGCGGAAACTGAAGTTCTCATTGTCACCTTGTAGGATGCTACCGAATCGGGCATTCTTGACATAGCTCTTGAAGTCCACCCATATTGGGTATTCGGCATTGTCGAAGAATAAAGCCGCTTGGGTCTCACCGTTTGCTATTTCTCGGCTAGTGCCGTCCTCATCCAGTCTGACCACAGACGCAACACCATCCGACCATGAGTAAGTGGAGGTCAAGTTTCCTGCTCCCACATTCCTCACAGCCTTGTCCCAAATTGCATCGAACTTGCCGCATTCGATGCTCATTGTGAAGTCTTGGTGTTCTATCGTCAGAAGTTCCATAAGCAATTAACTCCAAAAACTGGTGTAACCAGATGTCAGGCGCTTCTTCATTTCCGTTAGCTTTGCCAAAGAGACGGAAACGTATGCTTTCTTACCCTCTCCTTCTTCAAACAAATTCGGGCAGACTGTCACAAGACCCGTTTTAATTGTATTCTCCAGTCCATCAAGAAAACTTGCACTGACCTTTGTCTCGTCACCTTCGACACGCGAGAGAATCTTCATGTTCGTTATCTCGTCCAAGGCGCGAGCTATGACATAGTCCTGAGATAGAGCATTCCCTTTTGAATCCTTGTTATATGGTAGATTATTCACCACATAGAGTAGAACTTCATTTCTTGTACGATAAGCGACCTTAAACGGAGTACCCTCCAAATTAAGGTTGACAGCCTGCAAATATTTCAAAGCCGTATCGCATACCTCTTTATTCTCCCAATAGACGTCAACGCCCTCTACAGCCGTTCCTATCAGATTGCCAGCCTCTAACTTACCTATTTTCTCATGTCTATCATGCAGTCCGCCATACAGGTCCACCTCGTTCATCTCAATCGTCATAGCGCGGTCAAGCACCTTACGGCTGAATGAGAACGTCGTTTCATCCATATTCACCGTACCCACCGCGATGAGGTTCCGTGGAATGGAAATTCCGTCTTTATTGAAACGTGCTCTCACTTCATCATCTCTTGTCAATTGAGCAGTCAAGTCGAAGTACCATTGCTCTTCGCATTTCTTGAGGATAGGGTCTGTCGTAATCACGCCATTTTCATCAGCCTTGCGACTCTCCACCACACTCAGATACTCCGCGAAGTACTGCTCCACAGGAGCCAAATTCATTTCGTCCAAACAAAGGAAATACGGCATTTCAGGATTCTCCCAAGCCTTAGCCACGAACTTCAAGAAATCCCCTGCCACAAACACAGGACTACCACTCACCCGACTCACGTAGCCAATCAACTCACTCGAATCATGCCAGTTTGGCTTCACCTGTACCATTTCAAAGTTCTTAGGCTTCTGTGCCTCGTATTCTGCAGAGCCTTCCTCCCAACAAGCACGAGCCAATTCACGAACGATACGGCTTTTACCTGTACCAGAGATACCGGCAAGCAGCAAGAATGGTTTGGATTTAATGGCTGTAATGTATGGACGAAATGAGTTCGTACCCGTATCTATGTCTACATGACTATATTTATTTACATTAATGGTGAAATAATCAAAATACTTTTTCGTATCAGTTGCATACTCTTCTGCAGGATATAATTCTGAGTCTACAAAACCTAATCTCTCATTGATAGACACTTGATGGTTATTGTCTATAAACAAGTTTGTAAAATATGATAAATAAACATTGACTTTATCATGGCTACTTAATTTTACATGGAAAATAGAGTCTAGTATCTCATCAAAATCCTTTTGCCCATTATTAATAGATTTAACAATGAACGAATAAATACAAGTTGGCACTTTACCTTTTAAGCTCGGAGCATAAGGGTTGGGAATGAAATATTTAGTAGCCCAATTCTGCATATATGCGAATAAATCCTGCAAAGACGTTTTCTCTGTAAAACGAGGATAACACATGCCATTTTCTTCATAATAAAAAGCAAGTTGTCTCGCTATTTGGCTATGGGTTTGCGTCCATGCATTAATTCTTGTTTCAACATATGAATTAAACTTTGCTTTGGGCATCGCTTCTCTTGGCATGTTATTAAAGAAAAGCAATACTGTTTCCCAAGAAAGATTCTTCCCCCTACAGATAGGAGAGGCTTCCTCAAAAAGTGCCATAACAATCTATTTTTATTTTTTAACTGAAAAATCCATATAATACACACCTTCACTAATCAAACTAATATCAATATGAGTGCGCCCATATTTACTTAAGTCCGATTTGGTAATAATATGATTTAAATCTACACCCAATCGATTTCGTAAATATACCCCCAATATAGACTTTTTCGGACTAGTGCTTAACTGTTTAGGATAAATCATACCGTCATCTTTATTATATACCTGACCTTCTAACAGGCCTACCATGACAGTTCCGTCGTCCCATATCAATTCCACCTCATCGTTTTCTCTATTTTTACGCCCTGTAGAATTCTCATTCAGAATACCATCTACATATTTTTTAGGTGGGAACATCCTTGGAAATAACCGAATATAATCCATGGTTATTCGAATATAGGCATCTCCTGCAGAAACGTGTGCGCTACTACAACACCAATTCAATCCAGACTTTTGAGGAACAAGCCCTTTACTATCAAGAAATGATACGCGACAAATCCCATGTGCCAATAATGGTTGCAATTGTACTGAAGTGCGAGCAACCTTTGTGACTTTTCTCACTTTTATATTAACATCTGTGCATGGCACACATCTTTCTCTTACATATTCATAGTAAGATTTAAAATCAGAATAAGAGCTTTCACTCATATTTGTGAGAACCTCTTTATAATCATTCCTTAATCCACTAACAGAAAAATTGGCCGATCCTATTAAGGCATTTGTTATGAATTCCCCAGCCCTCCAAAAATAAACTTTAGAATGTACTGGTATAGTCGAATAGAGAATCTCAACATTTGGCATACGATTCTGTAACTCCACTAATGCTTTATGCAATGGGGCAGAAATACTATCATTGCCATACATCCCATATATAACAGTCGCATGAACATTTGATGGCAAATCGGCTAGCTTTTTTATTGGTTCAACACCAACATAACCCGAAAGCGCAATGAAATTGTCAACCTCTGCTGATGGGGTTTCAAAAACTTTATCTTCTAAATCAGTATAATATAGCATAATCTTAATAATATTTTCTTAATAGTTCATGTAAGGCTTTAGCTATTATTTTCGCAAAATCAGAGGGCACAGCATTTCCTATCATTTTATACTGTGCCATAGTAGGACCTAAGAATACAAAATCATCTGCAAAGGTTTGTAATCTCGCAGCCTCTCTAACCGTAATAGACCTTGCTTGTTTAGAATCAGGATGGATATGCCTCATTCCATCTTTATACAAATGGGCAGGTATAGTGTTACTGGGCTCATCCCAACGTAAAACATAATATTTATGTATATTACTTTTCTTTCCTGTCATTTTTGTATAAAGTGCCTTTAGAGCCTCAGTAGAAACATACTTATTTCGTCCTTTTTCAATATCTTCACCGAGCATTCTAAATATCTTTTGATCTCGTTCATTATGGAATCTCGGTATATGATTCGGAACTCCACAACCGTCAATTGGTATATGTGAATATTTGTTTCCGTCTTTATGCACTACATCTTTACTGGGCATAAATGATGGCAAATCGCCTATTGCATCTCTAACTGTTCTTTGTTTTGATTCCTCCCGCATATGTGGCATAATTACATTATAAAATTCATCAATTATTTCATGACAGATTGAGGGATTCTGAAAATTAGCCTTATTCACTCCTAATATGATTACGCGCTTTCTATGTTGGGGGACGCCAAAGTTTGCGACTTCAAAAACTGCATTTTTGAAATTGTCAATTACAGAATACCCTGCATTGTCAAAAGCATCTTTAATCTTATTGACAATTGGTGTACCATCTGGAGCAGCACTTAACATACCCATAACATTCTCAAATATAAAGAATGAGGGCTTAAAATGTTCAAGAATGCGGATATAACTTTCAAATAGATAATTCCTATAGTCATCTCTCATACCATGAGGGTCTCTTATTCTTCCTGCAAGTGAATATGCCTGACAGGGAGGACCACCTATTATTATATCTATTTTACGATTTCCTATAAGTTTATCTAACCCTTTATGTTTTCCATACTCATCGTCTTCGTATCCGCTTATTAACTCTTCTGTTCGCTGAATGTCAAATCTAACGACTTCTTCATCAGCATTCTCATGATGCCATTTATTTCTAAGACGGTAAGCCAATGTTTTACATGGATATTTCTCCCATTCAACACAAGCTAAAGTTTCATAGCTCCCTTCTTGCATGAAGCCATCCATTAAGCCACCACAACCAGCAAACAAATCGATTGTATTATATTTCTTTGACTTCATTATTTCAAATACTTAAGAAGTTGAATACCAATTGCCTTTGCCATTAAACACGGAACTGCATTTCCTACCTGTTTGTCTTGTTGCCCCTTATTCCCTAAAAATACAAAATCATCGGGAAAAGATTGTAGTCTGGCACTTTCACGAACAGTAGGACACCTATTCCATTTATAATGGAAATTATTCCTATGACCAGTATCTATAGTCCTTGATGGCTTATAGCTACAATATCGAGTCCATGCCATGTGAAAGATTCTACTTTCACCAACACCAGGAGGCAAATCTTTGTAGTTTCCTCCATCAGGCACTAAAGCGATTGTATCCTTTACAAACTGCTTGTGGTCTATTGATTTATGATTATATAAGATATTACAAGAACCTCTCATTTGTTTCTGATAGTCAGTCATTGGCTCTCTTTCATATTCTGACACATCATCACCCAAAGTATGCTCTAGACTTGGCAAATCACCAATGGCCTGTTCACATGTAACATATTCTTCCGGTCTCAAATATGGTTCTGGAAAATCAAACATTTTATTAGTGTTTAACAATCCCACGAAAATAAGCCGTTTCCGTATTTGCGGAACGCCATAATCGGCGGAACACAGAATTTTATTATTGACAATATACCCCATCTTGGTGAAACGTTTAACAATTTCGTCACGTACTTCACCTTTATATAGGGTAGCCATGCCTGGTACATTTTCTATAAGGAAAGCCTTTGGTTTATAT
>DGSL01000003.1 GCA_002393965.1 Bacteroidales bacterium UBA4363 | reverse complement strand
GCAAGCCGAGAGGAGAACAAATTTATTTGTTATACCGAGGCGCCGCCCAAAATGTCCTGCGAAGTAGGACAATTTTGGTGCAAACCAAGCGCAGAATCATGCATAACATGAATCTGCCTATAATGGATTTTTTACGGATCCTACAACCACTTCTTTTTCCGGAAGAAGAACAGAATGGCTGCCACACAGACCACCATCATACCTATGGCAAACAGATAACCATACCTCCACGACAGTTCTGGCATAAACTGGAAATTCATACCATACATCGATGCAATCAACGTCGGCGGCATGAAGATAACCGAAACAATGGTGAATATCTTGATGATCTTGTTCTGCTGGATATTGACCAAACCAAGGAACGTATCCTGCAGATAGTCCAGACGGTCAAACGAGAAGTTCGTATGCTCGATCAGCGAGTTGATGTCCTTGATGATCATGCTCAACTTGCCTCGCAATTCCTCCGGGAAAAGATCACTTCGCAGCATGTTGCTCACCACCCGCTGCTTGTCTATGATATTCTCACGTATCTGCATGGTCTTTTCCTGAAGGTTCTTGATACTGATCAGCATGTCATCGTCCACCTCCTCTTCCTTCAGCGTCGAAGATAAATTCGTGATGTAAGAGGTCATGTCCTCAATCATGTCCGCATCCAACTCTACTCGCGTCTCAAGCAGCGAAGCAAGGACATGATAACCAGAGGAATACTGGCGGGGATTCGCATAGATACGACGTACCGTTTCGTGAAATGCCCGCAGATTGTCATAACGAACCGAGACGAGGATGTTGTTTTTCAGAATGAAGGACACCGGCTCCATCGAATAGTCGTCTTGCATGAAGTGGGAGTTCGCTACGATGGTATCCTCCGTCTGCATGTACCGCGCCGACAACTCGATTTCTTCAATTTCTTCTTCTTCCTGAATGTAGATCTTCAGAAACTCCTCCAACTGCTCCTCCACTTCTTCGTTGACGTCGTTCAGGTCTATCCAGATGAACTGCGAAAGAGGGATGCTCTTGAGCAGGTCGATGTTGCGCGACATTTTGATGCGCCCGTCTTCTTTATAAAATAATTTGAGTTCCGACATGGTTGCTCTTTGTTTTGCAGACACCGCGAGTTGGACTCGTCCGCCTCTTGCGTTTACCACCACCCGACGGTGTTTCTGCCATTGCTTTTTGGATTACTGCTCACTGGTTACAAGGTGCTTCGATACGAATTGGGTCAATCGTACGAAGTCCTCCACACTCAGACGCTCCGGTCGGTCATCCAATATTTTGTTCTCTTCGTTCCCGTCCGCTACGTCACACTTGCCTATCAAGGGTCGCAATGAATTACGCAACTGCTTCCGACGCTGATTGAAGGCCGTCTTGACCACACGGACAAATAGACGCTCGTCACAGTCCAATGACACCCGACCATTCCGCCGCATGCGGATGACCGCCGACTTCACCTTCGGCGGAGGCGCAAACACCGTCTCATCCACCGTAAACAGATAGTCTATGTCATAATACGCCTGCAACAGCACCGACAGAATACCATAAGTCTTCGAACCCGGAGGCTCGGCAAGACGCTCTGCGACTTCCTTCTGCAACATGCCGACCACACAGGGGATACGGTCCTTGTAGTCCAACACGCGGAAGAAAATCTGACTGGATATATTATAAGGAAAATTACCGATTACACAGAACGGACCGCCATACAGGTCCTCAAGACGCATACGGAGAAAATCACCCTCCACAAGATGCAGTTCAGGATAATACTCACGCAGATAGTCCACCGACTCATGGTCAATTTCTACTGCCGTGAGCCTTGCATTCGGATCTTTCAGCAAGTACTGCGTCAGTACTCCCATACCTGGCCCTATTTCCAATACATCCGTAGGCACCGTGAGTTCAAGACTCTCGGCGATACGACGGGCAATAGAAAGGTCTTTCAGGAAATGCTGACCCAAATGTTTCTTGGCTCTTACCTGTGTTATCATGTCTCTGCTTTTTTCTTCGTATCTCTTTCGACTTTGGATGACGAAGCATAAACATCCGGACAGGATCAGGATAGATTTCCTCTCACTCGGAAACTCTCCCGACGCACCTCTCAAGGATGCTGCCGTCATCAGTCCGCCTCCGTTTTCTCGGACGGGCTTTTCTTAATGGACGTGACAGACAGAGCTCAAAGGAGGGCAGGAAGACTGCACAAGGCATTTTTTAGGGCTGTGTCTGTCACCTGCGTTGGTGATAATCGTCAGACATATTAGCTTGTTTTTATTTCTGAATGATGCAATGACCGAACAATTAAAAACCTAAAATCGGCTTCTTCCTGTTCAACCTGCATCTTCTATAACTTTTTTCTTATCTTTGTCTCAATTTTTTTGCAGCCTGTCAGACTCTCTGATGAACCTGCAAAATGGACAGGATAATCCTAACCGATACCACGGTCTCCATTATCCGAGCACAAATTTAAAGGTAATATTTAAAAAATACACATTTTTAGGGTTTCTTACCGTGTTTTTTTAGTCACATTCCCGTTTTTAATCCTGCTGTCCGAATCATTCTCCCATCATTTTTCTTCTTCCTTGAACACTCTTGACAAATACATATTCCGAAGCATCGACTGGTTCTATCCTTTGGCTCGCCGATGGATGCCTCGCCAGATGTTCCGCTACGGAGCGTGCGGAGTGGCGAATCTGATCTTCGACTGGATTCTCTATTTCTGCTTCTTCCACTTTGCCTTCAAGGCCAAAAACGTGGACTTCGGACTCTTTACTCTCGCCCCTCATATCGCGGCTTTTGCCTGTACCTTCCCCATTACCCTTGCGTCAGGTTTCTACCTGGCTCGCCATATCTCCTTCCGACAATCCACACACCGACGACGAACACAAGCCTGGCGCTACGTCACCGTCGTATTCGCCAATTGGGGCATCAACGTCTTCGGACTCAAACTGCTGGTGGACGTTCTTGCTTTCTACCCAACGCCTTCCAAGATGCTGATTACAGTTGTGACAACCATCTTCAGCTATCTCGCGCAAAAGAAATTTACCTTCTGACCCTCCATGTGTCACAGGTTCTCACCCATGCAAAAAAAATGTTTTCTTGACTATGAATAATACTCAGACATCCAACTCCCCGTTCCTACACTATCTGCCACACATCGTGGCAGTCATTGCGTTCTTGATAATCTCACTCATCTACTGTTCCCCCGTTCTCAACAACAAGGAACTGGTCGGCAGCGATGTCGAGAGTTGGATGGGAATGAGTCAGGAGGCAAAAGTATTCAACGACTCTCACGACGAAGGAACGCTATGGACCAACTCTATGTTCGGAGGCATGCCTACCTACCAGATTCTCAATAAGTCCAAGAAGGATTTCTTTTACTATACTATCGGACTGACGCTCTACAAACTTCCACGCGTCGTTTTCACCATATTCCTCTATCTTCTGGGCTTCTACATCTTCCTGCTCTGCTTCCGCGTGAACCCATGGCTCTCCATGGCTTTGAGCGCAGCCTTCGCCTTCTGCTCCTACAACCTGATCATCCTGGCCGTAGGTCACGATACCAAAGCTCTCTCCATTGCCTATATGCCTGCTGTTATCGGCAGTGTTATTTTCGCCTTCCGGCGCAATAGGTGGGTCGGAGCGGTACTGACGGTGATCTTTCTGGGATTGCAAATTAGGTCCAACCACCTACAGATTACTTACTATACACTCTTTATTCTCATCTGCTACGGCATCTCGGAACTTGTCTTTTCCGTCCGCGAGAAAACCCTTCCTCAGATGTTCAAGACCCTCGGAATTCTGATCGTAGCCGCCTTGGTAGCAATTGGTATGAATGCAACCAGCCTCATGACCACGCATGAGTATAGCAAATACACCATGCGAGGACCTTCCAATGGTCTGACCGCAGCTGTGGACAGCACCAGCATCGAGGATGGACTCGACCGTGACTACATCACTAGCTGGAGCTACGGCATCAAGGAAACGATGACTCTCCTGATTCCGAACTTCATGGGCGGACCGTCCAGTCAGAAACTCTCCGTCGATTCACATACCGCCGCCCGGCTGCGACAACTCAGCGGCGATGCCTACACCGCTCAACTGATGAAGGAAACACCCATGCCGACCTATTGGGGTAATCAGGCATTCACCGCAGGACCCGTTTACGCCGGCGCTATCGTCTGCTTCCTCGCTCTGCTCGGATTGCTGATCGTTCCAGGACGCAACCGATGGTGGCTGTTCGGTGCCTTCCTCTTGGGAATACTGCTGGCTTGGGGACGAAACTTCATGCCACTGACGGATTTCTTCATCTCCTACGTGCCTCTCTACAATATGTTCCGCACCGTCTCCATGACGCTGGTCATCTCATGTTTCGCTTTGGCAGCTCTGGCGGCATTGGCGCTCAAGGAATGGTTCTTCAACGAACAACTGACCCAGCAGAAGAAACAACGGGCACTCCTTATCTCTGGCGGAATAACGGCATTCGTATGCCTCCTCTTTGGCTTAGTGCCTTCTCTCGCTGGCGATTTCAAGGCTTCTATCGACACCTCATTGACCCAATATGGCTATCCGGACTTCTTCGTCTCTACTCTGCAGGCCGACCGCGCCGATCTGCTCTCTTCCGATGCGCTCAGATCGTTCTTCTTTATCGCCCTGACCGCAGGACTTCTGTTCCTCTCGCTGCGATTCAAACGCCTTGCTCAATCTCCTCTCTCATTCATTATCATCGGAATCCTCATCCTCGCCGATCTCGTACCTGTGGCACGGCGCTATCTCAACGACGACAACTTCACGGCAAAAAGATACGGATCACGTTTCGAACCGTCCTATGCTGACGAACAGGTGCTCAAAGACCCTTCCTACTATCGAGTACTCGACCTGACCGTCAATGTCTTCAACTCGGCTCACCCAGCCTATTTCCATAAATGCATCGGAGGCTACCACGCGGCTAAACTCCGACGCTATCAGGAACTCATCAACGTACACCTCTCTCGCGAAATAGCCAATATCGGCGCCTCCTTCCACGTACTCAACCACACCCCCGCCGAACAACAGCAACAGGTACTCTCCACAACCTTCGCACAGAATCACGTACTGAACATGCTGAACATGAAATACGTCATCTACAGCCGGGAGGCTGACCCTCTCGTCAATCCTTTCGCCAACGGACCAGCATGGTTCGTCCAGCAAGCGGTTGTCGTTGACTCGCCAGACGAGGAGATGCTCGCTCTCGGACACATGGACAATAAACACTCACTGGTCGTTGACCAACGTTGCGCAGGACTTGTCCCTTCGGCTCTCTGTAATAGGAAAGGACAACCAGCAACCCTGCCCGCTGCCGATACTTCGGCAACCATCAACTTGACATCCTACGAACCGAACTGTTTGAAGTACCATACCGAGTCCAAGACTCAGCAACTGGCAGTATTCTCCGAAATCTTCTATGACAAGGGATGGAATGCCTATGTCGATGGAGTGAAGGCGGACTACTTCCGGGCCAACTACCTCCTGCGCGCCATGGTCATCGAACCGGGTTCCCACGACATCGAATTCCGATTCGAGCCTTCTTCCTGGACCATCGGCAACTACATCCGTAGCGTCTGCTCTGTTCTGCTCACCTTGGCAATCATCGTACTCGTCATTCTGCATGTACGCAAACGACAAGGGAAAACATCCGTCAAGTAATCATAAAAATCTGTTCTTCATGGCCCCACAACCCGACTCCCGAACACTCGCATGGCAAGTAAATCTCGTTATCAGCGAAACGCGCTCCTCTTCCCATTTCCTGCTCGACTATGGTTCCCGCTCCGGAGAGTTCATCCACCTCATGCAGAACGAACATTGGGCTGCCAAGGGCATCGAACCGTCCGACGAACTGCGGGCAAAGGCTCGACGCATGTTCGCTCTCAGCCTGCTCTCCGACGAACAACTCACGACTCTTGACGAACTCTCGTATGGGGTCGTAACCGCTTGGCAGAGTCTCTCTCGAAACACCGACACCATAATGCTGTTGAGACAGTTCCATAAACTGCTGGTAGAGAACGGTTCGTTGTTCATCTCTCTGTGTCCGGAGGATTTTTCCATTTCAGAGGTTGAACAAATGGCGCGACAAGCCAACTTCGGCATCGAGAAGGTCCTCCCTGTTCCTGTTTTCGGACTCACGTCTTTCATTACCAATATCCGATACAGGAAACATCCCGAACAAGCACCGCTCATCGCCTACCATCTCAAAAAAGCTGATACTCTCAATTTCCGCATCGTTTACGACCACTGACTCCAGTGGCAAATGCCAATAAGCAACGGCATTGTTCGGGCTTGGGTTACTCCTCGTCCTTCTTGATCGTACAATAGACTGTGTCTTGCGAGAATCGCAATCTACGAATGCCTTTTAGATTGTCATATCGGCTGGACCAAGGTTGAAATCCATATCTTTCCGATCTCTTTCCAAAGACTTATCTTTTCCCTTTCTTCTCCATATTCTGTCTTTCTGTTTTTTTGCTATCTTTGTACGCTGAATTTTTCTACCTATCCTATAGGATAGTTCTCTGTTATTGTGTGCTAAAAACCATGAGCAAACAACCGAAAGTCAAGACATCCAAGTTCTTCAATTCGAACCTGACCACCATGATTTCCATTGCCATAGTGCTTTTCTTGGTCGGAATCATCACTACCCTCTCGCTCGTCGTCTGGCAAACTGGCAACTACGTGAAGGAAAACATATCGTTCACGGTGGTCATCAACGACTCCATGCCCAACTCTGAACTGCAATCACTCCTCAATCACGTTAAAAACGCTCCATACACCAAATCTACAAAGTTCATCTCAAAAGACATGGCTCTGGCAGAACTCTCCAACGAACTGGGAGAGGATCCTCAGAACCTGTTGGGATACAACCCCCTATCCGCTTCAATCGAGGTGAAAGCCTCCGCTACCTATGCCAATTCAGACTCGATTTTCAGAATACAAAAGGAACTCGCACAGTTCAAGGACATCGACGAATTCATCTATCAGAAGAACATGATGAACGACGTTAACCACAATCTGCAAATCACCTCTGCATTCCTCGCTGCCATCGCACTCATCATGCTGCTAATTTCCATCGCTCTGATCAACAATACCATTCGACTGCAGATCTACTCCAAACGATTTACCATCAATACCATGCGTATGGTAGGCGCTACCTCTTGGTTCATCCGCAAACCTTTCTTGTTACGAGCTGTTCTTAATGGCTTTCTGGCAGCACTCATTACGTGTGTCATTCTGTTCGTTATCCTCTTCTATGTGCAGAACTATTACGGCTTTGAGATATTTACTCTCGTTCATCCGCTGAACCTCGCTGTCACTGGTGCCGTTATCTTTACCGTCGGCATTCTTATCTCTCTGCTCTCCTCTCTCTTTGCCGTAGGAAAATACCTGCGTCTCGACACCAACGATCTCTATATCATCTGACCTTTTACGTTCCCTGACTATGGAAAAAAAACAATCATCCGACAATCAACCGTCATTCGCCCTCGCTCCCATCAATCTGATCTTGATTGCCATCTGTTTCGTCATTATCGTTATTGGATTCTGCCTGATGCTCGGTTCTACGACAGAACAGTCCTTCAATCCTGACATCTTTTCCTTCCGACGCATCACACTCGGTCCTATGATTTCTCTCTTCGGATTCCTGGCTATGATCGGAGCCATCCTCTATAAACCTAAAAACAAGAAAAAAACCGACAAATAACAATAGCCGGATATGGATCTTTTCCAGACAGTTATCATCGCTATCGTAGAAGGACTGACAGAGTTTCTGCCTGTTTCTTCTACCGGTCACATGATTATCACCCAAAATCTCCTTGGCATCGAACCCGGCGACGAGTTCGTCCATGCTTTCACGTTCATCATTCAATTCGGCGCCATACTATCCGTTGTCGTTCTCTATTGGCGACATTTCTTCTCTACTAATCCCGAACCGCCAAAAGAAGGAATCCATGGCTTCCGAAAACTGATTCATTCGTTCCGATTCTACTGGCTCCTCTTCATCGGCGTGCTTCCTGCCGTAGTCATCGGGATGGCGGCTAAGAAGTCCGGACTGCTTGATTGGTTACTCGACTCAGTTGAGGTCGTGGCAGTCATGCTGGTCGTCGGAGGTATCTTCATGCTCTTCTGTGACCGCATATTCAACCACCCAGACGAAAAGAAGGAAGTGAACGAGCGACGCGCATTCCGCATAGGTCTCTTCCAGTGCATCTCTGTCATTCCAGGTGTGTCACGTTCCATGGCAACAATCGTGGGAGGTATGGCTCAAGGCCTTACGCGCAAGAAAGCAGCGGAGTTCTCCTTCTTTTTGGCGGTACCCACCATGGCTGGAGCTACTCTGCTGGATCTGCTGGACCTCTTCAAGGAAGATAGTTCATGGGCAACGGCACACAATATCCTGATGCTCATTATCGGATGCGCCGTAGCCTTTGTTGTGGCTCTGCTCGCCATGAAATGGTTCGTCGCCTTTCTATCCAAATATGGATTCAAGGTATTCGGTCTCTACCGCATCATCGTAGGGGGCATTATCCTGTTCCTGCTCTGCACAGGACACTCCCTAACCATGGTGGACTGACCTTAACATCCTCAGCAACCTTTTTGCAAGCCAAAAGAGTAATGGTAAACGTGCCTAAACATTGCCTTGAAAAAAACGGCTTCTGAAAATAAACTTTTTTCTCTGTATAACGTGACGGACTTTCAGCAAGGAACGGTTCTCTACTTTGACAAACCGCTGACATGGACTTCGTTTGATGTGGTCAACAAGGTGCGACGCGCCCTATGCAAACACCTCGGCGTACGACCGAAAAACTTGAAAGTCGGGCATGCCGGAACACTGGACCCTATGGCAACAGGAGTACTGATTGTCTGCACCGGAAAAGCGACCAAACGCATCGATACATTACAATATCAGACCAAGGAATACGTCGCGACGATGCAACTGGGAGCCACCACACCGTCTTTCGACCGCGAACACCCTATTGACTGCCTCTATCCCTTCCAGCATATCTCTCGTAATAGGATCGAAGAGAAACTGAAGGACTTTATCGGGACAATCGAGCAGGAACCGCCTGCCTATTCCGCCGTCAAAGTCAACGGGGACCGCGCCTACAAACTGGCACGTAAGGGAACGGATGTGCCACTGAAGAAAAAAGTGCTGACAATCGATGAACTGGAAATTCTCGACTTTACACCAGCCTCCGTGGCAGGCCCAACAGAAGTGACGCCCGTAATGCCAGACGAAGAACCCCCGACACATAGCAACAACTCATCATTCCCCCATAGCATCTCTGCCGCCGAACACCGTCAGACTCAGGGTTTCCCATCCCTGACCATCCGTATCGTCTGCAGCAAAGGAACCTACATCCGAGCTCTGGCTCGCGATATCGGACGCTCTCTCGGCAGTGGTGCCTATCTCTCTGCGCTTCGACGTACTCGGATTGGAGAGGTTCGGGTGGAACAATGCCAACAGATAGACGATTTCCTCCTTTCCCTGTCTCAGCTCACTGATACTCACACGTTTCACAACCAAGACCAGACGGAATGAAACGGACACGGTGACACTCCCACACCATACCAGCCGCCTATTCCCCATATCCGAGGCCTTATCCCGTTCAGACGAAAATACATCGGATCTTATTTTCAATATTTTTCACGTTTTTACTCTTGACAACCCCTACATCGGTGTTGTATCTTTGTCCGACTTGAAGTAGGCTCTCTACCTTAATCTCATTGATAAAACAAAAAAAACAATATCTACCTGAGTAATGAAATTATCCGAATTTAAATTCAACCTCGATGAGGAACGGCTGGCTCTGCACCCTGCACAGAATCGCGACGAATCCAAGATGATGGTGCTTCACAAGTCAGACGGGACTATTGAACACAAGAACTTTAAAGAGATCCTTGACTATTTCGATGAAAAGGACGTCTTTCTCTTCAACGACACAAAAGTCTTTCCTGCGCGACTCTACGGCAATAAGGAAAAGACAAATGCTAAAATCGAGGTATTTCTCCTGCGTGAACTCAACGAAGAACTGCGACTGTGGGACGTGCTCGTGGACCCTGCACGCAAAATCCGCATAGGAAACAAACTCTATTTCGGCGAAGATAACTCCCTCGTGGCAGAGGTCATTGACAATACCACTTCCCGTGGACGTACGCTGCGTTTCCTCTACGACGGACCACACGACCAATTCAAACAGACTCTCTACTCCATGGGACAGACCCCCATCCCAAACTATATCAAGGACCGACGCGAAGTGAACGAGGAAGATGCCGAACGCTATCAAACCTATTACGCTAAAAACGAAGGGGCCGTGGTCGCTCCTGCTGCCGGACTCCACTTCTCGCGCGAACTGCTCAAACGCGCCGAGATTAAGGGTATCGACTTCTCCTATCTGACGCTGCATGCCGGATTGGGCAACTTCAGAGAAATCGACGTGGAGGATCTGACCAAACACAAACCGGATTCCGAACCCGCTGTGATCTCACAAGCAACGGCCGACCGAGTTAACCAAGCACGCGAAAACGGGAAACAAGTACTGGCAGTCGGCACAACGACACTACGCGCTGTCGAATCTTCCGTCGGCAGCGAAGGAGCACTGAAACCCTATCAAGGATGGACCAATAAGTTCATTTTTCCACCTTACGTCTGCCAGATACCTACCGCACTGGTCACCAATTTCCACCAGCCTTACTCCACCCTGCTCATGATGACCTGCGCCTTTGGAGGATACGACAACGTAATGAATGCCTATAAGGAGGCGCTGAAACAGGACTACCGTTTCGGCGTCTACGGCGATGCAATGCTCATTATCGACTGATCACAAACAAATGATGCTCAGAAAATATTTTTTGACTTCCGTCCTGCTCTGGGGATTGTCTCTTGCTATAGGCAATGCCATTGCAGCTACGTCCGAAAAGACCGATACGAGATTCGAACTTTCTAAGAATCTGGACGTTTATAATTCCATCCTCAAGACACTCAACGTCTATTATGTAGATTCCATCCATCCGCAGAAACTTATCCGCAAGTCAATCGACGGCATGCTCGTGTCCCTGGATCCCTACACCAACTACATCCCACAGGAAGAACAGTCGGAATTCAAACTTCAGATGTCCGGGGAATACGGAGGCATCGGAGCCATCATTTCTCAACACTTCCGCGATACCACTAACAAGACCTATGACATCGTTATTTCCGAACCCTACGAGGGAATGCCCGCACACAAGGCAGGACTGCAGGCGGGTGACATCATCAGGTCTATTGACGGAAAGAAAACCGACGGCATGACGGTCTCCAACGTCAGCGAACAACTGCGTGGAGTTCCAGGCACTTCCGTCACCGTGGTCGTGGACAGACCTGGAACAGGCTCCGTGAAACGAACACTGGTCCGACAGAAAATACATATCGATCCGGTCACATGGTACGGCATGGTGGATGCCAATACGGGATACATCCTTCTCAATCAGTTCACCGAAAACTCCGCAGAACATATCAAGTCCGCTATCATCGAACTGAAAGGGAAAGGCATGAAACAACTGGTTCTCGATCTGCGTAACAATCCTGGTGGCCTGCTGGACCAGGCTGTCAACATTCTCTCCCTCTTCGTCAATAAGGAGGAAAAAGTCTTGTTCACCAAAGGAAAGACGAAACAAATGGACGAGGACTACCGCACCTCATCCGACCCTATCGAACCGAATATGCCGCTGGCAGTCCTTATCAACGGGGCTTCCGCTTCCGCTTCAGAAATCGTCTCCGGCGCCATTCAGGACTTGGACCGAGGCATCGTGGTCGGAACACGATCCTATGGCAAAGGACTGGTTCAAAGTACACGCCCGCTCCCCTATGACGGTAGCCTCAAATTGACCATCGCGAAGTACTACACACCCTCTGGAAGATGTATTCAGGCTATCGACTATGCACACCGCAACGAGGATGGCTCCCTCTCTCGCATACCGGATTCGCTGACAAGCGTATTTCATACACGGGCCGGACGCGAAGTGCGGGACGGAGGTGGTATCACTCCCGACGTGGAAGTGAAAAACGAACACAACCTCAACATCGCCGACGAATTGTATGCTCGCCACTATATCTTCGACTTCGCGACAGAGTATGCCCAGCGCAACAGGCATATCGCAGAACCTTCGCAGTTCTCCATCTCAGAGAACGACTGGACCGAGTTTAAGAAATTTGTCAAAGACAAGGGTTTCTCCTATCACCTGAAATCGACCGATGCACTGCGACACCTGAAGGAAATAGCCAAGTACGAAGGGTATGACCAACGTGCCAAAGAGGAATTCGACGCATTGGAACGAAAACTCGCTGTCGATGTTGATACCGATCTCGAACAGAACAAAAAGGATATTCTGGATTACATCAATACCGAAATCATCCTTCGCTACTACTTCCAGAAAGGACCAATCCAATACACACTGAAGGAGGACCCTGTCTTGAAGAAAACACTGGAGATTCTCAACGATAAACAGCAGTACGATGCCATCCTCCGAGTTGAGAAATAAAACGGCAAAAGCACTTCTCTGGAATGCCTTGGACAAATCAGGCTTTCAGATTATCGCACTGTTAGTCGGCATCATCACCGCCCGACTGCTTTCTCCGGACGATTTCGGACTCATGGGGGCACTCGCCATCTTCACCCAACTTTCCAATACGCTGGTGGAGTCGGGGTTTACCTCAGCACTCGTTCGGCGCAAGGAGAACCGACCTGCTGACTATGCCGCCATTTTCTATTTTAATGTCGGACTGTCCATCATCATCTATCTGCTCCTCTACATCTCCGCGCCTTCTCTCTCCGTTTTTTTTAATAAACCACCACTGACCGACCTTGCCCGGTTTCTCTTTCTCGCCATAATCATCAATTCGTTGGGCATCGTACAGAATATCGTACTGACCAAAGCCGTTGACTTCCACCATATCTCACTTGCCGACCTCTCCTCTGCCATCGTTGCCGGCATCGTCGCCATCGTTCTTGCCCTTATGGGATTCGGCTACTGGGCTCTCGCCTGGCAGGTTGTCCTTCAGCCCACCGTACGGACCCTGATGCTATGGATGTTTTCCCATTACAGGTTTGGACTCAGAGCCGACTTCCATATCATACGCGAGGTATTCGCCTTCTCCTTCTTCCTGCTGATGATGACCGTCATCAGCACCGTTGTCCGTAATATCTACAACGTATGCATCGGACGATTCTATTCTTCCGCCCTGCTCGGGTTCTACAACCAGGCCAACAAGTTCCAGCAGATCCCCTCCACCGTAGTTGCCAGTACGACATCCGGTGTGGCATACCCCATTCTGGCACGCCTCGACCATGACGCTCGCAGACAGATTGCCTATCTGCGCAAGATGATGCGCATTACCGCATTTCTCATCTTCCCCGTCATGATTGGACTGGGTTCACTCACCGCCCCGTTGGTATCGCTCGTGCTGACCGACAAATGGCTGCCCGCCGTACCCTATTTCCAACTGATGATTGTCGGTTCGCTGACCTTTCCGCTTCATTCCCTCAATGCCACGATCATCACGGTCCGCGGTGCCTCGCACACGACCTTCATGCTGGACATGCTGAAAAATGCACTGATACTGCTTACTCTGCTTTTCTATCAGCGCATCGAATACATGCTGATAGGATTCTCCGTTGCCGGAGTCGTCTCCTGGCTTGCCGACATGATCGTCACACAACACAAGGTCGCCTATTCCATCCTGCAGCAAATCCGAGACATCGCACCCTATGCGCTAATCTCCGGACTCATGTTCCTGCTGGTCAAGGCTGTCGGCTATCTCAATCTGCACGCCCTCTCCCATCCCCTGCCCGACCTGCCACTGACCCTGCTGCAGATTCTTCTGGCAGCATCCTTCTATTTCGGCACATTGTACCTGCTCGGCTCGAAAGTAATGTCAGAAGCCTTGCAGATGCTTCGCAACAAGTCTGCGGAATGACCTTTCGATTAAGCCATGAGCAGAGAAAGTTTACTCACTATGCCATGGCGAAGAAGGGTGGTTGCGAAGAAACTAAGAGAATTATTCGTATTTTCGTTTCCTCAATCAATTATCTATAAATCAAATGAAAAGAACGTTCCTAACCATTCTGTCTATCGTTGTAACCGCAAATGAAGCGAACGAGAACATTGCCCCGCCTGATGCTCCTTTTGATGCTGACGGCAGGTCTGACGTTGGAACCGGGTGGCTTATTGGTCGGATGGGGTATTTCCGTTCGTGCCACCGAGCAAGGCGAGGACGTCTCCGACGACGTAGCCTATGAGACCGAACTCCCGGAAGTGGTTGTTGAAGCCAGTTGGGAAGAGGACGATGCAGACTATTCCGATGAGGAAAACGACGGAGTGGATATGTTTGACGATGAGGATACGCCTCCGGAAGACGATGAGGAGGACGGAGAATCTGAGGAAGATGTGTACATGGGACAGGGACAATATTCTAATGACGTTGGGAAAGATTATATTCCAGCATCTGATGACGTATTGGCTAAGGAATATATCCAACCAACAGGAACACAGATTATATCTTCATGTTTTCCCGCAACGTTAGAATATGTCAATCACCTTTTGGGAGGAAGTATTAACGAAGGTGTATATCAAATGCAATATTTTTATCAAACCTCAAAATTTATTTTTACATCGGGAGGAATCTCTCCTCAGGAGGCAGAGAATTTAATTTGTTTTAATTTTGAGGTGGTTTGGTACTCCAATGTAAAGGAAGCCATTGATGAAGGTGCCGTCGTTTTTTCGTCTATTTGCAATGGAACACACAGTGTAGCCATAATGGGATATACGAATTCTCAGGAATATGTCTATTATGATCCGATGCATATAAACTGGAGAGTAGCAGATTATTCTAATTTTATCAATTCATACAACATTCCTGTGATAGGAATCAAAAACAATAAATAATGAAAATACAAATAGTTTTAATTCTCATAATGTGTCAATTCCTGAATGCTGGTTGTAGGGCACAAGATCAAAAGTCTGTTATTGACCTTTTGACAAAATATAAGTGGGAGACCGTCGTCAATAATAATGTTCCTGGAAGCAGCGTTTGTGAAATATACTCACGAGATTCTGTATTCTGTCATATTAACAACGGAGCAAGACAATTTGATGTTGCATTGCCGTATTATATTTCTCAAACCCCAGACACTGTTTTTGACAGAAATAAGATCGGGAAAAACGATGATGGTATATATATAGTGACAGAAAACATGCCCACATTAAAAATCATAGAAATTACAGGGAAGAAAATGAAAGTGCTGACAGAAACGTATCATGTCATCCTTGAGTTTACAGCCAAACCCAAATAGTTTTTTTGAGCTTGTCATGTTGCTTATAAAGTTTGTCAAGTTTTGTCGACAGAATCTTCTTCACCTCAGCATAATCCAAGTAAGCATGGTTCTGCTTTCTGTTTAATCGAAGACTACATCAATTTGCAAGTTATAGGGTATGTTTGGGCGTGCTTTGGATAGAGTTTGCAAATAAGCGATAGGAATAGAAAACAAATGTGAGTAAAATCATGAAACATATAAAAACGACCTATCTGTTTATGGCAGTCTTGTTATCTGTCCTGGCATCGTGTCAAAGTTACAAACCGGCGAGCGGCAATCCGTATTACAGACCATTGGAGAAATTCAAAGGGGATACAGTGGCATATTTCAACTACAATTTCAAGGAGCATAAGGATTTTTACATAGGCAAAAATTTCTCGGTTCTTTATCATGATGTAGAGCATAATGCGAAAGTTCTTCCAAGTATAAAACATCTAAAGGATAATTATAAAATTCAGGTTGTGATTGGTGCTGATTTATATACAGAGCCGTGGATATTTCGACAACAAAGACGTGAACGCGGTCACGATACCACGATGACAGAACATTATTGTCATTATGTTCTTTTTGCTTATTTTGATGAGAAACACTATCTTAATGAACAAGATTTCGAGCTATGTCGACAAGAAATTCGTGATAGTGCGAAAAGTACAGAAGAACAGAGAAGAAGGATGCATTCCTGTCTGTCAGATTGTATAATAAAAGATATTGAATTCTTCCGTATAGACATGCGTTTTTGGAGGCACGAAGAGATTATCAGCGCCAAGCGTCTTGCTTCTGACAAACAATGGATACGGACGAAATCCAGCCGTTACGACAACATGAAAGGCATCCAAAGATTGCGTTTCTCACAGGACACAGTCTATTGTTCTGTCA
>DGSL01000015.1 GCA_002393965.1 Bacteroidales bacterium UBA4363 | reverse complement strand
CATTTTCAATAGTCCTTTTCTCGCCTCAGCATAACCCAAATAATTTTGGCTTCTGCTTTCGGCTTAACGAAAAGGTTCGGTTTATCAGGGCATCTGTAGCGGCGGTTAACCGACAGCGCCATAGTATCTCAACTTGTCTCCGTCCACGACCACCATGTTGAAAACGGTATGGTATCGTGTTCCATCGTGAAGTTTCACTTCGACGACGACAGAGACGTTTTCTCCTATCTCGACTTTCTTTACCTTCATAGATGCAATCTCGGTATAGTCAGGAGAGACAAATCCCAAGTCCACACCAGACTTTGAGACGACGTTTCCCCCGATAAACTCCGAGACGAACTGAGCGGTCCGTCCCTCAAGAAACGAGTCGTGCTGCGTCCGCACGTACTCTGGAGCGAAATAATTCAACGACCTTTTCAGATTGCCGGACATCACCTGACGGATGAACTCTCTGGTAATCTGCCTTGCCTCCGACTTCGTTGGCTCCCACGCCTGCGCCTGGAAGAAGAAAGCGCTCAGCATTAACCATAACACAACAACCCGTTTCATGTTTTTTCGAGGAAAGAATATTTCTGTTAATAGGTTTTAATACACAAAGATAATAAAGATTGAATTCAATCCTTCTTTTTTTATTTTGTACCTTTGCGGAATTATGACCTATCCAAGCTGGAGACACCCATCCGGCTGGTTCTTTTTTCATTTGCTTTTAAAACACAGAAAATATGAAACACGAACTGCGCAGCAACACAACTACCCAAGGTCGCCGAATGGCCGGCGCACGTGCCCTATGGGTTGCAACAGGTATGAAACACGAACAGATTGGCAAACCAATCATAGCCATTGTCAATTCGTTCACACAATTCGTACCGGGACATACACATCTCCACGAGATCGGACAGATCGTCAAGAAGGAGATCGAGTCACTTGGCTGCTATGCTGCTGAATTCAACACCATAGCCATCGATGACGGCATCGCAATGGGTCACGACGGCATGCTGTATTCCCTTCCTTCCCGTGATATCATCGCTGACTCTGTCGAATACATGGTGAACGCCCACAAGGCCGATGCCATGATCTGCATCTCCAACTGTGACAAGGTGACTCCGGGTATGCTGATGGCTTCCATGCGATTGAATATCCCTACCGTATTCTGTTCAGGAGGTCCGATGGAGGCTGGAAAATGGAACGGGGAGAACGCTGACCTCATCACCGCCATGATCAAGGGTGCCGACCCTGAAATCACAGACCAGCAAATGGAGGAGATCGAGAATTGCGCCTGCCCGGGATGCGGTAGCTGCTCGGGTATGTTCACCGCCAATTCCATGAATTCACTGACCGAAGCCATCGGATTGTCCCTTCCCGGCAACGGCACTATTCTGGCCACACACGCCAACCGCATACAGCTGTTCAAGGACGCAGCACGGCTGATCGTAAAGAATGCGCTCCGATACTACGAAGAGGGCGACGACTCCGTCCTGCCTCGTTCCATTGCCACACGCCAAGCCTTTCTCAACGCCATGGCCCTTGATATTGCAATGGGAGGAAGTACCAATACGATTCTGCACCTGCTGGCAGTAGCACAGGAAGCGGAGGTTGACTTCAAGATGTCGGACATCGACCAGTTGTCACGCCGAATCCCGTGCCTCTGCAAACTGGCACCGAACACCCAGAAGTACAGTGTTCAGGAATGCAACCGTGCCGGAGGTATCCTGGGTATCTTGGGCGAGCTTGCCAAAGGTGGCCTGATCGATCCGCAGGTCAAACGCGCGGACGGGATGACTCTGGGCGAAGCGATCCGCAAATACGACATCACCCTTCCGTCTATCGACGAAGAGGCCAAACGTATCTACTTCAGCGCTCCGGGCGGTAAATTCAGCACGCAGATGGGTAGTCAGAACACCCAATGGCCTTCGCCGGACACCGACCGCGCCAACGGATGTATCCGCGACTTGGAGCATGCCTACACCAAAGACGGCGGTCTTGCCGTTCTGTTCGGCAACATCGCAAAGGACGGATGTGTGGTAAAGACAGCCGGAGTGGATCCTGCCATCTGGAAATTCAGCGGTCCTGCCAAAGTCTTTGACTCACAGGAAGCTGCCTGCGAAGGAATTCTGGGCGGTAAGATCAAGAGCGGCGACTGCGTCGTCATCACACACGAAGGACCGAAAGGAGGACCAGGCATGCAGGAGATGCTCTACCCTACCTCCTACATCAAGTCCATGCACCTTGGAAAAGAATGCGCCCTCATCACTGACGGACGCTTCTCCGGAGGTACGTCGGGACTTTCGATCGGGCATATCTCACCTGAAGCCGCTGCTGGTGGCAATATCGGAAAGATCAAAGACGGCGACATCATCGAAATAGACATTCCGAACCGCACCATCAATGTCCGTCTGTCGGAAGAAGAACTGAATGCACGACCACAACAGCCAGTCACACGCAACCGATGTGTCTCAAAGGCACTGCGTGCCTATGCACAAAGCGTAAGTTCAGCCGACAAGGGCGGAGTACGCATGATAGACTGACCTACTCAACTCACCTCATAAAAAATCAATAATGAAGAAACAGATGACCGGCAGTTATGCCGTGTTGGAAAGCCTCAAGGCAGAAGGCGTTGACACTATTTTCGGTTACCCCGGTGGAGCCATCATTCCTATCTATGATGCTCTCTACGACTACAGCGAGATCTTCAACCATATCCTTGTCCGTCACGAACAGGCAGCGGCTCACGCAGCAGAAGGATATGCACGCGTGAGTGGCAAACCCGGAGTCGTTTTCGTCACTTCGGGTCCGGGAGCGACCAATACCATCACGGGTATTGCCGATGCCATGATGGACAGCACCCCTATCATTGTCATCTCGGCTCAGGTCGCCTCACCTTTTTTAGGCACCGACGCATTTCAGGAGACAGACCTTCTGGGACTGACGCAGCCGATTACCAAATGGAGTTACCAGATCCGTAAGGCAGAAGACATTCCCGACGCCATTGCCCGCGCCTTCTACATTGCCTGCAACGGCCGTCCGGGTCCCGTTGTCCTGGACATCACGAAAGACGCCCTGCTCAACACGCTGGATTACCAATACAAGAAATGCGACTCCATCCGCAGTTATATTCCAGATCCAGAGCCAGAGGAAGAGGACATCGAACAGGCAGCCTGCATCATCAACTCCGCACAGAAACCTCTTGCCGTCATAGGTCAAGGTGTCCTCCTTGCCCATGCTGAAGAGGAGGTAAAGTCTCTGCTCGAGAAAGCACAGATCCCAGTTGCCTCGACCCTTTTGGGTCTCTCGGCACTGCCATCGGACTATCCTCTCTACAAAGGTATGGTCGGCATGCACGGCAACCTAGGTCCCAACTTCAAGACCAACGAATGCGACGTGCTCATAGCCATCGGCATGCGATTCTCCGACCGTGTGACCGGCAATCTGAAAACCTATGCCAAACAGGCAAAGGTGATTCATTTCGACATTGATCCGAGCGAAATAGGCAAGAACGTCGTTCCGACCCTAGGCGTCCTGGGAAATGTAAAGGAAACGATCCCGCTGGTGACGGAGAAAGTAAAAAAAGCATCCCACGACGAATGGATTGCCTCGTTCGCCCCATTGGAGAAACGCGAATACGAACATGTGTACGTCAAGGAAGTGGAGCCATCCCAAGGTCCACTGCACATGGGTGAAGTGGTCCGACATGTTTCCGACCTGGCTGGCAGAGACGCCGTACTGGTAACCGATGTCGGTCAGAACCAGATGATGGGGTCGCGTTATTTCCGTTTCGGAAAGACGCGGAGCAACATCACCTCCGGCGGACTCGGGACCATGGGCTACGGCATACCGGCCGCGTTAGGAGCCAAGATAGGCGCCCCCGAACGACGCGTATGCCTGTTTCTGGGTGATGGCGGACTGCAGATGACCTTGGAGGAATTCGGCACTATCATGCAGGACTCCATAGGCGTGAAAATCATACTGCTCAACAACAACAAACTGGGCATGGTTCGCCAATGGCAGGAGCTGTTCAACCACCAACGCTATTCGTTTACCGACATGGCCAATCCCGACTTCTGCAAAATCGCAGAGGCCTACGGTATCCGCACCGCGCGAGTGGAGAGAAGAGAGGATCTGGACAAGACCATTCAGGACATGTTCAGCGACGACAAAGCGTTCCTTCTCGTTGCCGAATGCGAACAGATGGGTATGGTGTACCCAATGACACCGGCAGGAGCCAACGTCACGGACGTCATGCTGGAGAAATAAGCGTTCAATTTCATTAGTCCTTTTTTCGCCATGGCAAAGTTCAAACAAGTTTGACTTTGCTCATCTGGCTTAACAAAAAGGTTCATAAGGAAGGTTCTCACGTACTCAGACCGGACGTAAAAAACTTTCGTTCGAGGTCAAAAGAGAAAAAAGGACCATAGACAATAAACCATCTCACAATGGAGAATAACAATAAAACACTTTATACGATCACGGTTTTCTCGGAAAACCGCGTGGGATTGCTCAATCAAATAACGATTATCCTGAATCGGCGGCAACTCAACATTGAGACTCTTTCCGTCTCTCCTTCCGCTCTGAAGGGTATCCACAAATTCACCATCACCACGTACAGCGACCACGAAACCATCGAAAAGGTTGTCAAGCAAATTGACAAGCGCATCGACATCCTGAAAGCCTACTACAACACGGATGACGAACTGGTCTATCAGGAGATTGCCCTCTACAAGATTGCCACCAAGCACATCCTTGAAAAAGGCTCGATCGAGTCGCTGATCCGCGACCACGACATCACCGTCCTGGAAATCACAGACAACGCCGTCGTTTTCCAGAAGACCGGTCTCTACGACGAAACGCAGAAACTCTTCGAGGACCTGAGCAAGACCGTCGGAGTGCTTCAGTTCATCCGTTCCGGACGCGTAGCCATCACCCGATCGAAAGTGGAGCGTCTCTCCGACATGCTCGCCGAACGCGAGAAGTCCATCGCGCGCCGAAAGAACAATCAAACCGTCAAGGACACCACCCTCACCGACTGAAGCCATGCCATCTCTTGATCAAACCCAACTACTCGGACGCTTTCCGCTGATCATCGAACCAGCCAACTGCGACATCAACGGTACTGCTCCCCTACAGGATATCGTCTCACATCTTCTTCATGCCTCTACCGACCATGCTGAGGAGAACGGTTTCGGTTTCAGTTTCATGGAGACCATACAGAAAGCCTGGGTCGTTTCACGAATGGGGATCTACATCGAACGGGCACCGGTCCACGACGAACGCGTCATGCTCTATACATGGATTTCCAATGTGGACCACTATTTCACGCAACGTAATTTTGCCATCCTGGACAAAGACGGAGCCTACATCGTTCGTGCTCAGGCATTCTGGGCTGCCATTGACTATAAGACCCGTCGTCCGGCAGACCTTCCCACCATCCAGAACGGGAAAATCACACGGATGATAGTCGATCGCGACCCGAACTTCCAGGTTCCGAAACTCTCCCGCATCCCGAGCGTGGACCTGCCACCGGTACTGACCTACAGTCCGAAGTACGGCGATATCGACATCAACCACCATTTCAACTCAGCCAAACTGGTGGAACATGCCTTAAACCTCTACAGCGACGAACTACTCAGCGGTACGCACGTCCGACAAATGGAAGTTGTGTTTCTATCGGAAGGCACCTATGGCATGAACATCCACTTCTGCAAGTCACCGGATAATGTCGTAGACCTGAAGAACGCAGCTAATAACACGTCCATCTGCCGCATGCGTTTCGTCTTTGACGGGAAAGAATCATGACGAAAGACACTCGATCACGTCACGCCCGATAACACGGAAAGAAGATTATCTTTTTTTTTCGTCCGGAAGGGGCGGGAGATGTAGGATCTATTGTAAAAGCCAAGCGAGGATGCTCCATCAGGGACATCCTCGCTTGATATCTGTCAAACTCTGACTAAACAGAAACTCCTTCATTTTAATCTGACACGTTGTAATCCCACAGATTCCTTTTGGGTGGCTGATGATAGGTTATGAGACCATCCATCGGGGACCGCACAACCGAGGCGACCTGAATTCCTTCCAGTGATGCCGCCTCTCGCAACTCGGACTCAAAGAGAAAGGCGATAGAGCCTATGAAATGTATCTCACTCTCGCGAAAGTGGTCATACTGGAATACGTTCCGCACGAAGAAAGAACGGAAGGATCCGACAATGAGTCGATGGATGTCCGGATGGTCCTTATGATTTTCAAGGAAATACGATAGGGAAGCCAGAAAACGATTAGGGAATGGCTTGCGATAGACTCCGTCCATGATCTCCGGTACCGTAAGCCCCGTCTCATCGAAGAACCGCTCTTCCAGTTCCTTCGACAGCTGGTGCTTCAACAAGTCCGCCACCAACAACTTACCCAACACCGCGCCACTGCCCTCGTCTCCGAGAATAAAGCCTAACGGAGAGACGTTCGAAATGATTTTCGACCCGTCATAGTAGCAGGAGTTCGACCCTGTTCCTAAAATACAGGCAATACCGGCATTCCGTCCGAGCAACGCGCGCGCTGCTCCGTCCATGTCGCTGTGAACCTCTATTTTTATCCCGGGAAAAGAAATGGAGATTGCCTTGTAGACGGTCTCCTTCTTTTCAGGAAAAGCGCATCCCGCTCCGTAGAAGAAAATAGAGTCAATCTCATAGACGGGCAGTTTGCTATGAACGTTTGTGAACACCTCATCCGCAATCTGTACTTCCGTCTGATAAAACGGGTTGATGCCGTTCGTGTGTAGCTCTTTTATTTTGGTTTCGCTTTTCGGGTCGTACAGACACCAGTGAGTCTTGGTAGATCCGCTGTCAGCAATTAAGATCATAACGTGTTTTTCTTATTTTCAACATATTCAATCCGATTCATTACGTCCTTACACTAAAGAACCGGAGCCTGACTTTTTTTCGCTCCGACGTACGTGACAGAAAGGGAATCCGTTTATTTTCAATAGACCTTTTCCGTACAGGACGGAGCGTTATCGGCCGCAAACAAAAGAATCGCATAATAATGCATAAAGTAAAAGAAAAAACAGCGATAACGCAAAAAATCATCCGCATTTTTTTGTAGCTTTACACATCAGCATTCCACTCTGTTCCTTTTACGCAGGCTATTTTTTTTACTGCCATCTCCTTCACCCATCGTCTAAGTATATTATAAACAGCTCTCTGAAAAACCATAACCATGAAAAACGTTGAACTTATCGTCCTACCGAAACTCTGTTCCTCCCAAAAACTTCGCCAGAGAGTCGAGACTCTCGGCAACGGCTATGTGCTGCTGGTGACAAAGGAGATTCATCTCATCCAATGGGGTCAGAATGCCATTCGCCGGATGGTGCAGGTGATGGAAGACACCCATGCCGCATTTCTCTATAGTGACTACCAGACCGTCACAGAGGGCAAGGACATGCCACAGCCTCATCCTACCATCGATTATCAGAAGGGGAGCCTCCGTGACGATTTCGACTTCGGAGCCGTAAAGATGGTCGATGCCGCCAAACTCAAGCGGGCCGTACGGGAATCGGAAAGTAACTTTCAGTATGCTGCCCTGTACGATGCGCGACTGCGCCTGACCCGAATGGGACAAGCCTTCCACCTCAATGAAACCCTATACACGGAAAGCGAAGAAGACACGAGGGCCAGCGGAGAGAAACAGTTCGACTACGTCAATCCACGCAATGCAGAAGTACAGAAGGAGATGGAGAGAGCCTGCACCGAACATCTGCGGGCTTTGAACGCCCTGGTAAAGAAGGCGCAAGAAGCCGAGGAGGACTCGGACACCTATCCCGTAGAGGCCAGCGTCATCATTCCCGTACGCAACCGTGAAGCGACAATAACTGACGCGGTCCGCTCGGCACTGAGTCAGAAAACCGACTTCCCATTCAACGTCATTGTCATCGACAACCACTCGACCGACCATACGCCACTACTGATCGACCAACTTCGATCTGAGGACAATCGATTGACGCATATCATACCCGAACGCCACGACCTGGGTATCGGTGGGTGCTGGAACGAGGGTATCCGAAGCTCGGCATGCGGACGCTATGCCGTTCAACTCGACAGTGACGACCTATACTCGGGAGAAGATACGCTTCAACGTATCGTTGACCATTTCCGCAAGGAAAAATGTGTCATGCTGATCGGTGCCTATACCATGACCGATTTCCAAATGAACGAAATTAAGCCCGGACTGATCGCACATAAAGAATGGTCCGAAGAGAACGGGCCAAACAATGCGTTGCGCATCAACGGACTGGGTGCTCCACGTGCATTCCGGACCTGTTATCTGCGATCGAACCCACTGCCCAACACCTCCTACGGAGAAGACTATGCCATGGGGTTGCGCATCAGCCGCGAATGGAGGATAGGGCGCATCTACGAGTCCCTTTACCTATGCCGGCGATGGGGAGGGAACTCCGATGCAAGCCTCTCTGTCGAACAGGTGAACCGCAACAATCTCTACAAAGACCGACTGCGCACCATCGAACTCGAAGCACGGATACGCCTCAACAAAGGAAAAAGGTTATCATAATTTAGGGAGGGAACTATATACCTGTTGTCCCCGAATAACTCTTTAGTGTAAATATACATAAAATGCAGTCAGAAATGGCTGCATTTTTTATGCTATCAGTTTATTTATGGTATTATGAATCATATTAGGAAGGGAGAGGACGGGAAGGGAGAGGAAGGGAGGACAAGAGTGCAGGTAGTGGGGCGACATTGGAGAGGTAGTGTTTAAACATTGCCTTATATATGACTTATGAATGTCTTATATATATTTTATCTATGCCTTATCAATACTTTATCTATGCTTTATCAATACTTTATCTATACTTTATCTATACTTTATCTATGCTATAACTATGCTTTATCTATATCTTATCTATATCTTATGTGTGTTTTATGTGTGTTTCGTCTATGTTACAACTATGTTTTGTCTATGTGTTATGACTGGGGATGGAGGGAGGATGGAGGGGGATGACGCTCCTACGGAGTTCTGAGCGGAAGATGCGTTTTATACAGGGGTTGAAACCCCTGCCTGTATTCTGACGTCCCGATGGGACTATTTTTGTCTTGTTTCA
>DGSL01000031.1 GCA_002393965.1 Bacteroidales bacterium UBA4363 | reverse complement strand
GGCACCTCCATCGGTTCTATCGTAGGCGGACTGTATGCCGTCGGTTACACAGCCGACCAAATAGAGCAACTATGCAAAGAGCAAAACTGGAGACGCCTGTTGTCGGACCGTATAGAACGGAGGTATCTCTCTGCTAACAAACAAACCTTGCAGCAACGTTATGTACTCTCTCTTCCTCTAAACTCCAGACGGTTCTTCTCATTGCCCCAGTCGATCATGCGCGGACAGAACATCATCAACCTATTCTGCGGACTCACGGGCAATGTATCGGACACGACAGACTTCAGCAAAGACCTGCCACGTCAGTTTGCCTGTGTAGCGACGGACTTCACAACCGGAGAAGAGGTCATACTGGATCATGGTTCGCTACCCACTGCCCTCTATGCTTCGATGGCGATTCCTGCCGCCTTCGAACCGATTGTACGTGACGGACGCCTGCTGGTTGACGGAGGGCTGACCAATAACTTTCCAGTGGATGTAGCAAAGAAAATGGGAGCCGACATCGTCATCGGTGTAGACATACGCGCCGAACTGCTGTCGCACGAGGATCTCAATGACATTATCGACATCGTCGGGCAACTGGCATCCCTCTACGACCCAGTCAAGGGAGAGGAAGAACGAAAAGGATGTAATGTACTCATCCGTCCTGATGTCGATGACTACTCCATCGCTGCATTCAACAACCAAGCTGTTGATTCGATCATTGTCAAGGGAGAACAGGCGGCAGAAGAGGCCATTCAGCAAATACGAGACCTGAAACGCCATTACAATCTGACATACCGTCAGGTGGACAACCGATATACGACCCAGTCCAAATGGGCTCTATCATCTACTCAATTCAGAGGGAAAACCGCCATACCGTCCTACGTCCTGCGTTCCAACATGAATCTCGACCTGCCGGACTCCTGTTCGGCAAACGACATCAAACGCGGAATTGACCGTATTTACGGCAGATACTCTTTCGACAAGGCCTATTATTCATTGAAGGAGGACACGACGCATCCAGGAAAAAAGATTCTGAACGTCACGGCCAATGACCGGCGGTCGCTGACACGAAATCTGGGATTCCGAGTCAATAACATAGATGCAGCAGCCATCCTACTGAATGTCAACACACAGGACTATTCGCATAACTTCGGACTGTATTCGGGCACTGTCGAATTGTCTGCCAATCCTGGTTTCAATGCCTTAGCGGAACTACATTACAGAGACTTTCCTGTCGTTGGCATACAGTTGAACGGAAAGATACGCCGCTACTCCGTTTATCAGACAACGAAACGCATCAGTACGGAACAAATTTACCATGCAAATGCCAACAGCTATGTAAAGGTTCGCTTTTTCAATTCCTTCGACACCGAGATCGGTTATCATCTGAAATACTATTATTCAGAACTTTTCCTTCCTGAAGAGACCGACTATCGATTCAACGGCAATCGCTCGGCCTTGATAGGACAGCCATATCTCCGTCTTACTCTTGACACGTTTGACGATTTCTATTTTCCGAGTTATGGTTTAAATATAGTGGCTGAGGGCAGTCTGATAGACGACTATCTCGTCGATGACGGACAGACACCCATCCTCTTTCTGAAGGCTAAATCCGTCCTGCCTGTTCTCCCCAAGCGTCGTCTCTCTCTGTTGACAGATTTCTATGCAAGAATGTTGATCGGCAATGATGCAAAATCACTGTATGAGAACACGTTCGTTGGTGGTAATGAGTATGCCGTCTATTTCCTTCATCACATACCGTTCTATGGCCTGAATGCCGTCTATGTCTCCAACGACTATACCTCTGTTCTGTCGGCTGCGATCAGATATCGATTCTACAGAAGACATTTCCTGACACTGAGGGGCAACATGCTGTATTCGGCCAATGACTTCTTTGACCCGACCGATCAATCCTATATATATGGATTCGCTGTTTCATATGGTGCGCAGACGCTGATAGGTCCGCTTGACATCACACTTGGATATTCCGACCACTATGCCAAACCGACAATAGGAGCCAATATCGGCTATTGGTTCTGACGTCGGAGATGCCATAAGAAAGTTTCTTTTGTTTTTTTTCATCATTTATTAGGATATCCTGCCTCAAAAATACCCTAAAAGAGGGACGGGCAGGACAGGGTTGTTTTTGTAATTTTGCCAACGGATTTTACTATATAAATACACATGGATTCAGAAACTCATTATCTATCGGAACTGAAACCAGGCGAAGAGGCAGTTGTTGTCAAGGTACTCGGACATGGGGCCTTTCGTAAGCGCATTACAGAAATGGGCTTTGTAAAAGGGAAGAAAGTCTCCGTCATCAAACGGGCACCGCTCCAAGATCCTGTGGAATACGAAATAATGGGATATCGAATATCCCTACGTAATTCAGAGGCGGAGATGGTGGAAATTGTTTCTTCCTCCGATTTTGAAGAGACGAACGAACAAGACCTCAATCGTCTGGTCATTGCGGAGGAAGAGCTGAAACATTCCGCCATCCAAAAAGGACATGAGATCAACATCGCCCTGGTCGGCAATCCGAATAGCGGAAAGACGACCCTATTCAATATCCTCTCCCATTCACACGAACACGTCGGAAATTATTCTGGAGTAACAGTAGATGCCAAGAAAGCGTCCACCGATTGGAAGGGTTATCATCTGAACATCACCGACCTTCCCGGCACTTACTCCATCACCGAATACTCTCCAGAGGAGCTTTTCGTTCGCAATCATATATTCAACGACAAACCAGACATCGTCATTAACGTCATTGATGCCTCAAATCTGGAACGAAACCTATTCCTTACCACGCAACTTATCGACATGGACATCAAAGTGGTGATCGCACTGAACATGTATGACGAACTGGAAGAAAAGGGCATAGACTTCGACTACAACAGTTTGGGAAAGATGATTGGAATCCCAATGATTCCTACAGTGGCTTCGAAAGGAATGGGATTGTCAGAACTGCAGGACAAGATAGTAGAGGTTTATGAGGACGCAGATCCTACGGTGCGTCACATCCACATCAATTACGGTCAAGAGATCGAAGGAAGTATCCGGACCATCCAAAACGTACTCTGGAAGAATGCATCCGTAGCAGACCGTTTTTCTTCCAGATATTTGGCTATCAAGCTATTGGAAGGGGATAAAAACGTTCAGAACCATTTGAATCGATATGAAAATTTCGAAGAAATCAAACAGACTGCATCCGACGAAATAGAGCGGTTGGAGCAGGAGTATTCAGAACGTTCGGAAACCATCATCACAGATGCCAAATACGGTTTCATTGACGGAGCATTAAAGGAGACGCTACATTATACGAAGGTTCAACACAAAAGGACAAAAGACCTGGATGATGTGCTAACGCACAAGGTATGGGGACTAGTGATTTTCTTTGCTTTTCTGTTCCTGATATTCGAAGCGACATTCTCTATCGGTCAATATCCGATGGACTGGATTGCTGCCGGAATCGGGTGGTTCGGAGACATCGTAGCGGAAAACATGGCTGATGGTCCACTGAAAGATCTGCTGATACAGGGAGTAATCAATGGCGTGGGAGGAGTGATTGTTTTTCTTCCCAATATTCTTATTCTGTTTTTTTGTATCTCGCTCATGGAAGATACCGGATATATGGCGCGTGCCGCTTTCATCATGGACAAACTCATGCATCGAATAGGACTGCACGGAAAATCATTTATCCCACTGGTAATGGGATTCGGATGCAACGTTCCTGCCATCATGGCTACACGAACTTTAGACAATCGTACAGACCGATTGCTGACGATGTTCATCACCCCGTTTATGTCATGTTCTGCCAGACTTCCAATCTATATACTGCTTGTATCTGCCTTTTTCGAAAAAAACCAGGCTTTGGTATTGATGGGTATGTACCTAATTGGAATTATTGTAGCTATTCTCACGGCATTAGTTCTAAACCATACGAGATTTAAGAAAAAAGAAGTGCCATTTGTAATGGAACTCCCACCCTATCGTATTCCAACAGCCAAGAGTACGTTCATGCACATGTGGGAAAAGGGAGGACAGTACCTCAAAAAAATGGGAACCGTCATTCTAGGTGCCTCTATTATTGTGTGGGCCTTAGGATATTTCCCTCGTGAGGAAAACTACACCAAAGACTATGAAACGCTGATAGAGGAAGCAGAAAGAAAAGGGGACAACCTTGTTGTTGAACAGCTTGAACTAGCCAAAGAAGCGGAACACCAAAGCAATTCCTATATCGGCCGTATCGGACACGTCATCGAACCAGTAATAGAACCACTCGGATTCGATTGGAAAATGGGGGTCTCACTCTTCACTGGTGCTGCCGCCAAAGAAATCGTCGTCTCGACCATGGGAGTTCTTTATCAAGCCGACAGGGAAGCAGACGAGGAATCTTCCGCATTGTGTAGTGCCTTGCAGAAGCAGACATATTCCTCTGGTACAAAAATCGGGCAAAAGGTATTTACGCCTCTTGTGGCCTTCTGTTTCATGCTTTTTGCTCTGATATATATGCCTTGTATAGCAACGGTGGTAACGATTGCGAGGGAATCCTCATGGAAATGGGCGCTGGGGTCAGCTCTGTACACGATCGTATTGGCATGGGTCATTACCTTTGCTGTCTATCAAATTGGCAATCAGTTCGTTTAAATAATACAAACATGCAGAATATCATTCTTTTTCTCATTATTACACTTGCAGTTATTTATCTAATATACAGGATTATTCATACCATCACATCGAATGGACCAGACTGCGGTTGTGGATGTGAAAACTGCAGGAAAAATAATCGTCGATGCTCGCATTAACATAGTATCTTGAATGAAAGTCAGTTCATCTCTGACCTGTTCTATTTTTTTTGTTTTTGTGAATCATGTAAAGAATTTATTTGTAAGTTTGTAAAAATAAATTCGTACGAAGAGAAACACAAAAATCCAATATCTATGAAAAAACTATCTATCATTATGATTTCGACTGCTATCGTTATATTTTTAGCATCGTGTGTAGCAGGAGAACCAACGTATAAAAAACATGACGGATTCGGCATAAATCAGCCATCGAAAGAGTTGTTCAATGATATGAATACATAGAAGTATTGTTTGGAGTGAATATACAGGAAGCGGGTCTAACATCTGTTAGACCCGCTTCCTGTATATAAAAAAGTTTATTTATGGGCTATGACATCGCTCAAACGGATTTGACACTTTTTATACAATCAAAAAAACAGATGGATTATTCATATTTTACCCATGCTACCAGACGATTTCAAGTACCCAATCATTACCATTCGTCTCCTTCCATTCTGTCACAAAACAATATCCATTGTCTATGTTTATATGATTGGCTTTCTTTCTTATACCATTTCGTGGATTAAACCAATTGGCCGTCCATTTGCCATTTTTAAACAAAACGTCAGGTAATTGAATTTGTTTTCCGGTAAAAGTATAACACAGGATATACCCCCCACCCTTCGTCGCCACTATCCTCTCATATCGTTCTCCTTGATTTAAGACATAATCACTAATATCCTGACGGTCTGACAAACGGTTTGTCATCAATTGTTTCAAATAATGCAGATCATTAGCTCCTTCCGAATCGAGGCACTGATGCCAGAAGCCACGTGCACCATATGACGAAATCCCCAGATCCTCCTTGTCGTAGAACTGCATCACCGAATTATGTCCGTATGTAATTCCGTTCGAACCTGTAAAAACACTCCAATAGGCATAGCGGCGAATATCAGCACCAGTCCACCGTACTGCAGTTGTGTCATGTAATCCATGTGGAATATCCTCGTAGGAAATCTCTCCGTCAATGAATGGTTTCTGTCGTGAACATGCCAGAGCATCCCGCACATACTTCCAATTATCTTCTCCGTATCCTTCTGGATCCTGTTCATAGTCCTTATGGCCACTCTGACACATATCGAACGCAAGCCATTCCTTTTCGTGAAACCATGTAACCGATGAAGTGCGCCCACGCGGGTGGAATGAGATCAGTTGCTTCGAATTATGCGTACGAATTGCGCCTACCATTTCCTCCCAAAGTTCAGGGTAAAGCTCGCCTTGAATATCACCACCTAAAAGCCATATCACATTCTTTTTTTTCTCTAATTTCTGACACAAGAGATTCATGTAAATCCGGATAGTACCTGGTGACGGTTTTATTTTTTTTAAAACACTTCCCCAGACTGGCACAATGGCAACATACATTTCTCTCTTTGCACATTCATCCACCAAATAGACAAGATGATCCCAGTAATCATACTGCGAATCACCTGCCTTGAAATCATTACCGTTCGTCACTCTCGGCATTACTAAATTACCATTCCGCAAAGCCTTGTTATGATAAAAATCTTCGTCATTTACATCGTGCAAAGCACACACCTGTAACACATTAAACCCCTGGGTTTTCCGTTTATTCAGATAAAGTTCGATATCAGGCTGACTCAATTTCTGAATAGCTAACCAGGCAGTTTCACCCTGCCAGAAAAATGGTTTTCCGTTTTCTGTTTCCAAAAGCCGACCATCCTTCGAGATCCTAAGATATTCGCCAGAAAAAGATGACAAAGATTGGATCATTAAGCATAGAGTTATTATAATATGCTTTATTTTCAATGATTTAGTCTCCTATTATTTTTTGTAAATATAACTATTTTCCAATGTATGTATATGTGAAAATAAGGATTATTAAGATAGTCGAATCAAGGGGAAAGAATTAAAAGAACTGACACTCATATCTTTTATATGTATCGCTATATAAACAACGACATTTAATTGGCATCATCGGCAAAAATGATTATTTTTGTCGTCTGAAATAATCATTCAGTTTTAGTGATGAACGAGTTTAAGTCAGTCAAGTTGGTCCTTGAAAATGGTACCGTATTCACAGGTCATTCATTCGGATATGAAAAATCTACTGCCGGTGAAATTGTTTTCAACACTGCTATGGTCGGTTATCCCGAGTCTCTCACCGATCCTTCCTATGCAGGTCAGATTTTAACGATCACCTTTCCTCTGGTTGGTAATTATGGTGTGCCGGCTGATGAAATAAAGAATCATCTTTCTTCATCTCTTGAATCGGAAACTATCCATGTTAAAGGCTTGGTTGTTTCCGATTATTCGTTTGAATATAGTCATTGGGATGCGACACGTTCTTTGGCTGACTGGTTAAAAGAAAATAAGATTCCAGCCATATTCGGTGTTGATACCAGAGCCCTGACAAAAATAATTCGCGAATATGGTGCGATGAAGGCAAAAATCGAGTTTGACGACCAACCTGTTGACTTTATCGATACTACAAAAATCAATTGGGTGGAGAAAGTCTCCTGTAATGAGGTTGTTACGTATGGGACTGGAAAATACAAAATCGTATTGGTGGATTGTGGTGTAAAACACAATATTATTCGATGTCTTCTCCAACGTGATACGACGGTTATCCGAGTTCCATGGGATTATGATTTCAATACATTGGAATACGATGGCCTCTTCATTTCCAACGGCCCAGGAGATCCTCAACAATGTCAGGCAACTATCACCCATATTCGGAAAGCAATGGAAATGGACAAGCCAATTTTTGGTATTTGTCTTGGAAATCAGTTGCTATCCATCGCTGCTGGTGCCAAAACGTTCAAACTAAAATACGGACATCGCGGACACAACCAGCCGGTAATAATGAAAGGAACCAACCGGTGTTTCATCACTTCGCAAAACCATGGATATGCTGTTGATAATGAATCGATTCCTGCTGATTGGGAACCATTATTCATCAACTTAAATGACAACACTAACGAAGGAATACGTCATAAGAACAAACCATTCTTCTCAGCGCAATTTCACCCGGAAGCTGCGTCCGGTCCGACTGATACGGAATTTTTGTTCGACTCATTCTTGGAAACGGTTAAGACAGGTAAAATAAATCTGAGCGGAGGAGAAGCAGAGGCTGTGAAGAAACCTCAGAAGGTCTTATTATTGGGTTCAGGAGCCTTGAAAATCGGCGAAGCCGGTGAATTTGACTATTCGGGATCACAGGCACTCAAAGCCCTGCGTGAAGAGAAAATAGAAACTGTTCTTATCAACCCGAATATCGCTACCGTACAGACATCTGCCGGTATTGCAGACAAAATATACTTTCTTCCGGTGACACCATATTTTGTCGAGAAAGTTATTGAAAGAGAAAAACCAGACGGAATCCTGCTTTCCTTTGGTGGACAAACAGCATTGAATTGTGGGGTAGCGCTCTATCGGAACAAAGTGCTCGAAAAGAACAACGTAAAGGTGTTAGGAACCCCTGTTCAAGCTATCATTGACACCGAAGATCGAGAGAATTTTGTAGAACGTCTAAACGAAATCAATGTTAAGACTATCCGTTCTGTTGCAGTTGATAATCTAGAAGATGCTCACAAGGCGGCAAAAGATTTGGGATATCCAGTCATTATTCGAGCTGCCTATGCCTTAGGAGGTTTAGGGTCTGGATTCTGCAATAATGAAGAAGAATTACAATCTTTGGCAGAAAAAGCTCTCACCTATTCACCTCAATTACTGATTGAAAAATCATTGAAGGGATGGAAAGAAATTGAATATGAAGTGGTTCGAGACAAATACGACAATTGTATTACAGTTTGTAATATGGAAAACTTTGATCCTCTCGGGATTCATACCGGAGAATCTATAGTCGTGGCACCATCTCAGACCTTGTCGAACCACGAATATCACAAGTTACGCCAGATTGCCATCAATATTGTCAGACATATTGGCATCGTAGGAGAATGTAATGTTCAATATGCTTTCGACCCACAATCCGAGGATTATCGTGTCATTGAAGTCAATGCCCGGCTATCTCGTTCCTCTGCCCTCGCCTCTAAGGCAACGGGATATCCTCTTGCATTTGTTGCTGCCAAGTTGGGATTAGGCTATGGCCTGTATGAATTGAAAAATTCTGTAACAAAGACAACTTCTGCATTTTTTGAACCAGCCCTTGACTATGTAGTTGTAAAAATTCCTCGTTGGGATCTTGCGAAGTTCCATGGTGTGTCCAGAGAGATCGGTTCTTCGATGAAGTCTGTTGGTGAAATCATGTCCATCGGTCGTTCGTTTGAAGAAGCTTTCCAAAAAGGTCTTCGCATGATACAACAAGGAATGCATGGTTTTGCGGCAAACAAGAATCTTTATACAAACGATCTGGACAATGCTCTGGCAGATCCGACAGACAAACGTGTATTCTATCTCTCTCAGGCTTTAGAACAAAATTATACCGTCGATCGTATTCACGAATTGACGAAAATTGATAAATGGTTCCTCTATAAACTGAAAAATATTATTGATACTTCCCATGAAATTGAGAAGTACAGCGATAAAGAAGAATTACCATCTCAACTTCTTTTAGATGCCAAGAAAATTGGTTTCTCTGATTTTCAAATTGGACGCCTGGTTTACAAAACCAAGACAATGCCTAAAGATACAATTCGTTCCGAACGAATTAAAAGAGGGATCATTCCGGTCGTCAAACAGATAGATACTTTGGCCGGAGAATTTCCTGCCCAAACTAACTACCTATATCTCACCTATTGCGGAACATCAAACGATGTTCAATACACGGGAGACCATCGCTCTGTTATTGTTCTAGGCTCAGGAGCATATCGCATTGGTTCCTCAGTGGAATTTGACTGGTGTTCGGTGAATACAATTAACACCATACGGCAGGAAGGATGGCGTTCTGTCATGATCAACTATAACCCTGAGACGGTATCTACTGATTATGACATTTGCGACCGACTCTATTTTGATGAACTCTCCTACGAACGGGTTCGAGATATCGTTGATTTAGAACAACCACATGGCGTGATTGTCTCTGTTGGAGGACAAATTCCAAATAACCTTGCTGTCAAACTAGATCTTTCAGGTGTACCAATTCTTGGAACACAAGCAAAAGATATTGACAATGCAGAAGACAGGCACAAGTTCTCTGCCATGTTAGACAGAATCGGAGTAGATCAACCTCGCTGGTCTGAATTAACTTCGATGGACGACATTAATAATTTTGTAAATAATGTCGGTTTTCCTGTTTTGGTTCGCCCTTCATACGTTCTTTCTGGCGCTGCAATGAACGTTTGCTCCAATACAGAAGAACTCGTAGAATTTCTGCGATTGGCTGCTGATGTATCACAAGAACATCCAGTTGTGGTTTCCCAATTTATTGAGAAGGCAAAGGAAATTGAATTTGACGCTGTTGCTCAAAACGGAGAATTGGTCGTGTACGCTATCTCCGAACACGTTGAATTTGCTGGTGTTCATTCTGGTGATGCTACCATTCAATTTCCACCACAGAAGATTTATGTTGAAACAGTTCGACGAATAAAGAATATTTCTCGAAAAATTGCGAAGGAACTTCATATTTCTGGACCATTCAATATTCAATATTTGGCAAAGGACAACGATATCAAAGTAATCGAATGTAATCTGAGGGCATCTCGTTCATTCCCATTTGTGTCTAAAATACTGAAACTGAACCTTATTGAACTGGCGACAAAGATTATGTTGGGCATTGAAGTAGAACGCCCAAATAAGTCAGAATTCGATTTAGACTATGTCGGAATTAAGGCTTCGCAATTCTCATTTACACGACTTCAGAAGGCAGATCCAATCTTAGGTGTCGATATGGCTTCGACTGGAGAAGTCGGATGTTTAGGATCTAATTTCGATGATGCATTGCTGACATCTATGATTGCAGTAGGTTATCGAATCCCACAAAAAGATATTTTGGTTTCATCTGGTGATGTTAAATCTAAGGTAGACCTTCTTGATGCATGTGTTCTTTTATTACAAAATGGATATAACCTTTATACAACAGGTGGAACACATAAATTCCTTGAGGAAAATGGAATCCATAGCAAATTAGTTGGTTGGCCGGATGACAAGGAGTGCAATCTTAAAGTGCTGGAAATGATTGAAAACAAACAGTTTGATCTTGTTATCAATATTCCAAAAAATCTGACAAAACAAGAACTTTCAAATGGATACAAGATTCGTCGCAGTGCCATTGATTTTAATATTCCATTGATTACAAATGCTCGTCTGGCTTCTGCTTTTATAAAAGCATTCTGTAAAATGAATGAAAATGGAATACAGATTAAACATTGGGATGAATACAAATCTATTTAAATCGTAAAGTCTATGTGTGGAATCGTTGGCTATATAGGAAACAAAGAAGCTTATCCAATACTAATTAAGGGTCTTCACAGGCTGGAATATAGAGGTTACGATTCAGCAGGTGTTGCTTTAGTAAATGCTGAAGGCAATATTAACGTCTATAAAACAAAAGGGAAAGTAGATGATCTTGAGTCATTCACAAAGGATAAGGATATCTCTGGTACCGTAGGTATTGCTCACACTCGATGGGCCACACATGGTGAACCCAATGATGTGAATGCTCATCCGCATTATTCACAGTCAAAATCCTTAGCAATAATTCATAATGGCATCATTGAAAACTATGCCATAATTAAAAAGGACTTAATAAAACGAGGCTTTGAATTTCAAAGTGATACAGATACTGAAGTTCTAGTTCAACTGATTGAATACATAAAAACAACCAACAAGGTGGATCTTCAGCGTGCTGTGCAACTTGCATTAACCCAAGTAATCGGTGCCTATGCCATCGCAGTAGTTGAGAAAGGGAACACCAATCAGATTGTTGCTGCACGAAAAGCCTCCCCTCTTGTGATTGGAGTTGGTGATGGAGAGTTTTTTTTAGCCTCTGATGCTACTCCTATTGTTGAATACACAAAAAAAGTCATCTACCTGAATGATCAGGAAGTAGCTGTCATTACACGTAATGAAGAAATACACATCAAAACAATATCCGATGTAGAAACAACTCCCGTTGTTAAAGAAATTGAAATGTCTCTCAACGAATTGGAGCGTGGTGGATTTCCTCATTTCATGCTTAAGGAGATATATGAACAGCCTCGACGCATTGCCGAAGCAATGCGAGGACGAATCAACGTTGACCGTAATAGAGTTTCTTTGGCAGGGATAATCGACAATAAGGAAAAATTTATCAATGCAAAACGTATTATCATTGTAGCATGTGGTACGTCTTGGCATGCTGGTCTTATTGGAGAATACTTGATTGAAGAATTCTGTCGGATTCCTGTTGAAGTTGAGTACGCATCTGAATTCAGATACAGAAATCCGATTATTCATAAAGATGATATTGTAATTGCCATATCCCAGTCTGGAGAAACTGCAGATACATTGGCTGCAATAGAACTTGCAAAAAAATCAGGTGCTTTTGTATATGGAATCTGCAATGTTGTCGGCTCTTCCATTCCTCGCAATACGGATTCTGGAACATATACGCATGTCGGACCAGAAATAGGTGTTGCTTCTACAAAGGCATTTACAGCACAGGTAACTGTTCTGGCACTAATGACGTTGACGATTGCACGACTCAAGAAAACCATAGAAGATGATTTATATAAACGATTGATTCATGAGTTGGCGGAAATTCCTGAAAAAATGGAAAAAACTCTCGCTACGAATGCCAAAATAAAACAAATAGCTCCAATCTTTACTTACGCAAAGAACTTTATCTATCTCGGTCGCGGTTATAATTATCCTGTTGCCTTGGAAGGTGCCCTTAAATTGAAAGAGATTTCATACATTCATGCAGAAGGGTATCCTGCTGCAGAAATGAAACATGGACCTATCGCACTTATTGATGCAGAAATGCCAGTTGTGTTCATAGCTCCGCACAAAGGTATATACGAGAAGACTCTTTCCAATATTCAAGAGGTGAAAGCAAGAAAAGGACGAGTATTCTCAATCATTACTCAAGGAGATCGTGAGGTCCGTAAATTATCTGACTTCTGTATCTCCATTCCTGAAACAGAAGAATGCTTTGTTCCATTATTGGCATCTATCCCACTCCAATTGCTGGCATACCATATTGCCATAGCCAAGGAATGCAATGTTGATCAACCACGAAATCTGGCAAAATCTGTCACTGTAGAATAAACAATTAGAAATCTCCAATCCCAATCATCCAATCCAAATACAACAAAAGAAAGAATAATATATGAGATTTTAAAACTATTATGTTAAGAAAATAGTTGCCTTATTCTTCCTATACTTACTTAAAAACATTTCTGAAAAAAATGAAATATTTTTTTCTTATATGTTCAATATGGATTCTTTCGATTTCTGTTTTTTCTCAAAGCGCAACTGATATTCAATCCATCACATTGGATTCATTGAAATCATACATTGAAACAACAAATCAGAATCTGCCTCAGGAAGTTAATGAAGCTATTACTTTAGCACCCTATTCCATTGACACATCTTTAACAATGAATTTTACCCTTAATGAGGATTTCATGATTGTTGATGATGCTTTCTGCAATGCATTTCGGGATAATTTTTCCTATGGATTCTTCTCATCCATTAACTCAACCATGAAGTCCGTTCTTTCTCTCACATATAAAGCAGGACTCTCCTTTTCAATCAAAGCAACAGGAAATTTTGCGAATCATACATGCATTATCACCTATTCCAATTCCGAATTGAAACATCTTTTGAGCATTCCCGAACGACCAATTCGTTGAAAAAAGAAGAATAATCAACTCTTTCCGGAAACGATTTTCTTTATCTCATTCAGTTTATTCAACGCATCCAAGGGAGTAAGTTCATTAATTTCTATATTGAGAATCTCATCTCGGATACTTTTCAAGACAGGATCATCTAATTGAAAAAAACTTAATTGATAAGCCTCTTGTGATTTATTTACTTTTTCTACTGAAGTCTGCAATGATGTTCCTGTCCTGGAATTCTCCTTTTCCAATTGTTCCAATATTTCATTTGCACGTTTGATAATCGAACTTGGCATACCTGCCAATTTTGCTACGTGAATACCAAACGAATGCTCACTTCCTCCTTTCGCTAGTTTTCGAAGAAAAATAACTTTTCCTCCTACTTCCTTAACTTGCACATTATAGTTTTTAACGCGATCATAGATGTTCGCCATCTCATTGAGTTCATGATAATGAGTTGCAAACAGCGTCTTGGCTTTGGCTGTCGGGTGATTGTAGATGTATTCTACAATTGACCATGCGATGGATATTCCATCATAAGTACTGGTCCCTCTCCCTAACTCATCAAACAGGATCAGACTTCTCTCGCTGATGTTGTTAAGAATAGATGCCGCTTCATTCATCTCAACCATGAATGTACTCTCTCCAAGCGAGATGTTATCACTGGCTCCGACACGTGTAAAAATTTTATCAACAACCCCTATCTTCGCAGATTCTGCAGGAACGAAACAACCGATCTGTGCCATCAGAACAATTAAGGCCGTCTGACGGAGCAAGGCACTTTTTCCAGCCATATTGGGTCCTGTAATCATCATGATTTGTTGCGTCTTATTATCCAGATATACGTCATTTGAGATGTAACTCTCACCTATTGGTAATCGTTTCTCAATAACAGGATGACGCCCTTGTCTGATATCTATCTCAAGACCGTCATTAACGTCAGGACACACATATCGGTTACTTTGAGAAACATACGAGAAAGATAGCAGACAGTCAATCTTTGCCAAAAGGCCACAGTTGACCTGAAAGGACGAAATATATCCTGCTAAGGTCTCTATCAACTCTCTGAACAGACGTCCTTCGAGTTCATCGATCCTGTCTTGTGCACCCAATATTTTTTCTTCGTATTCCTTCAGTTCCTGAGTAATATATCGTTCTGCGCTTACAAGGGTCTGTTTTCGTATCCATGTCTCTGGAACTTTATCTTTATGTGTATTGCGTACTTCTATATAATATCCGAAAACATTATTGAAACCTATTTTCAAACTTGGAATACCGGTAATTTCTGATTCCCGCTCTTCTATTTTTTTCAGATAATCTTTTCCTGAAAAAGCAATATATCTTAGTTCATCAAGTTCTGCACAGAATCCCGACTTGATAACATTACCCTTATTCACTAATGCCGGAGCGTCTTGATTGACTTCCTGCTCTATCCGCTCCCGAATGGATTCACATAGATCTATTTGCTCTCCGTAATGGCGAAGAATCTCATTATTCGAATCTGTGAGAGCACGTTTGATAGGCTCCATAGCATTTAGAGCGACTTTCAATTGTACGACTTCCCGAGGCGAAACTCGACCGACAGCAACCTTTGTCGTAATTCGCTCCATATCTCCTATCAGTGATAGCTGCTCATGAAGAACATTTTGAAGCTCAGCATTGTCCAATATATATTGGACAATATGCAGACGATCATTGATGCTTTTGGGATTTTTTAATGGAAAGGCTAACCAACGCTTCAATAGTCTTGCACCCATCGGGGTGGTCGTTTTGTCTATCACATCCAGCAAAGTCATCGCTTCTTCATTCCGACTGCCATATAATTCCAGATTACGCACAGTAAACTGGTCCAGCCAGACATAATGATCTTCTTCAATGCGACTCAAAGATTGGATATGTGCAATATGATCATGATGCGTATGATCCAGATAATATAGTATGGCTCCTGCGGCTATAATTCCATGCTTCAGTTTCTCAACACCGAATCCTTTCAGGTTTTTCGTCTCGAAATGACGCAAGAGACGATCTTTTGCAGCTTCTTCCGTATAGACCCAGTCTTCTTGTTCATACGTCAGCCATTTATCCCCGAATAACTCACGGAAACGACTGCGTTTCGAGCGTTCATGCAAGACCTCTTTTGGACGCATGCTATTCAATAGTTTCTCTATATACTCGGCAGTTCCTTCCGCAGTCAGAAATTCACCGGTTGATATATCCAAAAAAGCTATACCATGAATTGTATTATCGATATGTATGGCTGTCAGAAAATTATTTTCCTTATAATCCAGTACATTGTCATTGATGGAAACCCCTGGAGTTATTAATTCTGTAATTCCTCGTTTGACTAATGTTTTTGTCTGCTTGGGATCTTCCAGTTGATCGCATATGGCTACACGAAGACCGGCTCTCACTAATTTAGGAAGGTAGGTATCCAATGCATGATGGGGAAATCCGGCCATCTCAGTGGAAGAACTCTGCGTACTGCTCCCATTTGAACGTCTTGTCAGCGTAATTCCGAGTATCTCCGACGCTTTCAGAGCATCATCACAGTACGTTTCATAAAAATCTCCTACTCGGAACAGCAACAAGGCATCTGGATGCTGACGCTTCATCTCATTGAATTGTCGCATCATTGGAGTTTCTTTTTGTTTCATAGAGTCACTCGTCTTTTTTTGCTGTCCCATTATTATTATTCAGAGTTTAAGGTCTGATTCACTCAGTTCAATGGTTGCCCGTTCCAATTCACCACACACAGGTGGATTCTTTTTTGAGAATCGTAACCGCCAGTTTTTTTTCCCAAATCGCTCAATAAGATGACGTAGAATTCTTGCCGAAACGTGTTCTATGAGTTTTGATTCTTTCGCCATTTCCTCTTTCACCAACTCATACACCAAGGCATAATCCAACGTATCTTCTATGATGTCTGTTTTCTCAACGTTCTCAATATCCTGATCATATGAGACTGTCACTTCATACTCTCCCCCTATTTTCCGCTCTTCTTCAAACAACCCGTGATGAGCATGAAAACGCATGATTCCCAATGTGATACGTGCCATTATGCATAGGGACTATAGTTTTCCAATATCTTTACGGACTGCATCCATGGCAGTGTCTATAGGAGTGGGCTCCTCATCCTGACCCTTCTTATAAGTATCAAGAATAAGCGTAGCCAAACCTACGGCAACAGTATTCTTTGATACCTCAGAAGCACACGTATTAACCAGTTCCGTAATGCTTTCTTTGGCATTTTCAATCAGATCCCACGTCTCCTCCTGAATATAAATCTGTTGTGACACATTATGTTCCCATTCATTCCGGATTTGCTGCAACAATTGTTGATGCAATTCATTCGACGATATGTTATTTCCATAAGTTTGACGCAACAAAAGCGAACCGGGTGTCATGCGTTCAAGAAACAATGCCATTCGCTCATAGGCGCGCAGACGTATCGGTGTCATCACCTTCAGGTTTTCTTTCTTCAAGTCGAACTGCTGACGCTCCTTCTCTGCTGAAAACAGATAGTGAATGGCAGTAAGAACTACCCCACCTACCACAATCGATGGGATTGTATATGCTAAAATCTCTCCTATCATTTTATTATATTATATTTCTTTAGAAATCTGGTAGTTGTTTCGATTCTCATTACTCCTGGAGATCATTTCACCGATGAATCCCGTAAGGAATAGTTGTGTTCCTATAATCATCGTCGTCAGAGACAGATAAAAGTAGGGAGAACGGGTAATCAGTGGAGCACGTACCCCCGTCAAGATTGCATGTAGTTTTACTCCTCCGACAAACATGACTGCCAGCAGTCCGAGAAAGAACATCAGGCTTCCTAACAAACCGAAGAAATGCATCGGATTTCGACCGAATTTCTGCAGGAACCATAGCGAAATCAAATCCAAATAACCATGTATGAATCGGTCTAATCCAAATTTGCTGACACCGTATTTGCGTTTCTGATGATGAACAGCCTTCTCGCCTATCTTTCCAAATCCAGCCTCTTTGGCCAGGTATGGAATATATCGGTGCATCTCTCCATACACCTCAATATTCTTGACCACTTCTTTTCGGTATGCCTTCAGGCCACAATTCATGTCATGAAGTCGGATTCCGGTTATCTTACGTGCGGTAGCATTGTATAGTTTTGATGGTATATTCTTCATGAGTTTCGAGTCATGACGGACTTTCTTCCATCCACTCACCAAGTCGTATCCTTCCTCCTTAATCATGCGAAGCATCTCCGGAATCTCCTCAGGCGAGTCCTGAAGGTCGGCATCCATGGTGACGACAATATCTCCGTTTGCCCGTTCAAATCCACAGAACAAGGCAGCAGATTTACCGTAATTACGACGGAATTTTATTCCTTTCACGACTTCCGGATGCTCCTCCTTCAGACGTTCTACCACATTCCACGATTCATCCGTACTGCCGTCATTTATGAAGATAACCTCATGACTGTAGCCATTTTCATTGGCCACCTTCTCTATCCATTCATACAGTTCCGTCAGCGATTCCGCTTCGTTGTACAATGGTATGATAATCGATAAGTCCATATTAATTTTGTTTTATTCTTACTGCAACTTACGCATTTTCTGCTCGTTTCGTATCATTGGCCACGTAACCAGCCCCATCAGGACTCCCAATATGGAGTTTACCAGAAATGATCCGAAAGCATATACTTCGGGAGTCATCAGATTCTTAGACTGGAATATCATTTCTTCAGAATAGTCCATTTCTCTCATCATCTGTGCCGATTCCTCCAACAAGGCCTGAAAGTAAAAGGGCTTCATCTGACTGAAATAATAGTATTTGAAGAGCGACGAGACAATCGCTCCTATTACGAATACCACAATCGTAAAACGCATCACCTGACCGAAACTCAAACAATCTGTCTGCGACTTCTCCCGATAGATACGCAACCACCATGTGATGGCCGTAAACATAAGAAACAAAACAAGGAAAGAAACGGCTGCCGCCCATCCGCTGTTCTGAAGATTCAGCCAGAAACGCGACGAAATAGCCGCTCCCATTGCAATGCCGTTCGTCAGTATCAATCGCATTTTTATCGACATGGTCTGCCTGTTTGATTTAATTTACAAAGATACGGTTTTCACTTTTCTCCACATGACGTATACGACCATTTCAACTCCGAAAAACGTTGTCTGCGGCGAATAAAATAGTCCCATACAAGACTGCCGTCATACATCTGTTCCACGTCTTCGTCTTTCGTTTTCTCCAAGTTTTCTGTTCGTACGTCGGAGTACTGATGCCTCATCCGACGGAAATCCCGATGGGCTTTCCATATACTTTGGACTCCTTTCACGTCTCCCTTCAGCAGCATCTGCAGGGCAGAGACTCCATCCATTGTCTTACGGACAAGCATCCTGACTCTAAGATGCTTTGTCGGTAAGTTTTTGTATAGCATCAACAGATTATTGCGATAGTTCAGATAGATCTTTCGCGGATTGCCGGCTGGCAATGTCCCTCCTCCAACGTGCCAGACCCGACTCTGTGGCACACAGACAATCCTTCTGCCTCGGCTTTTCAGACGCCAACACAAGTCTATTTCTTCCATATGGGCAAAAAATCGCTCATCCAGACCTCCCGCTTCGAAGTAATCATCACGACGGATAAACAGACAGGCTCCCGAGGCCCAGAACACATCCGCTACCGTATCATACTGCCCACGGTCCTGCTCCACCGTCCCGAATACCCGACCTCGACAAAAAGGATAACCATATCGGTCTATATAACCTCCACAGGCTCCGGCATATTCATAATAGTCTTTTCGATGGTATGCACATATCTTTGGCTGACAGGCGGCCACGTCCGGATGCTCGTCCATGTATTCTGTCAGAGGATCCAACCAGTCTTCTGTCACTTCAACGTCCGAATTCAACAGCACATAATACGTGGCGTCTATTCGCTCAAGTGCCTTGTTGTACCCTCCGGCAAAACCATAATTGCTTTCCAGTTCAATAAGACGCACCATGGGAAACTCCGATTTCATCAAGACTATGGAGTCGTCTGTCGATGCATTGTCTGCGACAATGATCGACACTTCATCTTTCCCTTCTGCTGATTTCAGCAACGATGGCAGAAACTTTTTCAGATACTTCCGCCCGTTATAGTTCAGGATGACTACGGCGGTTTTGATGGACTGATGGACACTCATTCTATAATCAAATCTATATAGATGGGCAGATGATCACTGTATCCGTCCTCATGATAAATGGGACCGGTATAGGTTCGCCTTGGTTTCTTGCCGCCATGTGTGACATCGTCTTCTAATAGGAAGTCTGCCGAAAACACATGACCGTTTTTTTCGCTCAATCGGGTTTTCGAATGTGCGTCCAGCAAACTCCCCGTGACGATCATCTGATCCAGCATACCCCATTCTCCGGCATATTTGTGCGAGCCGATACGCCCCCTCATGTGCTCTTCGTAAAAAAGGTTATACAAGTCTCTGTTGCGCAGACTGCGGTTCGGACGATGTGCGTCCAGCACCCTTGCCACACTCGGGTCCGTCGGATAGTCATTGAAGTCACCCATCACGATTACCTTGACTTTACTGTCTTTCTGTTGCAGGAGCTGGATACGTTGTTTGATCAGTGAAGCAACATGATTCCGGCGGGATTCCGTCTCGATGACTCCCTCCCTTCTGGACGGCATGTGTACGACGAAGACATGCAGGGTCTCTCCGTTGACAAGCTTTCCCTCTACATAGAGGATGTCACGTGTTCGTGTCCGCTCCTCCGAAGGGAATCGGACTGGAATGAATTCCGTCCGCTGCGGGGCAAAACGATTCGCCTGATACAGCAACGCAACATCTATACCGCGCAAGTCAGGCGAATCCTGATGTAGATAACTGTACTTCATGTTCTTCATCGGCGAATATTGCGTCAGACCTTTCAGGACATATTCGTTTTCAACTTCACACAGGCCCACAAGCATCGGAGCTTTCCCCTCGCCGATGGTGGCAATCACACGGGATATATGTGCTTGCTTCTCATGATAACGCTTGACCGTCCAATGATTCGTACCTTCCGGAGTGAAGTCATCATCATTTGTCCGCACGTCGTCTTTCGTGTCAAACAGGTTTTCTACATTGTAACACACGATGCGCTCCAGATGATCCTCCGCTCCTTTCCTCTTCATCATCTGCTTCTCTTGTCTGTCCGTATTCTCATCCCTTCGATTACCCATACGGACAAGCCCGCCGGCCGTTACCAGCGTAACCAGAGCCGCTACGAGTGCAAGGAGTTTTTTTACAATCGGTTTCTCTGTTTTCATGGATGAATGATATCCTTAGCCGGAGAGTCTTCCTTTATGGAAAAATCATAAGGATACCTCTCCGTGTTGACAAACAATTCTGCTTGCGGATTGCCCCATACACAGTCGCTGAACAACTCGGTGTCCGAACTCTCCATTCCGTTAATCCAGCACCGCACCAGACGCATGTCCCATTCGGAATCTTCCGCCTTGTCAATCACCAACTCGCCGTTCCTGTTGCCGGCAATGATGCTGTTCTCTACCCGACCCTTCTTCAGGGGTGTTTTTTCTTCCGACTTGCCTCCCGGACGGTTGCTCACACGCATGGCAACGCCCGAACGGTTCCGGTTATAGTTGGCAATGATACAACGGTCCATCTCCCAGTCCCCTCCCGTGAGGCGGACGGCATTGATTCCGCCGTTCGTTATCTGCGTATTGTCAATGATTACCTTGCTGTTCGTAGCACTGATACCATAGCGACTGAAGTTATGGATAATACAATGACTGACCTTGATCTCGGTGGCTGACGAATCCATGTCCAGACCTGTCGTTCCGCTGGTCATGCGCACATAGGACAGTTGCTGTGGCTCCGACGTGATGAAGGTGATGCCCCTCCATTGTTGCGAAAGAGAATCGTAGGGAACTCCATCAAACACATTGTCCAACCGGTCCCCCATCATCCGAATAGGATGCTCTTCCGTCCCTTGCGCATCCAGACGTCCCCTCACCGTCATTCCGGCATTGTAATGGAAATAGAGTCTTGCGCCGGGATCTATGGTCAACCGACCTCCTTCTCCTACTGTCAGTTCGCCGAGGATCAGGTAAGGACGATCCGCTGTCAGGGTCTTTGTGCCTCGGACGGTCTCCTGATCCAGTATCACGACGTCCTGACCGACGGCTCGTAGTATGAGATGTTTCTCCACTCCGTTTGTCATGACGATCACACTGTCCTCCAGCAATACCGGCACATTTTCGCCTGTAGCAGGTGGAGTCACCTGGACAAACAGATAGATGCTGTCCTTTCCCAGGACCTCCACCCCACTGAATTGTTGCAGACGGTTACTCTGACCGTTAACGTTGATCTTAAAGGGCGATTCCGATCCTCCTGCCAGACGCATCGAGGCAATTCGCAGACTCTCCTTGTTGCGATTGTAAATCTTGACGATGGCTGTGACACTGGTCTGATTCGTGAACAACGTATCAAAACTCACCGTATCTGTCGAGAACGTGATCTGCTTGCCGGAGTTCGACGTGAAATCATCTTCCATACAGCCAGTCAGCAATGAAACAGACAGAATAGTCAGCAACAACACCAGACCGTTGCTCACCTTCCGACTTATAAATCCTCTGTTTTCTCTCATTTTTTCGTATCTCCCACTTACCAGCGGGATAAATCAAACAAAGATACTCTTTTTTCAATATTGAAACAATACCTGCAGCCACTTCCGCTGACTTGTGTCATGACCGTCTTACGATAAAAAAACAGCCTTTCCGACCTGTACTTCCCTCTGTGACGGACAGAGTGCAAAATTCGCAGAAGCAGGAACAGAAAAGGCTGAATGAAGAAATGCTCTGAAAATCAGAATAGCATGACGGAACTCCATCCTCAACTTGCTCCATCGGGAGAGCCTTTAGGCGTTCGGATGGACCGTAAAAAAAATCCCCAACTCGCTTTTGCACGAATTGGGATTCTTTCTTGAGCCAATTTGGAGACTCGAACTCCAGACCTACGCATTACGAATGCGTTGCTCTACCAACTGAGCTAAATTGGCAATAGGTGTTTCCCCGCATCTTTCACACGAACCTCGTCACTCCATTTTGTGAACTCGGCGAGAATCGAACTCGCATCGTCAGAACCGGAATCTGATATTCTATCCATTGAACTACGAGTCCCTTCGGAAAAAACGATGCAAAGATAGCATTTTTTTCATTTATGCAAATATGCACCCCAAAAAACATCTCCCATTACTTCGTTTTTTTCTTCATATTCTCCCCGTTTCCTTTATACTACTACTCCACTACTACTCCACT
>DGSL01000014.1:4614-19708 GCA_002393965.1 Bacteroidales bacterium UBA4363 | reverse complement strand
CAGAACTCAATCTGCTGAATCACCAGGTTCTCAATGTCTTCATCGTCAATATGGTCACGCATCAGGTCGTCGCCGCTCCCGAATTCGTCACGCATCCGTAGCGCATCCACCACGGTCGCTATACAGTCCAGACGGACCATGCCGTTGACGTTGTACTGTGGCAGCAACTGGGGCATCGAACATAGTGTCTGTGCAATCGGTGCAGGCTCACAGATGCCGCTGGCCTCAATGACGATGTAGTCGAATTTCTTCATGCTGGTGATCTCGTAGAGTTGCTCTGCCAGGTCCATCTTCAGCGTACAGCAGATACAGCCGTTCTGAAGGGCTACCAGACTTTCGTCTTTCTGGCCGACAATGCCGCCTTTCTGAATCAGGTCGGCATCGATGTTGACCTCACCGATGTCGTTCACTATGACCGCAAATCGGATGCCGCGCTTGTTCGACAGGATTCGATTGACCAGCGTGGTCTTGCCGCTTCCTAAATAACCGGTGAGCAGCAGTACCGGAATCTCATTGATCTGTTCCATTTCCCTAAAAAAAATCATTATTCTTAAACAAGGAATGCAAATGTAGATATTTTTTTGCGACTTTGTACGATGCCTCTCCCGCTCTTCCCTCTGACAGATACCCGTTCTTTTTTTACGTGATTTACTGACAAAAAAATCGGAATTTCACGCACTGTTTTCTTGTGCCGTGTTTGTACTTTTGCAAAAGTGAAGTTCCATCTTCCTCTTCTTTTAGATTCAGTATAATTTAATATAAGGATAAAGAGTATGACAAAGAAAATTAGAGCCGCAGTCGTTGGCTACGGAAATATCGGAAAGGCGGTCGTTCAGGCCATCGGGGTCGCTGACGATTTCGAACTCGCAGGCGTCGTACGACGCTCTACGGCAAACCAGCCTCTCGAACTTACTGGCGTCCAGGTCGTGGATAGCATCTCTAAACTCAAGGATGTTGACGTGGCCATCCTCTGCGCACCGACTCGCCAGTGCCCTGACTACGCCAAGGAGGCAATGGCTCTCGGCATCAGCACCGTCGATAGCTTCGATATTCATACGCGCGTCAATGAGGTGTATGCCGACCTCGACGCCGTAGCAAAGAAGAATAACGTCGCTGCCATCCTTTCCGCTGGATGGGACCCTGGAACCGATTCCGTCATCCGTGCTCTCTTGGAGGCAATGGCTCCGAAAGGCTTGACCTATACCAATTTCGGACCGGGACGCAGCATGGGACATACCGTCGCTGTCAAGGCAATCGAGGGTGTCAAGGACGCTCTGTCCGTGACAATTCCTGTCGGAACCGGTATCCACCGACGCATGGTCTATATTGAACTCTTGGATGGTTACGATTTCAATGAGGTCGCTGCCGCTATCAAGGCCGACCCTTATTTCGCAAGCGATGAGACACACGTTCAGCAGGTCGAGAGCGTTGATGCTCTCAACGATGTCGGACACGGCGTCAACCTCGTCCGTAAGGGTGTCTCTGGTACAACGCAGAACCAGCGCTTCGAGTTCAATATGAGTATCAATAATCCGGCCCTGACGGGTCAGGTCCTCGTGGCTTCCGCCCGTGCCGTACTTAAGCAGAAGCCAGGATGCTATACGCTCATCGAAATCCCGCCTATCGACTATCTCCCTGGCGATAAGATGGACCTGATCCACCGACTGGTCTGATCACCCTTTTTGTCTGATTCTTTTTAAGTGACCGTTTTTTAAACTTCTGAAACGGAAAAACACCTTTCCCGACAGGGCTTCCCCGCTCGCGAAAGGTGTTTTTTCGTTCCCGCCCGCTTGCGATGGACTGTTTTAGCGTATCTTTGCATTTGTCTCTATGAAGTTCAGAACGGAAATAAATACCCGACGCAAGGGAAACCTGACTCATGCCGACCGTATCCTCATGCTCGGCAGTTGCTTCTCCGAGTCCATCGGACAGCGCATGTCCTCCTGCAAACTCCAGGTCGATATCAATCCCTTCGGCGAGTTGTACAATCCGCTCAGCATCGCTCGCGCTCTGCTTTTCCTCGCTCAGCATCGACGCATGACGGACGACAGCCTCGTGAGGACGGGAAACCTCTGGAGCTCATGGCTCCACCATAGCCGCTTTTCTTCCGTCTCTCCGGCGGAGGCGCTCTCTCGTATGAACAACCGTCTCGAACAGACAGAACGAAACACGCCCGACTGGCTCTTCATCACGCTCGGGACCGCCTGGGTCTACGAGTGGAAACAGACCGGCGAGGTGGTCGCCAATTGCCACAAGATGCCCGACCACCTCTTCCGACGACGACTCCTCTCGGTCAGTGAAGGGGTCGAGACCCTCTCGGACGCTATCCGACAGTTTCGAGAAGTCTCCCCGAACCTCTCCGTCGTCCTGACGGTCAGCCCCGTCCGACACCTCCGCGATGGGGCACACGGCAACCAGATTAGCAAGTCAACTCTTCTGCTGATCTGCTCCGAACTCTGCTCTTTGCCTTTCGTTGACTATTTCCCGGCCTACGAGTTGCTGATGGACGACCTGCGGGACTATCGATTCTATGCCGATGATCTCGTACACCCTTCCTCCGAGGCACAGGAGTACGTCTGGCAGAAGTGGTGCGACGCCTTCCTCTCCGATTCGGCTCGACAGATAGGACAGGAGGCAGAGAAAATGCTGCGCGGCATGTCTCACCGACCTCTCTCCGACGACCTCGTGGCATACGGCGATTTCTGCCATGCACTCAGACGAAGGATGGAGGCTTTCCAGGCTCTGCACCCCGATGTCGATTTCCGTGACGAATGCGAACGACTGGACGGGATCGTGCGCTCCTGTCAACTCAAATCCGAAAGGAACGAACCGGTTCCTCTCCGACAGATCTCTTCCGATACGGCATGTCATGATGCCGACACAAAGGAATAATGACAGTTTTTTTTCTTAATGATGAAATCATAATGAACCCTAAGGATAGAAAGAAGAACAAGGAGAACCCGCTGGTTAGCATTCTCATGAACATCATCGTCCCAGTGATCATCCTTACCAAACTGGCGAAGGAGGGGTATCTCGGACCTAAACTCGGACTCGCCGTGGCGCTCCTCTTCCCGCTGGCCTATGGCTTCCTGAGCTGGAAACGGGACGGAAAGGCTAATTTTATCTCTGTCGTCGGGTTTGTCAGCGTCCTTCTCACTGGTGTCATCGGTATCTTCGAGTTCCCCAGCGACTGGATTGCCTATAAGGAGGCTTCCGTTCCTTTCCTTATCGGTGTGGCGGTGCTCGTCAGCATGAGGACTCGTTTCCCTCTCGTGCGTAAGATTCTCTACAACGAGGATCTGCTCGATATGGAGAAAATCGAACAGCGACTCTCGCTTCATAATGCCAAACAACAGATGGAGAGGGTACTGCAGAAGGCGTCGTATCTCGTTGCCGCTTCCTTCCTGCTCTCCACCGTTCTCAATTTCTCGCTGGCGAAGATCCTTATCAAAAGTCCCAGTGGGACTACCGCATTTGCCGAGGAACTCGGACGAATGACCGCACTGAGCTATCCCGTCATCGCACTGCCCAGCACCCTCGTCCTCCTCGTCGCTATGTGGTGGACCTACAGGAAAATGGGACAGTTGACAGGACTCAAATTCGAGGAACTTTTCGATCTCCCAGACTCAAAAGAGAAACAAGACAAGGATTTTTTGCCGGAAAAGGAGTCATCGGACAATAAAAAATGTTAAATTTGTATGCTGGAAATAAGACGAACGGTCTCGTGCCTGTCTCTTATTCTTTGAACAACGTAACCTCGTTTTTCCTCCCACTCCTGACAATAGGGGAGGGCAGCGATAGACCCACCACAGGGTTCGCATGATGTAACCCGCTGTCATGACAAAACGATGAGAGCACAACTAAGAGCGGCTAACAAAGCATATAGTTCAAGACAAAAGGGCAATCCCATCTTGAGTTTTGTCCTGAATTTTATCGTGCCCATCTTCTTCCTTACCAAGTATCAGCTGTTCTGCGATATCGTCGGATTCGACGGTATCGTCTTCCCGTTCCGACTTGGAACGGCACAGAATCAGGTGGCTGCCAACGCACTCGTCGTCGCTCTCGCTTTCCCCGTCTTCTTCTTCGTCTATGCCTGGATCAAGTACAAACAGACGGATATCATCGCTATCCTCGGTATCATTGGTGTCCTGATCACTGGCGTCGTCGGACTCTTCGAACTCTCTTCCCAGTGGCTCGCCATCAAGGACGGCGTCATCCCTCTCTTGCTCGGTATCCTCATCCTCATGTCCCTGCTCAGCAAACGACCGCTGCTCGAGAAAATGGTCTGCGACGAACAGATCATGGACCGTCCCAGAGTTGATGCAGCCCTGCTGGCGCTCGACCGAAAGGACGATTTTAAACACCTTTTCCGAGTAACGACAATCCTCTTCTTCCTCTCTTTCGTCGTCTCCGCCGTGACTCACTACCTCCTTGCTGTCTATATCCTCGTGGACGAGATGCCGACCAATGAACAGATAGGTAAACTGATGTATCTCAAGTACCCCTACTGCGTGGTCCCTTTTGCCATCTGTATCATCGGTACAGTGCTCTATTTCTTCCACCGGCTGTGCCGCATTACCGGGATGGAACTCGACGAGATTTTCCCGTCCTGGGACGAATCTCATGACCCTTCGGCAGAGAACGAGACTCCATCCGTCACAAACGAAAACGAAAACGGAAACGATAATATTACACAGAGTCTTACTTAGATTTTAAGTTCGAAGCAGAAAATGAAATATACGCTTGGTGAAGTAGCATCGATCATCGATGCACAACTGATCGGGAACCCCGATGTCGTGGTGAATTATGTGATAACGGACAGCCGCTCCGTCTCTTTCCCCGAAACAACGCTCTTCGTGGCTCTCAAGACTTCTAAAAACGACGGACACCGCTACATATCTTCCCTCTCGGCTGAGGGGGTCCACAGTTTTCTGGTCAGCGAGGTCCCGACTCATGACGGTGAGGATAATTTCCTCGTCGTCACCTCTCCACTTCAGGCCCTCCAACGCCTTGCAGCACACCACCGGACATTATTCGATATCCCCGTGATCGGTATCACGGGTAGCAACGGCAAGACGATCGTTAAGGAGTGGTTGAACCAACTCCTCCTTCCCGATACCCATATCACACGCTCTCCTCGCAGCTACAATTCACAGATAGGGGTGCCTCTCAGCGTACTGCAACTCAATGAACAATCCCAACTCGGCATCTTTGAGGCTGGCATCTCGCTACCCGGCGAGATGAATGCCCTCTCCCGTATCATACGCCCGACCATAGGCTTCTTTACCCACCTTGGAGATGCACATCAGGAGAATTTTTCCTCCCTCAAGCAGAAGACCGAGGAGAAGGTTCGGCTCTTTGCCTCTGCCGAGGTGGTCTTCTATGGTTGCGATGACAAACTGCTCGACATAACACTCCAACAGGCACAACTACCCGCTTTACTCTTCTCCTGGGGAAGGACTGGCAACGCGACTGTACGCTTGACATCCGAAAAGGTCAAGGAACGCAACACAATCCTCTCTTGCCGCTACAAGGGGACGAATCACACCCTCACGGTACCGTTCGTCGATACGGCAAGTGTGGAGAATGCCATGCTCTGCATCTCGTACCTTCTCTTCAGCGGGATGGACGACGAGGAGATCAACCGGCGACTCTCTTCGCTCCAGTCCGTCGCTATGCGTCTCGAGTCAATCAAGGGACGCAACGGATGTCTTATCATCAATGACTCTTATAATAATGACCTGAGTAGCCTGACGCTCGCTCTCGATTATCTAAATGTCGAAGCCGCTGCCAAAGGACTGAAAAAGACGCTCATCCTGAGCGATATCTACGAGAGCGGACAACCCGAAGCCGATCTCTGGCTCCGCGTCAAGTCGCTGCTGAGAAACAAACGCGTGGACCGTTTCATCGGCGTCGGGACCAATATCAACGCAGCGAAGGATCTCTTCCTCGCCGATCAGAAGTCTCCAGCCCCCGTCTCTTTCGATTTCTTTCCGAATACTCGCGAACTGCTCGATTCTTCTCTCTTGCAGGAGTTTCGCAACGAGGCCGTCTTGCTGAAAGGCGCACGCTCGTTCCGCTTCGAGGAGATTATCGGGAAAATCTCCGATAGCGTTCACCAGACAACCCTCGAGGTTGACCTCACCGCGCTGCTCCACAATGTGGACTATTTCCGCTCTTTCCTCCGCCCGGAGACGAAGATGGTGCACATGGTCAAGGCAAATGCCTACGGAAGTGGCGATGTCGCCGTCGCACGCGCTCTTCAGGAGTACGGATGCGACTACCTTGCTGTCGCAACGGCCGACGAAGGAGCCAACCTGCGCAACGAGGGTATCCATGTCCCGATCATCGTGATGAACCCCGAATCGGACGGTCTGGCGAAGATTATCGATTACCACCTCGAACCCGAGGTGTATAGCTTCTCCATGCTCGAGGAGTTCCTTGACGAGGCAACACGACAGGGAGTGTCGGATTACCCCGTTCACCTCAAGATCAATACGGGCATGAACCGACTCGGATTCGAACCTTCCGAAGTAAATGCGCTGATCAAGAGACTCAAAGCACAGCATGCTCTCATGATTCGATCCGTGTTTTCACATTTCGTCGGTAGCGATGAGGCTCGGTTCGACGCTTTCACCGAGGAACAGGTGAAGCGTTTCCTTTCCGTGACCGACCGTCTCCAGTCCGCTTTCCCGTATCGCATCCTTAGACATATCTGCAACTCCGCCGCCATCGAACGATTCCCACAGTACCAGTTCGACATGGTACGGCTCGGCATCGGACACTACGGATTCTCAGCCACCGGAGCTGATGGACTCGAGGAGGTCTGCTCTCTGAAGACGTCCATACTCCAGATTCGCAAGGTGCCACAGTCCGAGACGGTCAGCTACTGCCGCAATGGCAGACTCGACCGCGACAGCGTCATAGGAGCTATTCCGATAGGATACGCCGATGGACTCGACCGACGGCTCGGAAACCGCAACGGATCGGTATGGATCAACGGAACTCTCGTCCCCATCGTTGGTAACGTATGTATGGATGTCTGTATGATCGATCTGACTGGGGTCGATGCCAAGGTGGGCGATGAGGTGGAGGTGTTCGGAAAGAATTACTCGATATCCAATCTCGCCCGACAGCTCGGCACCATCTCCTACGAGGTGCTTACCGGTATCTCCCTCCGTGTTAAGAGGGTATATTGCAAGGAATGATTTTCTGAAGGGAACTTCTAAAATTTGTCTTTCAGTAAATTCTGAAGTTTTTGTTTAACAGATGCTTGTGCGGAGGAGCGAAGGAGCAATGCGGGCATTGTGACCGAGTGACAATCAGACAGATGCAAGTAAAATCCAGAATTTACGAAAGAGTTCATAGAAGAGAGTCCCGAATAAAAATAATTAAATAAACGAGGAATTTTTAGAAGTTCCCTTTAAGGATATGGATACACTGAAGCATATCGAGTACATCTTTGTCATGACTTCCGTAGCCGAGTTCCCGACCTCAGGCGTCGAACTCGCTCGCCTTCTGGCGAATGCGGCGGAGAAACCGATCTGTCTCCTGACGTACCTCGATACGAAGTGCAATACATCGCCGCAACAGGCAGAACAGGTGCTCGACACGTGGAGCAGACAGGTCTCCGAGTCATCCCATATCCCGACCGAATACTTTGTCCTGCCTTCCAGGGAGGAGTTCCCGGATTTTATGCGCAAGGCAGAGGCTTCGACCGTGATATTCGCACTCAGCGAGAATCCTGGCTTCAACAGGGTCCGGACGTTCTTGAGGATGACACGCGATTTGCGAATTCCCTACATTTTCGTGAAACCCTATTTCGATAATATCCATCTCCGACGCATTCTCGTTCCAGTCACGTTCCTGATTGAGGACCGCGAGAAAGGACCATTTGCCAATAACATCGGCAAGGCGTTCGGCAGCGAGATCCTGATGATGACGGCCAATGACTACGGACACAAGGCGAAGGCAACGACGCAGGCAATAGAGACGGTCCTCGAAAAAAACGGCGTGACATTCCGCTCCCTGACGGCACGCAAGGATAGTGCCAAGGTCGATCTCGAAGCCGTCGAACGAGCTCCTGCCGAGAAGGCGGGACTCGTTATCATGTCGGCATCTCGCTCCTACGGCCTCGATGATATTCTCTTCGGACCGAAGGAACTGCATTGTATCAATAGAACCGATGTGCCGCTCATGCTCATCAATCCACGATCCGATCTCTACGTTCTCTGTGGCTGATACGGTGGTTAGTGCTTTACGATTTTTTTCTATCTTTGCAACGTCTGGTATTTTGTATTTCTGTGGGTGGAAATGCAAATAATGAGCAGACAGGGGTCATACCCTATCCGTTAAGTGTCATCTTAGGATATATTTGAGGAACTGACGCAGGTTGGACGACAGACTGTTATCCTGCTATTGAATAATAAATAATGATTTTCCGTTCAGTCGGTTAATTACAGATCGGAAAAAAGAATACAGAAAGGATCTATGCTTTTCAACTCCTTGGAATTTTTATTGTTTCTGCCAATCGTATTCATACTCTATTGGTTTGTATTCCGCGAACGAAAGTGGCAGAATCTGTTGGTCGTAGTGGCCAGCTACGTATTTTATGGTTGGTGGGATTGGCGCTTTCTTCTGCTTATTGCGCTTACTTCACTATGCAGCTTTGGAAGCGGACTTCTACTGGACTATTTCAAGGGACAGCGACGAAAGCAGCAGGCTGTGAGTGCCGCCAATATTGTACTGAACCTTGGTATTCTTTGCGTATTTAAGTATTACAACTTCTTTGTCGAGAACCTTGATGCCCTATTTGGCATGATGGGCTACCACATGGACTGGGTGACCATGAATGTTATCCTACCGGTCGGAATCAGTTTCTATACGTTTCAAGCCCTCAGTTACACGATTGATGTTTATCAGAAAAAATTGCCAGCCACACACGACATTGTGGAGTTCTTCGCTTACATCAGTTTCTTCCCTCAATTAGTTGCAGGTCCTATTGAAAGGGCCACCAACCTGTTGCCGCAGTTTCAACAAAAGCGGCAATTTGACTATGCAAAAGCTGTGGATGGACTGCGTCAGATGCTATGGGGTTTTCTGAAAAAACTGGTTGTGGCCGACAACTGTGCCATGGTCGTAAATGAGCACTGGAATGATTATGCTGATCTACCGGGATTGACGCTCTTCCTGCTCGGTATTCTCTTCTCATTCCAGATTTATTGTGATTTTTCTGGTTATTCTGACATTGCCATAGGATGTGCCCGACTCTTTGGCTTTAATCTGATGCGGAATTTTAACTACCCTTATTTCTCTCGTAGTATTCCGGAATTTTGGCGCAGATGGCATATCTCTCTGACAACATGGTTCCGCGACTACATCTATTTTCCTTTGGGTGGAAGCCGATGCGAGAAATGGAAGATTATCCGTAACGTATTTATCGTATGGGGTATCAGTGGTTTGTGGCATGGTGCTAACTGGACCTTTATCTGCTGGGGATTGTTCCACGCCTCTTTATTGGCAATCTATAATATTTTGGGAATCAATACGAAATATAAGAATGTGGTCGCCTATGGCCGTTTACTGCCTGACTTCAAAGAATGGTTTCAGATGACCTTGACTTTTGCCCTTGCCGTTGTGGGATGGATTATTTTTCGTGCGGAGACAATGACTCAAGCTGTTGACTTTCTGAACTCAATGGTATCTAACAAGTTCTTTGATGCTTCCCTTCTGTATGGTTTAAATTATTTTTTTGTTGGCCTCTTGTTGCTCTTTATTGAGTGGCTGCAGAGAGATAAAAATTATGCTTTGCAACTACCGGCCACGGGAATCTTTCAGTATAAGGCCGTTCGCTTTTCTCTCTATATCATCCTGTATTTAGTGATAATTTCATTTACTGGTCAAAGTCAAACGTTCATATACTTCCAATTTTGAAAATTTATGAAGAATTTTCTGAAAAATATAGCTCTGTTGGCTCTCTTGCTTTTGCTTGTAACAGCAATTGTCGAATGTTTGCTCTTGTACCGCCCCAACTCTTATTCCTACAAAAGAGATTATGTGGAAAAGAATATAAAGGAGATAAAGTACCTGTTTCTTGGAAATTCACATATAGAGGAAGGGGTAAATCCATCACTTCTAGGTGATGGCGCATTCAATATGGCAATGGTAGGAAGACACATGGAATATGACGTAGAGTTGGCAAAACGCTATGTCCCGCAGATGGATAGTCTAAAGGCAGTCTTTATTCAATTGAATTATGGCTTTTTCTATTTTGGCAGAGAGTCTGACAACCCAAAGGAATTGAAGAAGAAAGAAAACAAAGGCTTCAACCTTACTCGGAAATGTATGTATTCTAAGTATATGGGCATACATGTAGATGGCTTGATTGGTTATCTTTACAACTCTGAATTTCTTTGCTCAAAACAGGATTTTATGTCTCGGTTCGTTAAGGATTCGACGGAGGCAATCGGATGCGACTCTCTTGGCTACGTCCCTCTGAAACTCTCGAAGAGAGTTCCGCAATGGAAATACATGGCTCTTCCTAAACTTGTGGATACTTCTAAGAAACCGAATCAGAAACGACAGGATCTTCTCTATCGTCAATATAGTTCGATAGCACAACTTACAAAAGAGAATAATGTCCGGTTTATACTGCTTGGAACACCCTTCAGCAAAACCTATCGACAAATGATGAATCCGGAGGTCCAGACAGAAATAGATGCTTTTGTATCTCGGCTCCAGAAGGATTTTCCGAATGTGGAGTATTATAATTACAACGGCGACGAACGTTTCGGAGAGAATGACTTCTGTGATGCCAGCCATCTTTCGGATGTCGGAGCCGCAAAGTTCTCGAGGATTCTTCGAGATGAGGTGTTGAATAGATAGAATTCGGGAAGACAAGGCGGGACCTTTTCTTCATAGTGTAATCAGTCCTTCTGGCAGGATGGTGTGCAGAAGGCGGTGTTCGTCGTCGATTTCTTTGATGAACTCTTCTGCAATCGGAATCAGTATCCGCTTTCCCTCTAATGTCTCTACGATAAAAAGAGGATTGGCTGTCTGCAGGTCCAGGTCTTTGATGATACCTACGTTTCCGGCCGAACGGTCCATGATGGTATAGTGGATGAAACGGTAGAGTGCGTCTTCTTCCTCTGTTTCTTCTCCTTCGGTAAGACGGTTTCCCGTATTATCCAGATGTGCATGGACTCTTTCTACGTAGAGAGTCTTCCCGATGAGGATTTCTTTTGCTCGGACGTCATCCTCTATTCCTTCAAAACGGATGTAGGCAGTCCCACTACCCGTGTATCGGATAGACTCGATGAAGTAGGGCGTGTACAATCCGTCAATTGAGACAATGAAGTATCGGACTCCGTCTTCGTCAAATTCGATGTCGTTGAAGAAGACAGTAACCTCGCCTCTGTAACCATGCGTTTTCCCGGCTTTACCTACCGGTATGAGATCGTCTGTCTGAAGCATCTGAATAAGTGATGGTACGATGGTGGTGCTTTGCGTATGACAATCCCCCGGGGAGATCTCTCCTCGGGGGATTTGTTCCTCTCGTCTCTATAACAGGGACTGTACGAGTAGTACGATACCCCAGATGGTAATGATGGCTCCCACAATTCTCAGAATGAGGGAGATCGTGCTGTTTTTGAATAGGCTTGGCAGCCAACCGCTGACCAATGCACCTACGATGATGGTAATGATGGCGTTTAACATAGCAGCTTGGATGTTTTTAAGGTGTATAGATATAGCAAATATAGAGGTTATTCTGCATTTTAACAAGAAATTCCCCGCCTCACGTATGCTGGCTTCCTATTTCTTTAGTCTCGTACTGACGGGTATCCGGACCCAGATTAAGCGTGGTATCATCCTCCATAGCGCCGTGAGAAGACCGTAACGCCAGTCAATGACACAGACCCGTTTCTGTTGTATGATCGCCTTGACAATGAGGAACGCGGCCTCCTCTACGGATAGCATCATGGGATAGGACTGACGGGCATCAAGCAACGCTGTGCGTACAAAACCCGGTCGGATGTCACTGAAACGGATGCGCAGTTTCTCCATCCTCGAGAGCTGATCCAGGGCGTCAATGTAATGATTCTGTAGACGCTTGCTCGCCGAATAGGCAGGCGCTGTGCCTAACCCTTTCGTGCCGGCAATGGAACTGATGACTGCAATGTGACCCTCTCCGCAGCGCTCATTCTTGAACCAGTTGAAGGCTTCGTCAACCATTCGTGTGAAGCCGATGACGTTCGTTCGCATCGTCTCTGTCTCAATCCGCGCGTCCAGGGCCTTGTTCTGAAATCCGATGCCCGAGACATGAAGGTAGATGTCCATCCCGCCCGTCTTCTCAATGAGCATTCGAAGACGCTGCGGAGCATCCTCCTGTGTGATGTCGATGACTTCGCGCTCAATCTGTCCGGGATATTCCTCCTGCAGGTGGACCAACTCCGACTCTCTGCGCGCGGCAATCCCCACTCGACATCCTCTCTGTACAAAAAGACGGGTTACCTCTTTCCCAATACCCGATGAGGCACCCATGACGATGATCTTCTTCATTTTTTTTATCACTGTGTTTCTTGCAAAGTTAAGGGATTCAATGTATTTTTATGACGCATTTGTTTTTTTAAACACCCTTATTGTACTATCATGAAACTGACAGGACGTAGAGAAAGCAATAACGTCGATGATCGACGTGGCATGAAAACAGGAACCATGGCCGGACTCGGTATCGGCGGCGTCGTGATCGTGGCTTTGATTAGCCTCCTTTCCGGTGGTGGACTTGACCTATCTTCGCTCGCACCAATGCTCGAAGGCATGCAGAATTCCGGACAACAGAACCAGAAGGTCGAGTTTTCTCCAGAAGAACAGGAACTGGCGAAGTTCTCACGACAGATTCTCGCCGGAACCGAGGATGTATGGACACGCGAGTTCCAGAAAATGGGCAAAACCTATAAGGCTCCTACGCTCGTGCTCTATACCAATAGCGTTCAGACTGGTTGCGGCGCAGGATCCGCTTCCGTCGGACCATTCTACTGCTCTGCCGACCAGTGCCTCTACATCGATTTGTCTTTCTTCACCTCTATGAAGAAACAGCTCGGAGCTGATGGCGATTTTGCCTATGCCTATGTTATCGCTCACGAGGTCGGACACCACGTACAACACCTGCTTGGAACGCTCGACAATGCACATGCTCGCATGGCGCAACTGTCTAAGGAAGAGGCGAACCGCATCAGTGTACGCATCGAACTGCAGGCTGATTTCTATGCCGGAGTATGGGCATACCATGACAACGCCATGTTCGGATCCATCGAACCAGGTGATGTTCGTGAGGCAATCGACTGCGCTGAGAAAATAGGGGATGACTACCTCCAGAAGAAGGCTCGAGGAACAGCCGTTCCCGAGAGTTTTACTCACGGAACGTCCGCACAGCGCGAACGCTGGCTCAATCTCGGACTTCAGACTGGCGATATCTCTCTCGGCGATACATTCTCAAAGTCCGATAGCCAACTCTGACCCTCCGCCAGACATTCTTCTTCGTAGGCTTTCATGACTTGTTTCCATGATAGAATAGGCGAGCCAAACCCCTTCGACGGATGTCGGGACTCAAAACAATGGTTCATCCGACAAATGCATAGCTAATCAACAAATAAATGAGCCATAAGAAAGATACCTAAAATAAGGTACGCGAATCTATAAATAAAGTAATGATTAACATAAACATTTGAAGACTATGAAAAAGATTTTTCTTTCAGCAATGATGCTGATGTCCGTTATGGGCGTCAAGGCACAGATAACGCCTGAGGCAGTGATGGGCATGGTGCCTACCATGCCTTCGCTGGCAGAGATGATTCGTTATCAGAAGGAAGCCATGGACCCCAATCCTCAGAGGGAGATGACGCAACCCAGGCTCTACATAGACTTCCTGGAAGCCTTGAAGAACGCCAGAGATCAGGCCGATGAGCAGATCAAGAGGAATGTCGGAGACGTTGTTGAGCACAAGACGCTGAACGCAAAGGTCGCTGGCACCAACTACACTGTTCGACAGGTAGAGGGAATGAGCGAGGCCCAGCAAGAACAGTTGGGCAAAGACATCATGAACCAGAAGTTAGGCAGCTACGGACTCTCTCAGGCAGACATCGCGAAGATGCAGAACGGCAACATATCGGAGGCAGAACAGCAGGCGCTGGCCAACAAAATGATGCAGAACATGACGGGTGGCATGACCATGCAGGACGTACGGTTCATGCAGAATATGACTGACGAAGAGCGTGCCCAGTTCATGCAGATGTCAGGTCTGAACGAATCCACACAAGCCAAGATGAGGGAGCAGAAGCCCAAACTGCAAAAGGATGCCAAGGTGACAGCCTTGATTCAGGAAATGATCAAATGCGACAAACAGGCGAAAGAGGTCACCGACAAGTACCTTCAGATGTCGGAAGAAGTACGTGCTGCTGGTCGTACGCTTTACGACAGAGAATATAGGCCACAACAGGCCCACTGGGAAGCCGTCAAGAAAGAAGCGCTCGCCGAAGGTGCCCTGTCTGAGAAATACACACAGGCAGAGAAGCCCCAAGTCGACGCTGCCAACAGGAAATTCGAAAACGCCCAGAATCAGATTTGGAAGATTGACTGCGCCTTCTATGAGAGATACCTTCCCACCTGGCGCGACAATCTCGTGAAGAAGATGGATCTGTGCCGTTCGCAGCTGTTGCCCATCATGCAGAAGAAGAAGGAAATCACCGACAAACTGTACAGCATCACCAAGGAGCCTCAGTACGCCTCCGGCGCCGTCTATCCCTTCACTGCTGCTACCGCTTATCTCGATACTCCTGAGGAAATCGAGCAATACGATCCTTTCGACGAAAACAACTAACATACAAAAAAAGGATCCTCTCCTGACATACTCGCACGAATCGCACAAAAAAGGAGGAAACACATTTTGCTGTTTCCTCCCTTTTTTCTATCTTTGCGACGTTTTTTCCGATAATCCCGCACAAGCAGGAAACGGAAACTTTATTTAATTATCTAAACACTAATCATTTATGTTAAACGATTACGAAACCGTTTTCATTTTGACTCCCGTTTTGTCTGA
>DGSL01000014.1:0-4560 GCA_002393965.1 Bacteroidales bacterium UBA4363 | reverse complement strand
TGAAGGAAACGGTTGAAAAATTCAAGGGCATTCTCACCGCCGAAGGAGCTGAGATTGTCAATGAAGAGAATTGGGGAATGAAAAAGCTGGCTTACCCTATCGAGAAAAAGTCCACAGGATTCTACTCGCTCCTTCAGTTCAAGGCAGAACCTACTGTGGTGGACAAATTGGAAGTCAATTTCCGTCGTGATGAACGTGTCATCCGTTTCCTGACGGTGGCTCTCGACAAGTTCGGAGTGGAGTACGCTGCAAAACGTGCCAACCTCAAATCATCTAAATCAGAAGTAAAAAAGGAGGACTAAAACATGGCTGCACCAACTAACAATTCAGAAATCCGTTTTCTTACGCCTCCTACAGTGGACGTAAAAAAGAAGAAGTACTGCCGATTCAAGAAGGCAGGTATCAAGTATATCGACTACAAGGATCCTGAGTTCCTGAAGAAGTTCCTCAACGAACAAGGTAAGATCCTCCCGCGCCGCCTCACCGGAACCTCTCTCAAGTTCCAGCGCAAGGTCGCTCAGGCTGTCAAGAGAGCTCGCCAGTTGGCTCTGCTCCCATACGTAACCGATTTGTTGAAGTAATAGTAAGGAGGACTACAATCATGCAGGTAATTTTGAAAGAGGATATCCAGAATCTTGGATACAAGGACGATATCGTGAAGGTAAAGGACGGTTACGGACGTAACTACCTTATCCCACAGAAGAAGGCAATCGTCGCTACTCCATCCGCTGTAAAGTCTCTTCAGGAAGAACTCAAACAGCGTGCAAAGAAACTCGCTAAGATCAAGGCAGAGGCTGAAGAACTCGCTGCGAAAATCAACGGCATCTCCGTTCAGGTCGCTATCAAGGCAAGCGAGAATGGCAAAATCTTTGGCTCCGTAACTCCGTTGCAGGTGGCTGAGGCTCTCGCTAAACAGGGTATCGAAGTGGATCGCAAGATTCTTAACATCCCTTCTATCAAGGAACTCGGACAGTTTAAGGCAGTAGCGAAACTCCACAAGGAGGTAAGCGCTGAGTTCGACCTTAATGTCGTGGCTGAAGCGTAAAACACAGCTCCACTGTCTCACTGAATAAAACAAAAAGCAGAACACCTCGTGTCCTGCTTTTTGTTTTTACCGTATTAGAGACGCTTCTTTTTTATGTGTTTTGGTCCTCCCCTTACGTTTCTCCTCTCGGATTCTCGTGGAAAGGGGTGAGAGACGAGAGTCTCGGACAATTCCTGTCTGGCGCCTCTCTATCTATCGAAACAACATCTCGTCAATCATCACTCGCAATTCTTCCTCGCTCTTTCCTCCTACACGGAAGGGCACTGGCTTTTCCTTCTGACCCGGTTTGATGAATAGAAGTGTTGGAATCGTTTGGAAGTGAAACACATCGGCATAGTCCGGCTTTTGATTGGCCTCTTTGTCAATGTCAATGCTGTATATCTGCAGACTGTCTCCATATTCTGCCTGCAGTTTCTCCAGAATCGGTGCCGTCTTCTTGCATGGCAGACACCAACTTGCATGGAAGTCAATGACCACCGGCTTGGTGCCGTAATACACAAAGCGCTTGTCTTTTTGTGGATTCCAGATCTGCTTGCGGAATTCCAGTTTGCTCATGGGTTTTACCTTTGCCTCCTGCGCTTGAAGCGTACCGCCGATAAACACTAGCAGCATGAGCCACAGTACGGTTTTCCTTTTGAGGTGTTCCATGTTCTTTTTTTTTATTTTTCTGCATCGGATGCAGCGTTCGACTCGTTCAGTTCTTTCTCGTATGCCGCTAACTCATTTTCATAGAGACTTCTCTTCTTCGCAGCAACACTGAGTTGATGCTCCGCTTCTCGCGTGCGCCTGAGAGATTCTGCCAGTCTTGACATTTCTTTGAGGGCTTGCTGATCTGCACGCGATAGGAGATAACTTCCCATCTTCTTTTCTCCGTCCAGCAGGGTGATGCGGATGGGCTTCTCTTGCGCGACGAGAAAGTTCGTCAGACGCTGCGCTTCCTCACCCCTGTAGATGAGTTTTTCATAGCGCATCCCACCTATCTCGGAGAGAAAATGCCAGCCGGAACCAATGGCAATGACACTGCTTTCTGCTTCCTGACCCTCACACGTGGCTTTGAAGCTCGTATGGCCCGTACGACCCCAGCTGATGCTCTGCAACGTCAGTCGACCCATCTCGTCCACGCTTGCTTTTAGTAGTGTCCTGCCCTTGATGCCTGATGCACTCTGACTGCGATGGGTGTAGAAACCCTCCCTCTGGTATTTCGTGTTCTTTTCAAATAGGTACGGACCTCTCGACAGACGGTTGAAGGAGTCTGTCCTCTCAAGCAATGCACGCTCAGCACGAACATAGGTGGAGTCCTCCTCTTCAATATGTATCCGGAGCTCAATGAGCTTGGCTTGCTTACGAATCCTGATCTGCTGAGGATAACGGATGTGGATCGTGTCTATATGAGCCAGAGCGGCTTCATAACGATGAGTTCGGTATAACGAGTCTGCTATCTGTAACTCTGTTTCCGCCAACTCTTGTTCACTGGGCTGACGGCAACTGGCGCATAGCAATACGACGATGAGGATGATGAATGCTTGGATAGGAGTCGTTTTGTGTCTCACGTGTCCTTGTGGGTAGGGGTGTGTCATGGGTCGATTAAATAATAAAAAGAAGAAGAGAGTGGGAGAGGGGCTTCTCCGTACTTCACGAGGTTGATTCTCGTTCGGAACACGGAATACCTATTTCAGAATCAAATGCAAGATACGTAAAATACATCGGTTTTTCGTACTTTTGCATGTGCATTTTTTTTGTTCTGTTCAATGCCTCCTGTCGCAGGAATGTAAAAAGGACTTTCTTCGAAAGGCGATTGTGCTGAGCTGACTTTGGTCCTAATGAGTAGAGTTGACTTTTATAGTCCTTGAGCAGTACCAGACTTGCATGGGCTCTGTCTGGACCCACCCAAAAAAAAGAGCCTGTTTTTGAAATTAAACCGATGAACCTGAAGGAACAGTTAGATCAACCGATTTTCTCCGTCATCTCCCGGATTGCTGACCGTGACGGATTGGAGTGCTACGTGATTGGCGGCTATGTCCGCGACTTGCTTCTCCATCGGCCGTCAAAGGATATTGATGTCGTGGTCGTCGGATCTGGCATCGATTTGGCAAGGAAGGTCGCTGAACAACTCGGACGGGGAACTCATCTCTCTGTTTTCCGTAATTTCGGTACGGCGCAGGTCAAGAACCGATCCCTGGAGGTTGAGTTCGTCGGGGCACGCAGGGAATCCTACTCTCGTGATTCACGAAAACCCGTCGTCGAGGATGGATCGCTTCAAGATGATCAGAACCGGCGTGACTTTACCATCAATGCGCTCGCATTGTCGCTGAACGCACATAACTACGGCGATCTGCTCGACCCATTCGGTGGATTGCAGGATCTCTCGATAAGGATTATCCGAACGCCTCTCGATCCCGATGTCACGTTCTCCGACGACCCGCTCCGCATGATGCGGGCCATACGGTTTGCTACACAACTTGGCTTCTTTATCGAACAACAGACCTTCGACGCTATCCGCCGCAATGCCGATCGCATACAGATTATATCCAAGGAACGCATCCTCGATGAACTCAACAAGATAATGATGGCTGATAAACCATCCGTCGGGTTTCTGCTACTCGAGGAATCTGGACTTCTGTCGCTTATCATGCCGGAAATCCATGCTCTTGCAGGCGTGGAAACACGCGAAGGGAAGGGACATAAGGATAACTTCCGACATACCCTGACTGTTCTTGATAACGTAGCAGCAAAGTCGGACGACCTGTGGCTCCGCTGGGCAGCCCTTTTCCACGATGTCGGTAAACCGGCTTCCAAACGCTTCGAACCGCAGATAGGGTGGACGTTCCATAATCATAACTACTTGGGCGAACGGATGCTGCCGGGTATTTTCCGACGAATGAAACTCCCGATGGGCGAACCGCTGAAGTTTGTTAAGAAGATGGTCTCCCTCCATATGCGGCCTATCGTGCTCTCCGAAGATGAGATATCCGACTCCGCACTCCGACGCCTGCTGTTCGAGGCTGGCGATGATCTCGAACGTCTTATGCTGCTCTGTGAGGCGGATATCACGTCCAAAAACGCAGAACGGGTCAGACGATACCTTGCCAATTTCGAGATAGTACGGCGAAAACTCAAGGAGATAGAGGAGAAAGACCGTATACGCAATTTCCAACCGCCTATCACGGGAAGTGACATCATGCGCATCTATAACCTCCCCCCTTGTGCAACAGTGGGTGTCCTGAAGGAAGCAATCAAAAATGCTATTCTCGATGGGGTGATCTCTAATGACTACGATGAGGCCTATGCCTTTATGTTACAAAAGGCAGAACAACTCGGACTCCACCCATCCGTAAACCCTTGACCAGATTGTCTGCACAGCCTCCCGTCCAAACGTACCCAAATGACCAAACACAGAACCCCCGAAGGGGTGACATGGCGACAGGCAGTGGTAAAACCCCTGCATATACGAATTATTCCTTGTTAGTCCCGAATTTTGGAGCAAACCGAGAGGAGAACAAATTTATTTGTTATCC
>DGSL01000008.1:66464-71285 GCA_002393965.1 Bacteroidales bacterium UBA4363 | reverse complement strand
AATGTCTTGTAAAACAAGACAAACACAAAGCCCCGTTAACCAATCGTTTGACACTCCCATTCATCCCCCTCCATCCCTCTCCATCTCCCTCCATCCTCCCCTTGATAAAAAATGCGGGACGGCAATTTAAAATGAAATTGCCGTCCCGCTGCTGTATTTTCTCGTACTTTACTTCTTTTTGGTCGCCTCAAGCACTTTTCCAGCCAGTTGGATGAAAGCCTGCGACGTCGGATTATTGGCATCCTGCGACGCGACAGGCGCGCCTGCGTCGCCACTCTCACAGACTGATTGTACCAGTGGAATCTGCGCCAGCAACGGAACATTCAGTTCCTCGGCCAACTTCTTGCAGCCCTCTTTGCCGAATATGTAGTATTTATTCTCCGGTAGTTCGGCAGGAGTGAACCACGCCATGTTTTCCACCAACCCCAGAATCGGCACGTTCACTTTGTCATTCATGAACATCTCCAAACCCTTTCTCGCATCGGCTAACGCTACTTCCTGTGGGGTCGATACGACAATCGCTCCGGATATCTTGAGCGTCTGGATCAGCGTGAGGTGAATGTCCGACGTGCCAGGAGGCATGTCCAGAATCAGATAGTCAAGTTCTCCCCAGTTGCCCTCGTTGATCAACTGCTTGATCGCTGACGTTGCCATCGCGCCGCGCCAGAGTAATGCCTTGCCTGGATCGACGAAAAATCCGATCGACAACATCTTCACCCCGTATTTCTCCGCTGGTTCTATCATGTCCGCACCTTCTACCTTTACAAGGTACGGACGCGCATCTTCCACACCGAACATCTTCGGAACCGACGGACCGAAGATATCAGCGTCAAGCAACCCCACGGAGAACCCTAACCGGGCTAACGCCACGGAGAGGTTGGCAGCCACGGTGGACTTGCCTACACCACCCTTGCCAGACGAGACGGCGATGATATGCTTCACCCCTTTCAGCGGCTCTTCCGCTTTTACCTTCGGCTGCTGTTTGGTCTTGACCTGTATGTTGCCCTGTATGTCCACGTCCTTTCCTACATAGGTCAGAATGGCTGTCTCGGCTGCTTTGACAACCGATTTGATGAAGGGATCCGTCGGGCGTTCGAAGATGAGTGAGAACGTTACCTTATTCCCTTCGATGCGTATGTCATCTTCTACCATCTCGTTCTCCACGAGCGTCTTCCCGTTTCCTGGATAGCGTACTTGGCTGAGGGCTTCGGTGATGAGTTTCGGATAAATAGTCATGGTCTTTGTTTTAGGTATTATTTGCCGGATTGTTGCGGCGTTCGTTTTTCACGCCCGTACGAGCGGTATGCGTCAAATTCAATTTCTTCTTCAGGTTCTTCGTACGACGCCCCCTCCGGTAGCGGGCGGAAACGCAGGTATTTGATGCTTAACCCACGCCCAAGCCACTGCTTTTCGTAATGGGTCTGTATGGATGTCAATTCTTCCTGCTGGCGTTCGTCCGCTACGGGACGGTGATACAGGTCGTCGGAGACCAGTTCCGGTGCAATACCGTTTTTCTCCAACAGTAATGTGGTGTACGTGTACAGGAACGGACTGTCCGTCTTCAGGTGGATGACTCCGTCCGGTTTGAGGAAGCGGGCATACTGCAGGAGGAAGCTGGATGAGGTAAGGCGTTTGTTGCGCTTTTTCATCTGCGGGTCCGGAAAGGTAATCCAGATTTCCGATACCTCATTCTGAGCAAAGAACTGTGCGATGAGTTCAATGCGCGTGCGAAGGAATGCAACATTCTTTAGACCTTCTTCCAGCGACTCCTTCGCTCCGGAGTACATGCGTGCTCCTTTTATATCGACACCGATGAAGTTCTTCTCTGGGAACTGACGCGCCAGACCTACGGCATAGTCGCCATGTCCGCAGCCCAACTCAACGACGATGGGGTTCTCGTTCCCAAAGAAGTCTTTCGCCCAGTTCCCGCGCAGGGGAAAGTCTCCCTGTGGATGCGAAGAGTCGAAATGATGGATCTCAGGCTGGAAAACATGAGGATAGGTCGCCATAAGTGCGAACTTCGCCAACTTGTTCTTGCTCATACGGATGTTCTGATTCTAAAAAAAACGATGACCAGCTATTCCCTCTCAAAAAAAGTGTGACTGGTCATCTTTGTTTAGTCAACTATCGGTTCTCGAAGTAGTTCACTTCTCCCAAGGATGCTGTTTACAAACTCCTCAGCCTTGCCGGGTTTCTCGTTGTCCAACGACGCATAGTGGGAGATGATGCCCGCACAATTCTTTGATACTTTTATGATAAAATGTTTAGGTTTTACAATAATATATCGTATGACGATATTTCTCAGTCGTTGCGGAGCACCTCCAGACCGATGTCGTTGACTCCCGTTAGCAGGGAGTCTCGCATCCCGTGCCGGATCTCAATGTGGTACGTGCCCTTTTGTGTAAAACGCACCTTCGGCAGATAGAGCAGCGACATCTCCTGCATCGAACCGAAACCGTTTCCAAGCCACGCTCCGGAGTTGTCCGCAAGGATACACTCGAGAGAGTCTTTCTCAATACGACCGTCAGGACGCTGCAGGCTCGTGAACAACCATAGGTTCTGGTATGGATACGTGGTGTGATGACGCACGTTGATCAGCGCCGTGTAGGTGCACGACACGTCGTCAATGGTCACGTCAAAACGGCTGACCGAGTCCTTGCTCCACCCTTCGGGATCGAGCTCTTGGGACAGGTCGGCGATTCTCGTTCCGTTCTCACAGGAAGAAAGTATCGTTGCTGCGATGACGCTGAAGATGAGTAGGAGATGTTTATGCATTGCTTGGGTTGGTTGACGGTTGGGATGGGTTGGTCTGTTTCTTCTCCGGCTTCTGACCGTTGCCCGATCGGTTACGACGGTCTGCATGACGGTCGCGTGATCGCTCATGGCGGTCTTTGCCTCCGCGCTTCTTCTCGCGCTTGTTGTTCTTGTCGAAACGCGTCAGGCTGTCCTGACCTACGACGTTCTGGAAGTCTGGCGGCGGTGGCGTGTTATCTTTCACCTCGATGACAAGCTGCTCCGGCTTGTTGCCTTGCTTGTTCAGCGCAATGATCTCTTTCACTCGGTCAACGGATAGCACGACAAGGTTCGCCGCCATTCGCTTGTCCGAGGAATAGGTCATCTCGCGCTTGAAGACGTCGGTCTTGAAGTGATACCATGTGCCGTCTATGGTTTCCAGTGGGATGTCTTTTGGCGGGAAATCCTTGACGGCATCGGCATAGGTGGCGGCCTCGTAGTTGATGCAGCATTTCAACTTTGCACATTGACCCGCAAGCTTCTGAGGATTCAGTGAGATGTCCTGATGACGCGCTGCCGAGGTCGAGACAGATACGAAGTTGGACATCCACGACGCACAGCAGAGTTCGCGGCCACACGGACCGATTCCGCCGATACGTCCCGCTTCCTGTCGTGCACCGATCTGACGCATCTCAATGCGGACGTGGAAGTTGTCCGCCAACACCTTGATGAGCTGACGGAAGTCAACGCGCGATTCCGCAATGTAGTAGAAGATGGCTTTGTTTCCGTCACCCTGGTATTCAACGTCTCCGATCTTCATGTTCAGACCCAACTCCTCCGCAATCTGACGCGAACGGATCATGGTCTGCTGCTCCAGAGACTTCGACTCCTTCCATTTCTCAAGGTCTGTCGCTCGTGCCTTGCGATAGACGCGCTTGATCTCGAATTTCTCAAAGTCAATCCGGTTCTTCTGCATCTGCATCAGCACAAGACGACCCACCAGCGTCACTTCTCCTATGTCGTGACCCGGCGACGCCTCCACCGCTACCGTGTCACCCTTCTCCAGGGGAATGTGCGTGGAGTTTAGATAGTATCCCTTACGGGTGTTCTTGAACTGAACTTCCACAAAGTCGGTGTCGTGCACCGTCTCGGGAAGGTCCGATAGCCAGTCGAATACCGAAAGTTTCTTGTCGCTCGTGCGGCAACATCCTTTCTTGTTCATACGGCATCCGTCGTTATTGTTGAGCGTGAAATCCATGGGGCATGTGTGATATGGGGTTTGTTCCAGAGGAGTGAGAGGAGCTGAGCGCCTTAAGAACCTTTGGCTTTGAAGGCAACGGCATACAACTTCATCTGTTTCAGCATCGCCAACATGCCGTTGGATCGCGTCGGCGAGAGATGCTCCTTCAGGCCGATACGGTCAATGAAGTACAGGTCGGAATCGATGATCTCCTCTGGCGTGTGACCCGAGAGTACATAAACGAACATGGCCGCAATGCCTCCCGCTATCTCGGTGTTGCTCTCGGACTGATAGTAGATTTTGCCGTCTGTATAGTCCGCCCGGATCCATACCTTGGATTGACAACCTTCGATGAGGTATTCCGGTGTCTTGTATTTGGGGTCAATGTGGGCTCCCTGGCTCTTGTCGATAATCTGCTGGTATTTGTCAAGCCAGTCATCCAGAAATTCAAATTCAGAGATGATCTCTTCCTGTGCTTCGTTGATGGTCATGTTTTTAGGACGTGTTCTTTGTCTAAATTATGCAAAGATAGGTATTTGCAACCGAAAAGGCAAATAACCCACCTTTGCTCTCTTCCCTCTGTTGGAGGACCTCGACTTCTCCATCCCGCCGACGGGGAAAAATGTTTTTTTCGGGAAGATCATGTGTAAAAAAACACCATTTTCTTTGTGATTATATATATCTATATATATCTTTACGGCGGTTCGGGTCTGCAAAAAAAAAACTTGAACCGATCCGTTTTTCTTTTACTTCTCTGCTGCAAAGAGATTGGCTCTGAGGATGTAATGCTTGTCGGGATAAAACGGAACCTTTTCGTTAAGCCAGATGAGCAAAGTCAAACTTGTTTG
>DGSL01000008.1:0-66404 GCA_002393965.1 Bacteroidales bacterium UBA4363 | reverse complement strand
TAAGCCAGATGAGCAAAGTCAAACTTGTTTGACTTTGCCATGGCGAGAAAAGGACTAATGAAATTGAACGAAGAATGAAACTTCAGTCAACCCAATTGTAGGAGGGAGGCGACGACAGGCACGTTTACCCTACTTTTAAAAATACCAATTCTTATGAAAACAATGATGACGAGGGCAGGCTCTCTCCTGCTGTTTCTGATGGGATGCCTCCTGATGGTCTCGTGCGGTAGCGACAGCGATAGCGATGCTCCTCGCGGGTCAGACCCGATCTCGGGATCTTGGAAGATAATCTCAGCAACGGAAAAGGGCGCTCCGGTCGGAGCAGTATGTACGTTCAGCGGAACGTCTTCCATCAAGATGACAATGGACGGAACTGAATCCTCCGGAATGTATTCGTACAACGCTTCGACAGGGGCTTTCTCCCTATCTGTTGACGGTAAAAGCATAGCGGGGACCATTGTCTTCGATGGCGACAACGCAACTCTTACCTACGACTCGGGCAATGGCATGGAGACCATTATGCTCCAGAAGGAGTCTGGCTCCGGTGGCGAAGGCGGAGACGCCTCGTCTCTCATGATGGGCTCCTGGGTTATCAAGAGCACGACCGTACCAGGTGGCTCTGCGAACGAGACGGTAATCTTCGGTGATGAAAACGTATATAAGGTGAGCGGAATTTACCTCAGCAACTATTCCTTCTCTGGTTCCGAGGCGGCAAACATCTTTGCCATCTATGATCTTTTCGGCTACGATGAACTGCAGGGCGAAATTGTCTTCTCGAAGAACGGAAAAGGGGCGCAGCAGGCGGAGATCTCTTGCTATAATCCGGATGGGGATCCAAACGTGAAATGGATTATCCGCATGACGAAATTTAGTGATTATAACCTTCCGTCAGAATCCCCGACCGCTTCGAAGCCTTATCTCGGAGATTGGATGCTGCAGAGTTCAACGTTCTCTGGCATGCCTGCAGATTTGGTTGGGCGGATATTCAGATTTACGTCGGACAACCATCTGTTTGTCAACGGAGACGAAAAACCGCTCTCTCTATCCTACTCGGAGACTTCCGCGGGGAAGAGAATGACAATAACGACTCCAGACGGAACAATCGCAGGAAACGTGACATTCAGCGGTTCATATATGACCTATGTGTTGGATGGCGGAATGGGTACTATGCAGTTTGCTAATGTTTGGAAATAAATCAGGCGCTTCCCTTAAATGTAGAAACGACAAATAGGAAGAATAGAGGCGGTCGGACACTGATTGTCCGACCGCTTTTTTGGTCGTCGTTCGTGGCTCGAAAGGATTCTGGGATACGCCGGACTCCGTTCGGCATATCCCTCACCACGATCCGCTCCCATCCGCTGATGCCTAAGGATATCGTCGTACGTGGATTCGTCATCGATTCGCAAACGGGAGAACTGGAGGAAATAACGATCTGATCCCTACATCGCTGTTCTTTACTCACCATTCCTTCTGTCCGCTCTGCGAATAAGGGATTCTTCTTCCGTGTTTAGTGGTGGAATAGACGTATCGCGCGGTCAATGCCTTCGACAAGGATGTCTATGTCTTCTTCCGTATTGTAGATGCCGAAGGAGGCTCTCACCGTACCATCTATGCCGTAGTAGTCCATCACAGGCTGCGCACAGTGATGACCGGTTCGGACGGCAATGCCCAGTTTGTCAAGAATCGTTCCTAAGTCATACGGATGGATATCGCCGACAAGGAAGGAGATCAGGCCGCTGCGCTTCTCCGCTCCGCCGATAATTCGCATCTCAGGTATTTCTCCCAATCGACGCAGGGCATAGTCCATGAGACGCTGCTCGTGCGCGGCGACGGATTCCATCCCGATGCCGTCAATATATTCAAGGGCCGCTGCCAGAGCTGTACTGCCGATGAAGTCCGGCGTGCCCGCCTCAAATTTGTAGGGAAGCACATTGAACGTTGTCTTCTCAAAACTGACTTTGTCAATCATCTCTCCGCCTCCCTGATAAGGGGGAAGTTTCTCAAGCCACTCCTCTTTGCCATATAGGATGCCGATGCCCGCAGGTCCGTAGATCTTGTGGCCCGAGAAGGCAAGAAAGTCAGCATCCAGTTCCTCTACGTCAACGGGAAAGTGGGGGACGGATTGCGCTCCGTCAAGGAGCACGGGGATCCCATGGGCATGAGCAAGGCGGATTATCTCGCGCACCGGATTGACCGTGGCAAGGGTGTTCGAGACGTGGGCAAGCGTGATCAGACGCGTACGAGACGTGATCAGGGATTCCAGTTGCTCCGTCTGCAACGTGCCGTCCTTCCGGATGGGAAGGGCCTTGAGGACGACTCCCCTGCGCTGTTCAAGCAACTGCCACGGCACAATGTTCGAGTGATGCTCCATGACGGTGGTGAGGATCTCGTCTCCCTCGCTGAGCAACTCACCGAAGGAGGACGCAACCAGGTTGATGGATTCCGTCGTGCCGCGAGTGAAGATGATCTCCGAGGTGGAACGGGCATGGATAAATCGACGCACCCTCTCTCGGGCGGATTCATGTGCCTCTGTCGCCTCCTGACTGAGGAAGTGAACGCCGCGGTGCACGTTCGCATTGCGGTGAAGATAACCCTCTTTGATGCGGTCAACGACACAGCGTGGCTTCTGCGTCGTGGCGGCATTGTCAAGATAGGTCAGCGGATGACCGTAAACCGTTTCTTGGAGGATCGGAAAGTCGTTTCGTATCTTTTCTGAGTCAATCATCATTGGGTTTGGTTATGGAGTGTGGTGGGGCTGAGTCACTCGGGTTTCAGTAATAGGATGAGACGCAACCCAAGGTCGCAGAAGACAAGCGTGGACTGCACATTCTGCGCAATGTCACGCTGGGCATCTGAGAAACATTGCATGATCCCCAGAACATTGGACTCATGGATGTAGGGCGAGAATTTGCTCGAGAACTCCTGCTCAAAGGACGCAAGGTACCTCAGTCGCTGCTCCTGGAGATTATAGATGAAGTTCTCTCGTAGAAGACGCTGGGCATAACTCAGAAAGGCCTGCTGGTTGTCCCGCGAGGTTTTTCCGATGGTCTCCGCAAACTGACGCAGTTGCAGGAGTGCCTGCGCTTTCTTGTCCTGCGTCTTGAAGTAGCGGATACCCCACGCAGTTCGCATCAGGAATGCAAAGTCATCGAAATACCGACGGCTCGACTCGTTCGTCTCCGCTATCTCTCGCGCCGTAATGACGGAGCCTCTGGCAAGACGCGAGGCAAAACGGACCTCCTCTTCCGTGAGCGTGGGATAACGGCCTCGCAACATCTCCGACATCGAATCAACCGATACCGGTGGCAGATGGATGCGCTGCGTGCGAGAGACAATCGTCCCGAGGACGTGTTCCGGGTCATTGGACACCAATAGCAGGATCGTTCCGGCAGGTGGCTCTTCAATCAACTTGAGCAGTTTGTTCGCTCCCGTCGGATGCATCTTCTCTGGCTGCCATAGAATCAGTATCTTCAGATCGCCTTCAAAGGATTTCAGCATGAGCTTGCGCAGAATCTCGTCACTCTCATTGGCATAGATGGTGCCTTGCTTGCTCTCGCTGATCGTGTCAAGCCACTGGGTGGACGAAATGTAAGGGTCGGCAAGGACGCATTCCCGGAATTGGGGCAATAGGGTGTCACAGACCGTCGAGGTCGAGGTCCGGACAATAGGAAAGGCAAAGTGGAGATCCGGGTGTGCCAGCTTCTCGAATTTTAGACACGATGGACACGTTCCGCACGAGTCGCCGTCAATATGATGGTGACACAGCAGGTATTGAGCAAAGGCAATGGCAAGAGGTAACGTTCCGGAGCCTTCAATACCCGTAAACAGCATCGCATGAGGTACCCGACCTTGATCGGCTGCCAGTCGGAGACGCTGCTTGACGTCCTCCTGCCCTATGATGTCTGCGAATTTCATGCGCTTCTTTAAGATGAGTCCGCTGTAAAATGAAGGACGGACCACTTATGAAAATAGAGAGACAAATGTACGAAAAAAACGTGGCGGTGCGAAAAAAAGACTATCTTCGTATGACCATTCCCGTCGCGGAAGAAAACGTAGGAACAGACGGGGTAATATCGTAAGGAAGATGAATACGACAAAGGATAAGGATAGAATAGGCACGCGACTTCGATTGCAGTGCCTCTTGCTGGGCTTTTTCATGTCATTGCCGATCCTGGCGGAGAATGGACGGTCGGTTAATGCGTTTCTGAATACGCCTGAACTCCGACACGCCAACGTCGGCGTGCTGATGCGCAATGTGCGTACAGGCGAGGTCATCGACTCGTACAGAAGCAGTTCTTTCTGCCTGCCCGCAAGTACGACGAAACTTGTGACAACGGCGGCGGCTCTGGAATTGCTCGGACCAGAGTTCCGTTTCAAGACTTCCCTTCAATACGATGGTGAGGTGCGGGACAGCGTTCTGTACGGCAATCTCTATATCTTGGGTGGAGGAGACCCGACTCTCGGATCTAAGTATCTGGGCGACACCCTTTTCCTCGACCACTGGTGCCGTGCCGTTCTCCGTTTGGGAGTGCGACATATCAAGGGACAGGTGATTGCCGACGCTTCTATCTTCAACGAACAGGGCGTCTCGCCGAAGTGGTCATGGGAAGATCTCGGTAATTACTACGGCATGGGTGTCTATGGATTGTCTGTCTACGACAATACGTGTGTGGTCTATTATAAATCGGGCAAGGTAGGGACCCAGACCGAAATCCTGCGCACCGAGCCTCTCATAGAAGGACTGCGTATCGAGAACCATGTCACAGCTGCTTCCGGAGGTGGTGATAATGCCTATTACTATGGCGCACCGCTCTCACTCTCCCGTACCGTGTACGGAACGGTACCGGCTCTGAAGAAGGAGTTTCTCTCTAAGGCAGATATCCCCAATCCACCGCTCCTCCTCTCTCAGCAACTCACTCAGGCTCTTTCGTCCCGGGGAATCGGGGTCGATGGCACCCCCGACTGTATCCTTTCCCATCGCAAGACGGCCTCCGGACGTAAAACGTTCTTTACCCTTTCGTCACCTCCTTTGCGCGACATTGTCGAGAATACGAACCGCCTAAGCAATAACCACTATGCAGAACACCTGTACCGCTATCTCGGCTCCAGAAAAACCTCGTCCGATGTGACGGCTGGGGCAGAGGTGATCAACGAGTTTTGGAAAAGCAAGGGAGTGGATACCGACGGGTTGATTCAATACGACGGGAGCGGATTGGCACCAGTCAATGCAATAACGCCTGAGTTCCTGGTGAACTTGCTGACGTGGGAATACACTCAGGCAAAGTACGGCAAGGTGTTTTACGCATCACTGCCGGTCGCCGGACAGACAGGGACTGTGAAGTCTCTGCTCCGGGGAACTCGCCTCGCCGGATGTGTCCGCTGCAAGAGCGGCAGCATATCACGTACACAGTGCTATGCTGGATATGTCGAATGGCAAGGCGAGACCTACGCTTTCGCCGTGATGGTGAATAATTTCCGGGGCTCCAGGGAGAGGGTCAAAAGAGCAATAGGCTCTCTGCTGCTCAGCCTGACCGACGAGACAGTTGGTAAGGAGGAACAGGAGATGGACCTGCACGATAATGCCCCTCTTGAATCGTCCGATACCGATACGGAACCGTCTGCCGAATAGTAGCAATGGATCAGTTGATACATATCGAAACGACTGGCTCGACCAACGATGATATGATGGCGTTGGTCCGAACCCGACGCAAGGACCTGACGGACGGCACGACGATCTGGGCAGATTATCAGACAGCTGGGCGAGGTCAGCAGGGAAATCGCTGGTGGTCGGCAAAGGGAGAGAATCTCCTCTTCTCGACGGTATTCTTCCCCGATACTCCGGTCTCTCGACAGTTCCTTCTTACCGAGATGGCGTCCTTGGCGGTGTTCGATGCCTTACAGGAAAACGGAGTGGAACGCATGAGCATCAAATGGCCAAACGACCTCTATATCGGTGAGAAGAAGGTGGTCGGTATGAGGAATGAGACAATTCTGAGCGGTGCGCTTGTCGATGTCTTCATTACGGGAATCGGTATCAATGTCAATCAACAGCATCTCGATTTCGAGGCTCCCAATCCGACTTCTCTGATCAATGAACTGGGATGCGAAACCGACCGACAGGCTCTGATGGAGGATCTGCGAAGGTGTATGATGAGACGGTATAACCAACTGCTGGCAGAGGAAACCGCACTTCTGCATGCCGACTACATGGCACGCCTGTTCCGACGCAATGGCACACACCGCTTCTTCGAGACGGCAAGCCGGACATGCATCGAAGGGTCTGTTGCCGGCATTAGAGAGGATGGACACCTGTTGTTACGGCTCCTCTCTGGCGAGGTTCGCCAGTATGCTTTCAAGGAGATACGAAATGTCTTCAATGATGGAATGACACTGGAATGAATTCCCTGATAAAACGAATGCAATGAAAACAGTTTTTCTCTCTGTTCTTTTGATCAGTCTGATCGGTGTCTGCTACTGCGCATGGCGTATCTGGCATATCGTACCAGGAGGAACGCCCGTCCGATGGACGGCCGTCGCCCTGTTCGTACTCTGGTTCGCCTCGTTGTTCCTGGTTTTTGGTGGACTCGACCGACTCCCGATGAACTTGGCTTCCTGCTTATACGAGATAGGAACGTCTTTCGTATTCGTTTTTCTTTATCTGACGATGCTCTTCCTGCTGATGGATCTGGCAAGACTGCTCGGAGTTCTGCCCTCTTCTTTCCTGTTCCATTCTCTGCCTGGAACGCTTGCGGTCGTGGCTCTGCTGACCGCCGTTTTTGCCTATGGCAACTGGAATTATTACCGTAAGCAACGCGTGGAACTGAATCTCACGACAGAAAAGAAACTCAATCGGCCACTGAAGATAGTGATGAGTTCGGACCTGCATTTCGGCTATCATAATCGACGACGCGCTGCCGAACAGTGGGTCGAACGCGTCAATGCTGAGAACCCTGATTTCGTTCTCCTTGCCGGTGATCTGATTGATAATAGCATACGACCGCTCCGCGAGGAGGGGATCGCTCAGGTGCTCCGACGGCTGAAGGCTCCGGTGTTCGCCTGCCTGGGCAACCATGAATATATCAATAGTGTTGAGGAGGCAATCGGGTTCTATAACGAGGCGGGGGTGACGCTGTTGCGCGACTCTGTCGTTCAGATTGACGGCGTAACGGTCATCGGAAGGGATGACCGTACCAATAAATACCGCCTGACAACCGATCAACTTAGGACCCGATCCGACGATTCTTCTTATGTGATCCTGCTGGATCACCAACCCTATCACCTCGAAGAATCCGAATACGCCAATATCGACCTCCAACTCAGCGGACACACTCACTATGGACAGGTATGGCCCATCTCATGGATCACAGCGGCGATTTACGAGAATGCATGGGGTGCACTGCGCAAGGGAGCAACGGATATCTATGTCTCGTCAGGATACGGAATCTGGGGTGGAAAGTTCCGCATCGGGACTCAGAGCGAATACGTGGTCATCCATCTCTCCTCCCCAAAGACGGAATAGTGGTATTCCCTCAGTCCGTAATGACTTCAAGATAAAAGGAGAAGGGACGGAACCCGTCATTGCAACTGATCATCGCACTCAAAGGGTTTTTCATCCACCCGTCGTAGAAGTTGCCCTTGCCTTGAGACAGCGACTCGACAAACGGCCGCATGCTTTCCCACGCCGCAGGACACAGGTCCTGAGGACATCGACCGTCCGTCGAAATCCATTCTTGACCCTCCTTGATGTTGCACGTGTGCTCAATCGGGTTCTCATAGGCGGCCATCAGGTCTGGATAGACCGTCTGACGTAACGCTCTGATTCTTACTTTGTACATGGCTGGGATGAGGATGGTGAGGGATCGGTCCAGTCACCGTTCTTGCGGATTAGCGCAATGAGTTTGTCTACGGCTTCTGCGGTCGGTATGTTCTTCTCGACACAGGTCTGTTTCTTATAGAGCGATACACGCCCCGGTGCTGCTCCGACATATCCGTAGTCGGCATCGGCCATCTCTCCCGGACCATTGACGATACAGCCCATAATGCCTATCTTCAGCCCCTTGAGATGCGATGTGCGGCTCTTGATGTCGGCAATGGTCTGCTGCAGGTCGTAGAGCGTACGGCCACAGGATGGACACGAGATGTATTCCGTACGGCTGATGCGCGTGCGGGATGCCTGAAGGATGGCAAATGAAAGGGACACCAGATCTTCCGACGAGATGCTCTCGCCTTTATTGGTGAGACAGAGTCCGTCTCCGAATCCGTCCAGCAGGAGAGCTCCGGCATCAGACGAGGCTTTCAACTGAAGAGTCTCTAAGTCGTCCTCTTCATACTGCAGATTCAAAATGACAGGCGTGGTGACCCCGGCAAGCAGGAGCTTGTGGAAGGCAGCACGCAACTCCCCGACACGGTTGACATGGTCACTCCGTAAGGCAAGGATCGCATCTGGCGAGTTCTTCAGTCGGCTTAGGGTGGAGTCGGTCAACTCACTGTAAGTCAAATGCTGAATACCGGGTAGGGATGATAGACCAATATAGTCTGGCTCGAGCGTAGCATAGTCTCCTCCGCTCGAGGCAATGACGACAGGGACGTGACTGCCACCGATCTTGCCTACCGGATGGGTGGTGCGGCGGGTGTATCGATAGGGATCAAATGCCGCAGACGCGCTGGCTTCAATGGACGGCGCATCAGAACGTCGGGAGAAGTAGTCCGCTAGTTTGCGAGCTACGGGTATCTCGGCTTCAGGGTCTTCCGATAGCGAGACTCGGATCGTATCTCCGATGCCGTCCGCAAGGAGCGCTCCGATTCCGACAGCCGATTTGATGCGCCCATCTTCGCCACTGCCCGCCTCGGTGACTCCGAGATGAAGAGGGTAGTGCATGTCTTCCTCTTCCATCGCCGCAACGAGTTTCCTTACACTCTGTACCATGACAAGGGTGTTGGAGGCTTTCATGGAGATAACGACGTCTTTGAAGTCGGCCTTGTGGCAGATGCGGAGAAACTCCATGGCACTCGCAACCATCCCTTCTGGTGTGTCTCCATAGAGATCCATGATGCGGGGTGAGAGAGAGCCGTGGTTGACTCCGATGCGAAGCGCCGTATGGTGTTGCCGGCAGATGTCAAGCAGATGGAGCAGTTTGACCTCAATGTCCTCCAGACCTTTGCTGGAGAAGTTGCCGGGATTGATGCGGACTTTCTCTACGTGCAGCGCTGCCTCTTCGGCTGCACGGGGATTGAAGTGGATATCGGCAACCAACGGAACGGTGATGTTCTTCCGGTGGATGTAGGCTTCAATATCTTTTAGGTTCGACGCCTCACGCACCCCCTGTGCCGTCAGACGGACATAATCGGCTCCCGCTTGTGCAATGCGCACAATCTGCTCTCCGCTCTCAACCGTATCGTTGGTGTCGGTATTGGTCATCGACTGAATCCGTATAGGATTCGACGACCCAAGTGGACAGTCCCCGATTCGGACCTCGGAGGTTCTGCGACGCTGGTAGTTGAAGTAATCGGCAACGTAGTTCATGAGACTCTCACAGGTGTGATTTCTTATAGTTTGGTTTGACAGGCTTCTTGCGACGTACAACCCGTACAGTTATGGGTTTCATGACCGCGGAAGCGATGCTCAATCATCATTTTGATCGTGTCTTTCAACGCAGGAACACGGATGAATTCCTCAACGTCAGCCACAAAGGCAAACATGAGCAACATCTTCGCCTCAGCTTCGGGAATGCCACGCGAGCGCAGGTAGAAGATAGTGTCGGCATCCAACTGACCGACGGTCGCTCCGTGGTTACAGATGACGTCGTCATTGTGTATCTCCAGATGAGGCTTGGTATACATGTGGGCATCATGAGAGAGACAGATGTTACGGTTTGTCTGTATCGCCTTGGTACCCGAGGCACCGTCTGCTACATAGATCAGACCAGAGAAGGCTCCGACGGACTGATCGCCCAGAACATATTTGTAAAGTTCGTTTGTCGTGCAGTTCGGCACAAGGTGACGGACAAGGGTGGATGTGTCCGTGTGTTGCTTCCCGTCGTTGATGGACATACCGCAGAGGTTTAGATTCGCATGCTCGCCAATCAGGTCTACCTGTACGTTATTGCGCGTAACGCCGTTCTGTAGCGTGACTTCGTTGATCAGAACGTCCGAATGCGCGTGTTGCTGTACGTACAGATGTCCGAAGTTGGTCATGTCAGCTCGCGTACTCTCAAGTTTGTAGTGCTCGTATCGTGCACCCTTTCCGACGAAGACTTCCGTTACGCGGTTGGCAAAGAAACGATGCGCGTCAAGGGCATGTGCACAGACAAGCATGGAAGCCTTCGACCCCTCTTCCAGAATGATGAGGTTGCGCGACTGAGCAAGCATGTCCACATCCGCTCGCATGAGGTTGATGAGCTGGATGGTCTGCTTGATCTCAACTCCCTTCGGGACATAGAGGAAAAATCCGTCCTGTGCAAAGGATGTGTTGAATGCTACAGTCGTGTCTGTATTGTCGGCAGCTCTGCCGTAATAACGGCGAACAAGATCTGGATAGCGATCCGCTGCCTCACGTAGCCCGCAGGCTATGACACCTTCCGGCAACTTGGCGGACGTGGGCTGTGAATGATTGTAGAACTGGTCGTTGATGACGAAGTAGAGGTTCGAGTTGATGCCTGGAACCCCACAACGGAATATCGAGTAAGGGTCAATGGGAAATTCAATGCCCGATAGGTTGAGTCCATAGTCCGGCTCAAAGAGGTGCGACGCATTCGTATAGAGATAATGCTCGTCTTTGCTGGTCGGAAAGCCTTTCTCTCGGAAAATGCGGAAGGCCTCGTCACGATGCTCGTTGAGCACCGCTGAGGAGTGACGGTCAATGAGCCCTCTGTGATCGAGAAAGAGGTCTATATATTGTTTTTCTGTCTGCATGGGAGATGGATGTCTTTCTTTTTTCAGTAATCCTTGGGTGTCTTGATGGTGGCTGCTTTCTCGTCCTGCCGACGCAACAGGAAGAGGAATGCAGGAGAAGTGTTATTCGTTCTCTACCTCTTTCTTTATCCAGTCATACCCCCGCTCTTCAAGCTCAAGAGCCAGTTCCTTGCCTGCCGTCTTGACAATGCGCCCTTTGTACAGGACATGGACAATGTCAGGGACAATATAGTCAAGCAGACGCTGATAATGCGTAATGACAATGGTGGAGTTGTCTTTGCTCTTCAGACGGTTGACACCTGCCGCTACAATGCGCAGGGCATCGATGTCAAGACCGGAGTCCGTCTCGTCAAGGATGGAGAGCTTCGGCTCCAACATCGCCATTTGAAAAATCTCGTTGCGCTTCTTCTCGCCTCCGGAGAATCCTTCATTGACGGATCGGTTCGCAAGACGATTGTCCAACTCAACGTATTCTTTCTTCTCTCGCATGAGCTTGAGAAATTCTCCGGCGGATAGTGGTGGCTGACCCTTGTATTTGCGATGCTCATTGACGGCTGTACGCATGAAGTTGACTATGGATACACCAGGTATCTCAACAGGATACTGGAACGATAGGAAAATACCTTCCCTCGAACGGTCCTCCGGAGGGAGGTCAAGGATGTTCTTGCCGTTGAAGAGAATCTCACCGGAAGTAACAGTGTATGCCGGATGACCCGTGATGACAGCCGAAAGCGTCGACTTGCCAGAGCCGTTCGGACCCATGATGGCATGTACCTCTCCATCACGTACGGTCAGGTTGATGCCTTTGAGTATTTCTTTCTCGCCAATGTTGGCGTGCAGATTTTTAATTTCTAACATGCTATGATGATGGTTTCTGTTTTTTTTTGCTGACTGGATGACGGATGCGGCTATCCTACTCCGGACGTGCTTTCCAACGATATTTCAAGCAACCTCTGCGCTTCTACCGCAAATTCCATCGGCAATTGATTGATGACTTCTTTGGCATAACCACCGACTATCAACGATACGGCGTCGTTGGCGGAAATACCACGCTGATTGCAGTAGAAGAGCTGGTCGTCCGAAATCTTCGACGTGGTGGCTTCATGCTCGATGACGGCGGATTCGTTGTGTACGTCCATATAGGGGAAGGTGTGCGCACCACAGCAGTCACCAAGCAGCAGGGAGTCACACTGGGAGAAGTTGCGGGCACCTTCTGCAGTCGGCGCTACACGGACCAGCCCGCGGTAACTGTTTTGTGACTGACCCGCGGAGATTCCCTTCGAGACGATATGACTGCGTGTGTTCTTGCCTATGTGTATCATTTTCGTTCCCGTGTCGGCCTGCTGGTGATGGTTGGTTACCGCTACGGAATAGAATTCTCCGACCGCATTGTCTCCTCGCAATACGCAGGAAGGGTACTTCCAAGTGATGGCAGAACCCGTCTCGACCTGTGTCCACGAGAGTTTGGCGTTCTCTTTGACAATACCGCGCTTGGTGACGAAGTTATAGACACCTCCCTTTCCGTCCTTGTCTCCGGGATACCAGTTCTGTACCGTCGAGTATTTCACCTCAGCTCCGTCGTTGACGACAATCTCTACGATCGCAGCGTGTAGTTGGTATTCATCTCGTGCCGGTGCTGTACATCCTTCCAGATAACTGACATAACTCTCATCGTCAGCAACGATGAGTGTGCGTTCAAACTGACCGGTGTTCAGGGCATTGATTCGGAAATAAGAGGATAACTCCATCGGACATCTCACACCCTTCGGTATATAGACAAACGAACCGTCTGAGAAGACGGCGGAATTCAATGCCGCAAAGAAGTTGTCCGTCGGTGGGACAACACTGCCTAAATATCTCTTTACCAAATCAGGATAGTTGCGCACGGCTTCCGAAATGGAGCAGAAGATAATGCCTTCCGCTGCCAGTTTCTCTTTGTTCGTCGTCTTGACCGATACGGAGTCCATGATGGCATCAACAGCCATGCCGACGTGAAGTTTCTGCTCTTCAATAGGTATACCAAGTCGATCGAAGGTCTTCAGTAACTCCGGATCGACATCGTCCAGACTCTCTGGCGCTTTCTTTTGTTTCGGTGCCGCATAGTAGCGCATGGACTGATAGTCCAACTCAGGCAACTGCAGCAACGGCCAGCGAGGCATCTCCATCTCACTCCATTTCCGGTAGGCTTGGAGCCGGAACTCCAACATCCAGTCCGGCTCCTGTTTCTTGGCAGAAATCATGCGGATGATTTCTTCGTTCAGACCAGTCGGAATGTATTCAGTGTCTATCTCAGTCGTGAAACCGTACTTGTACTTCTCGTTGGCCAGCTCGTTTATGATGGATTCGTTCAGTTCTTCAGCCATTTGAATCAGTGTTTCGCTATAAGCATCCACAAAGATAGAAAGAAAAAACGAGATAGAGTGGAGGAATCAAATAGGACGGGCTCTCGGGAGAAAATAGGAGGACGGGACTCGCAATGTGCTCTCTGTCTGTGGAACAGGTCCCTTCCTCCTGATTACGTCTGAACATGGGGAAAAGTCATCATGTTTTTCGGATAAAAGTAGTATCTTTGTGAAAAACATAAACTGGATTTCTAAGAATGGCACTTCAATGCGGCATTGTCGGACTCCCTAACGTGGGAAAATCGACCCTTTTCAACTGTCTTTCCAATGCGAAGGCTCAGGCCGCCAATTTCCCTTTTTGTACGATTGAACCGAACGTAGGTGTGATTACCGTTCCTGACGACCGCCTCAATAAACTTTCTGAACTCGTCCACCCGGAACGTATCGTGCCGACTACGGTCGAGATCGTTGATATCGCAGGACTGGTCAAGGGAGCCTCCAAAGGAGAGGGACTGGGTAACAAGTTCTTGGCGAACATCCGCGAAACGGATGCAATCTTGCATGTACTGCGCTGCTTCGATAATGATAATATTACACACGTCGACGGTTCAATCGACCCGGTACGTGATAAGAATATCATCGATACGGAACTGCAGCTGAAGGATCTCGAAACAGTTGAATCACGCCTCAACAAGGTGCAGAAACAGGCATCCGCCGGAGATAAGGATGCCAAAATACTCTCCGCCATCCTACTTCAATACAAGGAGGCCCTCGAAAGCGGAAAGAGCGCACGGACCGTGCAGGTTGACAAGGAACACGAACGGATGGTCAAGGAACTGGGACTGCTGACCAATAAACCGGTATTGTATATCTGCAACGTAGATGAGAATGCCGCTGTGGAAGGCAATGCCTATGTCAATGCAGTGCGCGAAGCAATCAAGGACGAGGAGGCAGAACTGCTCATCGTGGCTGCCGCAACCGAAGCCGATATCGCTGAACTCGAGACGTACGAGGAACGACAGGAATTCCTCGAGGCAATGGGACTGCAGGAGTCTGGTGTCAGCCGACTCATCCGCGCCGCATACCGACTCCTCAATCTGCGCACGTTCTTTACGGCAGGACCGAAAGAGGTGCGCGCATGGACGTTCCGAAAAGGTTGGAAGGCCCCACAGTGCGCAGGCGTGATACACACCGATTTCGAGAAGGGATTCATCCGTGCCGAAGTGATTAAGTACGACGATTATATAAAATACGGGTCGGAAACAGCATGCAAGGAGGCTGGGAAAATGGCCGTCGAGGGGAAAGAGTATGAGGTGCAGGACGGCGATACGATGCTCTTCCGCTTCAACGTCTGACCCCTTCTTATGAATACACGTGGCAGAATTCAAAGACACAGAACATATCTATATTATTTATTAACCAACTAAAATCTTACAATTATGAGTACTGATGAATTGATTTCGAATTACAAGGAGGTCTTTACCCAGAAGTTCGCTAAGTTTGACGGACGCGCAGGACGCAAGGAGTTTTGGTACTTCGTTCTGGTAAACGTCGTGGTCAGTCTTGTCCTCAACATCATTGATGGCGCAATTTTTTCAACAACCGTTCTTGCGGGTCTCTATGGCTTGGCTGTCCTTATTCCAAGCCTGGCATTGACTGCACGTCGTTTGCATGACATCAACAAGAGCGGTTGGTGGCAGTTGATTGCTCTTGTTCCAATCGTAGGCTGGATTATTCTTATCATTTGGTGCGCAAAGGAAGGTGACAAGGGAACCAACAACTTCGGAGAGGAACCGGCAGAATAAGGCTTCCATCCCGACAGAAGAACGCATAACAGACAAAAAGAAGGGGCGAGTGAATGTTCACTCGCCCCTTCTTTCGCTTGTCTATGATTATGATGCATTATGCTTTCCCGTCACTGCCCAATACATCCTTTATCTTGTGGATGTACAACTTCTTCATGTTGTCACGCGCCGGTCCCAGATACTTTCTCGGGTCGAACTCCGCTGGCTTCAGCGCCAAGACTTCACGGATAGCAGCCGTCATGGCCAAACGGCTGTCACTGTCAATGTTGATCTTGCATACGGCACTCTTCGCGGCTTTACGCAACTGCTCTTCCGGTATGCCAATCGCGTCAACAAGTGCTCCTCCGTATTTGTTGATGGTCTCTACCTCTTCCTGAGGGACGGACGAGGATCCATGAAGCACAATCGGGAATCCTGGTAATTGTTCCATGACTCCGTCTAAAACATCAAAGGCCAATGGCGGCGGAACCAGACGACCAGTCTTTGCATCACGTGTGCACTGCTCTGGCTTGAATTTATTGGCTCCGTGCGATGTTCCGATCGAGATGGCCAGCGAGTCACAACCCGTCTTGGTGGTGAAGTCCACAACCTCTTCCGGACGAGTGTAGGTGTGGTGGTCCGACTGTACCTCGTCTTCCACGCCTGCCAACACGCCCAACTCTCCCTCTACCGTGACGTCAAATTGATGAGCATACTCAACGACTTTCTTGGTCAGTGCAACGTTCTCGTCATAAGGTAGGTGACTGCCGTCAATCATCACGCTCGAGAATCCCATATCTACACAACTCTTGCAGAGTTCAAAGGAGTCGCCGTGATCAAGATGGAGGACAATCTGAGGATTTTCCCAGCCTAGTTCCTTCGCATAGGCGACGGCTCCTTCTGCCATATAGCGCAGCAAGGTCTGATTCGCATAGTTGCGGGCTCCCTTGCTCACTTGTAGTATAACGGGTGATTTGGTTTCTGCTGCAGCTTGTATAATGGCTTGCAGTTGTTCCATATTGTTGAAGTTGAACGCTGGAATGGCATATCCGCCATTAATGGCCTTCTTAAACATCTCGCGTGTGTTTACAAGACCTAATTCTTTGAAGTTAACCATGTTTGAATAGATGTGTTAGAGTTTATCGATAATAGACTTTGCCTAAAAGTCTGAATATCCTTACAAATATACATAGAAAAAAAGACGGGTGTTCTTGTCTTTTGTATGTTTTTGAGCATAAAAACACCCGCCCATCCTTGACAGGATGGATCCCCTTCTGCTAAAGAGAGTCTCCCCCTCGATGGCGTCTGAACATAGGTACATGACAGACAAGAAGCAAAACCCTTGTCTGTCATTGAATGGAAGTCAGAGGGATCGAACGAAGGCTATTTCGACAACATAGCGTCAATGCGCCGCGTTATCTCGGACTCCGGAACAAGACCCACTGTCTTGTCAACTAGTTCTCCGTTGCGGAAGAACAAGACGGTCGGAATGCTCATGATACCGAATTGTTGCGGGATCTCCATGTTCTCGTCCACGTCGAGTTTGCCGACTTTGACTCTACCCGCATAGTCGTCCGCTATCTTGTCAATAACGGGACCAAGACGTTTGCAGGGACCGCACCAGGCTGCCCAGCAGTCAACAACGGTGATCCCTTCAGCCGTTTCGGCTGCGAAGTTTTGGTCTGTAAGTGTCTGTGTCATGATTTTTGAATGGTTGGATGGTTTTTATTAGGTATTCTCTCGCCATGGCAGAACTTAGTGTAAAGCTGACTTTGCTCTCCTGGCTTATTTAATCAAGGTTGCTTTTCAATGTGCATGGGAGGATGTATCAACTGAGTTTGAACTCCAGAAGGTGGCGCTCCTGGTTCGTCTTTAGGAATTCTTTTACCTCTCGGTTCATATCGACCCATATGTTACGCGCCCGTGTCGGGATATTGCGGTTCTTTTTCTGAAAGACGATGTGTAGCGATATGTGACCGTGTCGCTCCCCTTCAACGTTCCCGCTTTTCATCATTCTGCCGAAGTTCGTGACAAAATCAGGCTGGAGCCTGTCGCTGTCAAGATAGACCGTGAGGCGTTCCGCCATCTTTTGACAGACATCGTTGAGCAACATGACCTGCTTGATGTTTGCGTCCAGAGTCAAGGAATCTCCGACTTTCGGATGGAAGTTGTTGTATCTTTCGCGACGGTCGGCAATGTGACCCCTGACAAGGATATACAGGTCCTTTTGCATGTATTTCTTGTATTCGATGTAGTTCTCACCGAAGAGGGCGAACGTGTACGACCCTGAATAGTCTTCAATCGTAAACCGTCCATATGGGTTGTTCGTCTTCGTGACGCCGTTGTACGTGTCCGTGACAATACCAGCCATCGTGAAGTCCTTCCCTCGAGGCGAATCTCCCTCGGTTGTCTTCTTCATCCATTCTTCCATCTCTTTGCACTGGACAGTAACAAAGGAACGAAATTCACAGTAGTATTCGTCAAGAGGATGCGAGGAGAGATAGATGCCGATACAGTCTTTCTCCCACCCTAGCTTCTCAAGAAAGTTCCACTGCTGAGTGGCATTGAGGGGCGGACGTTGGATCTCTATGGCGTCGCCTCCTAAGTCCCCGAAGAGGGTGTTCGTGTTCTGAAGACGGTCGTTCTGAACGGTACGGCCGTATTCAATCAGCGCCTCATTGAAGGTCGGACGCTTCTCTATATTGGTACGTACGAAGAACTGTTCTCGCTTCGAACCGTCACCGAAGTTGTCAAAGGCACCTGCCAACCCAAGACTCTCCAACGTTCCTCGGTTGCAGGACGTCATGTTAATGCGCTCCATGAAGTCGTAAATAGAAACGTAAGGCCCGTTCTTTTCACGCTCCTGTATGATGCTTTCGACGGCCCCCTCGCCTACTCCCTTTACTCCGCCAAGACCGAAACGGATGGCTCCCTCTTTGTTTACCGTGAAGTTTAAGTCCGATTCGTTGATGTCAGGACCGAGTACGTCAATGCCCATCCGACGGCATTCATCCATGAATTTAGATACCTTCGTGATGTCATCACGGTTGCGCGTCAGGTTCGCCGCCATGAAGTCGGCTGGATAATGGGCTTTTAACCATGCCGTTTGATAGGCTACCCACGAGTAGCACGTCGCATGCGACTTGTTGAAGGCATAGGAGGCAAATTTCTCCCACTCACTCCAGATGTGCTCCAGTATCTTCTCGTCATGCCCGTTCTTCTTGCCACCTTCAATGAACTGGGGCTTCATCTTGTCAACAATGTCTTTTTTCTTCTTTCCCATCGCCTTGCGCAACGCATCACTCTCTCCTCGCGTGAAGTCAGCAAGCAGACGACTCAGAAGCATGACCTGTTCCTGATACACGGTGATGCCATATGTGTCCGACAGATATTTCGACATGACGTCTATCTCGTATCGGATCTCTTTGATTCCCTGTTTCCGCTTGATGAATTCCGGAATGTTGTCCATCGGTCCCGGACGGTAAAGCGCATTCATGGCAATAAGGTCCTCAAAAACGGTCGGCTGAAGGTTGCGTAGATGCTCCTGCATGCCGGCACTTTCAAATTGGAAAGTACCAATCGTGTCGCCTCGCTGATATAATTGATAGGTCAGCTCATCGTCCAACGGGATGTGATCAATGTCAACCTGCTCTCCTGTGCGCTTGTAGATGTTTTTCAGCGCTTCTTTGATGATGGATAGCGTAGAGAGACCCAGGAAGTCCATCTTGATGAGGCCTACCTGCTCGATGACATGACCGTCATATTGCGTTACGATGACGTCCTGACCCGTTTCTTTGTCATACACCGTACTCATCGGTGCAAAATTGGTCAGATCATCGGCTCCGATGATGACGCCGCAGGCATGTATGCCTACCTGACGGATCGTGCCCTCCAACTCAGCTGCATACGTGATCATGTCTTTCTCGTTCTGATCCGAGGCCTGGAATCTTGACTGAAACTCCGGAAGGTATTTCAGACAGTTGGACAACGTCGGTTTCGGGGTCTTCCCCTTTTCGTTCTTGATGGTATCGGGCAACGCATCCGGTACAAGTTTCTTCCATTCATTTACAATCGGGAGTGGAACTTCCTGTACACGACCGACATCGGCAATGGCACTTTTGGCAGCCATGGTTCCGTAGGTGATGATGTGCGCTACCTTTTCTTTTCCGTATTTCTGTGTGACCCAGTCCAGGACGCGACCGCGACCGTCATCATCAAAATCTACGTCAATATCGGGAAGGGAAATGCGGTCAGGATTCAGGAATCGCTCGAACAGCAGGTCGTATTTCAACGGATCAACGTCAGTGATGCGCAGACAGTAGGCGACAACGGAGCCTGCCGCCGAACCACGACCCGGACCTACACTGACCCCCAGCTCTTCACGCGCCGCACGGATGTAGTCGGAGACAATGAGGAAGTAACCAGGGAATCCCATGGTCTTCATGATGTGTAACTCAAAGGTGATCTGACTCTTGATCTCTTCGGTCAGATTCTCTCCGTATCGCATGTGAGCTCCATCCCATGCCAGTTTGTTCAGGTAGTCCGCCTCCAACTTGATGCGGTACAGCTTCTCGTAGCCGCCTAATTTGTGGATTTTCTTTTCCGCTTCCTCCTGACTGAGTACCGTCTCTCCTTTTTCATTGCGGGTAAACTCATTGAAGAGATCTTCTTCCGTGAATCGCTGTCGATATTCCTCTTCGGTACCAAAGTCAGTGGGTATGTCGAACTTTGGCATGATCGGGTCGGAGTCAATGGAGTAGTATTCTACCTTGTTGACAATCTCTTGCGTGTTGCTCAATGCCTCCGGGACATCTTGGAAGATCTCCTGCATCTCATCCGGACTTTTCAGCCATTCCTGTTTGGTGTAGTGCATCCGGTCTTCATCATTCAGCTTCTTACCCGTGTTCAGACAGATAAGACGGTCATGAGCCTCGGCATGCTCCCGTAGGACAAAGTGTACGTCGTTGGTGGCAATGACCTTCACCCCGGTTTTTTTTGCCAGTTCCAGAATGACGGGATTGACTTGCTGCTGGCGCTCGAATACACGGCGGTCAGAGCGGGGAAGGTCGGTCTTGTGACGCTGAATCTCTAAATAATAGTCGTCTCCGAAAAGGTTTTGGAACCATCGGATGCTCTTTTCCGCTTCGTCCGTCTTGCCGGCAATGATGAGTTGGGGAATCTCCCCTCCCAGACACGCCGAACTGCAGATGAGGCCTTCGTGGTATTTCTCCAATAATTCTTTGTCAATGCGCGGACGGAAATAGTTGCCGTCAATCCACGCCGTGGAAACAATCTTACAGAGATTCTGATACCCTTTCTTGTTCTTGGCAAGCAATACCAGATGCCAACCGCTCGCATCTATGATGCGCTCTCGACCCGTCTCGGGATTGTATTCCTTGACGTCTTTGTCTTTTAGATACAACGAACGGCGTGCGCAATAGGCCTCCACACCGGCAATGGGCTTGAAAAGGGAGTCTTTCGCAACCTTTATCTCTTCCAGGATGGCATCCACCGTCCGGTCAGACGGATGGTCCGACGGAACAGAACCGCTTTTCAGTTCCTCAATCTCTTTTTCCAGCGCCTTGATGCGTTTCTTGATCGGAGCATTCACGGAACCAGCAGTGTCCATTAACTCTTTGATGCCGTACATATTTCCGTGGTCGGTCAGGGCAATGGAGTGCATGCCCAGTTTCAAGGCACGGTCAATGAGATCAGGCACTTTCGACATGCCGTCCAGTATCGAATAGTGAGAGTGAACGTGAAGGTGGGTGAAACGATCCATACTGAGGCGAAGCGTTTGTTTTTTATGGGATAGAATGTGCTTTTATCAACTAAGACCTTTTGTATTATGGCATAGTTCAGTCAAACAGGACTCTGCTCATAATGTCTTTTGAAAAAGGCTACAAAAAAAATCTGCCGACGAAGAATCTATACGACAAAGATAAAGAAGTAGGAAAGGTAAGTGCCCTTCCTTTAATCTTTGTCATGCAAGATAATTCGATAATATATAAAGGGGGAAAAAACGGTACTTTGCGAGGAAAGGAAAACCGCCTGCCTCTAGTCCTCAGTAGGCGAGAAGTCCTCTTTCGTAACTCCGCAGAGAGGGCATACCCAGTCATCTGGAATGTCTTCAAAGGCAGTTCCTGGTTCTATTCCGCTGTCTGGATCTCCTACCTGTGGGTCATAGATGTAGCCACAGACATTGCATACGTATTTTTTCATAGAATTTAATGTGTGTTTGTTTCTGTGTGTTTCCAATAAAAACAAAGATAGAAAAAAACAGACGCTTTCAGTGCGAAAAAGGATAAAAAAAACAGGAATCCCTTGTGTATCAAAAAAAAGTCATATCTTTGCACCCGTAAATGTTGATCAGGTGGGCGGTTGTCCACCTGATTTGTTTATAATAAGCGCTTTATGTTGGATAAGGAAGAAATCCGCACGTTTGTGGAGTCGTATCTCGAGTCGTCTGATTGCTATTTGACCGGTCTCTCTATCTCAAAGGAGAACGAGATCGTAGTCGAACTGGATAATGACGAGGGGGTGGATCTGGATACTTGTGCCGCTCTTACTCGAGCCTTCCAGGAGCGATTCGACAGAGACAAGGAGGACTATTCGCTCGAGGTTGGATCCGCCGGACTGACCTCTCCTCTGAAGGTGCTCCGCCAGTACAGAAAGAATATCGGAAACGAGTTGGACGTGCAGACAAACGACGGACGAAAACTCAAGGGAGTCCTCAAGGAGGCCGATGAGAAACAGTTCGTACTGACCATCCAGAAGAAGATGAAACCCGAAGGAGCAAAACGACCGGTGCTCATGGATGAGAATCTGGTGTTCATGTACGAGGAGGTAAAAAACGTATGCCTGCACCTGAAGGTCTGAAAACGTCCGTCTCTCCCAATAGCAAAACAAATCAAGACTAAGAAATAAAACCTATAATATGGCAAAAGCAAAAACAGAAGATTCGGTCAACCTGATAGATATCTTCTCCGACTTTACAGAGGAGAAACGTATTGACCGCGCAACGCTCATCAATGTACTCGAGGAGTCAATCCGTAGCGTTATCCAGAAAATGTACGGTAGCGATGAGAACTATAATGTCGTGATCAATCCTAACAAGGGCGATTTCGAAATATGGCGCTCTCGTGTGGTGGTTCCGGATGGAGAAGTGGAGGATGAAAATCTGCAGATTCCTCTTTCCGAAGCAAAGAAAATCGAGGATGACTACGAAGAGGGCGAGGAGGTGTCCGATAAGGTGGACTTCCTGCAGTTCGGACGACGCGCCGTCCTTACACTCCGCCAGACGCTCGCTTCGAAAATCCTCGAACTCCAGAAGGATGCGCTCTATGCTAAGTATAGCGAAATGCTCGGACAGATCGTGACTGGAGAGGTGTACCAAATATGGAAACGGGAGATTCTCCTGGTCGATGAGGATGGTAACGACATGCTCCTGCCTAAGAGTGAGCAGATCCCTAGCGATTATTATCGGAAGGGAGACCTTGTACGCGCCGTAGTAGAACGGGTAGATAATCAGAATAATAACCCGAAGATTATCCTCAGTCGCACGTCGCCGACGTTCCTACAGCGACTCTTCGAACTCGAGGTACCTGAAATACAAGACGGACTGATTACTATCAAGAAGATTGCCCGCATCCCGGGAGAACGGGCGAAGGTGGCTGTGGAAAGTTACGACGACCGCATCGATGCGGTCGGTGCTTGTGTCGGCATGAAGGGCTCTCGCATTCACGGTATCGTCCGCGAATTACGCAACGAGAATATCGACGTAATCAACTATTCCAACAATATCACTCTGTTTATTTCCCGAGCACTCGCTCCTGCTCATATTTCCAGCATTCGGCTCGAAGAGGATAAGAAAAAGGCAGAGGTGTTCCTTCAGCCAGATCAGGTGTCTCTGGCAATCGGTAAAGGAGGTAGCAATATCAAACTGGCAATCCAACTGACAGGATATGACCTGGATGTCTTCCGTGAATTGGATAATCCTCAAGATGACGATATTTATCTGGACGAGTTCTCGGATGAGATCGACGGATGGATCATCGACATTCTGAAAGACCAGGGATTCTCAACTGCAAAGCAGGTGCTGGCTGCCGATCGTGACGATCTCATCGCTCGTACCGACTTGGAGGAGGAGACGATAGATGAGATATTGGGCGTCTTGAAGAAAGAGTTTGAGGATGAGAATCCGACAACGGAAACCGAGGCCTGAATGAAGGTGGGAGGCCATTGAATTAAAAGTCCATAACAAGTTTTCAAAAACAGATTAGATGCCGATAAGAATAAGCAAAGCAATGAAGGACCTGAACGTGGGTCTTGACTCGATTATCAAGTTTCTTGATAAGAAGGGAGAGAAGGTGGAATCGAACCCGAATGTTAAACTGACCGACCATCAGTACGAACTGCTGGTGGAGGAGTTTGACCACGACAAGAAACTGAAAAGCGAGGCGGAGCAGCAGGCGCAACAGCGACGGAAGGAAAAGGAGGAAAGAAAGGAAGAGGTGGCTCCGAAGGAGGAGTTCATCCCGACCGTCCTGGACGAAGAGGATAAACCACAATTTAAGACCGTCGGAAAAATCGACCTCGACGGCGGGAAGAAACCGGCTTCTCCAAAAGAGGAACCTGAACCTCAAGAGGAAGAAATCCCCGCTCCGCAGGAGGAACCTCAACAGGAACCCGCTCCTCAGGAACAACCGGACGAACAGGCGGTTGTTGAGGAGACGCAACCTTCGGAACAACAGAACGAGGCTCCTGCCAAGGAGGAACAATCTGAGAATGTGTTCACTTTGGGAACTCCCGTGCTGACAAACGGACCGAAGGTCGTCGGAACGATTGATTTGAACAAAATCAACGATAAGACTCGACCTGACAAGAAGTCGAAAGAAGAACGACGCAAGGAACGCGAAGAACGCAACGGTGCACGTCGAAAAAGGACAAGGATCGGACAAGAACGTATAGACCTGACTCGAACGACAGATCTTGGAGCCAATAGCACTCAGCGACGTCAACAAGGCGGCGGGCAATTCGGTGACGCAGGACGACGTGGCAAAAAGAATCGCCACCAGGAAACTTCGACAATTAGCGATGACGATGTACAGCGTCAGGTGAAGGAGACACTGGCTCGCCTGACCGAGAAGAAGGTGAAGGGAGCCAAGTATCGTCGCGAGCGACGCGAGGAGAATGCTGCGGAGGCTGATCGCGAAGCTAAACGTGAACAGATGGAATCAAAAACCATCAAGTTGACGGAGTTCGTGACAGCAAACGAGCTGGCTGTCATGATGGGCGTGAATGTCAATCAGGTCATCGCGACTTGTATGAATCTGGGTTTGATGGTTTCCATCAACCAGCGACTCGATGCCGAAACGATCAATATCGTCGCAGAAGAGTTTGGTTTCCAGACGGAGTTTGTTTCGGCTGAGGTCGTTCAGGCAATACAGGAGGAAGAAGACAAGGAGGAGGATCTCGTTGCCCGACCACCAATCGTCACGGTGATGGGACATGTGGACCATGGTAAGACCTCGCTGCTCGACTATATCCGCAAGTCACACGTTATCGCTGGAGAGGCCGGCGGCATTACACAGCATATCGGAGCCTATAACGTGACGCTCGAATCAGGACGTCAGATCACGTTCCTCGATACACCAGGTCACGAGGCTTTTACCGCTATGCGTGCCCGTGGTGCCAAGGTAACGGATATCGCTATTATTATCGTCGCAGCAGATGATAGCGTGATGCCGCAGACAAAGGAGGCTATCGCCCATGCTTCTGCAGCCGGAGTTCCAATAGTATTTGCAATCAATAAGATTGATAAGCCAGGCGCTAATCCAGATAAGATTAAGGAGGAATTGGCAGGTATGAATTACCTGGTGGAAGAATGGGGTGGAAAGTACCAGTCTGAGGATATCTCGGCAAAACAGGGACTCCATGTAAAGGAACTGCTGGAAAAAGTCCTCTTGGAGGCTGATTTGCTCGATCTGAAGGCAAATCCAAACCGCAAGGCGGTGGGGTCTGTCATCGAATCCTCTCTCGACAAGGGGCGTGGCTATGTCTCCACTGTCCTCGTCTCAAATGGTACGCTCCATATCGGAGACATCGTGCTGGCAGGACCATATTTCGGTCGTGTCAAGGCAATGTTCAACGAACGAAACCAACGGATTACGGAAGCAGGTCCGTCAGAACCGGCACTCATACTGGGCTTGAACGGTGCTCCGCAGGCAGGTGATAACATCAATGTCATGGACGATGAGCACGAGGCTCGCGAAATCGCTGGTAAACGTCTCCAGTTGCAACGAGAACAGGGACTCCGCACAACGACTCATCTGACTCTTGACGAAATCGGACGTCGTATCGCGTTGGGTAACTTCCAGGAGATGAACCTCGTCGTGAAAGGTGACGTGGACGGATCCGTTGAGGCTTTGAAGGACTCCCTCATCAAACTATCGACTGAGGAAATCAAGGTCAATGTTATTTTGGGTGCCGTCGGCGCAATCTCAGAAAACGATGTGCAGCTTGCCGCTGCTTCCGATGCCATTATCATTGGCTTCGACGTCCGACCGACAGCAGGTGCACGTAAGATGGCAGACCAGGAGAAGGTGGATATTCGTACCTACTCGGTCATCTATGACGCGATCGATGATGTCAAGTCGGCTATGGAAGGTATGCTTTCTCCGGAACTCAAGGAGGAAGTGACCGGTACGGCAGAAGTACGACAGGTGTTCAAGATATCCAAAGTCGGCTCTATTGCCGGATGTTTTGTGACGGATGGAAAAATCTACCGTACTTCTCACGTTCGTGTGATACGCGATGGTATCGTTGTCTTTACGGGCGAGTTGGGCTCTCTCAAACAATACAAGGACGACGTCAAGGACATCTCGAAAGGACAGGAGTGTGGACTGAATATCAATAACTACAATGATATAGCAGAAGGCGACATCATTGAGGCGTATGAAATCAAGGAGATTAAGCGAACGCTCGATTAAGACCCTTCGATTCTCTTGAGAATATACGGACGACGGCTTTCTCTGAGGAAAGCCGTCGTTGTTTTTTCTGTTGTTTTATCTTACGCAGTCAATTGATCCTTTTTCGTATTTCTCACGCAATCGACGTGGCAGGTGGCTACGGACAAGATGGTAGGATGTTTGGATGAGACGACGGACGGTATCGTCGTCCATGTGGTCCAGATAGAGGTCATTCCAATGACGCTTGTTCAGATGATAGGCGGGACGGATGAATGAGGTTTCTTCCCGCAGGCGGTCTCCTTCTTCGGGAGGAAGTTTTACGGCACACGTGGGTTCAGGAGACGAAAGCCAGATATGAAGGAATATTTTGCCTTCAATACGGAAGATAACCCAATCGGGCCCGTAAGGCATGTCCTCTGTCGCACCTTGCTGAGACAGGGCGTAGGTTCTTACTTCTTCTATATTCATGGTTCTATGCTCTTTAGGTATCCATTAGCAAGTTTCCCGCCGCACACTCTATCAAGGCGAAGTCTCTCTCCTCAGCACACAGACAAAGGGCCATTCCATGCGAAACCTTTTCCCCTCTGTATTGGCGTGTGCTGGAGGAGTCGTGGAGCGTAAGAAAGGCGGTCCCTTCCTGCTGCAGGTTCTCTACGACCGTAAGGTAATGGTTTTCCGTCACTGTCAGGCAGTTTTCGTTATTCCGCTTTTCTTCTTCCAGGTAGGTCTCATAGGAAGTGCCACAAGTCAAGGAACGGCACGCCCTTTCAGTGACGAAGAGAGCAGGACGGAATCCCAATCGTTCGTAGTAGGGACGCAATGAATCCGTCGATGGAACCAATAACGCAAAGTCCCTGCCTTGTTTCTGTTCTTCTGTCAGGACCTGACGAATCAGCGATGTCCCATATCCGCGTTGCCGAAGACTTTCCCGTGTCATCAGACCGAAGAAGTATCCAACGTGGAAAGTTTTCTTCGGGGTGTGCAAATGCAAGGGAATTACGTGAACAAAGGAGGTAATCCGCTCTTCCTTTGTTCGTAGCACATAGCAGTGCTTCTCGTCATACAGATGAGAAAAGTAAGGCCGTAAGAAAGCATCGTCGTCATGGAACGTCAACCGCCATAGCCGTTCGATCTCCGTCCGTTCTTCGTATGCTGGGTGTTCAATGACCATCTGTTTCACTTTCTTCCTCGTCCATGTCCTCTGCTGCGAAGTCTTTGTAGATGCCAGGATGCAGCTCTGTATCGGATAGACCTTTGAAGAATCCTTTTTGTATGATGAATTCCGTTTCGATCGCTTCCTCTTTCTCCGCTTCCGCTTTTACTTTCGGCTGTGGCGCCTCCTTAATCTCAATCGGAGCATGGGAAATTTGTGTCTTGATACGATTCGAGTCGAGGTTGATTTCTTTCCACAACGCATCTTTCAGCGCATCCAGATTCTGATGGGCAACGGAGGAGATATACAGAATGGACAGTCCATGGGGCATGGTCTTCTCCAGCTCCTCTTTCAGTTCGGCTTGCAACTCGTCGTCAAGAAGGTCACATTTGCTGATGGCTAGTATTCGGTGTTTGTCAACAAGTTCAGGGTTATATTGCGTCAACTCATTCAGTAGCACATCGTATTCTTTGCGGATGTCATCCGAGTCGGCAGGTATCATGAACAGCAGGATGGCATTCCGTTCAATGTGACGCAGAAATCGCAGTCCCAATCCCTTTCCCTCATGTGCTCCTTCTATGATGCCGGGGATGTCAGCCATGCAGAACGATCGGTTGTTACGGTAAGAGACAATGCCCAGATTCGGAATCAACGTAGTGAAAGGATAGTTGGCTATTTCAGGCTTTGCTGCGGAAACAGCGGATAGCAGGGTGGACTTTCCCGCATTCGGAAAACCGACCAACCCAACGTCTGCCAAGACTTTCAGTTCCAGTATGACGTTTCGCTCCAGAGACGGCTCCCCAGGTTGAGCAAAATGTGGGGCTTGGCGAGTCGGTGTCTTGAAGTGCCAGTTCCCTTGTCCTCCACGACCACCTTTCAGCAGGATTACTTCCTGTTTGTCTTCTGTAAGCTCGCAGAGAAATTCGCCTGTATCACCGTCATACGCAACGGTCCCGACGGGTACATCAATGTATTTATCCTCACCGTCTGCACCGAAGGAACGGGAATGACCTCCACTCCCTCCGTGTCCTGCAAAGACGTGACGGGCATATTTTAAGTGAATGAGTGTCCATAGGTTCTTGTCCGCGCGCAGGATGATATGACCTCCACGTCCTCCGTCTCCTCCGTCAGGACCTCCCTTCGGCAGATATTTGCCACGTAGGAAATGCGTGGAACCAGCGCCACCCTTACCCGAGCGGCAGAAGATCTTGACGTAATCAACAAAGTTGGATGATGGCATAATGGTATCTGTTTGTGACGAGGATTTGGATGGATGGTTTGTAAGGGGCTACTCTTTACCTCTTATGGGACAAGGATGCGGATGGCATTCGTCGGTGTGACGATGATATATACTCCGCTCTGTGGCACCGTGATGTGTGCAGGAAGAGTACGAAGTGTTTCAATCGGTTGGCCGGCGATGTTAAAGATGCGAATCGGCAGCAGGGAGGTTTCGCCAGGGATAGCGCTCTCGATGTTCAGGTTTCTGTTGCCCGACGACCAGATGTGCAATGGAGTTCCCTTGTCGCTTTCTATCTCAGTCTCTTCGGTTGTCTGTTGCTTGAAGGCATAGAGTTTCTGACACAGGTTCCGCTGGCGTGCCGAAGTCGGGAATTCGTATAGTTTGCCAGTGTCTGTGAAGAGGTACTGCTTCCCGGATGGAGTGGAGGACGGACGCAGACGCTTGGCGATGTCTTCGGTCGCTATGGAGACGGTGATGTTTTTCCCGATGTATTGTAGCACGTTCACGGCAAAGTCTCCTCCGGCAGTCAGGTCTGCCTCTATTGGTATCAGATGGAATCCTGGCAACGCAAGCAGCGTGTCTTTCTTGGCAAGTGGGGTCACTCCGTTCAGTTCTCCAAGGGTACTTCCGGGAATGATTTCGATTTCTATGTGTGTATGGGCCATGCGTGTGTCCACTCCGACGTAGCCAGATTCCAGGTCTTCTCCGTCCGGACTGGTGAAGAATGTGACGGAGTAGAGTGAGTCCACACCGGCAGAGAGGTAGTTCGTCGCATTTAGGTCGTTGTATTGGAAGACGGTGTCGGCTACCGCTTGTCTTGTCGCACTGAAGACGGTGGCCTGCTCTCCGATGAAAGCGGATTCATACGAAAGCCACGCACAGCCTCTGTCTCCCCATCCAGGACCGTTGGAGTTCTGAACGAGCCACGCTCCTGGCGAGGAAGGCCGATAGGCTGGGTTATCGTCAAAGAGATCGAAGTCGTCATCATAGCCGATGATGACGACGGCATGGTTGGCTGTGATGGAGTAGGATTCCGCATCGGAGGCAGAGAGATAGGAGGAGTTCCGGTCACTGTTGTAGTATCCTAATAGTCCGCCTCTCAACTGGTTGGTACAGGCAGCACTGAATACCGCTCCGTATTTATGGATGGCCCATTTGATGGAGTCTGTCTTGTTGGGAATGAGCAACATCTCATTCAGGTCACAGACGTGTTTCGTCTCGTCGTTCGCCATGACAGGACCGTCTCCGCGTGAGAAGTAGGAGATGGCATAGAACTGGTTGCCCTTTTCTGTGGTTTCTTTTGTTTTGTAGAGGTTGTTGTCCACCATGTGGCGCACCGAGAGGGAATCGTGGGCGATGCCGCGATAGGCAAGCGACGCTTCGGCTGCCACTGTTGCGGCGTATGCCCAGCAGGTCATGTCTGTGAAGTCCTGTGTGCGGGCTCCGTACAGGTCAATGGAGTCACGAAGGTCAAATTTTCGAGGCAGCGTTTCTGTCTCTGCAAGAACCGGAAGAACCGTCAATACGGCAAGAAGTAAGGTAAAAAAAGATTTCATTTTCGTATGGATGGGTTAGGATGGGCTGTGCTCACCCGGGCTGTCGGTGGACTCGGTCTTTTTCTCTACGTCGGGATAGGCAATACGGGTATGATAGATTGTTTTGAGTTTGGCTTTGAAGGTGGTCTTGATGGTATCAATGTCGGCAAAGGTAATAGGGGCTTTGGCATAGAGACCGTCAGAGAGTTGATGGTCAATGATTCGGTCCACCAGTTGGTCAATGGACTGGTCAGACCATTCTGTAAGCGAACGTGATGTCGCTTCCACGGCATCGGCCATCATCAGCAAAACCTGTTCCTTGGTGTACGGGTTCGGACCAGCATATCGGAAGGCTTCGTCCGGAAGTTCCTCGTCCGGATGGGTGTTCAGCCATGTGTTATAGAAGTAGCCGGTGCGAGAGGTGCCGTGATGGGTGCGGATGAATTCCAGAACCGGACGAGGCAGGTTGTATGTCTTGGCGATTTTCAGACCTTCAGCCACGTGGTTGATAATTCGTTTGGAGGCTTCTTGCAGTTTCAACGTGGAGAGAGGGTTGAAACCGGATAGCTGGTTCTCGGTAAAATATTCCGGATGAGGCAGCTTGCCAATGTCGTGGTATAGGGCTCCGATACGAGCCAGCAGACCATTGGCTCCTATTTCCTTCGCGGCATCCGTTACCAGGTTTGCCACCTGCAGTGAGTGCTGAAAAGTTCCCGGTGCTGTTTCGGAGAATCGCAGGAGCAACGGCGTGTTTACGTTCGACAGTTCCACCAATGATACGGGGGAGATATATCCGAACGCTCGCTCGACAAGGTAGATGATGCCGTAGGCAAACAATAACAGAAGGGAGGAAACGCCGAAAGCCAGAAAACGGTAAGGATCAATGGAGGAGAGGGAGGAGGATGTGAGTAACGCATAGCCTACATAGGCTCCCAGATAGCAGATGAATACGAAGAGACCGGCACGGGCCAGTTGGGCTCGCGTGGTGAGGTCGCGTAACGCAGCGACTGCCGTCATGCCTGCCAGTATCTGAAGTAGGATGAATTCCGCAGGGGAGAACGTGAACAGCGCAGTGAGCAGTACAACGATGAAGTGGGTGAAGAGGGCTGTGCGCGGGTCAAAGAAGGTTCGGACTACCAGCGGGACAAGGGCAAATGGGAAGTAGTAAACCGAACGGGCCGTGTAGCGTACCATGAGAACGGCAAGCACTACGGGTACGATTGTCATGGTCAGGATAAACAACAGGTCTCTCATCTTGTTGAAGATGTTCGGCCGGAACATATAGAGATAGAGGAACAGCTGCAACAATAGGATCCCTACTAGTAAGACCTGTCCTGCGGAGGAGAGAATGGGCGAGAGTTGTACGGACGAGAGGGTCGAGGCCCATTGTGGTAACCGACTTTCTCCCCCTCCGGTGTTGTCTGTCTCTTGCGCATTTTCCTTCGTGGCAATTTCCAGCGAGAGAAGGATCTGTGCGGTTCGTTGCGTGACTATCTCTCCTCGGTCAATGATCCGCTCGCCGGCTTGAACCATACCGTTGGTATTGGAAACCGAATGCAGCAATTCTTTCCGACCACGCAATGTAATCTCTTGGTCAAGGAAGATGTTTTCCGTGATAAACCGGTTGAGGTCCAGCTGTTGCAACTGTGCTACCGACAGGGAGGCTGGATGGTGGTTCATGACGTATTCATAAGCACTCTGAACCGTAAAGAACGAGTCGGTGGTATGTACGGAGGCGGTACGGTTGTCGGCTATGATGGCAATGCGTTCGTTCTTATGCGCCTTGAGCGAATCCAGATCGGCAAACGAGAGAATACCACGATTATAGAGGAAGGAAAGACTTTGCAATAGATATTCTTTCGCCTCTCCTTCTTCAACATTGCCGCGAAGGATAGAGGTCATACGCTCTCCGACGTTTCGGTCAATGCGGAAATAGGGAGTGAAATCCTGAAGCGCTCGTTTCTGCTCTTCTGCCAGTAGGACCGAGTCCTTGATGATGGGGAAGGAGAACGGGGCTGTCAGCAACGAGTAGTTCCACGGATGACCGACCGAATAGGTATAGCGGAACGAGTCTCGTTTGGGAAAGAGCTGCACAATCAGAACCAGAGCTGCCAGAAAAAACGAAGCACGGGCAACTAATTTTATCGTGTGATTGTCGAAGGAGAAACGCATGAACCGACGATTAGAAAATCAAAAGTAGTGTTTTTTTCGGATTGATTCCTTATCTTTGGGAAAGAAATAGCGAGGAAACAGCCTCCTTCGTTGAAATTTAATCAGACATATATGTTTGGAATCAATCTCAATAGCGTCTTGCCCATGCGCACCGAACCGGCAGAGCAAAGTGAGATGTGCAGCCAGTTGCTGTTCGGCGAGCATTTCTCTATTTTGGAGACTTCCGACCGATGGCTCTTTATTCATAATATGTCCGACGGATATGAGGGGTGGGTGGACCGTAAGATGGTAACGCCCATCTCCGAGGAGATAGCCGATGAGTTGAGCGAGTCGGATCCTGCCATCGTTAATCGTCCGTTGGCTAACGGCTATGTCGATTCCAGAGGCGAGAACATCCTGCTACCTGGAGGATGTGTTCTTCCTTTCTACAATGTCAACTCCGAGCGCTTCTCTATCTGTGAAACGGAATTCCGGCTGGCAAGGGAGAGTGTCAACATGCCGAATGAAAAAATCTTCTCAGGCGAGGAGTTGGTTTCCATTGCCTTCATGTACCTCAATACCCCTTATCTATGGGGCGGACGCAATGCCTTGGGCATCGATTGCTCCGGGTTCGTTCAGACCGTCTTGCGTATTTGTGGACGACGTATGCCGCGCGACGCCGCCAAGCAGGTGGAGCAGGGTACGGTCGTCAGTTTCCTGCAGGAAGCAAGGGCTGGCGACCTCGCTTTCTTTGAGAATCAGGAGGGAAGCATTGTGCATGTTGGAATACTGGTCAATAACAGTGAGATTATCCACGCATCTGGACGTGTCAAGCTCGAACGCATCGACGCTCAGGGAATTGTTAACGAGGAGACGGGACGACATTCCCATCGTCTTCGGGTTATCAAACGGGTCGTATAGTCTATATGATATAGTCGGAAGCGGCTGGAAAAGTTAAACTTTTCCAGCCGCTTCCGTTTGAGTATATGGAGGAAGATCGTTTTATTCCTTGGCTTCTTTCTCTTCCTTGTTGACGTAGAGCGTCTGTGTCGGGAAGGCGAAGTTCAGACCCGCAGCGTTGAATTCATGTAGGATGGTGAGGTTGACGCTCGACTTCACGTCGTAGTACGGTGCCCCGCGTTTGACATAGACCCATGCTGTGATGTTCAATGAGAAGTCACCGTAGTCGGTAAAGAATACGCGGGTCTCTTTGTCCAGCCCCTTGATCTTTTCCGGAAGCGAACGGAGAATCTGGAGGGCTTCGTCCATCTTCTCCGGTGTCGTGTCGTATGTCACTCCTAATTCAATGACAATGCGCAGTTTGTTCTGCGACAGGTTCTCAAGGTTCGTGTCGGAGGTCTTGTAGTTTGGGATGGTCACCAGGGTCTTGTCGTAGGTGCGCAGTTTGGTGGAACGGATGCCGATAGCCTCTACCGTTCCTTTCGTTTCTCCGATCTTTACGAGGTCACCGATGCGGAACGGATGGTCAATGAGCAGGAAGATACCGCCGAGGATATTCTTGGCGGTGTCCTGAGCCGCCAATGCGATGGCGACTCCTCCGATACCTAGACCTGCCAACAATGCTCCTACGTTGACACCAGCGTTGTTCAGTGCCGTGACGATTCCGATGCTCCAGATGAAGAACATCGCCACTTTCTGTATGACCATCAGGGCGTGCTGGTCAAATTTCTTTTCCGTGTCGGCTGCAACCCTGCCGAGATAGGTGTTCAGAAGAGAGGAAACAAGTTGGGCAACGAACCACGTGGCATTCACGGTCACGAAGATACGATAGGCAGTACCCAGACCTTTGTAGAAGTTCTCTGGCAGTTCAATGTGATGCATCGCTCCCCAGAATCCGCCAAGGGTGAATCCCAAAACCATCGGACCCTGAAGCGATGCGACGATAATCCGGAAAAGTTGAGTGGGAGCCTTTTCCGATACTGGACGCAACACTTTGTTCGCAAATAGTTTGATCAGCTGGCCGATGATGATGGATGATGCGATGATGACAAGGGCGATAAGCCATTCTTTCAGGCTGTTGTGCAGTATCTCATAACTCAGTAGGTCGTTCATGGGAGTAGGATGTATAATGTTTATTAAACCTTTTTTGTCATGGCAAATCCTGTCTGCTTTTCTTCTTTCTATTGGTGTTGTTCAAACAAGGTGCGTTTCTTATCTGTTTGATGTCATGAACTACGGGAGTGCTGGGATGTCTATCTCCCGAGTGCCGTCCGGGAGTTCACGGATGTTTATCTCCAGTGTCTCTTCGGGGAGGAGAGAAAGGATGCGTTCCGGCCATTCAATGAAACAGTATCGACCGGAGTAGAAGTAGTCCTCGCAACCGAAGTCGATGGCCTCTTCCTCGTTCTTGATACGGTAGAAGTCGAAATGATAAACGGCTTCTCCGTCTCCTGCCAGGTACTCGTTGACGATGGCAAAGGTTGGCGAGGCAACGGTTTCCTTTACGCCAAGCTGGTGGCAGACGGCTTTGATGAACGTTGTCTTGCCGGCTCCCATGGAGCCGTAGAAGGCAAGAACCCGATGGTCTCCGATGAGCTCCAGAAATTTTTGGGCAGCCTGTTCTATTTGTTCAAGTGATGGTAGGGTAAGTTTCATGGCTCGAAGAAAAACGATGCAAAGATACGTTTTTTTACAGATTTCACACGTTACTCTCCCAACCAACGGCTTTGGGAGTGCAGAGAGATTTCCCACAGTTGCTGGGTAAATAATGTTTTTCTATAATTAACCCTCTATTCATATTTAAAATACTCATGTATGTCTGTAATGAGGATGGATTATACCAATGAAAGCGAGTAAGAAAAGAGGGAGGCTGTAGCTGTCTGTCAAGGTAAAACGCGAAAGGTGCTCTCGGCGGTGAGAACGGGCCTTCCGTTATCCCATTCCAGGTTCTCGATGGCTATGACGGGCACGGTTTCGCCCGCGGTGAGTCTTTTGCCGTATGGTGGTACGAGGATGCCGTTGACGAGTATGGTGTTCTGCGGTTCTTCCCCTTGATGCAGAGGACGAATGGATGAGAGAGTACCGTCCTCCTGTATCTCAACAAAGCCGTTCCGCATTTCCGATGTCCCATCGGCGAAGATGCGGTGAGCCACATAGCGTCCCATCTCAGTCTTTCTGTGTTTCGATGCGGTGAATGACCTCTTCCATGACCTTCTCAAAGAGTTCGGGATGGCGGGTGTACCAGGAGATGGTCGAGTCGAACTGTGCCAGCGTTACATCGTGTTTCGTAAGGATCTCGTTGTAGAGGATGTACTTTGTCGTGTCACCCCGGTGAATGTTCTTCATCTGGGCGACGGCATCAATCATGTAATAGTCTGTCAGCACGTCTTCCATCTTCTCGTCACTGAGTACGTATGTCGGTCGCTCTGGCTCACAGGCAGTGAGACTCAGGGTCAGCAGAAGGGAGAGTAGGAATCCGATGGGACAGAGGCGCTTCATGGAAATGATGGTTTAGTAAGAACAGACAGGTGGATTTTCAGGATGCTTTAGCCGATTCGCCTCTTTGCGTCTGTATGGAGTCACTGGTCTTAGACACTCCCTTTTCCAGTCGTTCCCGACGTTCTTTGCCCGACTCCAGAGAGAGATTGAGGTCCTTGCGGAAGAAGATGAGTACCAGGAAGATACTGACCGTTACGGCAATGTCGGCTACGTTGAAAACAGCATCGAAGAACAGTGTCTCTCCGGCTTCATTGGTGATAATGGGGAAGTAGAACATATCCACTACCTTGCCGTGGAACAGCGAACTGTATCCCGAACCGATGGGAACGAACGAGGCAATGCGTCCAAGCGAACTGGAGAAGATACAGCCGTAGAAAGTACCGTCAATCAAGTTGCCGACCGCACCGGCCAGCGTCAAGGCGATGACGTAGATATAAGATGTCCGCTCGCCCTTCGGGTGACGTATCATGCGGAGAATATACCAACCCAATAGGAAACAGCATACCAAGCGGAATAGGGAAAGCAGGATCTTGTCGCCGAACTCCCAACCGAATGCCATGCCGTTGTTCTCGACGAAGAGTAACTGGAACCAGTCCGTAAAGAAGATTCCCTCGCCCAGTCGGAACGACGTCTTTACCCAGACCTTGCAGGCCTGGTCAAGGAGTAGAATCAAAAGGATGAGCCCGGTGACGCGGAGGGCTGTCTGGCGTTTTGCGGTCATCGTCGGGGATTATCGCTTGCCTTCCTTGTCTTCAACAGTAGTGGTTGCGTGCGGTACGGCACGTAGCCTCTCGGCAGGAATCAGTTTTCCGGAGATGCGCGAGATGCCGTAGGTCTTGTTGTCAATGCGCTTGAGGGCGTCTTTCAGTTTCTTGATAAAGTCAATCTGACGCTGTACGTTGCGGATGGTCTCCTCCTGATTAAGCGTCGCAGCGCCTTCTTCCAGCACCTTGAACGTCGGAGCCGTGTCGCTGTCACCGTTGCCGTGGGCGTTATTCAGGTTTGCCTTGAGCGCATCAATCTCGTTCTGTGCCTTCTCGATCTTCGTGAGAATGAGCTGGCGGAACTCCTCCAGTTCCTCATCCGTGTACCGGGTATTCTCTGCGTTTGGCATAATAGTTTGAAGTTTAAGGATTAAACAGTATGTTTCTTTTGGTGCGGGGCAGGTAGGTATCTGCTCTTCTGCTCGTCCCGCCGCTTTTTGCGAATATAGAACTTTTATTCTTTATTTACAACAACCCTGACTACATAATCATCCATGTCCAGTTCGGTTGCGTCAGCAAGCGAAGGGTGCAGTTCGAGTGACGATGCCAGTACCTGACTGACGATGTAGTCCCTGAAGTCGTTTACGGCATCATTGATTTCGTCCCGTTCTTCTATCTGGATGCGGATGCGGTCGGTGATTTCCAGACCGGATGTCTTTCGCAGGTTCTGGATGCGGTTCACGAGTTCGCGTGCCACGCCTTCACGACGCAACGGCTCGCTCACTTCAATGTCCAGGGCGATGGTCAGGCTACCTTCGTTGGCGACGAGCCATCCTGGCATGTCCTCCGTCGCAATCTCGACATCGGAGAGTAGTACTTCTACTGTACCGCCTTCTACGGTCAGGTCCATCCGTTCGTTACGCTCGATTTCGGAAATCTGGTCTTGTGTCAGGGAGGAGATGGCGGCCGCAATGGCTTTCATCTGTTTTCCGTATTTCTTGCCCAGTGTCTTGAAGTTCGGCTTGATACGCTTGACGAGCTGTACGGAGGCGTCGTCCGCAGGGACGATTTCCAGTTCCTTGACGTTCGTCTCCGTCTTGATGAGTTCGGAGATGTATTGCAGTTGCTTCAGTGTCTTGGCGTCGGCCGCCGGAATGACGGCTTTGGCAAGAGGCTGGCGCACTTTCTTGTCGGCTTTGCGACGCAAGGCAAGGATCATGGAGGACGACTGCTGGGCTAAGCGCATACACTCCTCCAGTTCGGTATCGATGAGGCTTGCATCTGCCACAGGCCAGTCTGCCAGATGTACGGAGTCGTGAACGTCGTGTCCGGTCACGGCATTCAGGTCCTTGAAGAGACGGTCGGCAAAGAATGGTGCGATCGGAGCCATGAGCCGTGCCACGGTGTCCAGGCAGGTCAGCAGTGTCTCGTATGCGGAGCGCTTGTCCTCGGTCAGACCACCGCCCCAGAATCGTTTGCGGTTGAGGCGTACGTACCAGTTCGAGAGGTTGTCGTTGACGAAATCCGCAATCAGACGTCCTGCCCTTGTCGGTTCGTAATCTTCCAAGGCTGCCTCTACGTTGCGGATCAGTGTATTGACCTCCGAGATGATCCATCGGTCAATTTCTGGACGTGACGACACCTCTGTTGCTTTCTCTTTGCCGTCGAACCCGTCCACGTTCGCATACAATGCGAAGAAGGAATAGGTGTTGTACAGTGTGCCGAAGAACTTGCGCTGCACTTCTTCCACACCGGCAATGTCGAATTTCAGGTTGTCCCATGGAGCCGCATTGGTGATCATATACCAGCGCAATGGGTCACTGCCGTTTTTCTCGATGACCTCGAATGGGTTGACGGCATTCCCCAGACGCTTCGACATCTTGCTTCCGTTCTTGTCCAGGACCAGACCGTTGGAGATGACGTTGCGGAATGCCACCGAGTCGAACAGCATCGTGGCAAGGGCATGTAGAGTGAAGAACCAGCCACGGGTCTGGTCCACTCCCTCGTTGATGAAGTCCGCAGGATAGCATGTGCCGTTGTCCAGTGACTCCCGGTTTTCGAATGGGTAGTGTATCTGTGCGTACGGCATGGCTCCGGAGTCGAACCATACGTCGATGAGGTCTGCCTCGCGCTTCATCGGTTTTCCGGTCGGCGAGACCAGGATCACACTGTCGATATACGGACGGTGGAGGTCGATGTTCTGTGGGGCGTAGTTCTCACGGCTCATGTCGCCTACCTTGAAGTTCTTGTATGGGTTCTCCTTCATGAAACCGGCCTTGACGGACTTCTCAATCTCGCGGACAAGTTCCTCGACGGAGCCGATGCAGATTTCCTCGCCCGTTTCCGACCGCCAGATTGGCAGCGGTGTACCCCAGTAGCGGGAACGTGAGAGGTTCCAGTCGTTCAGGTTCTCCAACCATTTTCCGAAGCGTCCCGTTCCGGTGGATTCCGGCTTCCAGTTGATGGTGCGGTTCAGTTCGATCATGCGGTCCTTGCAGGCTGTGGAACGGATGAACCAGGAGTCAAGCGGATAGTACAGGATCGGCTTGTCGGTGCGCCAGCAGTGCGGATAGTTGTGCACGTGTTTCTCAATGCGCCATGCCAGTCCCTGTTGCTTGAGCATCATGCAGATGCTTACGTCCAGGCTCTCGTCGTTGTCGCTGAGCGTGTCGTCATAAGCGTTCTTGACGTATCGTCCTGCGTACGGAGCATAGAGTTCTGTATTGACACTTTTCTTGACGTATTCCTCGTCCAGATCTTCCAGTGGGTAGTAGCGTCCTTTCAGATCGACGGTAGGACGCAGGTTGCCGGCTTTGTCGATGAGTTGGAGCGGAACTATTCCCGCTGCTTTCGCCACCCGTGCGTCATCCGCACCGAAGGTAGGAGAGATATGGACGATACCAGTACCGTCTTCCGTGGTAACGTAGTCACCGCCAATGACGCGGAATGCGTCTCCGTCCACTGCGAAGAATGGTATGAGTTGTTCATAGTCCAGTCCGATCAGGTCCTCGCCCTTCAGTTCGGCCACGACTTCGCCCTGTGGCAGTTTCTTGCCGTCGCCGAAGTGGGCATTGACGAGCTCCTTGGCAAGGACGAACACTCCCTCCTGTCCGTTGTATGGGTTGGCGGATTTCACCACCGCATAGTCCAGTTTTGGACCGACACAGAGAGCCGTGTTGGAGGTCAAGGTCCATGGGGTCGTGGTCCATGCCAGCATCCATGCCTTCCCTTCTTTCGAGGATCTGCGCAGGGCTTCTGGCAGACGGCTGTCTTCCGTAGGCTTCAGACGGAACTGGGCGGTGACGGTCGTGTCCTTTACGTCGCGGTAGCATCCAGGTTGGTTCAGCTCGTGTGACGAGAGCCCCGTGCCGGCAGCGGGAGAATACGGCTGGATGGTGTAGCCTTTATAGAGCAGACCCTTCTTGTAGAGCTCCTTCAGCATCCACCAGAGGGTTTCGATGTATTTGTTGTCGTAGGTGATGTAAGGGTCGGTGGTGTCCACCCAGTAGCCCATTTCCTTCGTCAGTTTCTCCCATTCGCGGGTGTACTTCATCACCTCCTTGCGGCAGGTGGCGTTGTATTCGTCCACGCTGATCTTTTTGCCGATGTCGTCCTTGGTAATGCCCAGCGTCTTTTCCACTCCGAGTTCGACAGGCAGTCCGTGCGTGTCCCATCCTGCCTTGCGCTTCACTTGGAATCCCTTCATCGTCTTGTAGCGGCAGATGATGTCCTTGATGGTTCGTGCCAGAACGTGATGGATGCCGGGCATGCCGTTGGCCGATGGTGGTCCCTCATAGAAGATGAAGGACGGATAGCCCTCTTTTTCGTCCACCGAACGACGGAACACGTCTGTCTGTTCCCACTCTGCGAGCACCTCCCTGTTTACTTGTGGGAGGTTCAGTTGTGCATATTCCTTGAATTTCTTTGACATGGTCTTGAGTTTTCTTCTGTCAATGAACCTTTCTTTTTTTCTGTCTGTGACGCTGTCGCAGTAGTTCCGTAGTATGTTAGAAAGTCTTGCGGAAATAAAGGTCCTCTTTTAGGGGTGCAAAGGTAACGAAAAAAATAAAAAAGAGGTTGTCTCCCACCTCTTTATATTCTGTGGACGTCCTTACAATTCTTTCTTCGATTGTATGGACGCTCTTGCCGTTACTTTTTTTGCTTCGAAAAGGTTATATCTGAAATTTTCTTCCATAATCGTTCATTTTCAATAGTCCTTTTCTCGCCTCAGCATAACCCAAATAATTTTGGCTTCTGCTTTCGGCTTAACGAAAAGGTTAGTTTCTGACTGCCTCCGTTCTCGCCGAACTCGCTACCGAGTCTCGTTTCATCAGACGTATAGACGCAATATTTTTTTAGGAGTATCGTTCGTTGTGCGACACAAGGTAACGAGTATTTCACATAAACATTTCATATATTTGTGTCATCGTTCCGTTTTTTTATGGACGATAGACATATTAGAATTATAAAGCATTAGCTATTATTCTTGTCCGAATCAAAAGCCTCGCAAACTGATGATTCACTTGTCAGAAAAAAGCTAATCCACGGGAGTGGTACACTCTCGTTTACCTACAATTTAGTTGATGCTCATACCGTTAAGGTGTGGGCTAATCTATGTAGGTAAACGGGGTTCATGCGAGGCTCCTCGTGGACAAGATAGAAAGGCTCGCACCTTTCTTTTTTAGCCTTCTGATATTGAGATTGATAGTTCGATGCACAAACTATCAATCTCTATGGCATACGATTCCACTTTACGTGAAGAATCACTAAAACTTAAAGTCGCAGCCGATTGGTTTGCAAAATTTGATTGCACCGATATAATTGGACGCATTGATTTTGCTGTAAAGATGCCAAATAAAAAGGGAGCATCGCTTTTTGGCGATGATTATCTGCTCTGGGCTGAAGCCAAGCAGCAGCCTACTGACATTATTCGTATGTTGGCTCAATTGCTTATTACAATTAAGCAAGACGCATCAAATCAAATTCCTCCACGTTTTGTGGGCTGTTTCGACTGCGAAAAAATCGCATTTGTTGAATATACTCATATCTTGCCTGTTTTCAATGTAAATGATTTTGATTGGACACAAACACCGTCGGCAGTCAATGACAAAACGGTCGAAACTGTTGCCAAAACTATTGATGCCAACAAAATTTATACATTCTACTTTGACCATGACCCAAAAGAAATTATTGAATTCATAAAGAACAATTTTGTACTGAATAATTCAAATGTACTTTCAACACAGATTGACCGCAATAACTTCATCTTCATTTATCAGAAATGGCGGCAGATGGTGATGCCGTATATTGAAGCCGATTGGGCATTGCTCAAAAAGAATTACAGCCTTTACGACCGCGATTTTTTCTTGGCAGAACTCAATATTGACGATAACGGCACAACGGATCTCACAGATGACAAGTCAATAAACAATAATTTCTACATAACCTTTGAAGCAAACGCAAGCAAACCATATAGCCTTAGCCGAAAAGATACTCTGGGACTTGATGTAGAATATCGTTTTGGTTTCAAAAAGGGCGGACTTGAACATTATGCCGGATTTTGGAAACGATATAAACGACCACCGCAAGAAACCATTTGGAAACACATTACCGAACGTCTCGATTTGCTTGTACCACAAGATGTTCGCGAACGCAAAGGAGCCTTTTTCACACCACAAATTTGGGTTGAAAAATCGCAACAATATATTGCCGATGTGCTTGGCGCCGATTGGCAAGAGGAATATTATGTGTGGGATTGTTGTGCCGGCACTGGCAACTTGCTAAACGGACTTACCAATAAATATAACATCTGGGCATCAACACTCGACCAACAAGATGTAGATGTAATGTGCGAACGTGTTGACAATGGCGCAAACCTCTTGAAAAGCCACATTTTTCAGTTCGATTTCCTAAACGATGAGTTTACAAAACTGCCAGAGGAACTTCAAAAGATAATCAACGACCCCGAAAAACGCAAGAAATTAGTCGTTTACATCAATCCACCGTATGCAGAGGCGAGTGACGTTAGAACTTTAAACAAAGGTAAAGCCAAAAATGCAGTAGAACAATCTGCTACAAATAAAAAATATGCAAGTCTTTTAGGACAAGGAAATGCAGAATTGTTTGCTCAATTTTTCGCTCGTATCTATAACGAAATCTCTGGATGTGTCCTTGCAGAATTTTCAACTTTGAAAATTCTGCAAGGACCGCATTTCGTTGATTTTCGAAATTTCTTTTTAGCAAAACTCGAAAAAATGTTTGTCGTTCCTGCTATGACATTTGACAATGTTGCCGGTTCATTTCCAATTGGTTTTATGATTTGGAATACGTCAAATAAAGAAAAGTTTTATGAAATAAAATCAGATGTATTTGATCGCGAAGGGAATGATATTGGCACCAAAGTGTTTTCTGCCTATGATTATTCTCATTATATGAATGAATGGATTAAACCATATAGAGGAGACAAAAACAAGGATCTAATTGTAGGCAAATTTCCTTTTAAAGGAAATGATTTTCAAAATCAAAACATTGTTCAAATAGTACAAGAGCAAATGGTCTACAATAAGTCAGCAGGTCAATTTTTAATTACAGGCAAAAACTTGCTTATGACAGGTATTTATTTTGCATTAAGAAAATCTGTTTTAGCCACTTGGCTAAACGACCGCGACCAATTTTTGTATCCAAACGATGGTTGGAAAACGGACAAGGAATTTCAAGCAGATTGTCTTTGCTGGACTTTATTCAACAACAATATTCAATCAAAATATGGCATAAACCATTGGATTCCATTTACCGAAAGTGAAGTGAATGCACAGGAGAAATTTGAATCGCATTTCATGATTGATTTTATGAGTGGCAAGTTGGCAAATTCGGGCAAGACTGAAGATCAAACTGAACTTTTTGCCCCAAAAACGGAGTCGTTCGTTCCTACTGAGCCAATGCAATTTTCTGCCGAGGCAACGGCCGTTTTCGATGCCGGTCGTGAATTGTGGAACTACTATCACGCACAACCAAACGTAAACGTAAATGCTTCATTATATGACATAAAAGAGTATTTCCAAGGTCGTAACGACAAAGGCAAAATGAACAACTCAAGCACCGATGAACATTACAACGAGCTAATCGGGTCACTGCGTTCTGCGCTCAAAATCCTTGCAAAGAAAATTGAGCCGAAAGTGTATGAATATGGTTTCTTGAAATAGAAAACTGCCAAATGCTCTGCAAAACACACAATAGAGCAAAAGGAAACCGATAACATTTGCCCACATACAAACACAAACAAGCCTTCTCTCAATGGGAAGGCTTGTTCTATAATTCCCAAAACGAAACTACTTAAAGCAAAAAGTATATATAGAAAAAAACGAACCTTTTCGTTAAGCCAGATAAGCAAAGTCAAACTTGTTTGAACTTTGCCATGGCGAGAAAAGGTCTATTGAAAAATGAACCTTTTCGTTAAGACGAAAGCAGAAGCCAAAATTATTTGGGTTATGCTGAGGCGAGAAAAGGACTATTGAAAATGAACTTTTTCTTTTGCGACAACCTCAAAACTTGTTGAACCTGCAATGGTTTTTTCTGCACTCTTGTATTTTCCCTTTGCTGTTTGTCTGTACTTACACGAATGCAGCAGTAAATCATGCTGTCTTCGTGCCAAAATATCGTGTCTCATTTGGGAATGACGTGCAACGGATTGTTGCAGAAAGGGCTGTTGCCTACAACTGACCTGCTTCGACGAGGGTGATGACGCGCTCAATGATCTTGTCGCGGTCATTCCCGTCGTACTGGTCCTTGAGGTTCTCGCCGAAGAGACGAGCAATGCCTTGGTAGAAGAAGGCGGTGAATTTGCCACGGTACATACGGATCAGTTCGTAACTGGTGATGTGGGTCTCGCGGTCGATGAGTTTGATGAGCATACGTCCCTGGCTGCGTGTCATCTTCCATACAACCGGTTCGTATTCCGCCTTTACTTTTTTCTCCAAGTCCTTGAGGTAGGCGCGCTTCTCCTTCTCGGTGGACATTTTCGCCAGTTCGGCATTCGCCTCATTGAGGGTCCTGCTGACAATACGGGCATACGGCAGGCACTTCTTGACATCGCGCACGGTCTTCCAATAGAACTTCTCTGCCCGGCGGTTCTTGAACTTCAGAGGAGCATAGCAGTAGGCGGTCGGGAGAGGGGGCATGATGTAGAGGGTATCACCGTTCTCCTCGACAAACACCTCGCAGACTTTGGCATGCTGAGACAGGACTGATGCTGAGAGCAACAGGAAGGGGAGTAAGATGAGCAGTCGAAGTGAGAGGGGTTGTCGCATGGGTGTAAGGGTGTTTTTTTTGTCAGTAGGTCTTCTGGGTGGTACGGTCCAGCCGGAATAACTTGTCGCCACGGTGAAGCCGCTCCGTTGTACGGATAGAGATGAGTTCACCCTTGCCGACCTTGGCAACTGGCTGTCCGGCATCGTTCCGCATCTCGTGTACGACATCTTCGTAGGCTCCTGTGGTGGTACCGGTGACAAGGTATTCATCGCCTTCCGTGAGTTCATGAGTCTCAATCAAAAATTCTGCCACACCGAGTTTGGTGAAGAAATTCGTGCATTTGCCGACATATACTTTCTTGACGGTGGCCAGAGAACCGTAGTGTGCGGTCCATTCTCCCAAATGTTGCCCCAGATAGTAGCCATCCCAGAATCCGCGGTTGAAGACGCGTGCGAGCCGCCTGTTCCAGTTTTCTATCTTCGCCTCGATGGTTGCCTTTGCCTGATCGTCCGAGTCAATGTCGTCATATTCCCCACCCAGCCATGCCCCGATGGCTTCGTTGTAGCAGCCGACGACCGTCTGAACGTATTCGGCGCCGCGCGCACGACCTTCAATCTTGAGTACGCGCACTCCGGCATCCAACAGTTTGTTGAGAAAGTGGATGGTCTTCAGGTCTTTGGGTGACATAATGCACTCGTTGTCAATCTCCAGTTCCTCGCCCGTCTCCTTGTCGGAAACGACATAGGTACGACGGCAAATCTGCATGCACTCACCCCGATTGGCCGAACGCCCCTGACGATGGAGAGAGAGGTAGCACTTGCCTGATATGGCCATGCAGAGGGCTCCGTGACAGAACATCTCGATGCGCACCGGTTTGCCGTGAGGTCCGACGATGCCTTCGTGTTCGATGGCTTCGTGGATGGCTGACACTTGCTCCATGTTCAGTTCGCGAGCCAATACAACAACGTCAGCGAAGCGGGCATAGAAGCGCAAGGCTTCGACATTGGCGATGTTGAGTTGAGTCGAGAGGTGCACTTCGACTCCGATGCTGCATGCATAGGTCAGTACCGCCACGTCGGATGCAATGATGGCAGAGACGCCCGTCTCCTTTGCTACATCGACGATGTGGTGCATGAGAGAGAGATCCTTGTCGTAGATGACCGTATTGACGGTCAGATAGGTCTTGACTCCAGCCTCCCGGCATCGTCGTACGATTTCACGCAGGTCCTCTTCGGTGAAGTTGTTGGAGGAATGAGCCCGCATATTGAGATTCTCAATTCCGAAATAGACCGAGTCGGCACCCGCCTTGATGGCGGCTGAGAGACTCTCGTAGGAACCTACGGGAGCCATGATTTCGATTTCGTCTCTGGATGGTTTCTGCATGGATGTCCGTTATGTATGGTGAGAGAGACGACGGGTGTGTGCAATCCCTCTGACCTTGCAAAAATAGGAAGAAAAAGGCAAAAAGGGATGACGTCGTGCATTTTCCGTCCTACAGATGGGTGGAGCAACTGGAAAAGTCGTATATTTGCGCTTTGCTACACGGCATCTGTTCTGGGATGCAAATATGAATGTAAAGAATGGAAACAAACTTATTGATAGATAAGATTATAGAGGGAATACAGGACGTCAAGGGACATGCTGTTAAGGTGGTGGATCTGAGAAGTCTCACCGAGCGTATCGCCGATGCGTTTGTCATCTGTGAAGGTAGTTCGACAACGCAGGTCAGTGCCATTGCCGACAATGTGACCGAGTACGTACGCAAGGAAACGGGAGAGAAACCATGGAGCGTACAGGGACGCGAGAATGCAGAATGGGTGGCTTTCGACTATGGCAATGTGCTGGTGCACGTTTTTCTTCCTGAAGCGCGTGCTTTCTACGACCTCGAACACCTGTGGGCAGACGCTGAGATACGAGAGATTAAAGACGTGGATGACCTTTGATACAAACAGACGACATGGCAGACAAGAACAATGATACTCTGAATAGAAACGACCGCCAACAGCCGCAGAACAAGAAGGGCGGACGTTTCTTCCAACCTAACTTCAACTGGCTGTTTATCTTGATATTCGCTGCACTGATCGGTGTGAACTTCCTGAGTGACGGGAATACCAGCAAGCAGGTGAACTATACTGTCTTTGAGGGGATGGTTTCGCATAACTGGTTGCAGAACATCAAGATCAATATCGATAACAATACGGCTTCTGCCGAGGTGGTTCCCGACTCGATCGGCAAACTGCCGAAGTCGCTGGTACCGCCGCAGCAGGAGAAGGGTAAGAAACTCATGGTGGAGGTGATCACCCCTGGCGGCGAAGCGACCAGCAAGATGCTGAAAGACCGTGGTTACAAGGGAGCCGTCGAGTACGTCCGAGACGATAACTGGGTCGGTCACCTGCTTTGGACCTTCGGTCCGGTGGTACTGCTCGTCTTCCTGTGGATCTTCTTGATGCGCCGCATGGGTGGCGGAGCAGCAGGCGGAGGCATCTTCTCAGTCGGAAAGTCGAAGGCACAGGTGTTCGATAAGGACAACCGTGTGAATGTGACGTTCAAGGACGTGGCAGGACTGGCAGGAGCCAAACAGGAGGTAGAGGAGATTGTGGAGTTTCTCCGTAATCCGAAGAAATATACTGACCTGGGAGGTAAGATACCGAAGGGTGCTCTGCTGGTAGGCCCTCCGGGAACAGGCAAGACGTTGCTCGCCAAGGCAGTGGCAGGAGAGGCTAGTGTGCCTTTCTTCTCCATGTCGGGTAGCGACTTTGTCGAGATGTTCGTCGGTGTGGGTGCCAGCCGCGTGCGTGACCTGTTCCGTCAAGCGAAGGAAAAAGCACCGTGTATCATCTTTATTGACGAGATAGATGCCGTGGGACGTGCCCGTGGCAAGAATCCGAATATGGGTGCCAATGACGAACGGGAGAATACGTTGAACCAGCTCCTGACGGAGATGGACGGTTTCGGTACGAACAGCGGCGTCATCATCCTGGCTGCCACGAACCGTGCCGATATTCTGGACAAGGCACTCCTGCGTGCCGGGCGCTTCGACCGCCAGATCCATGTCGAACTGCCAGACCTGCAGGAACGGAAGGAGATATTCCAAGTTCACCTGCGCCCTATCAAGACAAGCGATGAATTGGATGTCGATTTCCTTGCGAAACAGACGCCGGGATTCAGCGGTGCCGACATCGCCAACGTCTGCAACGAGGCTGCCCTTGGGGCTGCCCGCAAGAATAAGAATGCCGTGGACGGACAGGATTTCATGGATGCGGTGGACCGCATCGTGGGTGGCCTGGAGAAACGTACGAAGATAATGACTAACTCGGAGAAGAAGGCTATTGCTTTCCACGAGGCGGGTCATGCTACAATTTCCTGGTTCCTGCAGTATGCGAATCCGCTGGTGAAAGTTACCATCGTGCCGCGAGGAGAAGCACTGGGCGCTGCCTGGTATCTGCCGGAGGAGCGTGTCATCTCGAACCGTGAACATATCCTGGATGAGATGTGTGCTACGCTGGGCGGACGTGCCGCAGAGGAATTGTACGGTCATACTGCCTCTACGGGTGCCATCAACGACTTGGAGCGCGTCACCAAGCGTGCCTACTCGATGGTAGCCTATTTCGGCATGAGTGAAAGTCTGTCGAATCTTTCGTTCTATGACTCGACGGAGGCGCAGTACGGATTCACGAAGCCTTATAGTGAGAAGACGGCTGAACTGATTGACAAGGAGGCGCAGCGTATCATCAACGAACAGTACGAACGGGCGAAGCGCATTCTGAACGAACACGAGGAAGGACACCATCAGTTGGCTCAGATACTGATGGATAAGGAAGTTATCTACACCGAGGATGTAGAGAAAATATTTGGAAAGCGTCCATGGGAATCCCGTGCGGATGAACTGCTGGCGGACGAGAAAGCCGCTGCGGAGAAAATGGTGGAAGAGCGAGACCGTAAGCGGGAAGAGGAACAGAAAGCCCTCTCTGCTACTGAACAAGTTGAGGCTACGGTAACAGAGAGTAAAGAACCGAAGGAAGCAGACGGACAGCCAGAAACGGAAAAGACATCCGACAATGCTGACGTACAGACATCGGCAGAGCCAACGGCGGAGGAGAATAAAGAGCAATAAGGAATATCGGATATGACAAACCTGCAGCAAAGAACATTGACGGGAATAGCCTATGTGGCTGTCGTCATCGGATCCATTCTTCTGAATCCAATGACCGACGGTCTGTCGCTGGCACTGCTGATGCTGGTCGTGGCGGTGCTGTCCATGCATGAATATATCGGACTGGTGAATGCAAAATATTCACTGACGGTTTCGGAGCCACTTTCGTATATAGGCATCGTACTGCTCTCGTTCCTGTTTCTCCTGCCTCCTACTATGCTGGGGCTGTTGTGGCCCTTTTACGCATTCTTCCTTGTCGTCTCGTTTGCGTTGGAATTGTTCCGGAAGCAGGAGCAACCAGTCCTGAACTGGGCTTGCTTCGCCTTCGGTCAACTCTATATCGCACTGCCGTTAGCACTGATGAATACTTTGGCTCAATGGTCTGCCGTGCCGCAGATACCGCTTGCCATCTTCGTCATTATATGGGTCAACGATACGTTCGCCTATCTGACGGGGCTGACGACGGGCAATACCATCGGTAATCATAAGATGTTTCCGCGTATCTCGCCTAAGAAGTCGTGGGAAGGACTGGCAGGAGGCTTCTTGTTCTCGTTGCTGGCAGGAGTGCTGTTCAACCAGTTCACAGAAGGCGGCACGTTGGCGTTTTGGCTCGGATTGTCGTTCGTGATAGCCGTGTGCGGTACGTTTGGTGATCTGGTGGAGTCTCTCTTCAAACGCACGTTGGGAGTGAAAGACTCGGGAACGATTCTTCCCGGTCATGGAGGCATGTTGGACCGTTTTGACAGTGTGTTGTTTGCCATAGTGGGAGCATCTCTCTACATCGCGTTTGTCTCGCTGCTGGTTACTCTCCAAATGCAGGGAGTCTTCGGTATCTTCTGACGCAAAGAACGTGAGTTGTAATTTTAAGTAAGAAAAACATAACGAAATACGAACTATGCATAGAATCAGAATACACAAAGAGGGCAGGGTGATTATCCTATCGCTGTTGGCATTGCTTTGCGTGCTGAACATTGTTCTGTGGTGGTTGTTGGACCATACGAATCCGCTATTGATCGTCAACCTCTGCATCAGTGTGCTGGCTTTTTGTTATTTCCTCTATTTCTTCCGTATTCCGAAACGACTGATAACAATCAATGACCCTGCTCTGGTCATTTCTCCGGCAGACGGGAAAGTGGTTGTGATTGAGCCTGTGGAGGAGAATGAGTTCCTGCACGAGAAGCGTCTGCAAGTGTCGATATTCATGTCGTTGATTTCGGTACATGCCAATTGGTACCCTGTGAGTGGCACGGTGAAGTACGTCTGCCATCACAAGGGGCGTCATCAGGCGGCATATCTTCCGAAGAGCAGTGAAGAGAATGAGCATTCGTCGGTGGGAATCCTCTCGGAGGGAGGGACTCTGTTATTGATGAAGCAGATTGCCGGAGCCTTGGCACAGCGCATCGTGACCTACGCAAAAGCCGAGAAGGAGTGCAAGATCAATGAGCAGTTGGGATTCATCAAGTTCGGTTCGCGAGTGGATCTCTTCCTGCCTCTTGACACGGAATTGTATGTGAAGGTAGGAGATAAGGTAGTGGGAAATGAAACCATCATTGCCCGGCTGAATGAATAGTTTTTTCCAAAGACAAGAACATGAATTTCATACGTAAAAACATTCCTAATGCACTGACGTGCTGTAATCTGTTTGCCGGTTGCGTAGCATCGGTCTATGCTTTCTGGGGAGATTATAAGGTGGCGGCCTATGCTGTCATAGTCGCCGCGGTGTTCGACTTCTTCGATGGTTTTGCTGCCCGTCTCCTGCAAGCCTACTCTCCGATAGGCAAGGAACTGGATTCATTGGCTGACGACGTGAGTTTCGGTCTGGCTCCGGGTGTGGCGGTCTATAGTTATCTCTTCGGATGTCCTGCCGTACCATGGGCATGGTTGCCGTTTGTCGGTTTTTTGCTCTCGGTTTTCTCTGCTTTGCGACTGGCAAAGTTCAATATCGACGAGCGGCAGACCACTTCCTTCATTGGGTTGCCTACTCCTGCCAATGCCATCTTCTGGATGTTCACGGTGGCAAGTCTGAGCCATTACCACTTGTTGCTCGGTCGTTCGGGTGTGCTGACCATGGTCATTGCCGTTCTTGTGTTCTCATGGTTGTTGGTGAGTGAAGTGCCGATGTTCTCGCTGAAATTCCATGACTTCACAATGAAAAACAACACAGTGCGTTACTTATTTCTGTTGCTCTCGCTGTTGTTCTTGGTTACAGCCTTCGTCCTGCCGCAGTGTAGTGTGCTGCTTGCCTTCCCGATTATTATCCTGTTCTATATTCTGCTCTCCATCGTGCATCATATTGCTTCTAAATAAGAATGAAACGACTGTTTTTTATAGCGATGTCTTTCCTGCTGGTGATAGCTGTGACAGGATGCAAAGACGAATACGAAGATACGCGTGATGCGGGGTCAGCCTATCTCTCGCTTAATGCGAGCCAGGATGGAGTGGAGCGTCTGTCGAACGGTCTGCAATACAAGAAATACTATCCGGACAATGAGACGTGGCCTGCACCGCCTTCTCTACCGACATATGTCAATGTGAACTATACGGCGATGTTCATCAACGGAGATACGCTTTCGTCAGGAAATAACGTCACGATGGGCTATTCCGTCATGGTGAAAGGACTTCAGGTGGCTATCCGTCACATGCGTATCGGGTCCAAATGGCGTATCTGGGTACCTTATAACCTTGCTTACGGTTCTGACGGTATTGATGAGTCGGGTCTGAAGGTTGATCCGTACACGGCACTTATCTATGATTTAGAACTATTGGGTGCGAACTAACGAAAACGAGATTCATGAAGAAAAAAATCACGATAATCCTTCTTTTGGCGATAGTGTCAGTCGGGTCGGTATCTGCTCAGCGCATCGGCTTGGAAGGCAGTTACAATACAGGACTGTTGCATTCGAAAAAGTCGGGTGATGACAAGACAAATGCTTTCCATGGTTGGGATGCCCTGTTTCGCTACGAACAATTCTTGGACTCCGCGTCACACTGGTCGCTGAACATCGGTTTGGGCTGGCGGTATATTGCCGGTCGATACGGAGTGGAGTGGTATATCCCCTATAGCACCTGTACCCGTTTTACGCATGAAATAGTCGTTCCATTGGATTTGGCTTACTACTTCGACCTGAATGAGAAGAAACGTTTCCGCCTCAGTGTGTTCGGTGGTCCGCGTATGGGTATGGGACTTTTCGGCAGTTACGGCAACCATTATTACATGGCAACGCGAGAATATGACAAGGTAAATCCGTATAATGGATCGTTCCGAGGTGGTGAGATGAATCGTGTCTCGCTTGCGGTAGGTGCCGGAGTGGGCATTGAATGGTATGGTCTGATGGCCAAAGTAAACTACGACTTTCCATGTACGAACCTGGCGCACGATGGTCTGCCAGACGAACTATACCGTCATCAGTTCAGATTCACGGTCGGCTATATGTTAGATTTACGCCCGATAATCAAGAGACGCAGGGAGAATAAGATACCGATTTTCCAGCGTGAGAACCGCCAGATGTTCGGTCAGCAACAGACTCAGTCAAAAAGAAAAAAAGACAAGAAGGAAAAGAAAGAGGAACCTCGGAAGAGAGGTCCGCAGGTAGGTGTGACAACCGGATTGTAGAAGCAACTCCTGATCGTTGAAGAAAAAAAGCACCCGGAGACCGATTAGTCGGTCTCCGGGTGCTTTTATATGTTGAATAACATATTGATTTTCTTTATTTTTTTGACAAGTATTCGATATTTTTGAAACTATCAATTTGACAATTCTAAATAAGCAAACAACTAATCATTATTTTCATTCAACCATTAAATCATTCTTTTTATGAAAAAAATTCTATCATTAGCAGCCGCCCTTATGGCGACCTTGAGCATGATGGCGGTTGAGCCCACGTTTGAATCATACGACTGGGCATCTCAAGCCGATGCAGAAGCGGTCGCGGGTGATCACAGCGGCGTCGTTGTTTCCTATGCAGGCTTAGGAAGCATTGGTAATGTATCTGGTCACTATTACATTCCCAACAACACAAATCTCAAAAGGTCTGATTCGCAGTGGAAATACTTCGGTGTGTCCGCATCCTCTCCTATCGACTCCATCGCAATTCTATATTGCCCGAATGGTAGTAATATGACTAACATTGCCTGGGTTGCATGGGGCGAAGGCGTGACACCAACCGACGAGGTCATGGCATACGGTATCACGACAGGTACCACCTCTTCTAAAAGTTGGGATAATGCCATATGGGAGACCATTGATTTATCAGACATAGATGCGTACACCATCTATACAAGCCGTAGTGTACGCGAATTCAAGAAAGATGGTTCTGATATTCCTAATTTTGGTGGCGGTCAAACCATCAATATTCTTGGTGTCCGGGTTTGGGTGCGAGAAAGCACTCCTTCGACCGATCCAGTCGCAACGGTCAATATCTCCGGACCGACAGAGGGAATAAAAGACTTTGCCGCTTCCTTCTCCGCAACAACCGATATTAAGGCTGATGAGTACAAATGGTTTGTAAACGACGTGGAGCAATCCGGTGCCACGGCAAAGACGTTTGAGTTCACCCCGTCGGCTGCCGGTGACTACAGCATTGTATGCAAGGCTCGTAACGACAACAACGCTATTGGTGAATGGGTCGCTTCCTCCCCTATCGTCCTCAAGGCTCTCAGCTCTCTTTCCGGAGAACTGATCAAGGCAACACTTAGCGATGGAACACATGCAACCGTGACCGGTCTCATTGGCGGAACGGCTGACGCGGGCTTGTCCAATAGCCGTAAGATGGATAAGGGCAAATACCTGGGCATTACACTTGCTTCCGGTGCCTTCGCGGAAGGTGACACCGTTATCATCTCACTGTCGGTGGCCGGTCAGAATTACCCGTGCTTGTTCGCTGATAAGGCCAAAGAGACGTTGCTCTTCCTGGCTGATGAGACCTCTTCTGACTTGGTGTACAAGATTGTCCTTCCTGCAGCTGCCAACGGACTCTCCTCGCTCTATTTCGTTCGTGATGCTGATGATGCAACTTACAAATGGAATCCAACCTTCTCTTCTGTGTCTGTAGTTCGTCCAAAAGCTATTATCTCATCCGTGGAGTCCCTGACCGGAGTGGCTGTCAATGGCGTAGCCATCTCCTCCGGTGACTTGACAACCCTTATAAATAACGGATCTGTAACCCTCTCCACTGGAACGTATGTGGATGCGCCTGAGGTTCAGTTTACGAAACACTGCGTGTATACCTACGAAGGTGATACACAGGACGAAAAGGATGTTGCTGTCAACGTTACGGCTAGTGAACTTTTAGGAGTGTGGAATGCAGAATCGACCATTGGCGAAGTTAACTACACCGTTGTTATGTCAAAAGCCGCTTCCAGTGTTGTGACTTACATGGATGGCGAGACCATCCTTGGCACGGAGAACGTAGCAGTTGGCGGTACTCCAACTGAGTATGCTCAATACCAGAACAAGAGCCTCTCCACCTTCGGTGGTTGGTTCACCGACGCAGAACTGACCAGTCCGGCTGACATGACGGCTGCGATTAGCACAGCTACGATTTTCTATGCTATGTTTGAAGACAAGACGGCTGAGTCCGTCAATATCGAGAAGGCCGTTATGGAGAACGGCAAGGGCTATGACATCATCGCTCAACTCGGAACGCTGGGCTATGCAACCAACATCACCGGCTCGCTCGACTCGCTGGCTGTGAAGGACGATGGTATGCGCAACTACGCTTACCTCGGCCTGAAGGTTAAGCAGAGCGGAGCAATGCTGAACTTCCGCTTGAAATCTGGTAGCACGGTTAAGATCAAGTTCGGTAACGTGGCTACAACTCCAAACGTGTCTATCAACGAAGGCGCTTATGCAGCCATGGAGATTACCGACAAGGTGTACACCTATACCGCTGCTGCTGACGAACTCATCAGCATCAAGATGATGGACGGCAATGCAGTTGTCTTCCAGCAAATCATGATCGATGAACCTCTGAATGCTCCTGAACTGTATGCAATCAACTGCGCTGAGGCGGTGAACGGTACTCTGACTGCTCCGTTTAAAATGGGTATCCCAGGCGAGACCGTTGATCTGACCGTTACACCGAATGATTCTTATGAGGTGGAAAGCGTAACGGTGAACGGCAACGTTATTGACGCTGTATCGGATGCTTACTCGTTCGTCATGCCTGCCGAAGATACCGAGGTGACCGCTACCTTTGTAGAGAGTATCGCATCCGCATTCAATGATGCAGAGATTGACGCGAAGAGACCGGTAAAACGCTTGGTAAACGGATATCTAATCATCGAGAAAGAAGGTGTCCTGTACAACGCACAGGGTACTGTTCTGAATTAAATTCAGTAATAAACAAAAAAGCAAAGCGGTTCTCCAAAGAGCCGCTTTGTTTTTTTATGGTTTCTTTGCTACCACATCGTGTTTCAATAAGCATTGACATAAGGGTAATATTTGACCTTAAGCCGAAGTTTGAGTAGGAATGGACGGAGGATAGCGACAGGATAGCTGTCAGCCGTTCATGAATAAGGTCAAAGGAAGAAGGATTGGATGGCTTGCTCTGTCTGGAGTGCCGTCCTGAGGGCTTGGACGTCGTGAGTGCGGATGATGTCGGCACCATTCCGTGCGGCGAAGAGTTCGGCGGCAAGGGTGGCGGCGGCACGACGACGGGCGATCGGAATGGAGAGGTCAGCATCGCAGTGCGAGATTCTTGCAAGAAACGACTTCCGAGAGACAGCGATGAGGACTGGCAGGTGGAAATGGTTCTTCAGATCCTGAATGTGCTGTAGTACATAGAGAGAGGACTCGGGATTGGAGCCCAGAAAGTGTCCCATGCCAGGGTCGATGATGATTCGTTGTTCGTCGATACCAGCCTGTGTGAGAGACAGGATTCGTTGCTCGAAGAAGCGCAAGATACCGTCGAATACCTGGATGGGATCGGTCTGAATCTCGGTTGCAATTCCCATGCGCTGCACACTGTGCATGACGATGAGACGAGCGGAAGAGTCAGAGAGTACGGGGTAGAGTTCGGGAAATGGAAATCCCTGAATATCGTTGAGACAGTCAATGCCTTTGCGGAGACAATGACGTTGGACCGCAGGTTTGAACGTATCAACGGAAACAGGAACGGACGGGTGTTCCCGTCTCAGGGAATCCAGAACGTCATCGAGTCGTCGTATTTCCTCTTCTTCGCTGACGGGTGAGGAGTGGATGTTGGAGGACGCAGCTCCGAGGTCAAGCATGTCCGCTCCATCGGAGATAAGCGAAGAGGCATGGCTGACAGCCGCTTCGGTCTGCAGGAACTGTCCTCCGTCGGAGAAACTATCGGCTGTGATATTGACGATACCGAGAATCTGAGGCATGTTCTATCGAGTGAACGTTACAATAACAGAATGTTATTTCGAATCTGAGGATGACTTGCCACGTTTATGTCTGAAATGGCGGTGGTGTCCGTTAGGTCCTCCTTCTTTTCTATTGTCGTGCTGTCCCTGTTGCCGTTCGTTATGATGGTGGGATTTGCGACGGTCGCTTCCGTGTCGTCCGGAGGAGTTGCGTGAGCCGGGATTCCACATCGGACCTTCCATCCCATCTGGCAACGGAAGACGAGGTACCTGCATTTCGATGAGTTCCTCGATCCGTTGCATTCGTTGCATGTCGCGGGGATTGATAAGAGTGAAGGCATCTCCTGTAGAGGCGGCACGTGCTGTTCGTCCGATGCGATGTACGTAGTCCTCGGCATCGCGGGGAGCGTCGTAGTTGACGACGAGCTCGATTCCCTTGATGTCGATGCCTCGTGACATGATATCGGTGGCTACGAGCACCCTTATTCGGTGAGCCCGGAAGTCCATCAGTACCTGTTCCCGTTGTTGTTGGTCGAGGTTGGATGAGATCCCTGCTGCCTTTATCTTGTGTCGTCGGAGATCGGTGACGATGTCGTGTACCTTGGCTTTTGCAGAAGTAAATACGATGACCATCTGAAACTCCTCGTGAGTCTCGAGGATATGACGCAGAACGGCATCCTTTTGTGTATCGTAAACGAGGTAGAGATTCTGATTGACTCCGGCTGCCGGTTTGGCAATGCCGAGGTTGATCTCGAGCGGAGAGGACAGTATCTTCTTAGCCAGTTGACGGATCTTGTCAGGCATGGTGGCAGAGAACATGAGTGTTTCGCGCTCCTTTGGCAGTGTGCTGACAATCTTGAGGATATCATCGAGGAAACCCATGTCCAGCATCTTGTCAGCTTCGTCAAGGATAAGATGTTTGATATGTTTGAAGTTGACATATCCTTGTGCCATGTGTGAGATCAGTCGTCCCGGGGTAGCCACAATGATGTTGCGTCCGTCTTTCAATGCGCGTTCCTGGTCGGCATAGGAAATGCCGTCTCCACCGCCATAGACGGCACAGCTTCCGACGGAGATGTAGTAACTGAGTCCTTGAATCTGTTGGTCGATCTGGATAGCGAGTTCCCGAGTCGGAACAATGATGAGCGTATCGGTATGTTCGGATGGATGTTGAGCGAGTTTGTGCAGAATGGGAAGGACAAAGGCGGCCGTTTTACCCGTTCCTGTCTGTGCACATGCGATGAGATCGCGTCCGGCAAGGACATTCGGGATGGCTTGTTCCTGAATAGGTGTTGCTTCGTCAAAACCCATATAGGAGAGGGCTTCGATGATATTCTCATCCAGCCCCATTTCGGTAAACTTCATGGCCATATCGTTAATAATCGGTGTCAAAGATACGAAAAAAAGGGGAGAAGAGGGGAGGACGCAGCGATTGGCGGTCCCGTAGGTGTCCCGTGCAGGAAGAAATGATTATTTTTGCAACTATGCAAAAGGAGCGAATAAAGATGAACATCCTATTTGTGACAGACCATAAGGTAACGCTGCGGAGTGGAGGTATAGAGCGGGTAGTACGTGCTCTTGGAGAGGCTTTCGAGTCGCGGCTGGGATGGTCGGTCTGTTACGCCTGCATTGAACCGTCGGAAGAGGGTGTTTCCTGTTTTGATTTCCTGTCTGCGAATCTGGAGGAGCGATTGGAGGATTTTCTGCGTGAAAGGAATATCCACTGTGTGATGGACGAGTTGATGGTCAGGGAGAATACGTTCGGGTTTATCCCGTCCATACATCGAGCCTGCCGTAATGCCTCGGTGCGCCATGTTTATTCCTATCACATGATGCCGAAGTACGAAATCACAGACACGGGAGATCTGGATTTCGTGTGTTATGCCCTATTGCATGGTCATAACATTCGTCATAACCTTCAACGTCTTCTGATGCTATCCTGGTTGCGAATTTTCGGAGAATCATTTTTTATGGCGAAGATGCGGCGAAAATACGGTGTCGCGTATGAGCATTCGGATCTGGTTGTGCTGGAGACGGAGAGATATGTGGATGACTACCTACGGATGTGTGGAGGTACGGACCGGAACAGGATTGCTGCTGTTCCGAATCCGTTGCCCTATGGAGAACAGGATATGCTGATTATCCCGAATGATGAAAAGAAAAAACGAGTCATGATGGTGGCACGAATGGAGGAGGACCATAAACGGGTGTGGCTGGCGCTGAAGATATGGGAACGGGTGGTCCGTCAGGATGATTTGCAGGAATGGACGCTGACACTTATCGGAGAGGGAAGCGACTGGGAGCTCTTCAAGCGCAAGGCACATGCCATGCAACTGCCACGGATAGAATTCCCTGGCAATCAGGATTTATCTTCTTATTATGCAAGCACTCCGATACTGATGATGACGTCCGCGTATGAAGGTTTGCCGATGGTATTGCTGGAGGCACAGCAGAATCGGGTAGTCCCTATTGCGTTTGACAGTTTTGCCTCTGTACACGACGTTATAGAGCGTGGAGAGAATGGTCTTCTTGTCAGGAACAACGATGTGAAGGCTTTTGCTGCTGCCCTGGAAGAACTGATGCGTAATCCCAGGAAACGGAAGCGATTCTCCGAGAGGGGTTTTGAGACCAGTCGAAACTTCTCGATGGACAAGATTGTACGAAAGTGGCAGGATATTTTATCGTAAAAGAAGACAAACACAACGGCAAAGACGGGAAGAAATGACTATCTTTGCCGTTTAAGGATTTGGTAATCCGCTCTTTTGTCTTTTTCGTTGGAGAAAGACCAGAGGGGTCGAAGCGTAAGCATATCAAACAAAAAAATGGAATATAATTTTAACGAAATCGAGAAAAAGTGGCAGGAGAAATGGCGAGAGCAGAAGACCTACCACGTGGAGATAGACAAGAACAAGAAGAAATGTTATGTGCTGGACATGTTCCCGTATCCGTCGGGTGCGGGACTTCACGTAGGTCATCCGCTGGGATATATTGCTTCGGATATCTACGCAAGGTATAAGCGTCAGTGTGGCTATAACGTGTTGCACCCGATGGGGTACGATGCCTATGGTCTTCCAGCCGAGCAATATGCCATCAAGACGGGTCAGCATCCAGCTGTCACGACGAGAAACAACATAGCCCGTTACCGAGAGCAGCTTGACAAGATCGGATTCTGCTTCGACTGGGACAGGGAAGTAAAGACCTGCGAACCTGGTTACTACAAATGGACCCAGTGGGCGTTTATCCAGATGTTCAACCATTATTATGACACGAAGGAGCAGAAAGCCCAGCCGATAGCGAAACTCATTGCGCATCTGGAAACGAATGGTACGGAAGGTCTGGATGCGGCTCAGACGAAGGAACTGCACTTCAGCGCCGAGGAGTGGAAGGGCTATGATGAGGCTAAAAAGAGTGAAGTATTGATGAATTATCGTATTGCTTATAAGGCAGATACGATGGTGAATTGGTGTCCAGGACTGGGTACGGTATTGGCGAATGATGAAGTCAGTGAGGGTTTGAGCGTACGTGGTGGATTCCCAGTAGAACAGAAGAAGATGAGTCAATGGAGTCTGCGAGTATCGGCCTATGCCCAGCGACTGTTGGACGGCTTGGAGACGGTGGACTGGACAGAGTCCTTGAAGGAGTCGCAGCGCAATTGGATTGGGCGTAGTGAAGGAGCTGAGGTGCGTTTCAAGATCAAGGGTCAGGAAGAAGAAATGGTCATCTTCACTACGAGAGCAGACACATTGTTCGGTGTCACCTTCATGGTTTTGGCTCCGGAGAGTGCGTATGTGGAGAAAGTAACAACAAAGGAACAGGGAAAAGAGGTAGAGAACTACATAGACTGGGTGAAGCACCGCACGGAGCGTGAGCGCATGGCAGAGAAGAAGGTGAGCGGTGTTTTTTCTGGCTCGTATGCTGTCAATCCGATTACAGGCAAGGAAATTCCTATCTGGATTTCGGAGTATGTTCTTGCTGGTTATGGAACGGGAGCCATCATGGCCGTTCCTGCGCATGACAGCCGTGACTACGCTTTTGCCAAGAAATTCGGTTTGCCGATTATTCCTCTGATTGAGGGTGCTGACGTGAGCGAACAGAGTTTTGATGCCAAGGAGGGAATTGTGTGCAACTCAGATTTCCTGAATGGACTGACGGTAAAGGAAGCCATTGCCAAGGCGAAAGTCTATATCAAGGAAAAGGGCATTGGTCAGGTAAAAGTAAACTACCGCATCCGTGATGCCATCTTCAGTCGTCAGCGCTATTGGGGCGAGCCTTTCCCAGTGTATTACAAGCACGGTATTCCGACGATGTTGCCGGAGGATAAATTGCCATTGCAATTACCAGAAATATCGAATTACCTGCCGACGGAAACAGGAGAGCCCCCACTGGGTCATGCTACGAAATGGGCATGGGATGAGCAGAAGCGGGAGGTCGTGGAGAACAGTCGGATAGACGATGAAACGGTATTCCCTTTGGATTTGAATACGATGCCTGGCTTTGCCGGTTCGTCCGCCTACTACCTACGTTATATGGACCCTCATAACGATACGTCGTTGGTATCGAAAGAGGCAGATGAGTATTGGAAAGCCGTAGACTTGTATCTGGGAGGAACGGAACATGCTACGGGTCACCTGATCTACAGTAAGGTGTGGAATAAGTTCCTGTACGATTTGGGTCTCGTCTGCGAGGAAGAGCCATTCAAGAAACTGATTAACCAAGGCATGATACAGGGTCGCAGCAATTTTGTGTATCGTGTAAAGGGCACGAACCGTTTCGTTTCGCTGGGCTTGAAGGATCAGTATGATACGCAGGCCATTCATGTCGATGTGAACATTGTCGAGAACGATGTTTTGGACGTTGAGGCCTTCCGTAACTGGAGTCCGGAATATAAGGATGCTGAATTTGAATTGGAGAATGGGAAATACGTATGTGGATGGGCTGTAGAGAAGATGTCGAAATCCATGTATAATGTAGTGAATCCAGATGATATTGTAGAACGATATGGAGCGGATACGCTCCGTCTGTATGAGATGTTCCTTGGCCCTATTGAACAGTCGAAGCCATGGGATACCAAGGGTATCGACGGCGTGCACCGTTTTCTGAAGAAATTCTGGGGACTATTCTTCGAGGGGGACACCTTCAGGGTTTCAGAAGAGGAAGCCACGAAAGAAGAGTTGAAGACCCTGCATAAAACCATCAAGAAGATTGGGGAGGATATCGAACACTTCTCATTCAACACATCGGTATCGGCCTTCATGATCTGTCTGAACGAACTGAAAGGCTGCGACAAACGTTCGGTATTGGAGCCTCTCGTCGTTTTGCTTGCACCGTTTGTTCCGCATATTGCAGAAGAACTATGGTCCAGGCTGGGGCACACGACGAGCGTATGTGATGCGCCGTGGCCGTCCTACAAGGAAGAATATCTGAAAGAGTCGTCGGTGAGATACCCTATCTCGTTTAATGGTAAGGTGCGGTTCAATCTGGAATTGCCGGCAGATATGAGTCGTGAGGAGATAGAGAAAACGGTGTTGGCCGATTCGCAGACTCAGAAACAGACGGAAGGAAAGACCATCCGTAAAATCATTGTTGTGCCAGGTCGTATTGTAAATATTGTCTGCTAAGAAAAGAGTCGGAAGGAGAGAGTCTGCCGCATGGAAGTCGGAAAGAACGACATAACGAACGTGTGCATCACATTCTCGTTGTATGGCCTGATGCAGTACCTTCTGCTGGTGGATGAAGACACGGCTCGCAGGCGGACCTTCTACTTCTTTGGAGATGGTATCAACAAGGCTATCCGGGACCGTTTGCCTTCGGAATATTTCAGCACGTGTCCATCGCCTGGACTGAAGGAGGCGGTAAAGCGCCGTTTAAGAAAAGCAGTCTTTCGCTGGCTGAAATACAGGCGGTATCCATTCCTGAAAACGGCAAAGTTGTATGCGCAGGACTGGTTGTATCCCTCTATGCTGATTGGCAGCCGATCGTACTCTTTGTTGTCGGACAGTCCTTTGTTCCTGGATTGGAACATGAAAGCAGATTGTCGGCTGTATCAACGGCAGATGAAAGAGAAGGAAAGCATGGCAGGCCGCATCAAGATGATGTTGTACGGTCCGTTGTCGGTGATGAACTATGGTAATAATAACCAGTGTCGTCGATTCTATCTCACGGCTCTCAACGACACACCTGTTCAGCAGGGGAAAGAAACCTGTGTACGCTCCTTGGAAGAGATGTGGGCATCGGCAGACGAGTCACATCGTCGTTTTGTCATGGAAGTGTTTGACATAGACGAGCACAGCCTGCCTCAAGACGAGGGAAGAGATATTCTGTTCATTACGCAGCCATGGGTCGATGACGAGATACTGACATTATCGGAGTGTCGGACGTTGACGGACCGTCTGATGTCGCACTATGACCGAAGCAGGGTCGTCATCAAACGTCATCCTCGCGACACGATGGACTACGCGTCGTGGTATCCGGACATACCGTGTCAGGACAAAGTGGTGAACCTCGAACTGTTGATGATGCTGGGTTACAGGCCGAAGAAAGTAGTGACCATCAGTTCTTCGGTAGTGGATTTTCTGCCCGAGAGTATTGAAGTGGACTGGTATGACACCCATGTGCATGAGAAGATTTTCCGTTTGTGCGGTAATACCGTACAGCCGAGACGCAGGGTGAACCGTGTTGCGTTGTAGGGCATGGGGACGAAATAATGTTTTGATAAAAAAACAGGTTATATGCGTATTCTATTTATCCGATACAAGAAGAGCAAGGGTGTGATGGAAGGTGGAGAGATGTGTTCACAGAAGAACTTCAACATCCTGCGGCGTATTGTGGGAGACGGAAATATCGATACGTATTATATCCACGATGAACAGCACCGGAATACCGTTTGGGACTATGTGCATGGTGTGGTGTCGATGATTGCGGGCGGTTATTACTTTGGTTTGACGGCACGTCGTACGAGGGAGATCGTAGATGTGGCATCCAAGTATGATTGTGTCTTTGTGGATCGCAGTGTTTTTTCCGTTATTGCCAAGTGTCTGAAAGAAACGGGATATAAGGGAAAGGTCTTTGTGTTCTTCCACAATGTGGAGACGCACTACTTCAAGGACAAGATAGCCTGGTGGAAGCCCTGGCGTTCGTTGGTATTGCATTGTGTGGACCGGAACGACCGTTACGCGTGTCGCTATGCGGACAAGATCATCGTGTTGAACGACCGTGACAAAAGGGAGATTGAGGAGCGATACGGTCGTCGTGCTGACATGACAACGCCGATAGCCATTGAAGACAGGGCCGAGACCGTCGAGGCAGAAGGTGCGGTCATGACAGTATCGCAACCCTCGTGTCTGTTTTTGGGAGCTTACTTTTCTGCCAATAACGAAGGCATATTGTGGTTTGTCGAGAATGTCTTGCCTGAGGTTGATATCCGTCTGCGCATTGTAGGGAAAGGCATGAGCCGTCTTGAGAGTGAAATAAGGTCCAAAGCCAGAGGCAAAGAGGTAGAAGTAATCAGTGATGCTCCTGATCTGACGCCGTATTTTCAGGAAGCGGACGTGGTTGTCCTTCCTATCTTCAAGGGAAGTGGAATGAAGGTCAAGACGTGTGAGTGTCTGATGTGGGGTAAGAATATCATCGGAACGAGAGAGGCCTTTGAAGGTTACCAGGTCGATTATGAGAAAGTGGGCGCATTATGCAATACGAAAGACGAATTCATCGCCTCCATCCGTCGAATAGCTGAACATCCGATTCCTCGATACAATCGATATGCCCGTGAGACCTATCTGCAGCATTACACGGAAGACGCAGTCCGGAAAGAATGGTTGCGTCTGTGGGACTGAACGTGCAGTGGCGACGGCAGGGTCATTCCGCCGACTTGTTGCGAATCATCTGCAAGGCTTCTGACATCACTTTCGAGCCGAGCAGGTACAATGTCCCGAAATAGAAGGAAACGGCGATAAAAACCTGCAGCAGGACGGGCAATGTTCTCATTCGCTTCATACTACGCAGTTACTCTTTGACCATCTTGCGGTTACCTCTTCTTCTTCCGTTTCGTTCCCTCAGCATAAAAGTCCATCAACTGCCCTGTCTTTCTGGAACAGAGGCGCAGACGGTTGTCTGTAAACTCAAAGAAGGAAAACACCTCCGGCTCTTCGGAGTCTGTCTTGATAATGATGTAGCCACCTGAGAATTTGTTCCCCATTTCCTCCTTCCTGAATTTCTTATGACCATATTTTCCGATATAGAATGGAGCTGCCGTTTCCTGCCATGCCCCGTTTTTTCTGACTGTGCAGTAGACCGAATCCCGAGAGAAGCGTAACCTTTGGATACCTTTCATGTTGTCGTAACGGCTCGATTTTGTCCGCATCCATCGTTTGTCAGAGGCAAGTCGCTTGGCGCTGACAATTTCTTCGGGCCAAGGTCTCCAGAATCGCATATCTATGCGAACAAAGTCAATGTCCTTTATTAAACAATCCGATAAGCAGGAAGACAGTCCGATATAGAAGTCTTCTTGTTTTTTTATTTTGGCACGTACGTTTTTCCAACACAAACTGTATTCTTGTTCATTTGGATAAGAATTCTCATCAAAGTAAACTTTAAGATCATAATCGCAGAAATGTTCTATCATCGTGGTGTCGTGACCGCGTTCCCTTCTCTGTTGTCTATATATTTCAGGCTCTGTATATAAAAAAGTTCCTACTATAATAGAACTTTTATAGTTTTTTCGTGGTTTGCTGTTTGACAACACCTTTGCATTATGCTCAACATCATTATAAAGAACTGAGAATTTTTTGCCTATGTAAAAATCCTTATGCTCCTTGAAATTGTAGTTGAAATATGCCACTGTATCCCCTTTGAATTTCTCCAATGGTCTGTAATACGGATTGCCGCTCGCCGGTTTGTAACTTTGACACGATGCCAGGACAGATAACAAGACTGCCATAAACAGATAGGTCGTTTTTATATGTTTCATAATCTTACTCACATTTGTTTTCTATTATTTCCTGACTGCCGTCCGGATGCGTTTCGATCCGCGCATCTACCTTAGTAAAGACATACCGGTCGCCTTCCAATGTGCCTTCCAGATACGATATGCCCATATCCATCTCATTATACATCGCTATCTTTGACATGAGGACGTTGTTATTAGTGATATTTTTTGCTTTTTCAAAGTTTTGTCCAGGTCTCGAATCATCTTTAAAATTGTCCCCTTCCAACATTTCTTTCAATTCCTCCACATCATCATGGTAAAACATCGCATTGTCAATCCGCAATGAATAGATCCGCTTGCCGTCCAACAGATAGATACCGGAGAAACTCACCCTGTTGGCAAACCCACTCCGTCGTTTTCCTCATCGGAATAGTCTGCATCGTCCTCTTCCCAACTGGCTTCAACAACCACTTCCGGGAGTTCGGTCTCAAAAGCAACGTCATCGGAAGAGTCCTCATTCAGCTCGGTTGCAAGGGCGGGAATACCCCATCCGACTAATAAACCTTCCGGTTCCAACGTCAGTCCTGCCGTCAGCATCAAAAGAAGCATCAGGCGGGGCAATGTTCTCGTTCGCTTCATATGCGGTTACTCTTTGACCATCTTGCGGTTACCTCTTCTTCTTCCGTTTCGTTCCATCAGCATAAAAGTCCATCATCTGCCCCGTCTTTCTGGAACAGAGGCGCAGACGGCTGTCCGTGAACTCGAAGAAGGAAAACACCTCCGGCTCTTCGGAGTCTGTCTTGATGGTGATGTAGCCACCTGATATTTTATTTCCCATTTCCTCTTCCTTGAATATCTTGTCTTCTCCAACGTAGTATGGAGCCGCCGTTTCCTGCCATGCCCCGTTTTTTCTGACAGAACAATAGACTGTGTCCTGTGAGAAACGCAATCTTTGGATGCCTTTCATGTTGTCGTAACGGCTGGATTTCGTCCGTATCCATTGTTTGTCAGAAGCAAGACGCTTGGCGCTGATAATCTCTTCGTGCCTCCAAAAACGCATGTCTATGCGGAAGAAATCGACATTTTTTACTATACAATCCGATATGCAGGAGGACATTCTTCTTCTTCTTTCCTCTTCACTTCTCTTTTCTGTATCTATTTCATTTTGACAGTTTAAGTATTTTCCAGCATCCATATAATTGGAATCATCAAAATAGGCAAAAAGGTCATATTCACAATAATTTTTTTTCATTAAGGTATCATGATAATGTTTTCTCCTTTGTTGTCTATATATTTCAGATTCAGTATATACATAAGCTCCATTCACAACTTCAACTTTATAATTATCCTTTAGAGGTCTTGTGCTTGGAAGAGTCTTCGCATTGTGTTCTACATCATTATAAAGAACCGAGAATTTCTTGCCTATGTAAAAATCCTTGTGTTCTTTGAAGTTGTAGTTGTAATACGCCACCGTGTCCCCCTTGAACTTCTCCAACGGTATGT
>DGSL01000013.1:83993-115403 GCA_002393965.1 Bacteroidales bacterium UBA4363 | reverse complement strand
GAACAAATTTATTTGTTATCCCGAGGTGCCGCCCAAAATGTCTTGTGAAACAAGACAAACGCCACCCCGTTCATCCAAACGCACTTGGAAAACAAATGCCCGGTGAATTGTTCGTTCCACCGGGCATCTGTCATGCTTGTTTCGTAATGATCCTATCGGATAAAGAGGAGTTCTCGATACTTTGGCAAAGGCCACAACTCATTGTCGACGACAAACTCCAATTGGTCTATCGGAGTACGGATCTTTTCAAACAACGGCTCTACCTTGTCGTGGTAGGCATTCGCCTTGGCCTCTTCCGAATCCATCTTTTCTGCCTTTTCTCTTTCGGCAACCATGATGCTGACGTTCTTCTTGACTTCTGCAATGTACGAGGAGATCGCTTCAATCTGTTCCACCTGCTCCTTCGACAGTGCTGCTGCTTTCTTTGGCAATACCTGACTGAGCTTGACGACATTGTCAAGCAACATATCCTGGTATCGCAGAGCGATAGGGATGATGTGGTTCAGAGCCATGTTGCCGAGCACTCTCGACTCGATAGCGATCTTCTTGGAGTACATCTCCCATTTTACCTCGTTGCGGGCCTTCAACTCCTTTTCGGTCATCACGTTCATCGAAGTAAACATCTTGACCGAGTCTTTGCGCGTGTAGGCATCGTAGATCTTCGGACAGGATTTCTCACAGTCCAGACCGCGACGCATGGCTTCCTCTTCCCATTCCTTGGAGTATCCGTTGCCGTCGAAGTGAATCGGCTTGCAGATCTTGATGTATCTTTTCAATACTTCAAAGATGGCTCTCTCTTTGTTTTCGCCTTTCTTGATCAGGGCATCCACGTCTTTCTTGAATTCGGTGAGCTGCTCTGCTACCGCCGTGTTCAGCACGATGAGGGCGGTGGAACAGTTCGCGGACGAACCGACAGCACGGAATTCAAAACGATTGCCGGTGAAAGCAAATGGAGACGTGCGGTTGCGGTCCGTGTTATCCTGCATCAGGTCTGCAATGTGACCAATGCCCAGACTCAATGCATGCTTCGCATCCATGATGATGTCCTGCTCTGGCTTCTTCTCGATCGTTTCCAGTATGGTGCTGATCTGCGATCCCAAAAAGGCAGATATGATGGCTGGTGGTGCTTCATGAGCACCCAGACGGTGTGAGTTGGTTGCCGTCATGATCGAGGCTTTCAGCAATCGGTCGTGTTTATAGACCGCCATCAGTGTGTTGACAATGAACGTGATGAACTGAAGGTTCTCTTTCGGCGTCTTACCTGGCGTGAACAGACCGACTCCCGTATCTGTTCCCAACGACCAGTTACAGTGTTTACCGGAGCCGTTGATGCCTGCGAACGGCTTTTCATGGAGCAGAAGACGGAACCCGTGTTTGCGCGCCATCTCCTTCATGATTGACATGATCAGCAGGTTCTGGTCAACAGACAGGTTCGCCTCTCCATAGATTGGCGCAAGCTCAAACTGGTTCGGCGCTACTTCGTTGTGACACGTCTTCAACGGAATCCCGTATTTGTATCCTTCGTATTCCAAGTCGGTCATGAATGCGGCAACACGGCTTGGAATCGATCCGAAATAATGATCCTCCAGCTGCTGTAGCTTCGCTGACTCATGACCCAGCAACGTACGACCCGTCAGCACAAGGTCCGGACGGACAGCATAGAGCCCTTCATCTACTAAGAAGTATTCTTGCTCCCATCCTAAATAAGCATAGACCCGCTTTACCTTGCTGTCAAAGTAGTTGCAGACCGCTACGGCTGCTTTGTTCACCGCATTCAGCGATTTCAGCAACGGCGCTTTGTAGTCCAGCGACTCTCCATTGTAGGAGATGAAAATCGTCGGAATACATAGGGTGTTGCCTAATACAAAAGCAGGTGAGGCAGGATCCCATGCCGTGTATCCGCGCGCCTCAAAGGTAGAACGAATACCTCCAGATGGGAACGAAGAAGCATCAGGCTCGGCCTGTACAAGCAATTTGCCTGTAAACTCCTCCAGAATCTTTCCACCCGGTGCACCCTGGTATTCAATGAAGGAGTCGTGCTTCTCGGCTGTGCCGCCCGTCAGGGGCTGAAACCAATGGGTATAGTGCGTTGCTCCCAACTCAATCGCCCAGGATTTCATGCCGGCTGCTACTTCGTCGGCAACTGCACGGGTCAGGGGGGTGCCCTTCTCAATCGTGGCTTTCAGGTTTTTACACGTGTCCTTTGATAGGTATTTCGACATGGCATCTTCGTTGAAGACGTATTTGCCGTAATAGTCAGAGGTGAACTTGGCAGGAGCCGTCGGCTCGATGGCCTGTTTCTTGAAGGCTTCCTCCACTGCATTGAATCGTAATCTTGCCATGATGTCAGATTTTTAGGATGATTTTTTCAAAGATAGAAAGTTTTTATGTACCAAAGGATTTTGACAAATAGATTTGTTGTGGGATTTATTGTTATGTGTGTTAATTGGTTTAATATTTGTATTTTTAGTATAAAAATGATAGGTCTTTTGTGTATATTGTGTTGAAATGTCTGTATATTTTGTAAAAATGTAATTATTTGAAATACTAAAAGGAGAATTTAATTCCTTTTTTTTCTTGTTTGTTCTGTTGTTTTGTTGTTGAAATAGGTTTTTTAGATTGCAAAAAATATATTATTTATGAAATATACTTACAAAATAAAAATTGGAGTGCAATTTGTGAATAGTGTTTTAACACTTGTTTTTCTATGATTTGGATGTTTTATTGATGATATTCGATGGCATTTCTATGGTCTCTTTGCTGTTTTTTGGTTTTTTAGACCGCTCTTTTTGCCTGTTTCTATCATTTTAATGAAGAATCCTCTTTTTATGAATGGTTGACGTTTTGTAATCTTATGCTTCTCCTGATCCCTCACCTGATACGACTAAAATATTTCCGCACATACTTTATCTTTGGTGTTCCAAACGTCAGTTGTTGAATACGTAAAACCATCCTTGAAAGCAAAAAAAAATCATTTTATAGCTCTTTCTAATACGAAGAACAGTTGAAAAAAGACAGATTATTTTGGATATCAAAAGGAATTGTACTATTTTTGGCTGTTGTGAACGACTGAAGAGTCACACGTAGATTCAAGTTTTCTGAAATGAAAAAATGGTTTGCCATATTCGCACTGTCTCTTCCGCTCTCTATCCTGAGCGGTTCTGACCTCGTTTTGGCAAATGGTCATGCGTCTTCTGTTCAGACCAGTCTGCCTGTCGAGGTTCGTTATCAGGGAGGGAAACTCTATGTAGATAACGTTCCGGCAAACGCTTCGGTCGAGGTGTTCAGTTTCGTCGGTAACCGAATCTTCGCTGGACGACTCGAGGGTAACTCAATAGCCTTGAATCTGAAAAGTGGCTACTACATCGTCTGCGTAAACGGACGCCTCTCTAAGAAATTCTCCGTGCTGCAGTAATTGTGGCTCCATACTCATCAGAAATTTTATTATCACACACAAAAAAAAGCCTCTTTCTGCAGAGGCTTTTCCTTTTTATTTTATTCGATACGATATCCTTACGGGATGCAACACTTCTTCTTTCCATTCATTTAGGTAGGAGAACCATTCTGTGGCACTTGTATAACCCTTTTTCTCTTTAATCGAACATGCTGTGAACCAGTATTCAATCTTGTTCTCCTTAGGTGACATCAGAATCAGGCGGTTCAGTGGATCGTCACAACGACCCTTGCTGTATGACGATGGAACGGCAAGGCCCAATCCCACCGTTTCTTTATGCGAGTATTTCACGGTGTCTTTCTGCGGGAAGCCCTTGCCCCAACATCCTACAAGGTTGTCCTCCGCAGGCGTGACACGATACTCTTCAGGGAAAGTCTGTACTCCCGAACAGAAGGTGAGCCCATCAGAAGTGGGAGAGAGGAAGACTTCGACTTTTACGTCTCGGTGACGCGCATACTGTGTGAAACGGATTCGTGCATCAAAACGATGCTCTTGCATTTCCCAGTCTTTCAATTCGATTTCTACGGTATTGCGCAAGTCTCCAGTGGCAACTAATCGTTGCGTCCTTCTGCCGTACTTGGTCGTGTGTAGGGCTTTCGTCCCGTCCCATCCCTTGAAAGTGCCGACTCCGACCGAATTCCCGACAAGCAATACGTCATCTCCATACCCTTCGGCTAATTGCTTCGCCGTGGTGTGCCACTGCGTGATGGGTAGTTCCAGACGGTTTTCGTATTTGCCGTAGATGTCAATCGTCTGCTTGTCGTTGAAGTAGGCTCGGTACGCTATCGGACCGCTCTCAAAGAGAATGCCGTGCAGCCAGACTTTGTTGTACATGTCGTCCTTGTCCGATGAGATGGCTGTGTCCGGACGTGTCTCCTCTCTGCCGTCTTCCAGTTTCTTTCGGTGACGTAGGTCCGCATAGACTTCTTTCTCGTAGTTCTTTATCTTTTCTGATGGTGGCACGATGCGTGCCATCAGTCGTTTGGTCTCATGACCTTTTAGGTCTATGAGAAAGGCAATCTCATCCGCCTTCCCGTCACGGTTCATGTCGTCAAACTGCGTTGGAAGGATTCTGCTCCCGTCAAATATGCCGATACGCTGGTTCGTGTAGTGACGGAGCAACGGGACGATGCTGTCCATTCGCAAGGTGATGGGAACGTCCGCCCTTGACTTTTCCGACGGATTGGTGATGTCAATGTAAACATAACTGCCCGCGTTGTACTTCGGCGAAGCACATGCGCTTAGTCCGATAAGCAGACAGGCTGTCAGTAGCCCTGTTTTTTTTCTTTTCATTTATTCTTGGTAGGATTCAACGTTTCTAATAGATAGGTCTTCCGCGTTTCGTTGCTCTATCAACGCCCCTTTTTGATGACGGATGCGAACGTCTTCAATGCGGACACCTTTCGTGTTGCGCAACAGAATGCCTCTCTCCGAACGGATCAGGATGTCCTGCATACGTACATTTTGGACAGGCTTCTCGGGCAGACCTCGCAGCAGAATGCCTTGTTTGGCTCCTCGACAGCGGATATGACGGATTGTGATGTCTCGGAATTCCGGGGTCGTTTCATCTACGGCAACTTTTACGCTGTCGGCTATGTTCCCTTTTTGCTGATACCATAGGTCAAACAGGATGGCCTCCCTCTGGATGTCTTTCATCGCTACGTCTGCTATGTGGATGTTCTTTACAACTCCGCCACGTCCTCGCGTGCTCTTGAACCGTAATCCGACGTCCGTACCGATAAACAGACACTCGGAGACATCAATGTCTTCAACACCTCCCGACATCTCACTCCCTACGACAAACCCTCCGTGACCGTGATAGACCGTACAGCCCTTGACAATGACTCCCTTGGTCGGAATGCCACGCTTTCTGCCGTCCTCGTCTTTTCCGGATTTGATGCAGATGGCATCGTCCCCGACATCGAACGAACTGTTCCATACGACAGAGTTGCTGCATGACTCAATGTCTAGGCCGTCTCCGTTCTGAGAGTACCACGGATTCCGGACCGTGACATTCGATACGCGCAGGTTTGTGCACATCAGGGGATGAAGACACCAGGCTGGCGAGTTCTGGAACGTCACTCCGTCAAGGGTGACGTCCGTACAGCGGATGAAACTGACCATGACAGGACGAAGAAAGTCACGGATATGCTCCCACACCGTGTCATTATTTACCTCCGGTACGTTCTGATCTTTGATCAGATGCAGTCCGTCAAGATACCCTTGCGACGGAAACCATTGGTCATTCTCTACGACTCCGCCACTTTTGACCAGACGCTTCCATTCCGGTGGCGACAGTTTGTTCTTCTTTACCGCTCGCCATACGTCTCCGTTTCCGTCAATAATGCCTTCTCCCGTGATGGCAATGTTGTGAAGATCCTTTCCCGTGATAGGGGATTGACATCTGCGGGTGTTATATCCTTCAAAGGCAATTTCCTGAATCGGATAACGCGTTTTGTCCGGCGTGAACAGTAGGAGGGCTCCGTGTTCCAAGTGTAGGTTCAGGTTGCTGCAAAATGTAATGGGACCGGTCAACCAGATGCCACGTGGGACGACAAGGACGCCTCCTAGCTGACTCTCGATGAGCCGGATGGCTTTCTCAAAGGCTTCACTGTTGTCTGTCTGACCGTCTCCGACAGCACCGAATTCGGTGATGGAATGTACGTTGGCAGGAAAGTGCGGTGTGGCGATTTTCTTGACAGCAAAGGGTACGTCATACAGACTGTCTGGCAACGGCTCTACGTCATACGGACGTGCCATTACGATGCAGGGAAGGATGAAGGCGAGAATCGTAAGTGGTTTCATTGCTTGGGTAGTTGGTCTTCTGGTTTGGTGAAACGAATCCAGTCAATGTCCATCCAGCCTCCGTCATTGCTTTTCTTCGGACGCTGGACGGCATAACCGATCTTGGCGCCTATCCAGCGCCCTTTCTCGGCTTTGAAGGATTGACCGATCGGTTGGAAGGTCTTTCCGTCAAGGCTGTAGTGGAAGGTGCAGTTCTTGCCGTCTGTCATGGTGATACGCAACAGAAGCGAAGCGCTGTCTTTTTCTGTCAGCAGGATCTGCTCATGCACGATTTCCTTGCCTTTCTTATTCGCTTTCTGACACTCAATCTGTTTCAGTATCAACCCGTTGACGGTACTCTCAATCGTAAGGGACGAATAACTTCCTCCCATCATGACAAACGAGAAACGCTCTCCCGTGTACCGCTTGTCTTTCTGAACGAATACTTTTGTTGTCGCGGTGAAGTTCGGGCCGGACAGTTTTTGAAGTAGGTTAGGGGCATCCCACAAAGAATGCGCATGCTCCGTGTACTGTGAATAGATCCTTAGATGACCTTTCTGCTGGTCGGTGTAGCACCACGTACGACGTGTATTGGCATTCCATTGCCATTGCAGGCCTAAGGAGTTGGCGTTGAATTCATCATCGTCAGGCGGTGTGCAGATAGGTTGCCTGCTCAAATCTGGTTTGGTATGTACCATCACGGGCTGACCGCATCCGTCTCCGTCAGGGTCCTCGCCGATGACGGGCCAGTCGTCAATCCATTTCATCGGTTGCAGGTGGACAATGCGACCGCAGGCTCCTACATCTTGAAAATGGATGAACCAGTCTTCTCCGGATGGCGTGTCAACCCACGCTCCCTGATGCGGACCATTGATGGGGGTATTCCCCTGCGCCAGGACGATTCTTTCTTCATACGGACCCCAGATGTTTTTGCTGCGTAAGACCGTCTGCCAGCCGGTTGATACTCCTCCAGCTGGTGCGAAGATGTAGTAATAGCCGTTTCTTTTGTAGAGTTTGGTCCCTTCAATGGTCGGATTGGTTTCGTGACCGTCATAGATGATGCGGGAATCGCCCTTGACCCTATTCGCGTCCGGTGTCATCTCTGCCATGCACAGGACACTCTTCAGTCCGGAACGAGAACCGGCAAGCCCGTGAGAGAAATAGACTTTTCCGTCTTCATCCCACAATGGACAGCAGTCTTCCAGGCCTACGTTCGGATCGTCCATGACGAGTTCTGGCTTCGACCAGGTGCCTGTCGGGTCAGTCGTCTGTACTCGCCAGAAACCATAGTCCGGATCTCCCCAATAGATATAATACACACCTTTATGATAGCGGATGCTGGGAGCCCAGACTCCCTTTCCGTGTTGTATCTTCCGGAACAGCGTGTCGGGCTCCTGACGTGGCAGCGCATGACCCACCAATTCCCAGTTGACCAAGTCCCTTGAGTGTAGGATGGGAAGACCTGGAATACAATTGAATGACGAGGAGGTCATCCAATAGTCTTTGCCTACACGGCATACGTCCGGGTCACTGTAGTCCGCCCATAGAATCGGATTCCTGTAGGTGCCGTCACCATTGTCCGACTTCCATATCTTGGATATAAACGGATTGTCCGGCTGAGAGAATACAGCGGAACAGGATAGGAACATGACAAGCAACACAAGTGGACAAGATAGTCGCATAACCTATGTGGTCGTTTAGTTGGTGACTTTTTCCCCTTCGTCCAATTGGTGGTTGATGGTGTTTTGCAGATGGTCAATGCCTTCTACCGGGGTGGAGTATTTTTGCTTGACCTGAATAGCCGGCAGGATGTGCTTCTGCATCGCTTTCAATGATTTGTCGTCTTTCTGCTGAACCTCCTCAATGAAGAGTCTTGCCATTTGCATGGCGCCCTCCGGCTTGAAGTGAGTGTTGTCTTTCTTGCCTTCTGGATATTTCTCGCTTTCTCCAGGACCGATGTGCAGGAAATAGGTGGCGGATTTCTCTTCGCCGGCTTCGGTCAGGAAGTCCATGGAACTGTGATGCATGTCAATCAGGATGACTCCGTTTTCTTTCGCTACCTGACGTACCAGGTTCGGATAGTTCCCGTGCTGGTCCACGAAGTTCCCGTTCTTGTCAAACTTGCGACGCTCTACCGGCGTACATAGTATCGGTATCGCTTTCTTGTTCCTGACGTCTGTGACCATCTTCTTCAGGTTCGCCTTGTATTGCTCCGGCTCGGTGTATCGGTCCGCCTTGCTTTTGCTCTGGTCATTATGCCCGAATTGGATAATGACGTAATCGCCCTTGCCAACTCGCTTCATCAGGAAGTCCCACCGCCCTTCACTGATGAAGGTACGCGTGCTGCGCCCGTTACGGCTATGGTTCTCAATGACTACGTCTTCGTCAAAGTAGGATGGAAAGACCTGACCCCATCCCGTTTCTGGATAGGCGCGTTTCTCCTTGTCCGCCATGGTCGAGTCTCCGGCCATGAAGATGCGGACCGCCTTTTGCTTCGTGGCTGTCAGTCCGAATGTGGCAAGGAGTAGGAGGGAATACAAAAACAGTTTTTTCATTTTATTCTGGATGCTAATCGTGATATTTTCTTTCTCGTTATCTCAGTCGGTTTAATTCTAATGCGGCAAGGATGAACGGTCCGACTACCTTCGGATCGTCATTGCGTACCTTTTCTCCGATATAGTACTCATATGTACCGCTTCGATACGGATTGCCTCCCAGTCCGGCAACACCGCATGCCCGCGTGATTGACATGGTCCCGTCTGGGTTCGACAGTGTCGCGTGTTGCACGAATCCTTCAAACGACTCTTTGGCAATATTGGCGAAACGGTATGGCAGATATCCTTTGCGAGCCCCTTTGGCAAAGGCATAGATGAACATCGCCGAACACGACGATTCTAAATAGTTGCCCTCTCGACCTGGATAGTTCGGTACCTGGTACCAGAGTTTCGTTTCCTGATCCTGATAAAGCAACAACGCATTGGCAAGTCGATTCAGGTTACCGATGATGCGCCCGCGCTGCGGATGGTTCTTTGGGAGGTAGTCCAGTACGTCACACATGGCCATCATATACCATCCCATACTACGTCCCCAGAATCCGGGCGAATGACCCGTCTTTGGATCAGCCCATGGCTGCTGGCGCGCATCGTCATACGCATGGTAGTTCAGGCCCGTCGAAAGGTCAATGGTCAGAGAGTCCGTCCGTGTGAATTGCATGGCAACATCGTCATAGAGTCTCTTGTCTTCCTTGCACTCTTTGATGCACTGAGCATAAAAAGGGGCTCCCATGTACAGTCCGTCAAGCCATACCTGCTCCGGATAGATCTTCTTGTGCCAGAAGACTCCGCATTTCATGCGTGGATGCGTGTCCAACTGCTTGCGCAAAAGACAGATGGCTTTCATCAGACGCTCCTCCTTTGTCTTTTGATATAACAGGAAAAGGAACTTTCCGCCGTTGATACGGTCTATATTGTAGGAGTCCGGCTGATAGGTCTTGATCGATCCGTCCGGCTCAATAAAGTAGTCGGCAAAGCGCTGGACATAACCCAGATAGGACGTGTCCTTCGTTTCATTATATAGGTTCATCATGGCGTATGCCACCAGACCCTGCGTATAGTCCCACTTGGGCTTCTTGACAAAGTCGGCTCGCCATAGTTCTGGATTATGACGCATCTCACTCTGTGCGATGCGGATGGCCCAACTTTCATAGATGCTCTCCTTTTTCTTGGCTGATAGTGGAAATACCGTCATACACAATAATAAGGCAACCAAGAGTCTCATGGTTGACGGGTGAGCGCGGAATGCAAACCCATGTCTTGTGTGAATGAATGATGTCCCCTGTGTTTTTCCTTTCATGAATGAGTGTGTTTTTCAAATTTATAATCTACCAAAGATAAGAAACTTTATCCTGTTTTGACGTAGGAATGCCGAAAAAGGAATCTCAGATGATGTTTCGTCGTGGAAAGATAGACTCAACGATTGCTATTAGAGGATTGCAAGTAGTTGAAACGGTTTATATTTCGTACATTTGTGGATAAATGTCATGGAATGGTAGAGTCTTCTCGGATTGAATGGGTGGATATCGCAAAGGGGGTGGCAATCATCGCAGTGGTGATTGGACATATCGGTTTTCCATATCCGGGTTCTGTTCTCATCCCAACCACGCGTCTGCTCTATGAGTTGTGGCACGTTCCGGTTTTTTTTATGATTTCCGGTTTTTTTCTCGATGACTCTGTGAGCACGTCTCCTCGGCGCTTTATCATGCGGAAGGTTAAAGGACTGTACCTACCCATTCTCTGTTTTTATATACCAGTAGTCCTGCTTCATAACGCATTCATTGATATCGGATTCTACGATACGGCTGTCGAATACGGTGGAAAATGGATGACTTATCTGGATGTCAAAGGGATGGGCTTGCGACTGGCTGCTTCCGTTGCCTTTGCCGGTAGGGAACCGATTCTCGCCGCTCTTTGGTTTGCCTATGTCTTGTTCATGGCTCTTGCCTTGCTTTCACTGATCAGTTTTGTCGTGAACCGTACAATGCCAGACAAGTACCGTGAACAGGTAAGATTCGGACTGATATTCTCACTGGCTTTGATTGGTAACGTGATGACAAATCTCTTTGGATGGACCATTCCCCGTTTCAATAATACGCTGACAGCATGCTGGCTCATCTATGTCGGCATGCTGGCCTATAAGACAACATCAGGACAGTTCAACCGTACACCGATTTTCCTCATTTCGGCAGCGGTTGTCTATGCCTGTGCTGTTTTAGGTGGCCCCGTCTCCATTGCGGCTAACCGATATGATAATATCGTTTCCTTGACTCTCTCTTCTCTTGCCGCTCTTTATGTCGTGGCCTATTTGTCTCACCGTATCAGCGTATCGCGATTGCTCTCCCCGTTGGGTGGAATTTTGTCAGAAGTGGGACGCGACTCTTTTTCCATCATGGCTCTGCATCTGATGGCTTTCAAGCCTTGTACCATCTTGTTGAATGGATGGGGACAGAACCTGCCGTTGGGGCAACTGACGGCTCCTGCTCACAATGCGGTTACGTATCTGCTCTATCTCATCGCTGGCATAATCCTCCCGATGGCATTCATCCGTCTTTTCCGATGGGGAAAGGCAAGGGTGATGCAATGCTTAAAGTAGATGGATTGGATGTTCAGGTGAAAACGATGGATTTCCTTCTTTCAACCGCCGCTCTCGAACGGGGCGCGATCAATCCTCAAGGTAGTAGGTGACGGAAGTGACCACGCGGATCGTCTTGTACTGCTTCGAATAAGGGTCTCGGTCTTCCATGGAGATGACACCCTGGTTGGCTTCTTTGATCTTTCCTAATTTACTGCCGGAGTCCTGAGCAAATTTCTCTCCCGCCTCACGAGCCTTTTTCGTGGCTTCTTCTATCATGGGCAGTTTGATGTCGTTTAATTTGGTGTACTGGAACTGAATGGGGTTCTCGTAGTCGCCGTTACCGGAAATCGCGACTCCTTCTTTCAGCAGCTCGCTGTAGCGCGAGAGCAACTGGCAGACCAAATCGACCTTATCCGTCGATACCGTGATGTTCGCTGTGATATGGTATCGGTAGGTCGATTGCTGGTTCGAGTAGATGTTTTTGCCGTCCTGCGTCTGCATCTGACCAATCGAGATCTCCTCATCACTGATGCCCTGCTTGCGAAGAAAGGAGAGGATAATCTGATTCTTCTTTTCGATGGATGCGTACATCTCTTGCAAGTCATTACCAACTTCATTATGCACGATAGGCCAGATGACGTGGTTCGCCTTGACCTCTCGGACCGAAAGACCTTTCACGTTGACCGTACGGTCCTGTTTCTTGATGTTCTCAATGCCCGTCTTTAGAAAAAGTCCGAGAAGGACGACGGATACTCCCATGATAAGGGCTGGAAGGATGTTGGTTGGCTTCATAGTTCTTTTGGGTTTTTTGTTTCTTCTACAAAGATAGACATATATATACAATCTGGGAATAAAAAAAGCCACGGGATTTTGTTTCCCATGGCTTTCTTTTATTGTGTTTTTTAGGATTATCCGTTTACCTTCTTCATGTGGGCAATCAGATCAAGAACCTTGTTGGAGTAACCGATCTCATTGTCATACCAGGAAACAACCTTTACAAAGGTGTCGGTCAATGCAATACCTGCCTTTGCGTCGAAGATGGACGTGAGGGTGCAACCCAGGAAATCAGACGATACAACAGCGTCTTCCGTGTAGCCGAGGATGCCTTTCAATTCGCCCTCTGATGCTTCCTTCATGGCAGCGCAGATCTCTTCGTACTTGGCTGGCTTCTCCAAGTTTACAGTCAGGTCAACAACCGATACGTCCAAAGTAGGAACACGCATCGACATACCCGTCAACTTGCCGTTCAACGATGGGATAACTTTGCCTACTGCCTTTGCGGCACCAGTAGAGGATGGGATGATGTTGCCGGATGCGGCACGACCACCACGCCAGTCCTTCATGGATGGACCGTCAACGGTCTTCTGTGTAGCTGTTGTAGAGTGTACGGTTGTCATCAGACCGTCCTTGATGCCGAACTTGTCATTCAGAACCTTTGCGATAGGTGCCAGACAGTTGGTGGTGCAGGATGCGTTCGATACGAACTTCGTTCCCTTCACATAAGTCTTCTCGTTTACACCACATACGAACATAGGGGTTGCGTCTTTCGACGGAGCAGACATGACAACGTATTTTGCACCAGCCTGAATGTGTGCCTGAGCTTTCTCTTCGGTCAGGAAAAGACCGGTCGATTCAACAACATATTCAGCCTCTACAGCGTCCCACTTCAAGTCTGCAGGATTCTTCTCAGCCGTTACACGGATCTTCTTGCCGTTTACGATCAGCTGGCTGTTCTCTACGTCAGCCTCAATCGTGCCTTCAAAATGACCGTGCATCGTGTCATACTTCAGCATATATGCCAAGTAGTCCACTGGGCAGAGGTCGTTGATACCTACAACCTGAATGTCATCGCGAGTCTGAGCTGCGCGGAATACGAAACGACCGATACGGCCAAATCCGTTGATACCGATTTTAATCATCTTTGATTGTTTTAATTTGAATTTATGGTTTAATGATTTCTTATTTGGGATTGCAAATGTAGGAATAAAAACATGTTGTTCAGCATATAAAGCCTTGCTTTTTTGTTTGCAAAGTTTAATAATACTAAAAAAAGAATCTATTGCACTTTCTTTTGCAGTCAATGCGATACGGCGTTGATGTGTTTTACTGAAAGAACAGACGAAAACCCCTGAACGATGCTTTCTTTCAGGGACTTTCGTCTGTTGGCGTTTCGCTCGTTTCTTCGCTCTGGTGAGAGGCTGTGGCGCTCTCAACAACGGTCAGAACGCAGAATCGCTTTCTAAAATTTTCGGGTCTTCCAGATGAGTTTGCCGTTCTTGCGGATATAGAATATCTTTTGACCGGCTAACTCGTCTTTCTTCCAGAAAATGGCAAAACGGTTGCCGTTCTTGTCCAGACAGCCGATGAATGGCATGTCCGCAAATACTTTGTCTGGCAGACAGTGCATGCGCTCTATCTGGAATTGCTTGTCTAACGCTTCGTCAACGTCCGTATAGACTTTGTTGATGATGTATTTGTGAACGAGGATGGTATCGTCAACCGTGATTTTCTGCATCTTGATGTCCTCGCTTGTTATACATGGAAAACGCTTGTAGAAGTCTTCCAGCGACTTGATGTAACGATAGGCTCCGATCTGAACCTCTCCATGGAAGGGTAGAAGACCGAGAGAGTCGAGCATGGCGGTCAACTCGTCCCGCTTGCTTTCCGATGGCGTCTCAATGACGGTATCCACTGGGACCGAGTCTTTCTCTATCGTCGCATAGATCGGACGGATGCGTAGAAGGTACAGGTCTAAGTTGCCAACACCTCCGTTGCGGTTGCTGGCAAAAACCATCGTACTGTCATCATCACGATGAAAGTCTCTCTCGTCCGACGAGGTCTTGTTGACAAAGGTGTCCGTTAGTATTTCCGGAGTACTGAACCGACCTCCACCCATATGCGACGACCGGTAAATGTCAAATCCGCCGAATCCGTCCGGACGGTTGCTGCTGAAGTAGAGCGTGGAGGAATGACGGTCATAGTACACGTCGTTTTCTTCATACGCGGTGTTCAGGTTGTCCAAAGCCGTGATTTCGTCCTTGCCCGTACACAGATAGATGTCATAGTCACCCCTCCGGTTCGAAACGAAGACAACAGAGTCAGGACCAATCGTGGTGATGGCTACTTCGTCAGAATCGGACTGGATGTATCTCACTCGGCGAAGACGACCCGCCGAATAGGGACGCTTCTCATTGTCTTTGCGCTGTGCATAGAAGAGGACTCCGTCCCGTGGCCAGTAATGACGGTAGAAGTAGAGGTTGTCCTCATCATAGCCAACGAGTGAGGTGTTGTTGTCCGAATTCCATTTATATCCGTTCTGGACAGGCGTTTCCCAGATTTCGTCCCTCCCTTTTGAGTAGTAAGCTTTTTCTGTGTATTCCTCTGTCTTGGTTTCGGGAATCCGGTAACGGTCTGAACTGAACAGCATCAGGTCCTGCTCTCCTGAATCATACAACCCACGCAACAGAAAGGGCTCATAGTCGTTTTGAGACGAGTTTAGCGTCTTTAGGTTCGTCAGTGTCGTGTCATAGCCGATGATGGAGTCGTAACGATAGGCAGGAAGTGTTTTCTCGGTGTCGTTTTTGACGGAGACATCGTCCGTTCGGTTGCTCTGTGATACCGTAGTTTCCCGTACACCTTGACCCTGCTCAAGGCTTAACTTGTGACGCTCGAAGGCAGACATTCCCCGCTGCTCCCGAGCCACTGTGGCATACGAGAACAAAACGGCAAATAATAGCAAAGAGAGACGCATTTTCATGAGATATTAGTTGGGTATGCCGGTCTCATCACAAATCTAAAAACGTAGGTTTTTCGAGTTCTTGGATGTATTCAGTTCCAATCGCATGAAAATCTCATGACGCGGTACTTTATAGGCGTATTTCTTGATGTCACCATGGACTCCCCACGACGAAGCGTATCCGATCGATAGGTTCTGGAAGTAAATGCCCATCTGGGGAAGGATCATGTTTTTCGTGTAGCCACATCCTACCCACAACGTCTTGTAGATGATTTCCCGAAGGTTCAGGTTGAATACCGGGTCGAATTCTTTCCAGTCAACGTAGGAGAGAAGGTTTCCCGTGATTTCTGTGTTTAGGTTCCCCTCCATGCCGTGAAAGGTGTACATGCCCGAGGCCGTCAGCAGACGTGTGTCCCGAAGGTCATAGGCAATCAGAAAGTCAGGGTCATTGACGGATCCGGCCAGGTTGTATCCCGCCAGTCCGATGTAGTAGTGGTTCGGCTTGTATAACATCACTCCGACGTTGAAGTCAATGCCGAATTCCGAATTGGCTCCCTTGACAAGCAGTGGGTCGTTCGCATGCTGGGCATGGACCTTTTCCATGTCAATGCCAATCTGGTTATAGACAGCCGATAGACCAAAGGATAATTTGTTCTGTGTGCCTATATTGACTTTATATACGTAGGTGGCTTCAAACGTTACGTTCTTTAAGACACCACCCGACTGGTAGTCAAGACGGGCTCCCACTCCCATGTTGTCAAATGGTAATGAGGTCGAACCCATCACAAGAGCACCCTGTGGGTGGTTGTTCGCATTCAGGTAGGTCGAATAGTACGAGGCAACAATCTCTCCCATGTCATTGATGTTCGCTCCGCCTGGATTGTAAACGTAGGGACCGACAGGAACCGTCCAAATCCGTTGACCTGCAACGGAGAAGGACAAGGCGGAAAAGAGGATGAACAGGACAAGGCGGTTGGCCTCTATCCGGAACGAATGGGCTGTGGTTGTATGAATGGATTTCATCAGATGATTTTTTTGTGCTTTTGAATGGTTTTCTTCTCTCTCGTATGTGGTGGTACTTGCGTACTTCCTACATTCGAATCGGGGCGTACTATTTCTCAAAAATGACCGAGAACGTTTCTGCTTCATCGGCAATCTTTTTCCCGTCTGGGGTGTATAGACGAATGAAGGCGGTATAGTTGGAATTGATGCCCGTCACAGGCTTGATATTATCCTCACGAGGATCCCATTTCGGGTTCTGCTCAGTCAGGTCTGCCACCCTTCGGCCATTGGCATCGAAGATGTTGCAATCCATCTTTAGGTTATGACAGAAGTCCGATAGGTCGAAGAAGTCATTGTAGCCGTCTCCGTTTGGTGTGACAAGGTTGTAGATACAACTCCTTCTGGAGGCTTCCAGTGTGGTGGATGCCGACGCCTTGCAACCATTGGCATCGACAATATTGAGCGTGTACGAACCTGCCATGACATCAACAATCGACTCTCCCGTTGATCCGTTGCTCCATTGGTAACTCTGAATAGGGTAGGCGGCATTCTCGACGTTCGCGGTCGCTGATCCGTCCATCGAAAGTGGACAGGTGACTTCCGTACCTTTGGTGAATACAATGTGAATAGGATAGTCCGGCTGCGTGATGGTGATGGATTGCTGACGCATGCATCCCAGTATGTCAGTGACGGTGACGGTATAGACTCCTGCTCCCAATTTGCCTACATGCGTCTGCATGGTATTCGAAACCTTGTGCGGACTGCTCAGTGTTCCTCCCGAAATCTCGATGGTGAAGAGCGAGTCTCCAGTCGTCGCACTCGGTACGGTGAATCCTTGCCACGACCCCTGTGCTGTTACATTGATCTCCGCTTTCTTGTCGTTGTAGCAGAGGTTGTTCGTGGAGGTGGTATTGACCGTCAACGGCGTACTTGGAGTCTTTAACTCCCAACTGTATCGGTTGCCCTTTCCTTCGTAATCCCAATAGGCAACGGTATGGCGTCCGGGATAGAGGTTGATGCTGGATAACGAGGTGGAAGGCTTCTTCTTTAGACGCGTATAGGTGATGCCGTTTCGGTCTTTCACTTCGTCAAACATCCCTTTGCTGGATAACGGAGACGTTACAATGTACGGTGCATCATCATTCTTCGAGATCAGACTCTCATTCTGAAATACGACAATCTGATCGGTTCCGTTGTTGTCCCGTACAACGGTTTTTAAGTATTTTTGGTAGTGTATGATGGAGTCCGAACCGTCAACAAGTGATTTGATAGTGTCCGTCGGGACGAAAATGGTGTCTTTGTCATATCCTGACGTTGAGGCTATCGTGGCTTCTGTCGGAACATAGTAGTAGGCAATTCGTTTGGTCGTCTCGTCCCAGATGGATCCTACTTCGTATTTGTCTGATGTGGAGGTTTGTATGGCATAGATGTTCATCTTGTCAAAGCAGGCGTAGATGGTGGTGTCTCCGATTTCAATGTTGTTGGAGCCTCCTTTGTTGCCGTTTTCTACGACAACACGAGTCTGGGTAGTACAACCATTGGCGTCTGTGACGGTCACAATGTAGGTGCCGGACATCAAGTCTTTGTATTCGCTGCTGAACGACGAGGTCGTCTTGTGGTATGTGGAGTCATAGAGTGTGTAACTGTATGGCGCAACGCCTCCTTTCGGCTGGAGCGTGATGGAACCCTTCTTGTCGCTGCTGGCAGTCTGACGCCAGTCAACGATAGGAGTGCTGCTCGCAGTTACAGAGAGAGGAATCGGAGCCGCAATCGTATAACTGTAGTCGGTGGTCGTGGACGTTACATTGTTTGTGACCGATAGGGTATAGGTGCCTTCCGTCAGGTTGTCTGCGACGACTCCCGTCGAGATCTCTTCGCCGCCTTTTTTCCAGGAGAATACGTAGTTGTTGACGTCAAAGTCGGTTTCGTCACTGGAGTAGGTGAGGGCGGCTCCTGCCTGGTCTCCGCAGGCAGACGGGGCTTTCGTCTGAACAATTCCCTCAGCATGAGCGGAGAAGGCACCCACCCCCAAAAAACAACAAATAAGAAGACGGGTTAGTTGACGATACACTTGGCACATGGGGGATAATGTCCAATGGAGAAAAAGAGTTTGTTTATGAGGAGGAAAGGAACGGAAGGTACATTGGTCCGATAACGGTTTGTTTTGCGAGTCTTTTGGATGTTGTGTTCTCATAAATAGAAGGATGTTCGCTTTGTTTTCTATGTCTGACTCAGACACGCCTGCCCGAATCATTTTTCTCAAATTCAAATACTAAAGTAGATGAAAAAAAGCATTTGACAAATTTTTTGTCACTTTTTTTGCTTTTCAGGTGAAAAAGTGTCGAAGTTTTTGTGCCGGGGTTTTAATCTGCTCTCATTCCGATTCTTTGTTTCTGCCTGGGATGGGAATCTTCGTTTGGGCTATGCTTAACAGACCGACGACGTTTATCCCCCGTTTTTGAAGGAGTTGGGCGTAGAAGGTAGAGGATTTTCCGGAAGTGACAACGTCGTCAAATAATAAGATGTGACGGCCGGTAAGGTAGTTCCAGTCAATGGAAAGGGTGGGATTGCCTTGCTCGTGAGGCCTTTGGGGAACAAAGTCCTTGATATATCGAAGGTGGGCATAGGCATTGTCTATGCCGGCTTGGGCACAGAGGGCTGCGGTGAGACGCATAAATTTGGTGCGGTACGAGTGTGCGCTCGCTGGCGGGATGGGAAAGAGGGTGAGGTGGGCGGTCTCACGGCCGAAAGTCTCTTGAAGGAGCCGCACCAGTTCTTTTACGTAAGTGGCATCCGGATTGTCTAAACCATGTTTCTTTAGATGGGCAAGTAAGGATCGGATGTTGAGATCATCGGCGGTGGCCTCATATCCCATTCCGTCAAATAGGGACGATACAAATCGATACCGCGTCTGGAAGGGTATCGAAGCAAGTCGCTCCCAGTTTTTCGTAAGAAGAGAAAGACGTGCCGCAACATCCGATTCTTTTTCCCGGCGTAACTCCGACGCTTTGGCATATTCCTCTGCTGTACTGATTCGGAACAAGGTTACACAGATAAGATTCATCGGGGTAGAGGCAAGAAGACGGGCGAGCATTTCGTCATAGGTGCTCACTCGAGAGGTTAGACGGAGAAGGAAAACGACGAGATCAGGGTCGTTCTGCTTGCGTAGGTTCAGGCCACCGTAGCCTTGTTGGATGTTGCTGAAGCCTCTTTTCTGCAGAAAGGAGACGAGCGAGGAGGGGGTTAGATCCGGTACGGAAAGTTCAGTGGCGGGGGTGACGACAATACGTATGTGACGACTTTTCAGCCGTTCACTTGCGAAATAGAGCAGAGTCTGTATGTTTTCGTATAGTTTCTGATAATCAATGCTCTCCGGATACTGCTTCTCTGGCAAGTCTTGGAATGCAATTTCCGGTATGTGTAGCATGCTGGATGTTGCGCCTCGCTCTCCGGCTCTCTTTCCGAAGGGGATGACGTGGCGAATGAATTGCCATTCCGGGGCTTTGTCGTTGCGTAGTTCATGCGCCAGTTGGAATACGTTATCCTGACGCTGAAGAACAAGGCTGTTTAGGTCTTCTGTTTTCGGGGTGTTGTCCAAGAGGATGATCTTTTCCGAGTTCCAGATACAAAGTTGGATAACTTGAAGGTAGAGGTCATCGTGCATCTTCGACAGAAGGTCTTCAATGGGGGTTTTTCTGTCAATTCTTTCCCTTAGATCATGGGCTTCGCTCAATAGTTCTTCTTCTGTTTCTTCTATCTGTCTCAGGTAGGCACTGACTCCTTTTGGAAATCGTCGGACAATGAGACTGAATTGCTTGGCAATGGGTGTATGGGAGTCTTGACGGATACGGTACTCCCGGACTGTCCGTATGGCAAGACGTTCCATTTTGGACAATCGGTTCAGCCGACCCGTGCCTTGCGCTTCCGTTAGTTCGAGGTAGGCAAGCGGATAATTACGGCGTAGCCGCCGAAGACGACGGTATAGAAAGAGCGCATAGGCCGCGAGGAGAAGCACCGACGGAATCAGTAGGGAGAGAAACCAGTGGGTGTCAATGGTATCAGGAATGAAATGAATATGTAGTCGTGACGCAATATAGGCTAAGACGGAGAATAAAAGGATAACATAGAGGATACGACGGAGCGTGGTGACGAAGGTTCGCAACAGGACATAATGATCCGTATGGGTGTTTCTTATCAGTGTCGGATCCTCTTCGGCTTGTTTTTCCAGATGAGCTTGCAGGGAGATGAAGTCGGATTCTTTGTAACGGCGAAATAGAAGAATCTTTTCGCGGAAGGTCAGGTCGCTGATATCTTCAATGGGACGGCGTGTGGTTCTCGAACATAGGTATTTGAACGCCAGGTAATACCTCCATTCATACAGAAGGAGGCGACGGAGGATGCAACGACGGAGCAGAAGGACGACGATGAGGATTCCTGCTGACAGACCGAACAGGAGAAACAGGTGTGTATGCTGCGGAATGTCTTCGAGATGGATGGACATGATGCGCTGTCTGATCGTTTCTTGTCTCGTTTTGTATGGTGTGAATCGTGATGGAATTCTAACGAGACCAATCTGAAAATTCAGAAGGTGTGTCGTTAAAAAAAACGAACACGTTTTATAAACATACATATACAAATTTCGGAGTTATGACAACCGATAAGCAGGAAAGAATTGATGTTTTAAAACATGTATTTGATTTTTGTTAAGCATTCAGGGGCTTTTGTATAGGGAAAGATAAGAATTGATGTTGATTAAAACTTCTATTGTTTAATGAAATTATAGATGTATAATCTTATTGTTAACCATATCTGTAGAATAATAATCTACGTAAGAGCCTACTTTTGTTTCTTTGACAGGTAATTTATTATGTGTTTTGTGCCAAATTCAGATTTATTTACTTATATATCAAAAATATTTGGAACGTAATTCTATCTTGTCATATCTTTGCAGTGCAAAAACAAACAAATTAAATGTTTTTGTAGAAAATATATTTAGTAATTTAAAATGCAAAAGAAAAAATGAAAACGGAAAGAGTTAGTTTTTTTAATGTAACACGATCGCGCCGTTCTTTTGCGGTGGTGATGCGGGCAGCAACAAGTGCTAAGGGTGAAATGTGCAATTTCCGAATGTGTTTTCTATGGACATAATGACCGGATATGAACCCAAATTTAGGTACATACATTTCTTTTAAGCCATTTATAATAAGTTGATTGATTTTAGGTTCATGTTTCTTTCATTCGGGGGGTCCCCTTTCCATTTGCTTTTTTTATTTTTTATCAAATCTTTTAAATAACAATACGACTATGCCAACAAATAACAAACTTCATTTCGAGACACTTCAAGTTAGAGTAGGACAGGAACAGCCAGATCCGGCAACAGATTCTCGCGCAGTTCCGATTTATGCAACAACAGCCTACGTGTTCAAGAACTCACAGCATGCCTCCGACCGATTCCATCTCAAGGACCTTGGCAATGTCTATAGCCGAATCACCAACACGACACAGGGAGTATTCGAGACTCGCATCGCCGCTCTTGAATCTGGCGCCGCGGGACTGGCAGTCTCCTCAGGCGCTGCGGCAATTACCTATGCTATTCAGAATATCGCCCAGGCTGGACACAACGTGGTCTCTTCTCTCGCTATCTACGGCGGAACATACAATCTCTTTGCTCACACTCTTCCTCGCTATGGCATCACGACTAAGTTCGTGCATCCACGCAATTTTGAGGAATATGAGAAGGCAATTGATGAGAATACACGTGCTATTTACGTCGAGACGCTCGCTAATCCTGATTCTGATATTGAGGATATTGATAAGGTGGCAGAAATTGCTCATCGACACAATATTCCTCTCATCGTTGACAATACGTTCGCTACCCCTTATCTCTTCCGGCCAATCGAACATGGAGCCGATGTCGTCGTTGAATCGGCAACCAAGTTCATCGGAGGACACGGCAACGGCATCGGAGGCGTAATCGTGGAAAGTGGAAAGTTCGACTACTTCAAGGCTCCTGAGAAGTTTCCTCAGTTTACGGAACCAGACCCTTCTTACCATGGAATACGCTTTGCCGACCTTGGTGCTGGGGCGTTCGTGACACGTATTCGCACCATCCTGTTGCGCGATACAGGTTCAACGCTCTCTCCTTTCAATGCCTTCCTCTTTTTGCAAGGAACCGAAACGCTCTCTCTGCGTGTTGAACGTCACGTACAGAATGCACTCAAAGTGGTGGATTTCCTGCGTAAGTCTCCAAAAATCCAGGCCGTTCATCATCCTTCTATCGAATCGAATCCTGCACATTCCCTTTACCAAAAGTATTTCCCTAATGGTGCCGGTTCTATCTTTTCCTTCGAGGTGAAGGGAGGACAGGAAGAAGCATTCCGCTTTATCGATAACCTGCAGCTGTTCTCCATTCTGGCAAATGTGGCTGATGTCAAGTCGCTCGTTATTCATCCGGCATCTACCACACACTCCCAGGAAACGGAGGAGGAACTCGAACGTCAGGGTATCTATAAGAATACGGTCCGTTTTTCAATTGGTATCGAGAATATCGATGACCTCCTGGACGATATCGCCCAGGCGTTGGATAAGATCTGAAACAGCCCACAACCCGACGATGCATCCGAAAGGGGAGGAGAGAGCCGTGCCTGTTAAGGTACGGCTCTTCCTTTTTTGCTTTCGTGACAAAGAAAGCATATCTTTGTTTCCCAATTTATAGGGTCTCTTCTGCACATGGAAGTTCCCTACATAATTAATGACGGCATATCTTTATGGTGCATAAATTTTTGTTGACCCTCCTAATCATGGTCTCTGTCTTTATGGAACTGCAGGCGGCAGTCGATGTTTCTGGATCTGGACGCTTTGTCTCTGCTTCTCAACTCGATCTTCCTGTCGATGGAGTCGATGACATTGTCTTTACTGATGGCTCTGCGGTTTCCCTGACTTACTCAACCTCAAGAGCTTCTGCGCTTACATGGTATTCTTATACATCTTCTTTTTCGTCTGCGACACAAGTCGCTCATGCCGTATCTGCTGATCGGCTCTCTGTGTCCGCCCAGCCCGGTCATGCATACGTTATTCAGGCTCGGTCTGAGTCAGGCGAGGTGACCGAGTCTCGTACTATATGGGTGTTCGATATGAACAATTACCGCATGACGGCTCTTTCTGTTGATACGCTGCCATCAGAGGACCCGTGTGCCTCCCTTCCTATTCGCACGAGGGCTCTCGTTCCGACTATACAGTATGCTACACCCGAGGGGGCTGTGAAGTCCGTCGAACGTATCTATTGTATCGTTGACACGTCTTTTGTCTGGGACGGTACGGCGCTTTCAGAACAGGAAGTGCTTGATTCTATTACGACACACGGGGGAACTTCTGTCGAAGAAAAAGTGACCTACATTACTCCGCCTTACAGGAATACGGGCTATTCTCTTCGTGGTGATGTGATACAGACTGCCCTCAACATGCCGTCCGTTGTCTCTGCCAATTATATCGATACGGCAGTGGCGGTAACGTGCCACCTCCATGCCGAAATCCTGGAACGCGACGGACGCAACGAACAGGATCGCACCCTGGAGGGAACTTCGGCGTCCTCCTTCGGAGGCAGCGCTCCCTTGCACGTCTCGTTTACGTCTAATGCGAACATACCGGTTGCACGGTATTTCGATTGGTTTATCATCAATAACGAACATCGCAATGACTCCTCTATCGTTTACCATGATGCCGACCTGCGCTATGTTTTCAACGAAACAGGCGTCTATACGGTCCTGTTGCGTGTGCGTAATGTGTATGATACGAAGACGGGGGCTTACTGTCTTAAACAGGATTCTATTACCGTGACGGTTTCCGAGTCGGATCTGCAAGTACCATCCGCTTTCTCTCCCAACGGAGACGGAGTCAACGACGAGTTCCGCGTCTCCTATAAGTCCCTCAAAAAGTTCCATTGTTGGGTCTATAACCGATGGGGACACCAAATCTACGATTGGACGGACCCTTCCAAAGGATGGGACGGAACAGTGGACGGACGAAAGTGCCCGACCGGACCGTACTACTATATCATTGAAGCGGAAGGTACAGACCATCGGGCTAGCGGACGACGAAAGGAGTATCGACTCAAGGGTGACGTGAATCTCTTTCGGTAGTTCTCCGCGAGAGGGCCTTTTATAAAAAATAGGACAATCTGTTCGTGTTTCATGTAAAAATGTTTACTTTTGTACTTCGGTGAAGCCGATATCCGACTGTCATCGTTAAGGCTATTATTCTACCTCTTTTTACATTTTACTTTCAGAACTCATGCAAAGCAAACTGAAAATCGCGACACTCTCTGCCATCGTGGCTCTCTGGTGTTCTGCTCATTCTTTCGCCGCTGACATCTATACCTATCAGGAACAGTTTAATGAAATAACGGATGTCATTCAATATGGCGATGTACCGAAGGATTCGGTGGAATTTGATGAGATTGTGGAGTCTCTCAAGGTGCTCTACTCAGATTTGGCAACCGACCGGTCTGTTCACAAAAAAACACAACTCCTCTCGGATATTAAGGCTGTGACGCTCTTTATGGGCGAGGCTGCTCCTGACCGCCGTAGTTACTATCTTACCATCCCAGAGTACTACCGCGCTATTCAGATTTTGAACCTCCAGCCTGAACGCTATGTGCGCAATAACTCCGCCTCCGTCTGCCTGCCTATCTATCGTGTCAATCTTTGGGATAATGGCTATAGCGCCTTCTTCGTCGTGAACAACGATTCGCTTATGGCAACCTACAAGATTCGGTTTTCAGGAAAGACCAAACACACAACTCTCAACGGATCCATTGATGCCGCGGCTACCAAAGGGTGCGTCCGTGGTATATTTAATGCATTCGGAGAGGTGAAGGAAGTGGCGTTCAGTCAGGAACGTTGTGATCGCGAAATTCAGGAACTGACCTATATCCAGCCTGAAATTATTCAGCCGAAGGTGAATGTCTATCCGGATCCGGACTATCTTTCCAAAGAGGATAAACAATCCCTCAAACAGAAGCAGAAGAAACAACTGAAGAAGCAGAAGGAAAAAGCAAAGAAAAAAGCTCAAAAAGCAAAGAAGAAGAAAAAGAAAGCTATGGCAAAGCAACGTGCCGAAATGCGTAAGAAACAGGTGAAAGAACGCAAAAACCGAATGGATGAACAGCGCAAACAACGCGAACAGGCACGCAAAGGGAAATAGTTACGTAAAATCTAATACTGTATAATACACCCATCAAAAAAACAGACTGCTTTGAATCCATGAATTTCTTTGCAGTCTGTTTTTTTTATAGATAGTTTCGAATATGGAGATACTTGGCTTCTTTAATTTGGATATGGTGCTCCGACTCTTGGTGGCGGCATTATTGGGTGGTGCAATCGGACTTGAACGTGAGCTGCGGGATAAGGCAGCTGGATTTCGTACCCACTTCCTCGTCGCGCTCGGTTCAGCCCTCTTTATGATTGTGTCGGCATACGGATTCCAAGAAACACTCATCACCGAGTCTCATCGACTTGATGTCTCTCGTGTTGCTGCTCAAGTCGTTACGGGTGTGGGTTTTCTCGGAGCCGGACTTATCATTTTTCAGAAAAATACGCTTCGGGGACTCACGACGGCAGCCTGCGTCTGGGTGACTGCTGCGATAGGACTGGCTTGTGGCGGAGGACTCTACGGACTGGCAATAGTCAGCACTTTGTTTGTTCTCATGGGACTCGAGGCATTCAATTTCTTCTTGCGTCGCATGCGAGAGTTGGAGAATGCACCGGAGAGAGAGGACGAGAAAGACGATTGATGATACAGGAGAAATTCCGGTAGGGCAGTTCTTGTTGTGGAAAGTCTGAGGCTGGTGTCTCTTGATGAAAACAAAAATCGGGCGGCTATGGAATGCTCCATAACCGCCCGTTTTGTATGAGATATTTGCTCGTGACGATCCGCCCGTCAGGAGCAATGGATGATTTCGTCTATATAGACAAGGAGTTCTTCTCGCCCTCTTTTTTTCTCGGAGGACGTAAGGAACACGGGAGGCAGTTCTTCCCATTCCTCCAATAGGGCTTCTTTGTAAGCGCGTATGTTGTCCGTCAACTGACGGTTCGACAGTTTGTCTGTTTTGGTAAAGACAATGGAGAACGGGATTTCATTTTCTCCAAGAAAGCGCATGAAGTCCATGTCAATTTGCTGAGGCGCATGACGACTGTCAATCAATAGGAATAGGTTATAGAGCTGAACACGTTTCAGAATATAGCTTTCGATGAGGCGTCTCAATTGGTCACGCTGTTTTTTCCCTCTCTGTGCATATCCATACCCAGGCAAATCTACCATGTACCATTCCTTGTTGATTAGGAAGTGATTGATAAGTAGTGTTTTACCAGGCATCGATGAGGTCATGGCAAGCCCCTTGTGGTTCGTCAGCATATTGATCAGCGACGATTTTCCGACATTGCTCCTGCCGATGAAGGCGAATTCAGGAAGATTCCCTTCCGGGCATTTTTGTACGTCAGTATTGCTGATGACGAATTCCGAACTTTTGATTTCCATGGCTGAATCCTTAATGATTTTTATCGTTTGCTCTCTTCTCTTTTCGTAGGCTTCTCTATGACGTTCCCCTGTTCAATGAGAGAGGAACGCTTTCTTTCGTTCAGGAGTTCCCTTCCAGTTGGTGATGAGGACCATGCCTCCAATGGTGAGGACTGCGTTAAGCAGGAGAATTTCATACCCGAATTGGTAATGCAGAAACTCACGACAACCCCAGTCTGTGAAGGCAATCAGTATTGGAGCAGACAACGCAACGTATGGCATGAAACGGTCCTTGATTTTACGACGACTGAAGAGTCCGTAGGTGAACATGCCTAATAACGGACCGTAAGTGTACGATGCCAAACGGTAAATGGTGTCGATGATGCTGGTGTCACGACCGAAGTGGTCAATGGCGAGAATCAGGATGAAAAAGCAGACGCAGACCGTGATATGAATCATCATTCGAATGCGCTTCTGCTTCCGTTGCGCTCTTTTTTTGATGTTGACCAGGTCCACTGAGACGCTTGTGGTGAGACTCGTCAACGCAGAGTCCGCACTCGAGAAAGAGGCAGCAATGATGCCTAAAAAAAACAAGACAGTTGTGGCACTGCCCAGTCGGTCTGCTGCGAAGAATGGTAATAACTGGTCCCCGGCAGAAGGAAGTTCCAACCCCTTTGCTCTTCCCAATAGGACTAATAAGGCTCCCAAACCGAGGAACAGCAGGTTCACAGGTAGAAAACACACCCCGTAACTCAACATGTTTTTTCTCGATTCATGGAGGTTTCGACATGAGAGGTTCTTTTGCATCATGTCCTGGTCAAGACCTGTCATGACAATGGTGATGAAGATGCCACTTACAAATTGTTTGAAGAAGTTCTGGGTCGTGTGCCAGTCGTCAAACACGAAAATGCGGGAGAGTTCGCTTTCGTTGCCAACGGCTCTCACCGCATCCGGAAGACTGAATCCTAACTCCCGACATGTATTCGTGAGTATCAGAATCAAGGCCGTCAGCAAAACCAGAGTTTGCAGAAAGTCCGTCCAGATGATGGTCTTAATGCCACTTTTGAAGGTGTAGAGCCAGATGAGGAAAATAATCGTACCAACAGATGCATAAAACGGTATTCCGAACTTGGCAAAGACGAAGGTGTGAAGCAACATGACAACAATATAGAGACGTGCGGCAGCTCCTGTGATTTTACTCAATAGGAAATAACTGGCTCCCGTACGGTAACTGCTCTCACCCAGACGTTTCTTGAGATATTCGTATATGGTCGTTAGGTGTAATTTGAAATAGATGGGCAACAACACGTAGGCTATTAATACATATCCCACTACAAATCCCATGCACATTTGCAGGTACGTAAACCCAATCTTCTCTACCATGCCGGGTACACTTACGAAGGTGACTCCCGAGATGGATGTGCCTATCATGCCGAAGGCAACGATATACCACGGACTCTTCCTGTTTCCCAGAAAAAAGGCATTGTTGCCGTCACTTTTCCTGCCCGTAAGGGCTGAAATACACAACAGGAGTCCAAAGTAAAGAAGGATGATGAGCAGTATGAGGAGTTCGGTCTTCATAGGCGAACGCAAAGTTATCATTTTTTCTTACCTTTGCAACCATTCCGATTCATAGTATGGCGTTCCAACAGCAATATCCATCTGTTCTGCTCGAGTCGGCGGTTGACGAATTCTCGAAGCTGCCTGGCATCGGACGAAAAACAGCCCTCCGGCTCGTCCTCCATTTGCTGCGACGTAGCGAGGAGGATGTGCTTAGGTTCTCGGATTCTGTTGCCCGACTGAGGCGAGAAGTATGCTATTGCAAACTCTGTCACAATATCTCCGATTCCGATACGTGTGAAATATGTTCTAACCCATCACGCGATGCTTCTACCGTATGTGTCGTGGAGACAGTGCGGGATGTCCTCTCAATTGAGAATACACAACAGTTTCGGGGCTTGTACCATGTTCTGGGCGGAGTGATTTCCCCCATGGATGGTATCGGACCGCAGGACTTGGAGATTCAGTCGCTCGTAGATCGTGTCGCTGCGGGATCAGTCCATGAGGTAATCCTCGCTCTGAGCCCTACCATGGAAGGCGATACAACCAATTTCTTTCTTTTTAAGAAACTCTCTCCGTTTCCGTCTCTCCGGATCTCTACCATCGCACGGGGAGTCGCAGTGGGCGATGAACTGGAATATACGGACGAAATAACGCTCGGACGCTCAATCCTCAATCGCGTCGATTTTGCAGAGTCGTTCCATTTTTCCTCCGATAATAAATAATAAAAGACACCTATCTTCGTTATTGATAATAAGAAACCTGATTTAAGATGAACAGAACGTTGTCCGATTCAGAACGTAACACACTCCGCAAGGCCATGCGGTTTTCTCAACTGGTGTACTACGCGGTTTTCTTGCTCGCTGTTGTCATGGCTTTTGTCGGCTTCAAACTGGTGTCTGCTGGCATCTCTACATTGGTCGAACCTTCCACGCAGGTGATTGTTAAGTCGATATCATATTTGTATCTCCTGCTCTCCATCCCGTTTGCTCTGTGGTTTTATTCTCGGCGTGTTCGTACTGTTCACGAGGGAGGCGATGCAGACCTGCTCCGCCACTATCAACGTCTTGTCCTCCTGCGGATATTACTCATCGCAGTCGGATTCTTGGGCAATATTCTGCTCTTTTATCTGTGTCAGACAGAACCCCGTGTCTATGACTTCCTCTTCGCCGCTGCCATAGCTGCCGTGGCTCTCCTCTTCTGCAAACCACGCGAACAGGTGGTGGAGAACGAACTGTTCCCGTCCAATCTGGATAGTGACGATTGAGGTTATTTTTGTTCCATATTATTCTGATTAATTATGAAGATTGCAGTTGATTTTGACGGTACACTCGTCGAACACAAGTACCCGGAAATAGGACGCGATATTCCATTTGCTATGCAGACGCTGCGACAACTGCAGTCGGATGGTCATTTGCTCATCCTCTTTTCCGTGCGTGAAGGAGACCTGCTCAATGAGGCAGTCGACTACTGCCGGTCGAAAGGCGTTGAGTTTTACGCAGTCAACGCTTCCTCTCCGGATGATATCCCTTCCTCACGTCGTACGACACGTAAGATCGATGCCGACGTATTCATCGATGACCATAACCTCGGTGGATTGCCGGATTGGGGAGTTATCTATCAGATGATCAAGAGTGGACGACCTCTGCAGCCGTACCGTGGTATCGAAGACGATGCCGATTCGCGCCGGCAACGCAAGGGGGGATTCCTTTCGCGCCTGTTTGGGTGATTTCGTAATTCTATAATGAATAGATAGGGATTCAGTCTTGCGTCTTTCGATTGTCATTGTAAGTTATAACGTGAAGTACTACCTCGAGCAGTGCCTCTCGTCGATTTTCGCGTCTTCCATGGCTTCGGACCTTGAAGTGTTCGTCGTGGACAATGCGTCCTCCGACGGCTCCATCGACTATCTGCGCAATCGGTTCCCGCAAGTCCACTATCTCATCAATTCAAAGAATCTTGGTTTTGCGGTGGCAAATAACATCGCTATCCGTCGCTCCGAGTCGCAGTATGTCTTGCTGCTCAATCCCGATACGGTACTTGGAGAAGAAACTCTCACAAGGGTGTGCGATTTTATGGATGCTCACCCTCGTGCCGGAGCAGCAGGTGTCAAGATGATTGACGCACAGGGTAAATTTCTGCCCGAGTCCAAACGCGGATTTCCGACAATGTGGGTGTCGTTCTGCAAGTTGTCAGGACTTAACCGGATGTTCCCGAAGTCACGAATCTTTGGCCGTTATCATTTGCGGTACCTCGATCCCGATACCGCCCATTGTGTCGATGTGCTCTCTGGGGCTTTTATGCTTCTGCGTCGCGATGCTCTCAAGCAGACAGGACTGCTCGACGAGCGGTTCTTTATGTACGGAGAGGATATCGATCTTTCCTACCGTGTCGCCAAAAGTGGTATGGAAGTGTGGTACCTTCCTTACCGTATTATGCACTATAAAGGAGAGTCTGCACACTCGTCGGACGCACGCTACGTTCGCCTCTTTTTTCGTGCTATGGTGCAGTTCTACCGTAAGCATTTCCACGGAAATCTTCTCGGATTGCTGCTCGTTCGCATGGGAATGCTGGTAGGGATGCTGTCGCTTTTCCTGCGACGTAAACTTGTTCATCTCTTCTTGCGTTCCACCCAGGAAATGCGCACTCCGGTTGTCTACCGCTATCCGGAACAGTCCTACGATCAGATACTTTCTGAGATAGAACGCCACCGAGCCAATAGGACTCTTTCCAATTTCATCCTTCATACCGAAACAGGTATTGCCGTGGGAAGCGATGGGGATGTCCGTATCGAATAACTCCTTCTTTTTTGGTCAGAGAGGTTGCAGGGAGAAGAATAATGATGTATTTTTGCGTTGTATTCCAGCGGATAATCAAATCGGGGCTGCCTGGTTTTGACTGCGGGTAGAAGGAATGCGTAAGCATGCAGTGCCTTGTCTGATACGCACTTTAATCTCATCGGATAAACGATAACTGGCGAGAATAACTACGCTCTTGCTGCTTAATCGAATCATAGTAGATTGGGCTTAATCTGGATACAAGGTGTCCGGACAAGACATCGCTCGAATGCAAAGTCCCGAAGCGTTCGGTTCAGCGGTGTGGTAAATCGGGAATAGTCTCGGACAGCCTCAGGTCCGTGGCGAAATCTTAGAGGCTAAGGTGATGATTGGTGGCTTCGGTCTTGTCATCACACGAAAATGAAGGCGAAGATAAGCATGTAGAAAGCGGATTG
>DGSL01000013.1:9641-83912 GCA_002393965.1 Bacteroidales bacterium UBA4363 | reverse complement strand
GGTTCGACTCCCTCCAGCTCCACACATATACGTTGTGACAGACTATTCGGTTGAATGCCGGAATCTGTTGATCAATGAACGCCACTCGGGTTGAAAGAATGGAAGTGAGAGCAAACGTGTTTGTTTTCACTTTTTTTCTTCTGAATGATTCGTTCAGAAAGTGAGATTGGACACACGTTTCTAAACTCTATGTGCGAAAAAAGCGGGACGATGGAAAAGGAGAATAACAAAGCGTATATCGCAATAGATCTGAAATCTTTTTATGCCTCCGTGGAGTGTGTGAAGCGAGGATTGGATCCGCTGAATACCCATTTGGTAGTGGCGGATACGAGTAGGACTGAGAAGACAATATGTCTCGCGGTCTCCCCATCACTGAAGTCCTACGGAATTGGAGGACGATGCCGTCTGTTTGAACTGACGCAACGTCTGAGGACAATAAACGAAGAACGGGGACGACGTGCCCCAGGAGGTATCCTGACGGGAAAGTCTTACGATGCGAAGGCATTGGAGGACAACCCTTCTCTTTCTGTGGATTACATCGCTGCTATGCCGCACATGGCAGACTATATAGACTGTAGCGCTAAAATATACGAGATCTATCTCGATTTCGTCTCTCCAGAGGATATCCATGTCTATTCAATTGACGAGGTGTTTATAGATGCCAGCAGTTATCTTGATCTGTATGCTGTGACGCCACGCGAACTGGCTTCGCGCATGATAAAGGAAGTGGAGACGAAGACGGGAATCACGGCAACGGCAGGCGTAGGGACGAATCTCTATCTGTGCAAGGTGGCGATGGATATCCTCGCGAAACACGCCTCTCCGGACGAACAGGGAGTGAGGGTCGCTCAACTGGATGAGAGATCATACCGCGAACAGTTATGGAACCATCGTCCGCTGACCGATTTCTGGCGAATAGGAAAAGGAACGGCTCAGAGGTTGCTCTGCTACGGCATCGAGACAATGGGACAGTTGGCGAGATTCTCGCTACATGCAGAGGATATGCTATATAAGGTTTTTGGCGTGAATGCCGAGTTCCTGATCGACCATGCCTGGGGATGGGAACCCTGTACCATAGCAGCAATAAAACGATACAAGCCTCAGACGCATTCGAGAAGTAGTGGACAGGTACTATCTTCCCCCTATGACGTAAAGAAAGCACGGACTGTGGTGATGGAGATGGTGAATGAGGTGGTGCTCGAACTGGTCGAATACCGACAGGTGACCGATCAGGTGGAGCTCACAATTGGCTATGAGAGCATTTCTCAGGATAGAGTGCCGAAGGGATTGCGTGTCGTGAGAGACCACTACGGACGATATGTGCCGGCACCGTCTCGTGGTACAGCACCTCTGTCGAGGAAAACCAGCTCGCTCCATGAGATAGAGGAGGCGGTGGAAGCATTGTATAATCGCATTGTCAATCCACATCTGCAGATACGGCGTATTTCTCTTTCTCTGAATCATCTGGAGAATGCTTCGGAGACTTTTACGACACCACACGTACAACTCGATCTGTTCTCTCCGGACTCGGCTGATGTGCTGACGAGAGAACAGCGACGTCTGGAGAAAGAACAGAGAGTACAGGAGGTTACGCTGAAGATTAAGAAGAGGTTCGGTAAGAACGCCCTGCTCAAAGGTCTTGATTTTGAGGAGGGGGCAACGGCAAGAGAACGGAATGGACAGATAGGAGGACACAAGGCATGAGCGAGACGGAAGAGAAACTGGTGGAACATCACTACGAGGGGGTGCTTCGACATCCTAGGGCTTCTGAAGAAAGTCGGGCAGCTCAATTTGCCCCTTTTTCTGCTCTGAATGGATATGAACAGGCAATTCGAATGGCAGCAAAACGTCACGAAGCTCGCTACGAACGTTCGCTCGAAAACGAAGAGCAGGAACGGATAGACCACGATGTGTCATCGTTGTAAATAGAGCATCTCGTAGTCGAAAGGAGAACAATAGGTGATTACGTTAGCGTTGACAATAATGCTGACGAACGGATTAGTGACACAGGAACAAAGAGACTGGGAACTCGGTTGATGAAAGTAGAATGATGCTTTACTATACTCCGTACAAGATAACGGTCCTGTGATGAAAGGAAATGAGAAATCTTTAATGGTTTGACTGAATCAGAGGGAACTTTTAAGAATGTTGTCCACCGTTTCTTTCTTGACATGGAGTCCATCATAGAAATCCTTGTTGGACAAACCGAGGTCATCAGGATTAAAGCTGCCGATAATCTTAAAGCCACGTTCTTGGGCATAATCAGATAGGAAGTTTATGGCAGGAGGAAACCCCTTCATTTCTACTGCTCGCTTGTAGAAGAGCGGGTGATAGGGACAACACCAGATAATGATGTTTGCCCCATTTTTATGCAACGTTTCTACAAATTCTATATAAATATTTTTCCTTTTCTCTGAGACAGAGTCGAAACGAAGGAAAGAAGTATGACAACAAGTCATGGCATTGGCATCAACTAATTCCTGAGGAGTTTCTCGATACTCTTTTGCATAGTAGATGGAACCGTCTGGACGTTTGGTGCCTCCGTTGTTTATGTATGTTCGAACGTATTCGATTTGTGTATTGCCTGCTAATACGTCAGGAATGGCTTTGACTGCCGATTTGAAATAAGAAGGTGAGAATAAATTCTGAATTAAGGTTCGTTGAAAATCCGATTCTGAATCATTGTCTTCTGTTCCATAGTAATCATAATAATAAATGCCGATCGATTTCCAGCGGTTGTCATTATCATTGGCATTGAATAATGTTGGGTCCGTTCCAATAATGACATTCTTGAAAGAAACTTCATTTTCTTTGCATAGCTGATACAATGCAATCATGTCTTCTAATTTACTTCCGGACACGCCAAGGTTTAAAAGCGAGGAACCCGTTAGACAATCCTCTGAGATAGTCATCGCTCGGCTTGAGCCTATGACCAAATAGTCAAATTCCTTACCCTTATTGACTTCTATCAGTCTTTTCTTGAAGAGCCTTTCGTCCATATTGCCAACATTGGTAACGCAAAGGCCTTTCCTTGATCCTTCTACGACTTCTTCAATATAACTGTTTGAATATATGTGACCGGGGTCAACAAGAAAGTTGATGAGTGCCATCCCTCCAAATACTGGTATGATTATGGACAATACATATATTATAAATTTTCTCATTGTATCAGAATTGGAAATAGATGAATTGGTTACCTTGGAAATTTCCAAGCGTTATAATAAGAAGTAAAACAATAAAGTCAATGCAGTATTGTACCCGTTTTTTGTCCTCTATTACCGTCAGATGCCATTGCAACGCATGCTGCTTGTCTCTTTGTAACCACTCTATTCCCAAAAGTAACAGGCAATAAAACAGATACAATTTTCCATATACGTAGGATGAATCAAAGAATTTATTAGTAAACATGGATTCAATGTAGTCTATGGCCTGGGGCATCGTCGCTGCTCGGAAAATGATCCATCCAATTACTGCAAGAAAGAAGGTGAATCCCATTTGAAACAGTTCTTTGCTATTTGGAATATAACGACCGAATGCTACAATGTTTTTGTGTTTGGTGTTGATATTAAATAGGTTGTATATGGCAAGCAATGTCGCATGAAACAAACCCCAGCAGATAAAGGTCCAATTGGCTCCATGCCACAAACCACTGATGCCCCATACGATAAATATGTTACGGATAATCTTCCATTTCTCGCATCGGCTTCCACCCAAAGGAAAATAGATGTAGTCGCGGAACCATGTTGTCAGAGAGATATGCCATCTGCGCCAAAATTCAGGTATGCTTCTTGAAAAATAGGGGACGTTAAAATTCCGCATCAGATTAAAGCCAAAGAGTCGGGCACATCCTATTGCAATATCAGAATAGCCCGAGAAATCACAGTAAATTTGGAATGAGAAGAGAATACCGAGCAGGAAGAGCGTCAATCCCGGTAGATCAGCATAATCATTCCAGTGCTCATTTACGACCATGGCACAGTTGTCGGCCACAACTAATTTTTTCAGAAAACCCCATAGCATCTGACGCAGTCCATCCACTGCACTTGAATAATCGAAACGACGATTTTGTTGAAACTGTGGTAGTAGGTTTGTCGCTCTTTCAATAGGGCCTGCCACCAACTGCGGGAAGAAACTGATGTAAGCGAAGAACTCCACAATGTCGTGAGTGGCAGGTAGCTTCTTCTGATAAACATCAATCGTGTAACTGAGGGCTTGAAACGTATAGAAACTGATTCCGACCGGTAGGATAACATTCATGGTCACCCAGTCCATGTGGTAGCCCATCATGTCAAATAGGGCATCAAGGTTCTCGACAAAGAAGTTGTAATACTTAAATACGCAAAGAATACCAAGGTTCAGTACAATATTGGCGGCACTCACAGCCTGCTGCTTTCGTCGCTGTCCCTTGAAATAGTCCAGTAGAAGTCCGCTTCCAAAGCTGCATAGTGAAGTAAGCGTAATAAGCAGAAGAAAGCGCCAATCCCACCAACCATAAAATACGTAGCTGGCCACTACGACCAACAGATTCTGCCACTTTCGTTCGCGGAATACAAACCAATAGAGTATGAATACGATTGGCAGAAACAATAAAAATTCTAAGGAGTTGAAAAGCATAAGAAATAGAAGTTTTCATCCATGATTTATGCAAGTCCACTTGGAATCATGAGTACTACAAAAGGATTGTTACGTACGGCGATTCAGACGTCCGATATTAGACGACTTTGTTAAAAAGGTACAGAAGAAAATCATCAGAGTAGAAATGCAGGCGGACACTATGTAGTAAACCGCTGGAACGGAATTGGCGGACGTGGATGGGTAATAACCGCTTTTGCGGTATAAGGTTTTGTAGAAATCGGAATTCCATGACACGGGCATAGATCTCCCACGGATTGTCCCAATAGGGGTTGTGACATTTTTTCCATTGCTGCATCGTGAAGTAGGCACGTAGAATTTGACGTTCCTGTTTTTTGAAGAAACCAAGTGCATGCGTGAGTTCATGCACACGTAGATGTTGCGTATGTTGTGAGATGGTAATGCGGTATTTGGTGCTGTTCAGGAGCGGAAAATAGGCTCCGGATGCGTGTGAGCCATAAAGCGACATCAACCACTTTTTGCATGGCGAGGGAATGAGAAGCCCCTGTTGACCAATCCATGAATATTCCTGCGTGCTCGCAAGGTGATGTAACTGACGGCGAAGAGCGACCCAAGTGGGACAGGAACGGACAAAGGAAACCGAACCCCGTTGCGTTAGCCACCATTGAATCCATTCACGTGCTTCGGATGGAAAAATCATCTGTGAATGCTTTTTCGGAAAGGTTCTTTCTGTGCTTTCTTATTTCAGAAAACCCTGATGACGGAGAGCTTCAAGAAAGGTTTTAGAGAAATTCTCAGCATCTTTTTTTGTGTAGCGGATGTCGGTGAAGACCTGTGCGAGTGTTTCCTTCCCGTTCTCCCGTACAAATTGTTGATTGGTCGGAAGGGATTCCTTGTAGGAATAGATACGCTCAATCTCCTTGGCATCATAATCTTCATAGATCTCGTGATGGCAGACACCATCCAATGGCAACCGGTCTTCCTGATGCGTAGGGACTTCTGCTGGATAGCCTGCTGTAATGGTGGTAATAGGGAATACCATCTTAGGTAACTTGAGGATGCGGATGATGTCCATCGCATTGTAAGTGGTGGTGCCGAGATAACAGATGCCGAGCCCTTCGCTTTCGGCGGCTATGGCGAAATTTTGTGCCGCCAGGACGGCGTCGATGGCTGCAGAGGAAAAGGAGAGAATGTTGTCGAAACCGGGCTGAGCATGGCGTAGGTCACACCATTTGTCGAAACGGTTGAAGTCAATGCAGAAGGTGAGAACGGCAGGTGCCTGCTCTACCATCGGTTGGTTGAAATGCGCTGGGGCAAGCGCATGCTTGATGTCGTTGTCAAGGGTTACAACGATGGAATAGGTCTGCATGTTACCCGTATTGCTGGCGCGGGTGGCTGCAGTGAGACAACGGTTGAGGGTCTGTTCGCTAATGGGACGGTCGGAGTATTTTCGAATGGTTTTGTGACGGATAAGTTGATTGAGCATGATGTATATTCCTCTCTTGAAAGTCCTTTTTTCTTTATTTTACAAAATTACTAAAATTTAAGTAAAGAGGCAAGATGGGGGTGTTTATTTTTTTGACAGAAAACTGTGTTATTTTCAGTATCTTTGCAAAGCGTATTGTCTGCAATGAAAAAGTGGGTCATTATAGTATCGGCGGTGTTGGTATTCCTTGCTGGAATACTGACAGCGGCACCTATGTTGTTCCGTAATCCGATCATACGTGCTATCAATGAGACTTTGGAAGAGTCTTTGAAAGCAAAGGTCTATTTCGAGGATGTCGATCTGAGTTTCTGGAGAGCATTTCCCAACCTCGGCGTGACAATGGAAAAAGGGTACATCGCAGGTATAGGTGCTTTCAAGGGTGATACGTTGCTGCAGGTGCAAAGTCTGACAGGTGAGCTTTCGCTGTCGAGCTTGCTCTCCGACGAGGGGTATGAGGTGAAAGGAATTACGGTTGTTCACCCAAAGGTTTGCCTGCATCGTCTGAAAGACGGTAGGGTCAATTGGGACATTGTACGAGAGGAGGAATATCGTGAAGAGAAAGAGTCAAAACCCTTCCGCCTGCAACTCAATGAATTGCGGATAAAAGAGGGATTTTTGTTCTTTAATGACGAACAGAACCGAATGCAACTGCGGATCGATACGTTGAACCATCGACTGAGGGGAAATCTGGATGAGGAAGAAACGGATCTCATAACCGAAAATAATTGGCAGGGAGTGACGGTAGCGTCCGGGAATGTGACGTGGCTGAATAAGGCGAAGGTTGAACTGCAAATGTGCGTGAATCAGAATCGGAAGGAGGGACGATATACCTTAAGCGAAAACCACCTGAAGGTGAACGAGGTGGAAATGTATGCCGAAGGATGGCTGGATGTAAATGAAGATATTGATTCTCAATATGATATGAATATTTGCCTGCGTTCGCCACAGACCGATTTCAAGGATGTGCTCTCTCTGATTCCGGCTATTTATGCCAATCGCTTCGGAGAAATAGAAACGGGAGGCAAGGTGACGCTGGACGGCTATGTCAAGGGTACCTACAATGGTGGAGAAAAGGTACAATATCCCTCCTTTGCTCTGATGCTGAACATCGTCGATGCGTGGTTCCGTTACCCGTCCCTGCCTCGGAAGGTGGAGAATATTCAACTCGATGGCGCTATCAGTAACAAGGGTGGTAATACTCTTCAGACAGAGGTGAAGGTCTCTCGGTTCAATATGAATATGGGCGGCAATCCTCTTTCTGGACGCCTGGACATTCGCAACTTGAACGATGATCCGGATATTGACGCTGAACTTAAAGGGGCTCTTAATTTGGGGACTGTAAAGGATTTTTATCCTCTTCAACAGAATGAACGGCTGCAAGGCAGCGCAAGAGTCAACCTGAATATTAAGGGCAAGTTAAGTTATTATGATAAGGGTTGGTACGACCGCTTTAGGTTTAACGGCGACCTTGCTCTCGAACGAGTGACGGCATCTCTGAAAACACTTCCTCACCCTATAGCAATAGACAGAGCGAAACTGGTGTTTACGTCACGCAGTGTGGAAGTACCGTATTTCGACATGCGAATCGGAAAGAGCGATCTGGCTTTGAAGGGTAATGTGGACGAGGTGGTAGGACATCTCTTGCGTGGCGATACGCTGAGGGGAAGGCTGACAGGTGTCTCTGACTATGTGGATCTGGCAGACTTGCTTTCTGGAGAACAACAGACGGAGTCTTCCGACGAGACTCAGGTGCTGATCTTACCCGAAGATCTCTCGTTGCGTCTGAACGCATCGTTTCGGAAATTAGTCTATGAGAAGATCGAGGTGTCTGATGCTCGGGGGCTGTTTGTGTTGTCTTCTGGAGTGCTGGAAATGAACGGCGTGTCTCTCTCGACAATGGGTGGCAGAATGACTTGTACCGGTCTCTACGCCTCTCCGGATGCAGGACGCCCGCCACGAGGGAAGGCAAGTCTTACCATTCGCGATGTGTTGTATTCTGAAGTATATCGGCAGGTGGAGAGCGCAAAGGAGATTGTACCTGTGTTCGAGGGTACGACGGGACGCTTTTCCGGCGATGTGGATTTTTCCGTGGATTTTGGATCGGAAATGAATCCTGACCTTCAGACGCTCAACGCCGTAGGCGTTATCTCTTCCGAGAATATTACGGTCAGCGGTGTGGAGTCTCTCCACCGCCTTTCAAAGACCTTGAAGAAACCTGAATTGTACGAGCCGCTGATTCCTTCCGTAAGCATCCCGTTTAGGATAATGAATGGAAATGTCTATACGGAGAATTTCGGCTTCTCGGTATCCCAATATCAACTGAAGATAGATAAGGGTAGGACAGGACTGGATAAGTCGGTGGATTATGTGATGCACCTCGATGTCCCGACAAGTGAATCGACGGTGTTTAAGGTGGAGCGCGTCGGTGTGCATATCACCGGATCGATAGACGACCCGAAAGTGAAAATTCAGACTCGCGAGATGCTGAAGGACGCTGCACGTACAATGGGACACCATGCCTCTTCTACAATGAAGGCGGCTGGCGAAGATATGAAACAGGAATGGAGAGAACAGAAAGAAGAAATGCGAGAGAATCTCTCTAATTCGGGTGCCGAAATGAAAACAGGTCTGAAGGAGGCAGGACAGGAAATAAAGAAAGGACTGCGTGATCTGTTCCATTCAAAGAAAGAGTCAGAAGAATGAAACAACGAGTACGGAAAAGAGAGATACTGACGCTGTGGTTTTTGCTGTTATGCGGAATGCTGGCGGCCGCTCAGAGTACATCAAAACCATCCGACAAGAAGAACGAAGAAGAGAAGGAGGAACCGATACTGACAAAGAACGAACGGGCTTTGCGACGTACCGCGGACCTCTGCTTCAAGTCAGGCGATTACCAGACTGCTCTCGAACTCTATAAGTCTCTTGTGATGACACACCCCGACATGACGGAGTTGGACTACCGGCTCGGGGCGTGCTATTTCTATACGAACGATAGGATTCATGCGAGGAAATACCTCTCAGATGTCTCTTCTCATAGTGGCGCGTTGCTCTTGATGGGCGATCTCTCAATGAGAGAGTATGATTTCGAGACGGCTCTCTCGTATTATGACCGTGCTCAGACACTAACGCCGACACCCTATATGGCGGATGTTTGTGGAAGGCGAAAAAGAGGTGTGGCGGAGGCTCGCAGGATGCTGAATGCCGTACAGAAAGTAACGATTCTCGACAGCATGAAGGTAACTCGACAGAGCCTGTTCTCGGCTTATAACCGACGCAAGGAAATGGGACAGGTGTACCGACTGAATAAGGCAAAGGATTTCCGACCTCGAACAGGTTATATGACGGTACGAAAAGATCGTAGTTACCAGTCCGACACGACAGCAAAGAATGGACTGGATCTGTTCGTACGTAACTACCTTGTCGGTGGATGGTCGGAACCTCTGCCCCTGCGTGGCGATATCAATACTCCTGGCGATGAGAATTTCCCATTTCTGATGGAGGACGGCGTTTCACTCTATTTTGCCTCGACACACCATAATTCCATCGGTGGATATGATCTCTACCTCTCTCGTACCAATGAGAAAGGAGAGTTTATGAAGCCTGTACACTTGGGTATGCCGTTCAATTCGACGTGGAACGACTACCTCATGGAGATTGATGAGGAGAATAGAGTGGGTTGGTGGGCTTCCGACCGTTACCAGAACGGTGATACATTGGTGGTCTATACATTCAGGTACGAGGAACTGCCATCGTATCTTCCAGAGTCAGCAACATATGCTGAACGAATGGCTTTGGCAACGCTGCGACGACTCCCGGCAGACTCTATTCGAATCACAGAACCGCAGGACACTGCAGACAGCATGATGCTCGAAACTCCTGTTATGGAATATGAGGAGTCCTTTCCTGTGCCTCCTTTGTCGGAAACGGTGCCGGAGTCCATGAACTTCGAGATTATGGAAGGGGTTGTCTATCACGATCTGAAGGATTTTAAGAGCGGGGATGCAAAGGCCTACTATCAACGAGGATACCAACTCGAACAGGAACGCGAGAAGTATCGTCAACAACTCAATGAGAAACGCGATGCCTATCAGTCGGAGAAGGATAAATGGAAACGACAACAACTGGGACGCGAGATCATCGTTCTCGAACGACGGCTGGGTAGTGCTGCAGAAACAGCAGTAGAGAAAAATTATCGTATGGCTCGGAATTGCGAGATACGCAAATTGAAATTGAATAGGTAAACATCTGCGTGGTTTGAAACTGATAGAGAAATACAGACACAGCCCGTTCCGACACGAAATGTCGGACGTAATCTGGTTGCTTGCTCTCAAAGGACTGAACTACATAGCCCCGATTTTGGTATTGCCATATCTCATGATGACTCTCGGAGCCGAGAAGTACGGATATATAGGTTTTTCGTTGGCTGTGTGCCAAATGATGATGTTGATTGTGGATTTCGGTTTCGACCTCTCAGCTACGAAAGAGATTGCATTGGCGAAGGGAAACCAAAGGGAAGTGGACCGCATCTATACCGAGACGGTTAGAGCTAAATGGTTGTTACTGACGGTAACCGCACTGCTTGTTTGGGCTCTCTCTATGATACCGCGCTTTTTTATTTACCGCGAAACGCTCTATGTCATGTTTCTGATGGTGGTAGGCCACGCATTTTCGTTTGTCTGGTTGCTGCAGGGATTGGGCAGAATACGGGTTATCTCCATCATCAATACACTGTGCAAACTCTCTGTCTTGCCTCTGACTTTCGTTTTTGTACATACTCCGGCAGATTTCTTGGTGGCTGCTTTGATTCAGTCCATGGTCTATCTGTTGTCGTCTTTGGTCACGTATGTTTATATTCAAAAAAAAGGACTCGCAAGCAGTCTGCCATGCAGTATTCAAAACGTAATAATGGCTCTGAGAAGATCGTTCCCGATATTCTTTTCGAATGCCGCAACAAGTATTTATACGGTGAGTATTGCTTTTTTTCTTGGATGGTTTGGCACAGCGGTCGAGGTGGGACGCTATTCGGCGGTGGATCGACTGGTTCGTGCGTTGACCTATATGATTCTGTTCTCTGTTATTCAGGCATTCTATCCGCGCATCGTGCAGATGAATCGTGAGAATCAGGGGGTGGCAGTTCGCTATGTGCGGAAGGTTCTGGTATTTGTGGCTGGTGGTATGGCACTGCTTGGAATTCTGCTGTTCGCTTTCTCACCTCTTGCTGAGAGTCTGTTGGGAACTGAGTATGTAGGGACGGGGGCAATATTCAGGTTGATGGCATGGGTGCCGCTCTTTGTCGGATCGGGGGGTGTTTATGCTCAACTGGTTTTGCTGGCGATGGGCGGAGAGAGAGAAAGGCAACGTTACCGCAATGTCTATTCGTTGGCTGCCGTGTTGGCGTTTGCCTGTATTTTCTTGCTCATACCCGTAGGAAAAGCGATGGGAGCCGCAGGAACGGTACTCATTGTCGAGGTGTTCGTGGCTGTGGGAATGGCATATTGCGGTCATCGACTCCTCTTTCCTCGGAATGCGGTCTCATGTAATCGTTCGGAAGAGAAAGAGATAAACGGGAAGTAAAGATGGAACCGATTAGTTATGTTTATACGATACCTTATGTGTTGCACTTGGCGGTGTTGATGATACTCGCCTATGTGGAACTGTATGAAGGGCAACGCATGAAACAGGTAGTGATGCAACTATCGGTACTCTCTCTTGTGTTGTTCTATGGTCTGCGAGGCTATGTCGGGATGGATATCTTCGCATACCACGCCGTATTCCGCGACTTGCCAACCCTCTGGGATTGGAATGCGGAAGATTTCTTTGCGCAGTCCAATTATGAGATAGGTTTTAAGTTCTACGTGGTTGTGCTGAAGAGTGTCTTCTCTGACTATGCTACGTTCCAGCTGGTAAATACGCTTTTCGACATTATTCTTCTTCATTGCGTACTGCGTCGCCATGCCACCGTCTCGTATGCTTTCTCAATGGCTTTGTTCCTTTCTTTTATGGGAATGGTCTATATGGTAGACCAATTGCGCAATTGCAAGGGCCTGCTTTTATTCTTCATGTCGATTCGGTATGCACAGAAAGGGATGTTCGGAAAATATTTGCTGATGAATCTTTTGGGTAGTCTCTTCCATGTCTCCTCGTTGCTGTTCATCTTGCTCTATCCACTGCTGAGGAAACAGATGTCACGGCGGACGGTATGGATGTTGTTCGGGATGGGAATTGTAGTTTTCTTTTTCCGATTGAATCTTTTCAATTCTCTGGTCGATTGGCTCATATCATGCTCGATACCTATTGTATCGAAGAAACTGGTTATTTATATGGATGATATGATGTATAGTTCAGTTCGTGAAATGTCCTTTGGCTCTCTTTATTCTTTTGTTGGCAATTTCTTCTTGATGTACTTGATATGCTGGCGTTATTATCAACGCCTGAAGACGGACGAAAAGACGCGGTTCTTCGTGAATTTGTTCATCGTCTATATCATGTCCTTCTTTTTCTTCCAATGGTCGATGATTACCTCCACTCGCTTGCCGTCTCTATTCGTCTTTGGATCGGTAGTGCTCATTCCTCATTTGCTCAAGATGATAGACGGCGTGCGGACAAAGACCCTCTATTTTGGTTTCTTTTCTCTCTACTTATTAGCCAATATCACTATGAATACAACGAATATAGAATACAATTACAGAAATATGATGTTTCAAACAGACGGTTTGGCGTACCGCTGGACCGTCCATCAAAAGGCAATGCAGGAAAGGGAACGTTTTGCCAAGCCAAATGAGCAGAGATAAGCTTGCTTAATCTATGCCATGGCGCAAAAAACGTCTATCGAAGATAAATGTTTTGCCAAGCCAAATGAGCAGAGATAAGCTTGCTTAATCTATGCCATGGCGCAAAAAACGTCTATCGAAGATAAGCGTTTTGCCAAGCCAAATGAGCAGAGATAAGCTTGCTTAATCTATGCCATGGCGTAAAAACGTCTATCGAAGATAAACGTTTTGCCAAGCCAAATGAGCAGAGATAAGCTTGCTTAATCTATGCCATGGCGCAAAAAACGACTATCGAAGATAAGCGTTTTGCCAAGCCAAATGAGCAGAGATAAGCTTGCTTAATCTATGCCATGGCGCAAAAAAACGCCTGTTTTTTAAAAAAAGAATACTTAGAAATAATGACCGATATTCTTTTATCAACATATAATGGTGCGAATTATCTGTCCGAACAGATAGACTCAATTCTCGACCAGACAGAACGGGATTTCCGATTGCTGATACGGGATGATGGTTCTACGGATGATACAGTGGAACGTATCGATGAATATGAGAGGAGATTTTCGCAACGGGTATGCCGATTGCGTGATGCAATGGGTAACATTGGTGTGATACGCTCCTACGAAAGACTGTTGGAGTGCTCTGATGCGGACTATATCCTGTTCAGCGACCAGGATGACGTATGGCTCCCTGAAAAAGTTGAGCTGTCACTGCGTGAAATACAGAAACTCGAGAAAATGTACGGTAAGGGATGTCCACTGCTCGTACATACCGATCTGCAGGTTGTGGACGAGCATTTGAACCTGATCGATGATTCGTTCTGGGACTATTCTGCTATCGATCCGTATGAATTGGATAGTAATTTGAAGGAACTGGGTATGTCAAATAGTGTGACAGGCTGTACGATGATTATCAATCGTGCGCTGAGAAATAAAACTCTGCCCTTCCCAAAGGTCGTGACTATGCACGATGCGTGGTTGAGCATCGTGGCTGGAAAGTATGGCAAGGTGATACCCCTGGGCGTAGCGACAATCAAATACCGTCAGCATACAGGCAATGCGGTCGGCGCTTTAAGAAAGGAGACAATGAGTGAGAAGATCAGAAATCTGATGTCCGTAATCGAAGCAAATAGGAAACGATATGCCATGACAAAGGGAATCATCTACCACTCCGTGTTTGATTATATGTATTATAAGATTAAAGATATGAGAAGGAGGGCGAAACTATGATTTCTGTATGTATGGCAACCTACAACGGTAGGAAGTACCTGAAAGAGCAGATGGATCGGATTGGTCGCTGAAATGTATTATAATACCGAGTTTATTCCACAAAGATTGATTTATTATAGAAGACATGGGGAAAACGCATCTTCTGTCACAGGTAAGAGTTCGTATTCAATGCGAGAGATATGACACAGTCTGAATTGTGTGCGAAACCAAACTAAACTAAACTCTTTGAACGAATGGGCATATTAACTTTCGCAACCGAAAGAAGGAAGTCCGCGAGAAAAAGAGTATATTTGCCAAATGTAAAAAACGAATAAAGCCCATTTATGGAAACGAACGAGAAAAAGGAGAAGGATCTCGATTTGATGGATTTGACAAAAGAGGTGCTTGCAATGGTCGGTCATCTGCTGGCTTTCCTGTGGACTTATATCTTGCTTATCCTCCGGTTGAACATTCGCTATTGGTACATCATCCTGATTTTCTTTGTCCTTTCTATTTTTGCATTTATCCATATAGCCTTCATGAAACCACGTCTGCAGGCGGAGTTTGTCGTCCACATGGTGGGTGTGAACTACGGTGACTTGCAGGACCGCGTGCGTGCACTGGGTCTGAAGCTCAATCCTTTCAACAACAATGAAGCGTTTGCCAAGACCCTGAAACTGTCGAAAGAAGACGTGAAGGCAGTTCGCTCCTTAGACTCGCATCTGTGTTTGGACGTCAATAAAGACGGACTGAGGGACTATATCTGCGAGGATGTGTCCGATATCGATTCTACAATGCAGATTGTGCGCTATGAGTTGTGTATCCGAATGACAGCTCATGGAGAGGCGAATTTTATGGGCATTCAGAAGAATATGCTTGCCTATTTCAATCAGAACCCGGAATTGATAGCTATGTGCGACCGCTATGTGAAGACACATGAGAAGGAGATCCATCTTCTGGAAAACGAGATGGGCAACCTTTCTCACATCGAAGAAGGACTGAACCCAATCATGCGGGTTGGAGAAGATGGCGTCATCACTTCGAGAAGTGGTGATACACGTGACAAGATGGAACTCATCAATCGAAGTATCGCAACCGAATTGGGATTGGGTACACAGCGGTACCCCGTTCGCGCCGTCTCCGATGTGCTCATTCGTGAGCCTAAATCAAAATTCCGTGTGGCAATAGAATGCATCTTCAGTTGCTATCTGATTGCCGTTCTTCTGATCGTCTTGATTGACAATTATTCGAAAATAAAGGATTTCGTACGTTCTAGCCGAACGGAAAAAAGACAGGAATCATGATTGATTTCATCAGAGAAGAAATAGGGGTTAGACTGGTTGGGCAATACCCGTGGATAACGATTTTTTTCTCCTTCTTGTTGGGTGGCTTTCTCATGCCATTTGTTCGTAAAATGGCTATCCGAAAGAATCTGGTCGCTCGGACCAACCGTCGCACTTCTCATGTCGGAAAGGTGCCGAATATCGGAGGTATGAATATTTTCTTTACCTTCTTCGTCTCCTTCCTCTTCTTTGCGATTCCACCTGTTTTCTTTACAACGTTCACAGCTAATGAGTTGGACTCCAAGAGTCAGTTCGTACTGGTAGGCTTGCTCTGTATCTTTTTCGTCGGACTGATGGATGATATGCTTGAAATATCGGCACGGAAGAAGTTTATTGGTGAACTCATTGTTGCTTTCATCATCGTGGTGATGGGTGATTTCAGGTTTACGTATTTCTATGGGATGTTCTCGTTGAGCGACGTTTCGACCGAGTTTGTCTGGCTTAGTTATGCCGCCTCTATCTTTTTGTTCCTGCTCTTGACAAATGCCATCAATCTCATTGATGGAGTAGATGGACTTGCTACTGGATTAGGTATTCTGGCTTGTCTCTTCTATGGCATCTATTTCCAATTGGCAGATGAGTTGAACCTTTCTTTGATGGCTTATACGTTGATGGGAGCCCTGACGGTGTTCTTTATCTACAATGTGTTCGGATCCCGACGGAAGATTTTTATGGGTGACTCCGGTTCGTTGTTGTTGGGATCGGTAATATACATATTCATCGTCAGCCTTTGCCAGTATAATATTTCTTTGGAGAAGTGCGGTCAGATGGATGCTCCGCTTTTTATGAATGCTGCTCCGGTCGTGGCTTTCTGTACAGTCGCCGTTCCTTTGTTTGATACGTTTAGGGTGATGGTGACTCGGATCAAGAATGGACGTTCCCCATTCCTTGCCGATAAAAATCATGTACACCATCTCCTTTTGGAATTAGGACTGACCCATCGGCAGGTGACATTGGTTTTGGTCTTGGTCAACCTCTCCTTTATTGTTCTCGGCCTCTTGGGTATCAATTTCCATAATTGGATGATAGGCTGTATTGTCGTGGCTTACGCTTGTGCGCTGACCTTTCTTCTTTGGCGTGTGGTGGACGACCATCGTCTCCGACACCCTGGGTTACTTTCTGAAAAGAAAATAAACGGCAGCGACAAGAAGTAGGAACCCTACGATGTGGTTCCATTTGATGTGATAACTGAATACGAGGATATTGAAGACCGTGAACACGGTCAGCGTGATGACTTCTTGTAATACTTTCAGTTCAAGGAGCGAGAAAGGTCCACCGAATTCTGCCGAACCGAAGCGGTTGGCAGGTACTTGAAGACAATATTCAAAGAAGGCAATTCCCCAACTGAATACGATGACACCGAATAAAGGGAGAGAGTCAAACCATCGTACCCCTTTTAGGGCAATGTGCCCGTACCAGGCAATGGTCATGAAAATGTTCGATGCAATAAGCATTAAGATACATAAAAGTCCGTTGTTCATGATGTTTTTTCGGTTGGATGATTTTTCTGGTATGGAAGTGTGTAGATAAGCAATCAAAAAGAAAATGTGCAAAATTAACGCATATTTCCTGATTGTTTTCCCCTTCAGATTCATTTCCTGTACGTAGAAAACTTTTAGTGACAGTTTCCCCGCTTATGAGGAGGAATATACCCAAGCGTTCCTTTACTGACTGAACTTCACGAAAAGGTGCAGTTGGGTGGGGTATCGTGAAAAAAAAGACGTACTTTTGTGGTGTTTTGTGGAATTATAAATGGATTTTTTAAAAAAAATAGAAACATGGGAAAGGTTTTGGTAATCGGTGCTGGTGGCGTGGGTACCGTTGCGCTTAACAAGATAGCACAACACCCGGAGGTGTTCTCCGATGTGATGGTGGCAAGCCGTACTCTGAGCAAATGTCAGGGGCTGGCAGACGATGTTAAACGAAGGACAGGAACGTCCATCAAGACCGCTGCTGTAGATGCGGACGACGTGCAACAACTGGTTCGACTGTTTGAAGAGTACAAACCGGATCTTGTGGTAAATCTCGCTTTGCCATACCAGGACTTGACCATTATGGACGCCTGTCTCGAGTGTGGTGTCAACTATCTTGATACGGCCAATTATGAACCACGTGATGAGGCTCACTTTGAATATTCATGGCAGTGGGCATACAAGGACCGTTTCGAAAAAGCAGGACTGACCGCTATTTTGGGTTGTGGCTTCGACCCGGGCGTCTCAGGCGTTTTTACGGCATACGAGGCGAAACATCGTTTCGACGAGATTCAATATCTCGATATCGTGGATTGCAATGCCGGTAATCACGGAATGGCATTCGCAACCAATTTCAATCCTGAAATCAATATCCGGGAGATAACACAGAAAGGTAAATATTACGAGAATGGAAAGTGGATCGAAACCGAACCTCAGGAGATTCATAAGCCACTGACTTATCCGAATATTGGTCCGCGTGAGTCCTATTTGCTTTATCACGAGGAACTCGAATCACTTGTGAAGAATTATCCGACTATCCGACGCGCTCGTTTTTGGATGACGTTCGGACAGGAGTACCTGACACATCTGCGGGTCATTCAGAATATCGGTATGGCGCGTATCGACGAAGTGGAGTACAATGGGATGAAGATAGTGCCTATACAGTTCCTGAAGGCTGTTCTTCCGAATCCAAAGGACCTGGGACAGAACTATACTGGCGAGACATCTATAGGATGCCGTATCCGAGGCATGAAGGACGGGAGGGAAACGACTGTATATGTCTATAACAATTGTTCTCATCATGAGGCTTTTCTTGAGACTGGAGCACAAGGCGTTAGTTACACTACTGGAGTACCGGCAATGATAGGAGCCATGATGTTCATACAGGGAAAATGGAAACGACCGGGCGTATGGAACGTGGAAGAATTTGATCCGGATCCATTTATGGAGCAATTGAACAAGTGCGGACTTCCTTGGCACGAGATAGTGGACGGGGACTTGGAACTCTGATGTCTGTCTGAACAGTCTTCCTTTGAATAATATAAGGAATGGCTTGAGTCGATTCTTTTTGGGGGGATGGCATCCAAAACGAAGATAAAAGCATACAGAGTTATGGCTGAAAAAAGCCTTTAAATAAAGGCATGCTATGACGTGACTCAAAAAAAACGGTTGGTGAGGTATTGCGAGTTCGCTGACCGTTTTTCTTTCTTAGGGAACCTTTTTGAAAATAAGCTTTTTTTACATCAATTATCAATGATGATAGATTACGGTCAGATACCTTCTCCCTGTTATGTCGTGGACGAGGAACGCCTCGAACGGAATCTCCAGCTCATTCGTTCGGTAAGCGAACGGGCGCAGGTGGAAATCATCATGGCATTCAAGGCTTTTGCCATGTATCCGCTTTTCCCCATTATTAGGAATTACGTTTCCTGTACTACGGCAAGTTCTCTCTCCGAAGCTCGCTTGGCGAAAGAGGAGTTTGGCTCGCTGGCTCATACCTATGCTCCGGTCTATGATGATGAGGAGTTCTTCGAGATAATGGATTGCAGTAGCCATATCACGTTCAATTCGTTGACTCAGTTTCATCATTTCGCTCCTCGGATACGTGACTACGAACGGTGCAACGGCCGACATATATCATGCGGCCTGCGACTGAATCCCGAGTATTCCGAGGTGGAGACGGATCTCTATAATCCCTGTGCTCCTGGCTCTCGCTTGGGTATCACGGCAGATCAACTGCCTGACTCCCTACCCGATGGTGTCGATGGACTGCATTTTCATACGTTATGTGAGTCCTCGGCAGAGGAACTTAGCCATACACTCAATGCATTCGAACAGCGTTTCTCCTCGTTGTTGGATCAGGTTCAATGGGTCAATATGGGCGGAGGACATTTGATGACACGACAGAACTATGATCTGGAACAGTTGATACGTATCCTGACTGATTTCAAACGACGCCATCCTCATCTCCACGTTATCCTCGAACCAGGTGCGGCATTCGTATGGCAGACGGGTGAACTGGTCTCGACGGTGCTTGATATCGTGGAGAATCACGGAATCCGCACGGCTATGCTCAATGTCTCTTTCGCCTGCCACATGCCGGACTGTCTTGAGATGCCCTACAAGCCCGCAATACTCGGGGCATTGGACGAGGGACAGGAGGGCTATGTCTACCGGATGGGAGGTAATTCCTGCCTTTCGGGCGACTACGTAGGCACTTGGACGTTTGATCATGTGTTGCAAGTGGGCGAAAGGATTGTTTTCATGGATATGATTCACTATACGTTCGTGAAAACAACGATGTTCAATGGCGTTTCTCATCCTGGCTTCGGCATCTGGAGAAAGACGGGCTCTTTCCAACTCCTTCGAAAATTCGGCTACGAAGACTATAAATGTCGCATGGGATGACCTTTGCCGACAATAGATGAAAAAGAAATGATCTTTTTTGAAAAAAAAAGTGTGTTTTGTTGCGATAAAGAAAAAAGTGTGTATCTTTGCACCCGCAATCACGAAGTAACAACGGCGGTTGATAATGATTGTGATACGAAAATGTATTTTTGCGGAAATAGCTCAGTGGTAGAGCACCACCTTGCCAAGGTGGGGGTCGCGGGTCCGAATCCCGTTTTCCGCTCTCTTTTCTAAAGAAAATGCGGTGGTCATTGTTCAATTCGATAACCACCGCTTCTTTTAGAGACGAAGCCCAAATGGCGGAATTGGTAGACGCGCTAGTTTCAGGGACTAGTAATCGCAAGGTTGTGCAGGTTCGAGTCCTGTTTTGGGCACAGAAGAAATACGACGAATCCGCACAACGTACCGCAATGGAATGGTTACAACGGATTTGGTTCCCCCAAGAATGCGCAGGTGGTGAAATGGTATACACGCTACTTTGAGGGGGTAGTGGGCGCAAGCCCGTGTGAGTTCGACTCTCATCCTGCGCACAACGAAGAAGCCCCGAGGTTTTACCTTGGGGCTTCTTCGTCCCTTTATTCTCAATGGTCGTTTTAGGCAGGGTGAGTCTATGAAGGATAGTACCTGATCATTAGGGTGACAAAAAGATATACTCTAAATAGACCTTTTTTAGACATGGCATAGTTAGAGTAAACGCCATTCTGCTCATCGGGCTTCCAAAAAAAGCTTCATTTTGTTAGTTAGCGCCTTCCAGAATCAGACGAAATTCTTTAGGTAAGGAGATGTTTTTCATGTTTTGGGCATTTTTAAATAAAGGAGCGATGTCTCGGGCATTGAACCCGGCTATGCCACAACCAATGGGTGTGACAAGGAAGTACAAGTTGGGGTTTTGGGCTGCATATTGGATGAATTCGTCCACATAGGGTTGAATGGTATCAGCTCCTCCCTGCATTGTGGGAATGGCATACGATTGACCCTGAATTCCTACTCCGATGCCCATGATGGCTCCGAAGTGTTGCACGGCAGTCCGCGCAGCACCGCCCGCATGGTTCCCCTCTAAGTTGGAGCCGAAAACGAATATCTCATCTGGGAGTAGCATGGTAATATGTGACGGAGTGATGCGGTTGTCTGTTTTGTTGGATGTCATGTTAGTGTTTTAGGTCGGTTCTGCTGACAAAAATAAAGATCATTGACGAGATTTTAGGAGAAGAGTTTAGCTTAGAAACTGGTAAATATAGATTGGACAGACGCTTAAAGAAAAAAGATAAACGGCAGAAACTTATCATTCCTGCCGTTTATCTTTTTTTTCTGTCGGTTTATCGGAGTTTCGCACCAAGTTTCGTCTCTAAGTTTTTCTGTATTTTGGACATGATGGCGTCAATCTGTGCGTCCTTGAGCGTCTTTTCTTCGTCCTGAAGGAAGAAGGAAACGGCATAAGATTTCTTTCCGGCTTCGAGGTTTTTGCCCTGATAGACGTCAAACAGCACAACTTCTCGTAACAGGTTCTTCTCGGATTCGCGAGCAATCTTTTCAATGTCGGCGAAGGCAACGTTTTGGTCAATGAGGAGAGCAAGGTCTCGCTTTACTTTCGGGTATTTAGGAATATCGCGGTAGGTGACGGTATGGTTCTTCAGCGCTTTGAGCAAGGAGTTCCAGTTGATGTCTGCATAGAAGACTTCTGTGTCGATGTCCATTTTCCGTAGGATAGAAGCTGCAACGCTGCCTAACGTGGCAATGACTTTTCCGTTGCGGTTCTTGAAGGCGATAGCCTGACGGAAGAGTTCGTCCTCATAGTCTTCGCATATCCAGCCCTTTACTCCTGTTCTGCGCATAATGTTCTCAACATACGCTTTCAATTGGAAGAAGGAGGTTTTCTGTTCCTGTTGAGCCCAAGACGGTTCGTTTCTGTTGCCGCAAAGCCAGAGTGACAGATGCTGATCCTCCGAATAGGAAGAGAGTACGACCTCGTCCTTATGGCTCTCCGGATGGTAGTAGTAGCAGTTGCCGAACTCGTAGAAACGTAGGTTGAAGATTTTGTGGTTACGGTTGAAGGCAATGCTTTCCAGACCACCGAACAGGAGGGTCTGACGCATGACACTGAGATCCTGACTGAGTGGGTTCATCAGTTTTACGCAGTTCTCCAGTTTATGGGTCGAAAGGTCTGCATAGTAGGAGGACTTGGTGAGTGAATTGTTCATGATCTCGTTGAATCCCGAGGCGGACAGCATGTTTGCTACGATGTTTTGCAGTTTCTGGCTGTTGGGATTTGGCGAGAAGGAGAGACATCCGTTGAGCGAGAGGTCTGGCTCAACTTTATCATAACCCCAGATGCGGAGCACGTCCTCCACTACGTCGGCAGGACGTGTCACATCGGTGCGGTAGGTCGGGATGGAGAGACGCAGAGCGTCTTCCGTTTCTGTGAGTATCTCCATCTCAAGGTGCTGGAGAATAGTCTTCAAAGTTCTCTTGTCTATGTCGCGTCCGATGAGACGGTTGACGTAGTCATAGGAGAGTTCGACCTGTACTGGTTCTATGGGCTGAGGATATTCGTCAATAATGTCACAGGCAATCTTTCCTCCCGCTACTTTCTGAATAAGCAATGCGGCATATTTCAGCACAAAGAGGGTTCCGTTCGGGTCACATCCGCGTTCGTAACGGAAGGAGGCGTCAGTGTTGAGACCGTGACGGCGTGCCGTCTTACGTATGCTGACAGGATGGAAGTAAGCCGATTCGATGAAGACGTTGGTTGTCTGCTCGGTGATTCCGGACTTCAGACCTCCGAACACACCGGCAAGACACATCGGCTCTTTTTCATTGCATATGACAAGGTCGGCTCCGTTCAACTTGCGTTCGATGCCGTCCAATGTCGTGAACGGCGTTCCTTCTGGTAGGGTCTTCACAATGACGTGTGCCCCTTCGATCTTGTCAGCATCAAAAGTGTGGATCGGTTGCCCTAGTGCATAGAGAACATAGTTGGAGGCATCCACAATATTATTGATGCTATGGAGCCCAATGGCTTCAATGGCTTTACGAAGCCAGTCAGGTGACGGCTGTACCGTGACGCCGCTCACTACCACACCACAGTAGCGTGGACAGGCAGTGGTGGCTTCTACAGTAACCTTGATCGGATAGGAATGGTCGTCCACTTTGAATCCTTCAACGGATGGACGTATGAGTTTGTATTCGGGATGGGTGACGGCGTAACGGGCTGCCAGGTCTCGGGCACAACCAAAGTGTGATACGGCATCCGAACGGTTCGGTGTGATGTCCACCTCAATGACGGCGTCGTTCTCAATGTGATAGTAGTCTTTCGCTTCCATTCCGACGGGGGTATCCGTCGGTAGTACGATGATGCCGTCATGACTGGTGCCGACTCCGATTTCGTCTTCGGCACAGAGCATGCCAAATGATTCGACACCGCGTAGCTTGCTTCGCTTGATGGTGAAGGATTGGTCCCCATCGTAGAGTACGGTGCCGATGGTGGCAACGATGACTTTCTGACCGGCGGCCACATTCGGCGCTCCACAGACAATCTGCAACGGTTCGCCTTGACCGATGTTGACGGTCGTAATGTGAAGATGGTCGGAATTCGGATGCGCTTCGCAGGTAAGTACTTCACCGACGACGAGTCCTTTGAGTCCTCCCTTGATGGATTGCGATTCTTCGACTCCTTCGACTTCAAGACCGATGGATGTGAGGTCATCGGCAACCTGTTTCGGGGAGAGGTCAACGCTCAGGAATTCCTTGAGCCATTTGTAGGATATATTCATTTCGTAAGGATATGTATTTCGTACTAAGATAAGAAATGTATGCAGGAAGTCAGTGGACGGGTGAATGGAACCTCCGCACCATGTGATTCCGAAAAAAAAGCATACAAAGGTACGGCTTTTTTCTCGATAGATGAAAATGAACTACGGAAACAATAGGGTAGAGGTGTGATCGAGAATAAGTACAGTACGGACTTATCGTATCAGCATGCCTTTCTTCCATTGTAGGGTCGGGTAGGTCTTTCGGAGATAATCGACCGACCCGTCAATACTACTGCTGCCACTGGTAGCGAAGGGAATGAGCGTCTTAGTCTCTAGTTGTGGGAGGTTGTTGTCTATCCACGAGTTGATGATACGCGGACAGATGCCCCACCAGATTGGATAGCCGACGTAGATCGTGTCGTAAGGCATGATATTGGTACATTGCTTGATGGAGGGACGTTCGGTCTCGTCGTTCATCTCGACGGACGAGCGCGAGAGACGGTTGTGCCAGTCGAGGTCGGCGGCGGAGTAATGCTCTGCTGGTTCAATCTCCCAGGTCGGGGCATGGAGGTCGTTGGCGAGACGCTCGGCGGCGGCACGGGTGTTGCCCGTGGCGGAGAAATAGACGACGAGTGTCTTGGACTCGTTTTGCGCGAAGGAAAGAGAAGAAAAAGAGAACAGGAGGAATAAGAGAAATGTGATTTTTTTCATTTTAGTTCGTTGAATGGAAGTTGGAAAAAACATCGGGACAGTTGTCCTGTCCTATGGCTTTCAAAGATACGGATTTTTTTTTGTGCAGGTGGAGGGCACAGCGTCTTGGTAATCTTCGCTTTGCGGAGAGGAAGTTTTATTTAAGACGTACTTTGAAGGGAAAAAGACTTTTGGTGTTAATGAAGAACTAACAAAGGAAGAGCGTGATACAGTTAATCTTCAGAAGACTATATTCGGTTTTGTAGAACCACCACACAGGACAATATAACAACTAAAACCAATTAAAAAGAAAATCAGTCTTGTAATACACAAATATTATAAGACTGATTACTTTTTTTCGTTATCTAATATTCAGATATAACTTAATTATTTCTTTTATGATGGTAAGCCTATACTTAATTTTGAAATATAAGCTGTATTTACTTTTATTACCGCTTGGTGTCATACTGCCATCATGTTTTCTGTAGTATATCAATGGCTCATGCACTAATGTTGTATTGAATTTTGCATCAGCTATGACACCTAACCATAAGTCATGTCCTACTTTTGTTTTCGGGAATGGTAATGCCAAGTTTAATATTTCTTTACGAAAAGCCATGCAACATCCCAGATAAGAAGCCTTAATAATATTGCTTATAACCCCCTTGTGTATACGTATGAGTTTGAAATATGATTCTGCTATTGTCACCAAATTGGAATCGGTAACGATACAGTCATGAATTGCCAAGTAGGAATCATTCAATGCAGCTACCATCTTCTTTACTTTCCCTTCAATCCACACATCGTCTTGATCACAAAGAAAAATGATATCTCCATGCGCTTTAGTTAGAGCATATTCAAAATTGTGTGTAGGCTTGTCAAGTGGAAATTTTGTAGTTATCAATGACGAATCATGATGAAACACTTTAATTCTTTTATCATTATATTCGGCTATAATGTTTAGTGTAGCATCCGTTGAGCCGTCATCAGAAACAATTATCTCATCATCATCATTTATTTGACATATAATGCTATCCAGCTGTTCCTTTATGTATTTCTCTCCGTTATAAGTTGTTATGCATACAGAAATCATTTCACTGTCTTTTTGAGATTATTTTGTCATACTGCTCAATCACGAATTTTATATCAAAGTTTTCCAAGGCAATTTTTCTGCTCTGTTCTGAAAAACTTTGTTTTTCTGCATCACTAAGATTAATATACTTAATTATTGCATCAGACAATGCTCGAGAACTTTTTGTGGCAATTATATATCCATTCTTACCATCACATACAAGTTCCCTGCATCCTGCAATGTCAGTTGTGATTATCGGTTTGCCAGACGCACACGCTTCCATTAATGACCTATTCATTCCTTCCCCGTAATAACTTGGAAGGGTTATTACAACTCCAGGTTCTCTATACACGCCCAACATATCATTTGTAAAACCTCTATAGTGAATAAGTCCTTCTTTTTCATCTGCACGTATTTTTGCCTCTGGCACACTGTTAGGGAATGAAGGATCAAGTGAACCCAACAAATCAAAATGCACATCAGGATATTGTGCCTTAACTATCCTTGCAGCATCGACAAACTGTTCGTATCCTTTATCATAAAGTATTCGACCAATAAATAGAAATGTTATCTTTTTTGAATTGTTGTCGTGAACCTTAAACACCTCACAATCTATTCCCTCCCCTTGTTTTAGTAAAACGATTTTACTTTTAGGACATATATGCATTTTCTCCACCGCTTTTTTGTTAGACTCATTAAGAAGAAACAAATGGTGGGTAAATGCCAATCCACTTTTGTATAACAAACGTGCTATACGAGATGAAAATGTGTTGCTGGTAAAGGCATAACCTAATCCTGGCATCATTGCCGTGGTATGCGCTCCACATATTCTTGCAGCAATTGTACCATAAATATTAGGCTTTATTGTGTAATGAAATACAAAATCAGGTTTTTCTTTTTGATAGATACTTATCAGCCTTAATAACAGCTTTAAATCATTCAAAGGATTAGTCGAGGTACGTCCCATATCAATCGGAATATATTTCACTCCAGACGGCACACTTATTCTCATCTGATCATCCTCTTTTTCTGGTGCTACAAGTACAACTTCATATCCTTTAGACAAGAAATGATTTATAATAGGAGCTCTGAAGTTTACTAATCCCCACAATGTATTATCACAAAAAAGAATTTTCACTGTTTTTTATTTTTTCCACATTATTATATGCAAGAGTACGATTTTATTTCTTTATGTCAAAACTTTGACAAATCATCTTTTTTTTATATATGTTTATGTCTAATCCCCAATATTTTTTGACATGGACAAAGAATTAATTTAATATAAGGCAATTATATAGAGTTTGACCCCGATATACGGGCATAAAAATGAAAAGTACATTATGAGGGAGAGAGTTGATGTGGGTGAAAGGCTGATGGATAGAGGGATTGAAGCAAGTTGAGAGAGTTGGTGAGCAACAAAATGAAAAGTACATAAGTGTGGATTTGGTGTGGATTTGGTTGGGCTGGATGATGATATAGAAGACATGTATTATCAATCAGCAAGTGATTAAACTGCATTCATCCGCCGTTTGAACGACAAAAAAGGCAGAGTTCCGCCACTTGCCGGTTCTCTGCCTTCCTTTTTTTTAAAATGTACTTTTCGTTTTAAAAACGTGTACTTTTCGTTTTGGCGATTATAGTAGAAAAACGAGTGCGCTTTCCTATCCTATTTTTCTGGTACAGCATGTGGTGATACTTGTTCTTTACAAGTTCGTGAATACAGATAACTTCTATGTGTCGTTAGTCTTGTGTCTGCTGGCAATTGCCCTGACGGTGTTTACGGCATATGTACTGAAAGCGGTGACTGAAAAAATAACGTCAATGCGGGCATTCGACCGTCTTGACAGATACATGGGTTACAAGCGGAATCGGTCGGCAGAGGAAGCGGGAAGAGAAGATCAGGGGTGATGTGTGTCTGCCGAGTGTCGCCGGAACTGGTCGGGAGAGGAGACGTGATTTTGTGGCAGAAGAGAAGGACGCTGAAGTCGTAGTCAGTCGATGTGTTTGTTTTTCTGGAAGTGTTTTTTGAGTCGGCGGAACCCCTCGGCACCGAGGATGGTGAGTCCGCCGTACTGGAAGGTCTTGGCAAGTCCGAAGAAAAGCGTCCAAAGAATGCCTTTCGCCGCTACGCTGATAGGTAGTAGCATCTGTGCAAAGGAAAGAATGTAGAAGGGAATGCAGAGGAGGAGTACGAAGACACCCGTTCGGAAGGAAAGAGACTGAAGCCAGGTCTTCAGATTGTGCAATGTCCGTCGCACGAAGTTGTCTTTCGATAGTTGGTGGGGTTCTTTTGACATGTGCGGATAGGGTTTGATGGCTGTTTATTTATCCGTTGATCGGAGGAATTCGGTCGCCTGACGGAGATTGTCAATCTTGCCCACGTCAATGAGCCTCAGGTTTTTGTCGTACACGGCATGGATTAGGTCTTTGTCAATCAGCGAGAGGTAGAAGTCAATGATGCTGAACCGTTCGGGCCAGGACTTCATGGCTTCGAAGAGTGTGGGAGAGAAGACGTGTATGCCTGAGAAGGCAAAAGGTTTAAGACCTTCGGTCTGAAGGTCCGAAGGTTTGGTTTCGCCCGTATGGTGGTTGATCCATCCCTTGAGTCGGAGTCGATGATCGAATAGTAGACCACGTGATGACGGACGTTCGCTTACAAGTAGTGTGGCTCCGTTTCTGTTGGTAGATGCCATGATGTAAAAAAGACCGAGGTCGGCATTGGAGAAGATATCTACGTTATGGATGAGGAACGGTTTTCCGTCGTCGAAGAATGGCGCCGCATGACGTATGCCACCTCCCGTTTCAAGCAGAAGGTTGCGTTCGTCCGATATGTGGATGCGAACACCGAGGTCTTCGTTGAGGAGATAATGGGTGAGCAGATCGGCAAAGTGGTGGACATTGACAACGATGTCCGTAAATCCAGCCTGTCGGAGGCGTTGGATGACGTGCCAGACAAGCGGTTTCCCGTTTACTTCGACAAGGGCTTTGGGACGGTCGTCCGTAAGGGGCTTGAGCCGCGTTCCAAGTCCGGCGGCAAATATCATGGCTTTCATAAAGATAGAGTAGGTCTGTGTGGTGTGTACTGTATTACGAAGGTGGATTGTTTATCAAGGATTGAGGGTCTTTGAAATGCCCTGCTCGCGGTGGATAAGGCGGATACGAATGCCGAATTTCGATGCTAGATGTTCAGCGGTGTGCTGGGCAGAATAGACGGAACGGTGTTGACCTCCCGTACATCCGAAACAGACAGTGAGGGAGGTAAATCCGCGCCGTAGGTAGTCGGATACGTGACGATCAAGAAGTTGCCAGACGGACTGGAGGAAGAGGGTGATCTCTCCTCGCTGTTCGAGGAACTCAATGACAGGACGATCAAGGCCCGTAATCTGTTTGTAGGGTTCGTAGCGTCCTGGATTGTCCATGCCTCGGCAGTCGAAGACATACCCACCTCCGTTGCCTGAGTCGTCAGTCGGAATGCCTTTCTTGAAGGAGAAACTATATACGGTCACAGTGAGTTTCTTTACATTCTCTGGTGGCCATTCTTGCCTCTGCTGAAAGTTGGTGGCAAGGTCGTGGAGCAAAGAGCGAAGGTATGGGTAGTGGTCTGCAACACCTTGATTCAATAGATCGCTTAGGTTTCGCATGGTGGCAGGTATGGCAGAGAGGAAGGTCTCTTTTCGTTCGAACCACCCACGGAATCCATAGGCTCCGAGTACCTGAAGGGTGCGGAAAAAGACGAAGAGAGAAAGCGTCTGACGGAAACGCGAAGTGTCAGTCTTGCGGTAGGATTGTAGGGCATGGAGGTAACAGTCAGTAAGCTCCTGACGCAAAGAGGCAGGATAGGCGGCACGTGACTGCCAGACAAAGGAGGCAACGTCATAGTGGATGGGACCGCGGCGTCCGCCTTGAAAGTCAATGAAACGTGGTTCCCCATTCGTGATCATGACGTTACGCGACTGAAAGTCCCGATATAGGAACGTATCGGAATCTTCGGCAAGGAGGTCATCTGCCAGTCGTTGGAAGTCCTTTTCTAACGATGGCTCAAGGAATGGAAGCCCTGTTGCCTTGAGAAAACAGTATTTGAAGTAGTTGAGGTCCCACAATACAGTGTTGCGGTCAAAGGCAGGTTGGGGATAGCAGACCGAAAAGTCTAACCCTTGAGCCCCGCGAAATTGGAGAGATGGCAGCTGTTCAATGGTGCGGAATAGCATGCTCTTTTCTTCGTCGGAGAAATGACCGGTCGTAACACCTTTGTGTATGTACTGAAAAAGGGAGAGGTCTCCAAGGTCTTCCTGTATGTAGTGACTGAAGTCGGAGGTGGCGGCATAGACCTCTGGCGTGGGAAGGCCCTGCTTGAAGAAGTGACGCGCTAGAAGTACAAAACTGCGGTTTTCGTCGTTACTCTCGCCAATGACTCCGATTGCCCGCCGTTGTGGGGTGGAGAGACGGTAATAATGTCGGTTGGAACCGGCAGCCCGAAGTGGCGTAATTTCAGATGCAGGTTCTCCGAAGTGAGCGGAAAAGAGCTGTACAAGTTGTTCTGTATTTTGCATAGGTGCTTTCTTGTCGGGATGAAAAACGTCCCTCGACAATAAGGGACAAAGATACGTTATTTTTAACAAGAGAGCATCGGGGAACGCACGGTTTGTATTATCTTTGCGAGTGTTTAAAAGTTTGGTATATTCAAGGAAAAATGGGAAAAGTGATATTGACGGGTGACCGTCCGACTGGAAAACTGCATTTGGGACATTATGTCGGGTCTTTGAGACGTCGGGTCGAACTGCAGAATGCTGGAGACTATGACAAGATGTTCGTATTTATGGCTGACGTTCAAGCGTTGACGGATAATGCGGATAATCCAGAGAAAATCCGACAGAATATTATAGAGGTAGCATTGGACTATTTGGCGGCTGGACTCGATCCGGAGAAGTGCACATTGTTTATTCAAAGTCAGATTACAGAACTGACAGAACTCACGACTTATCTGATGAATTTGGTGACGGTGAGCCGCCTCCAACGTAATCCGACAGTGAAGAGTGAGATCCAGATGCGCAACTTCGAGGCAAATATTCCTGTTGGATTTCTTTGTTACCCAGTGAGCCAGGCAGCGGATATTACGCTGTTCAAGGCAACTACAGTACCAGTGGGCGAGGACCAGGAACCGATGATAGAGCAGACACGTGAACTGGTACGCCGTTTCAATACGACATACGGCGAGGTGTTGGTCGAACCGCAAATTCTTTTGCCTGAGAATAAGGCGGCACTGCGACTGCCAGGTACTGATGGCAAGGCGAAGATGAGCAAGAGTTTGGGCAATTGCATCTACCTTAGCGATACCGCAGAAAACGTATGGCAGAAGGTGCGTAGCATGTACACCGATCCGGATCACCTGAAGGTGACGGACCCGGGCAAGGTAGAAGGAAATACAGTATTTACCTATCTTGATGCGTTCAGCACAGACGAGGATTTCGCGACATTCCTGCCAGAGTATCAAAATCTGGATGAACTCAAGGAGCATTACCGCAAGGGTGGTTTGGGCGATATGAAGTGCAAGAAACTACTGAACGAAGTAATCAATAAAATGCTGGAACCGATGCGTAAGCGAAGACTTGAATACCAGCAGGATATTCCAGAAATCTACAATATGCTTAAAAAGGGGACGCAGAGTGCTCGTGAAACAGCGGCACAGACCATGGACGAGGTACGCCGCGCAATGCGCATCGATTATTTCAATGACACAGAACTAATCAAAGAACAGAGTGAACGTTTTTGTCAAGCCAAATGAGCAGAGTCAAGCTTGCTTGAACTCTGCCATGGCGAAAAAACGTCTATGAAAGTAAACGTTTTTGTCAAGCCAAATGAGCAGAGTCAAGCTTGCTTGAACTCTGCCATGGCGAAAAACGCTCACGACTATTCGTGAGTAAAAAAATCGTCTATACTTTTCATCTCCTCTATCCAACGTAATCTTACCTAAGTCGTTTACAATGGTTTTAATAAAGCGTCCTCGCAAGTCCGAAGTCGCTCATGTTTTTTCATTATGAAAAGAAAGGTTTGTACGTTACTCATCACAATTGTATGGATGTGTCTGTTTTCCTATGCTGCGAAGGGTCGTTTTTGCCAAACTGAGGTAGGAACGACAGATTTTAATGATAGACAACTCAAGGAACTGTTGAAAAAAGAGTCGAGACAGACGACTCTGCGTATGGGAAGAATATGGACGGAAAAGGATCGAAGTCTGTGGGAAAGTCAAATCTTGCATGTGACAACACAAATCTCAAAGACAAACTGGAACGTATGGCAATACGATTCACGAGTGAGTCAACTCGAAGCTGAATGCGCACGTTATGATGCAGTGGTACGCACAATGAGGGAAGGATTCGTATTGCCACGAATCGATAAGGAGGAACGAGTACTTGGACATCGGGCCTATTGGACTGTATTCGATGCTAGACACTGCCAGGCTAAATGGGTGGCTTACATGCTGACGCGTGCAGAGATTAACCACCCGGTAACGAAACGAGATGGAATGACTTGGCGTAAAGATCCACAGGAAAAGAATTCTCTGCGTGGAACAGAGTTGAAGGGAACGGGGTTTCAACGAGGACATATCATTCCGGCAGCGGATGTAAAATGGGATCTGGGAGCCATGACGGAATCGTTCTATACGACTAATATGATGCCACAGCAACGTGAAATGAATCGCGATGTATGGGAAGGTGTTGAGAGAATGCCACGCAAATTGGTGAAAGGCTTTTGCGATTCGATTTATATCGTCTCGGGACCGATGTGGGCTAAGAACCCTCGGCGGGTTGGACGGATGGGAGTCCCCATTCCGTCCGGATATTGGAGGGTGATGCTTCGGAGAGAATGCAGACGACGATTCGATGTGGATGGCAACGGATGGGAGGGCATAGCTTTCTTCGTTCCAATTGAAGCGGTTGCAAAGGAATCAACATTATATGCTATGAATATCAATCAACTGGAGAAATTGACTGGAATTGATTTCTTTCCGCTTTTGCCAGACCAGATTGAGGAAGAGGTGGAGAAGGAATGGAACAGGGCGGCATGGCAGATGTCCTGAACGGCATGGCAATTGAGAGAAAAGAAAAAAGCCTCGAAGTAAAATACCTCAAGGCTTTTCTGTGAACCGCCAGGGGATCGAACCCTGGACCCACAGATTAAGAGTCTGTTGCTCTACCAGCTGAGCTAGCGATTCAAAGTTATACGAAGTGTTTGTTCTTCGTTTTGCGGTTGCAAAGGTAGTGCTTTTTCATAAATGACAAACAAAAAAAGTAGTTTTTTTTGAAAAATTCGAATAATGTGCCCTATGAGTACATGTGGCGTGTTCGAAAAACGTATATTTGTATAGGATGTTAGATGTCTTTTCTGACTTGTTGTGTAAAGTCCTGCCATTCTGTCAGAGGTTGATTGTTAGGAATAGTTTTTGACTCTGTATTGAAAATGTAAGGATGAGATTTGGATTCTGCTATGGTAAAAAAGTTTATTGAGTATAAAATTTTTACGACAGATATATTCTAAATAAAGAAACACAGTAACAGAGAAGAAAATCAAAATAAATTATGATGGAAACTCAATATACACAAGATGTGAAGGATGCTCTGCTCTACAGTAGAGAAGAGGCGGAGCGTCTTGGTAATAATTATATCGGTCCGGAACACTTGCTACTTGGACTGTTACGACAGCCAGAATGTAAGGCAGTGCGCTTGCTGAATGATTTGAATGTTGATCTAAATGTTTTGAAAGCAAGAATAGAAGAGGAAATACGAACTCGTGATAACGTGGTGGGACGTGAAATCCCATTGCTCAAATCAACAGATCGTATCCTCAAACTGATTTATCTGGAGGTGAAGGTGATGAACGATACGGAAGCTGATACGGAACATCTGCTGCTGGCAATATTGCAGGTAGAAGAGAACCTGGCAGCGGAACTCCTACAGTCAATGTATCACGTGGATTTTATTACCGCACGCGATTTGCTAAAACAACAGAAAGATGAGGCAGCGCGTAAGAGAGGCGCCTCGTCAGCTCCGATGGATCTCGATACATTCGATGAGGAGGATGAGGAGGATTTTGCTCCGCAAGGTCCGAGAGAAAGCGTGCTGCGTGAACGTGAAACGACAAATCAGAAACGTTCGGATACTCCAGTGCTGGATAATTTTGGCACTGACATGAACCAGGCTGCGGAAGAAGGACGTTTGGATCCCGTTGTTGGACGAGATATGGAGATTGAACGCATCGCACAGATTCTCAGTCGACGAAAAAAAAACAACCCAATCCTGATCGGAGAACCTGGTGTCGGAAAAAGTGCTATCGTTGAAGGACTCGCTCTTCGTATTGTACAACATAGAGTTTCTCACGTTCTTTCCGATAAGCGTATCATTGCTTTGGATATGGCATCGATTGTTGCGGGAACGAAATATCGAGGTCAATTTGAGGAACGTATCAAGGCAATTCTGAACGAGTTGCAGCGCAATCCGAATGTTATTCTCTTTATTGATGAAATTCATACGATAGTGGGAGCAGGTAGCGCTCCAGGTTCCTTGGATGCCGCTAATATGCTGAAACCAGTTTTGGCTCGTGGTGAAATACAGTGTATTGGAGCGACGACACTGGATGAATACCGTACCAATATTGAGAAAGACGGGGCCTTGGAACGACGGTTCCAAAAGGTGATGGTGGAACCGACATCGGAAGAGGAGACAGAACAGATACTGCAAAATATAAAGGAACGCTATGAAAATCATCATAATGTCCTTTATACACCAGATGCTTTGAAAGCTTGTGTGCGATTGACAGGACGATATCTGACAGACCGTTGTTTTCCCGATAAGGCTATTGATGCCTTGGACGAGGCGGGATCACGGGTTCATATTATGAATGTTCGTCTCCCGAAAAAGATAGAACAGATAGAAAAGGATTTGGAACAGGTCCGTCAGTATAAGAAGGAGGCGGTGGAGCGTCAAGATTATATTCAGGCTGCCGACTATCGCGATCAGGAAAAACAGAAAAATAACGAACTGACTGCGGCAAAAAAAGCATGGGAGTCAGAGATAAGGGAAAATCGCGAAACGGTAACAGAAGAAAAGGTGGCTGAAGTGGTTGCGATGATGAGTGGTGTGCCTGTACAACGTATTGCACGGACAGAAGGTCTTCGATTGTTGCAGATGCCTCAAGAACTGAGGAAACGGGTGATTGGACAAGATACGGCAGTGGATAAGGTCGTGAAGGCTATTCAGCGTAATCGTGTGGGACTTAAAGACCCGAACCGACCGATTGGCTCGTTTATCTTTCTGGGACCAACGGGTGTGGGAAAAACGTACCTTGCTCAGGCTTTGGCGGAGTTCCTTTTCGATAGCTCAGATGCCATTATTCGTGTTGACATGAGTGAGTACATGGAGAAGTTCGCCGTCTCTAGGCTCATTGGTGCACCTCCGGGATACGTAGGTTATGAGGAGGGTGGACAACTCACGGAGAAGGTAAGACGAAAACCATATTCCCTGATCCTGCTCGATGAAATAGAAAAAGCACATCCAGATGTTTTTAACTTATTGTTGCAGGTCTTGGATGAGGGACGCTTGACTGATAGTCTTGGAAGAAAAGTTGATTTCCGCAATACAATCATCATTATGACGTCAAACGTGGGTACACGACAATTGAAAGATTTTGGTCGTGGAGTGGGCTTTGAGATGAAGAACGCAACGGATGATCGATATGTGGGAGGTATCAATTCAGACTACTCGAAAAGTGTAATCCAAAAGGCTTTGAACAGAACGTTCTCACCAGAATTTTTGAACCGCGTGGATGATGTGATTATCTTCGATCAACTCTCTAAGGAACATATTCTGAAAATCATTGATATTGAACTTGCTAAACTGAATGGCCGGTTCAAACAGATGGGCTATGATTTTGCGATTTTGGATGCTGCCAAGAATTTTATTGCGGAGAAAGGCTATGACGTCCAGTTTGGTGCACGCCCATTAAAGCGTGCTGTACAGAAATATGTTGAGGACATCTTGTCGGAACTGCTGTTACGCAATGAATTGATGGAAGGAAATCAAATTGTACTGGATTTGGATAAGAAAAAAGGTGCCATTGTAGTGAAGGAAACAAAATCTTCCAAAGAGAAGAAAACGACGGAAAAGAGGAAGAAATCAAGCGTCCCGGTAGGGAAACGTGATGCGTAATATTCCTCTATCTAAGATCTTCTCTAACTGTTTGCCAACGAATCCGATGAGTTTTATTTCGCGTTAGTAGAGAGGGATGAATGGTGATGGCGCTTTTGAAAATCAGCGCACCAGTCAGTCAGACCACAGGTTGTACATTTTGGAACTCTGGCCGTACAAGTGTAGCGTCCATGTAATAGTAACCAATGATGTGCTTTGGAGAGCAGCGAGGATGGAATGTGACGTACTAGTGCTTTCTCGGTGGCTAAGGGCGTAGATGTGTGGCAGAGACCAAGACGATTGGCAACACGAAAGACGTGTGTATCAACAGGCATGGCATTACCGCCGAACGCTACCGCCTGCATGACATTTGCTGTCTTTCGACCGACACCAGGCAAGGAAGTGAGCTCTTCCATCTCTTGGGGAACTTCGCCATTGAACCGAAGAACTAATTGACGTGACATGTCAGCAAGATGTGATGCCTTACTGTTTGGATAAGAAATGGAGGAAATGAATGGTAGAATTTCCTTCGACGTTGCTTTAGACATGGCGTATGCGTCTGGATAGTGCGCAAATAGCGTTGGCGTAACCATATTGACCCTTTTGTCGGTGCATTGTGCGGAGAGAATAACGGCTACAAGTAACTGAAAATCACTTTGAAAGTGAAGTTCGCTTTGTGCATCTGGACGGTTTTGAATGAACCATTGAAGTATTTTTTCGTATCGCTGTCGTATCGTCATAAGATATGAATGAGAAGATGTCCTTCAAATTTAGGATGAAAGGGTAAAATCACAGACCAAATATAGCGTAAATACTTTGTTAATTACTATATTTGCAAGCAATTTGAAAGAAAGAAAAAATGCCGACAGAGAATTCAAAAAAGAAAGTAGAGAAGAGGAGTGGAGCATCGAAATGGGAAACGTTTAAACGAATCGTGACGGATCCCCGTACACGTATGGCATTCGGTGCTGTCTTGATTTTTATTACTCTGTATCTGACACTGGCTTTCGTATCTTATTTCTTTACATGTGAGGCGGACTATTCGATTGTCAGCCAATATGATAGTTTCTTTGATTATCTCTTGGCTGGTTCGGCAAGAAATAATGTTCAAAACTGGACAGGATCGATGGGGGCATATATCTCCTACCGTATCATTTATAAAGGATTCGGAGCAGCATCGTTCTTTTTGTTGGGCTTAGTGCTGCTGGCTGGTGTCAGGTTGTTGACGACGAGAATTTCTTCTACTTGGAAGTATGTCTCCATGTTGTTGATTATGCTTTTTTGGTTTTCGACTGCCATTAGTTTTTTCTTTTTTGGTCTCTACAAGGATGGCTACTATAACTTCGGTGGACAAGTTGGACACCGTATCAGTACAGTCATGGAAAAGAACGTAGGCTCTGTAGGTGCTTTCCTGCTCCTACTACTCGTTTTTGTACTATTCCTCATTTTCTTTCATCAAGATACCTTACCAGCTTTGAAACGTTTGTCCATCAAGGCAGGCACATGGCTGAAATCTCTGTTTGCAAGAAGTCGTCAGGAACTATTAGAAGAGGGAAATGAAGAGGAACTTAAGACAGAGGAATCTGAGAACATGCTTGTCACTGATGCAGAAGAGCAGAAAGACGAGAAGAATTTAGAAACACTAGATCGACGAGAGCTTGAATCCTCCCCATTAAACGTAGAAGGCAATGGAAACTGGGAGGTATATCCTGCGGAAAAAGAAATAACCCATACGGAACCAATCGACGATTTGACAGAGTCAGAACGGGAAGATGAGTCATCTGGATGGACTATCAGTGACGATGAAAATGATTCACCGCAAAATGAACTTCATATTTCGGATGAAGATGGTCCGGAGATGGTAATCAATACTCCACAAACAGAAGAGGCAACAGACCTTGGACTCATTGAAAATGACACATATGATGCTTCTGGACTCGGAGAGTACGATCCGAAACTGGATCTAAGCCGATACATGACACCTCCGATGAGTCTCTTGAAGGACTATGGTAACGGACAACCAGCTGTCGATGTGAACGAACAGAATGCGAATAAAAACCGCATCATTACGACGCTTAGCAATTATGGAATAGAAATCGTCAGCATTAATGCAACGGTTGGACCGACCATTACATTATATGAAATTGTGCCGAAAGCAGGTACACGTATATCAAAGATTAAAAATCTTGAAAGCGAAATCATGCTGAGCCTGGCGGCTATCGGCATACGCATTATCGCACCAATTCCGGGAAAGGGTACCATCGGAATCGAGGTGCCGAACGAACACCCACAGACGGTCTCGATGCTTTCTGTATTGAACTCCAAACGATTCCAAGATGCTCAGCAGAAATACAAGCTGCCGGTGGCGATAGGTAAAACGATTACCAACGAGGTGTTTACCTTCGACTTGACTAAAACTCCTCATGTGTTGGTCGCAGGTGCGACAGGACAAGGAAAATCGGTCGGATTGAATGCGATTATTACGAGCCTGCTGTATAGCATGCATCCTGCCTATTTGAAATTTGTCTTGGTTGATCCGAAAAAGGTGGAATTTTCTATCTACAATAAGATAGAACGTCATTTCCTTGCCAAGATGTCAGGAGGTGAGGAGGCAATCATTACGGATGTCACAAAGGTGGTACAAACACTGAATTCGCTGACCAAGGAAATGGATGAGCGTTACGATCTTCTGAAGAAGGCAGGTGTGCGTACAATAGCGGAATACAACGATAAGTTCATACATCGCAAATTGAATCCGGAGAAAGGACATCGATTCCTGCCATATATCGTAGTAGTTATTGATGAATTTGGTGACTTGATTATGGTGGCAGGAAAAGAAGTGGAACTACCGATTGCTCGTATTGCCCAATTAGCACGTGCCATTGGTATCCATATGATCCTCGCTACACAACGACCATCGACCAACATCATCACGGGTATTATTAAGGCAAATTTCCCGACACGTATTGCTTTTCGCGTTTCGTCTATGGTGGATTCGAGAACTATTTTGGATGCTTCGGGTGCACAACACCTTATTGGACGAGGAGATTTGTTGTTTTCGAAAGACGGCGAGACGAGTCGAGTACAGTGTGCGTTCGTCGATACTCCTGAAGTGGAGGAAATAGTTGATTATATCGGTTCGCAACAGGGATATCCAACGGCATTTGAACTGCCGGAATGCGATCCAGATGCAGGTTCGAACATAGGAGGGGGAAGTGGTGGCTCCTCGGGTGCTGACTTCGATCCGCATGAGCGAGATTCTATGTTCGTGGAGGCAGCTCGTCTGATTGTACAGACACAACAAGGTTCGACGTCCAATATACAGCGAAAGTTCTCTATCGGATACAACCGTGCTGGACGTATCATGGATCAATTGGAGGCAGCTGGCATTGTGGGGCCATTCGAAGGAAGCAAGGCACGACAGGTTTTAGTTCCAGATGAGATTACTTTGGAACAAAAATTGAATTCAATGATTCAGTAAGACCATTTATTTATTCCCTTCAAGTCTTGTGATCATTGTTCATTACAACGAAAGAGAGGAAGAAAACCGTCTTTCGCATGTTTGAGTAGAAGAAAAGACGCTTAAATCAAAAAACATCAGATAAATAAAGAGGATGAGAAAGATATTTACTATTCTGATAGGAATCGTAACAGGTGTGCTACTGCTAATTCCTGTTTCTGCACAAAAAGGAAAAATGCTTCCACATGGTAAGGTTGTGACATTGAAGAAGTCGGATATCCCGTCGCAGACGGATCCGAAAGCAAAGTCCATTCTGGATAAGGCGGCTGCAAAATACAACAACAGTCCAGTTCAGGTATTTTTTCAGATCAACGTGACTGATACGAAAAGCGGTAAAAAAGATTCTTTCAAAGGAGATGTGGTGATGAACGGTAAAAAGTTCAGAATCACGACACCTTCTGCTCAGACTTACTATGATGGTAGGAATGAATATGTTTATGTGGCGAAAAACAACGAGGTGAGCATCAGCATGCCGACTCCAAAGGAACTGCAGGAAGTGAATCCTGCCTATTTAATGTCAAGTTATACGGTTCATGCAACTGTGCAATTTAGTTTGGATAACAAGACAAGCGATTCTTATTATACTATCGATGTTTTCCCAGATTATTCCCTGCGCAAAGATTATTATAAGTCAATTGTGCAGATTGACCGCAAGACTTTTCACGTGAAAAGTATCAAAGTCTTGAACAAGAATGGAGTTCATACCTTGTTCACGGCTTTGAGTACAAAACGTAAGTCTCTGAACGATGCATTCTTTGTGTTCTACCCAAAGGCACATCCTGGAGTGGTTGTCAATGATTTGCGCTAAGGATAAAAAAGGTTAATCGATAGAAATTATAGAATGGAAAGAGTTAAGTGTCTGATTATCGGTTCGGGACCTGCTGGCTACACGGCAGGCATTTACGCGGCACGGGCAAATCTTCATCCTGTTTTGTATGAGGGTTTGCAAGTGGGTGGGCAGTTGACGACTACTACCGTTATTGAGAATTATCCAGGTTATCCAGAAGGAATAGATGCAAACGAGATGATGGAACAGCTTCGAAGCCAGGCATTGCGTTTCGGTACCGATATACGTTCTGGTTCTGTTTCGTCTGTTGACTTACACACACGTCCTTTCCGGTTGATTATAGATGGAAAAGAGGAACTGGAAGCGGATTCTCTAATCATAGCTACAGGAGCTACTGCTCGTTATTTAGGTCTGGATGACGAACAGAAATATAGAGGAAAGGGAGTGTCGGTCTGTGCTACGTGTGACGGCTTCTTTTTTCGCAAGAAGAAGGTTGCAGTGGTCGGTGGTGGCGATACAGCATGCGAGGAGGCTCTGTATCTGAGTCAATTGTGTGAGAAGGTCTATTTGATTGTACGGAAGAATTATCTCCGAGCCAGTGATATTATGAAGAAACGAGTAGCAGAAAAAGATAATATTGAAGTTCTTTTCGAATATAATACTACGGGATTGTTCGGAGAACAGAAACTGGAGGGTGCTCATTTGGTATACAAGAAAGGAGAGAAGGATGAGGAAAATAGAGATCTTCCTATTGATGGATTCTTTCTTGCAATAGGACATACTCCTAATACTTCTTTATTTAAAGGACAGATCGAATTGGACGAAAATGGGTACATCGTTACAGATGGAATTACAACACTGACTTCCGTGGAAGGAGTATTCGCCGCTGGTGATGTTGCTGATCCGCGTTACCAGCAGGCTATTACGGCTGCCGCCAGCGGATGCAAGGCAGCGATTGATGCCGAACAATTTTTGAATAACATAAATTAAGAAAAAAAGGGCAAAGATTTCTCTGCCCTTGTGTTGATAGCATCAAGCTCTGGAACTATACTATCGTGCAACCTACCTGTTCCTCCCACGCTAAACCAGACGGGTGAGCCCTCAGTTGCCCCACATCATAAAGTTGACACGACAAAAATAACAAAATAATGAAATGATGAGAAATGCATTTATGAAGAAACTGCTTGTGATGGGTTGTGTTTCTTTTTCTTTCGTCCTTTCTTCCTGCGGATCGGAAAACGATGCAAGTAAGATTTTAAAGATACGTGAACGCTTTTCGTTAACAGCTTTGAATGCCTGTGAAGATGATACATTGACAAAATCTGAATGCGAAGTACTGATTAACCAGACCTTGCCAGTCATGAAACTTCGGTATCAATACAGAAATGATACAGCTGGACTTCAGGAGGTCTTGCGAGAAGTACGAGAAAGAGAAACAAATAACCAACGAAATATTTACCGCAAGGCAGAAGAAGCTTTGCAGGAAACCACAGGGGAGTTCTATCAGGGACATGTCTGGAATATTGCGCAGGAATATGAACGAATAGATCAGAAAAATTAGGATAAAAGCAAGAGATAATATTTTTTTTCCCTTGTATGATTTAAAAAGAAAGAAAAGTCTTTGCAGAAAAAAAAATAAATGCTATTTTTGCACCGCTTTTGGAAATGAAAAGTACGGCTCGCTAGCTCAACTGAATAGAGTACTTGACTACGGATCAAGAGGTTATAGGTTTGAATCCTATGCGAGTCACGAATCGGTCACCGCGTAAGTGTTGACCGATTTTTTTTATTAAAAGTATTAGTATAATTAGATGGATTGGCAATATCTTATTAGTGTTTGTGTCGGTTTGCTGGCAGGAATTCTCTCCGGATTATTTGGAATAGGAGGCGGTATCGTGATGGTTCCTATGCTTGTTGCCGTGTTTGGATGGCCTCTGTTACAGGCGAATGCTGCATCTCTTGCTGCTATGTTATTACCCGTTGGAATATTCGGCGTTTGGGTTTATTGGAAAGCGGGTATGGTTAGCCTGCGTAATAGTCTTTGGATTGCTTGTGGCTTGTTCGTCGGCTCGTTTGGCGGAGCGGAATTGGCCATGAACGTAAATGTCCATCTGCTATCCAAACTCTATGCTGCTTTTTTGTTTTATGTTGCAATGGAATACCTGGGAGTTCCAAATCTTCTGTTACGTCAAAAGAAGAAGGAAGAAAATAGAGAGAAAGAACTCCAACCATTTTGGCATCTTCTGCTACTTGGAGTAGGAGCTGGAATTATAGCAGGTCTGTTCGGTAAAGGCGGTGGTGTTGTCATTGTTCCAGTTCTTGTAAAATTATTCCGATACGACCCCAAGGTTGCAGCCGCAACATCTCTTGCCGCATTGCAACTTCCGGTTGGACTTCCAAGTGTTTTGGTCTATTACGAGGGAGGATATCTACAAATTGTCCCTGCTGTCCTAATGGCTGTTGGTATTCTGATAGGAGCTTTGTTCGGTTCGAAAATAGCAGTTGGTTTGCCTTCGAAATATTTCAAGATGTTGTATGCCGTCTTTCTCATAGCTGTGGCTGTATTCATGGCGCTACGTGATAATTGAAAAAATAACTACATTTGTCATGTCTGCATATAATCATACATTTATGTATAGAATCATTGTATTATTGGTGATGGGAATAGTGTCTTTATGTTCTTATGCTTTATCATATGAGGCAAATGTGGAAACAGAAGATACGACGACATTAGGAATTGAAAACATGATACGAGAGACGGTGGCGAAAAGATATGATCGTGTGATGATGAAAGCATTGAAAAAAGGTAGCAAGGGAGATTTGGATAAGGCAATAAGTTTGATCAATAAAGCTATTGATATGGATTCATCCAATGCGGAAGGATATTATAATCGTGCCTATGCTTATCTGTTACGAAACGAGACAAAAAAAGCAATCGAAGATCTTTCACAGGCAATTCGATTGGACTCGGCATATACAGATGCTTATTTGACACGTGGACTCGCATATGCAGATTTAGGCAGTGATAGTCTTGCTATCACAGATTTTACAAAAGCAATAGAACTGGATTCTCTCTTTGCTCCTGCCTATTATCACAGAGGCGTGTCTAATTATTTTCAACATAATCTGAAACAAGCGAAATGTGATTTCTCAAAGGCCATAGAGTGTGACACCCTCTATGCAGAGGCTTATTATAATAGGGCTCAGATTCAGAGCAAGGAAGGAAATATGAAAGAAGCAATTGCCGATTATTCTGCGGCGATAAATGCGGATCCGTATGATGCAGAGTATTATGTAAACCGTGGCAATGTGCTGTATGCTCAAAAAGAATACCGATTGTCTATTGGAGACTACAATCGAGCTATACACGTGGAGCCAGAGATGGCTTTGGCATATGTCAACCGTGGCAATGCCTATTATATGATAAAGGATAAGATGAATGCGTGTAGGGATTGGAACAAGGCTTTGGAGTTAGGGTATAAATACAATACGAAGGATCGCCGCTTTGTTCGTCAAACTTGTCCATCTACGAAATAATATACATTGATTATGTCGATAATAAGGAAGATAGCAAAGACTTTGGGAAGGAAGAGTACTTTATTTAATTGGAATGAACAGATTAGAATACGAATATTTCTGTTTTTTGCAGTTTTTCCTTTTGTTTCAGGATTGGGGCAGAATACACCTGAAGAGTTTATCAAAAAAGGAAAATTCCATCAAGAATATGGACAATGGTCAGATGCAATAAAAGACTATTCAGATGCACTTGCCTTGAATCCGAACTTTGTCCCAGCATATATAGAAAGAGCATTGGTAAAACAGATAAAGGGAGAATTACGAGAAGCTGTATTGGATTTGGACTTGGCTCTTGCACTTGACACGGCAAACCTCCGTGCATTAAATGCTCGTGGCGCACTGCATTATGACTTGGGTAATTACAACACTTCGTTGAAAGATTTGAACCACGCATTAAAAATACATCCCAATTACGTCAATGCCCTGCTGAATCGAGGTAAAGTCTTAGAAAAACTGGGAGAGAAAGATGCTGCATGCAGAGATTTTATGCAGGTGGAATTATTGGGGGATAGACGAGGCTTGAAATATCGTCGCCAGTATTGTCAGACGGATGAGAGAAGAAAGGAGTGAATAATTCAGCATAAAGAAGATGATTGTATGTATCGCTGAAAAGCCAAGTGTCGCACAGGATATTGCGCGGATAATCGGTGCAACACAACGCAAAGAAGGCTATTATGAAGGAAACGGATATCAAGTTACATGGACGTTTGGACATTTGTGTGAACTGAAAGAACCACATGAATATAAAACTGAATGGAAACGTTGGTCAGAAGGAGTTCTTCCGATGATACCGGAACGCTTCGGGATTAAATTGAAAAATGATAGGGGAATAGAGAAACAGTTTCGAATCATTGAACAGCTCTATCGTCATGCGGATGGTATCGTTAACTGTGGTGATGCGGGGCAGGAGGGAGAACTGATCCAACGTTGGGTTATGCAAAAGGCTGGTGTAAAATGCCCTGTTCAACGATTATGGATATCCTCTTTGACAGAAGAAGCAATACGAAATGGTTTCGAGCATTTAAAACCACAGACAGAATTTCAACATCTTTATGAGGCAGGATTATGTCGGGCAATTGGAGATTGGCTGTTAGGTATCAATGCAACTCGTTTATATACATTGCGGTTCGGTCAAAATAAAAGTGTACTTTCAATAGGTAGGGTTCAGACTCCGACATTGGCAATGATTGTGAAGAGACAACTTGAGATAAAGAATTTCAAGCCAGAACCTTTTTGGGAACTGAAGACCCAATATAGGGATACTACCTTTTCTGCAATAAGAGGACGTTTCTCTCAAAAAGAAGAAGGAGAGGATTTTCTGAAAAAAATAATAGGCGAAGAATTGGTTGTGACGGATATATCAATAAAGAAAGGATTTGAATCATCTCCTCGACTCTATGATTTAACGGGTTTGCAGGTAGATTGCAATAAGAAGTTCGGCTTCTCGGCAGAGGAAACGCTCCGATTGATTCAGTCGCTATATGAGAAGAAGGTGACAACCTATCCTCGTGTTGATACAACTTATTTATCAGATGATATCTATCCGAAGGTGCCTACCATTATGAACGGAATGCGAAACTATCATCCGTTTATGGACCCTCTGAAAGGAAAAAAACTTCCTAAGAGTAAAAAAGTATTCGATAATTCGAAAGTGACTGACCATCATGCCATTATTCCAACAGGTGTGGAGAATTCCACTTTGACTGAAAACGAACGAAAAATATATGATCTCGTGGCACGCCGTTTCATTGCAGCCTTCTATCCGGATTGTAAGATATCGACAACTACGGTATTGGCATCTATATCAGATGTCGAGTTTAAGGCGACAGGAAAGCAGATTCTTTCTTCAGGATGGCGTGCAGTTTATGAGTCAGATACTGCTTTAGAAACAGATACAGAGAGATATGAGGAAAAGGTATTACCTAATTTTGAAAAAGGAGAGCGTGGCCCGCATGCTCCAGAACTGGTTGAACGGATGACGACACCTCCTAAGCCTTATACCGAAGCAACTCTTCTGCGCGCAATGGAAACGGCAGGAAAATCAATTAAGAAAGAGGAATTGCGTGAGGTGATGAAGGAAAATGGAATAGGACGGCCGTCAACTCGAGCAGCTATTATAGAGACTTTGTATAGAAGACGTTATATACGTAAGGAGCGGAAGAGTATTTCTGCTACTCAGATGGGCATCGATTTAATAGAAACAATTCAGGATGACTTGCTTAAATCTCCTGAACTGACTGGTCAATGGGAAAAAAAGTTGCGTGAAATAGAAAGAGGAACCTATTCAGCTACACAATTCTTGAATGATCTCAAGCAGATGGTACAACAGGTTGTTGTTAATGGACGAAACACATCGTATCGAATATTGACAATAGAAGAACAGAATAGGCTAGAAAAGAAAGAAGAGTCCTCTTTATCTAGTCGTAAGAGAAAAAAAAGTGACCCCCAAAAGGAGAAGTCCAAGAAGAAGATGAAGATTGATGATAACTGGATTGGACAGACTTGTCCCAAATGTGGAAAAGGGAAAATACTGAAAGGACATTTCGCCTATGGTTGTTCGGAATGGAAGAATGGATGTGATTGGAGAGCAAAGTTCTAAAAATCAGACTGGACACAATAATTGTGTCCAGTCTGATTTTTAGAGAAAACTTATATTTGGATTACAATGAGTTACAAATTGCGTAGAACAATTCGTTCAGCTGTTTTTCACTAGTATCGTTGAGCGTTGACTTGATAGTAACCATTGGTTCTAGAATTGTTATGTTCTTCATTTTTCCGAGTTCCTCCTTCATAACGCGTCCTGCGCTGGGTGCCCAAGATCCATTTTCAATCAATCCAATGGTCCTGTTGTTAAACGCTTTTGACTGAAGATGATGCAGGAGGTTCTCCATCGGAGGGAATAGTCCGGCATCATAGGAAGAGGAGGCAAGAATGGAAATTTGATGGTCAAAGGCTTCGGCAACTGCATAGGAAACGTCTGTATGGGACAAGTCCATTAAATCAACTTTTAACCCTTTTGTTTTAAACATTTCAGAAAAGTGTCGGACAACAGTTTCTGTATTTCCGTGTATGGAGGCATATGCAATGAAAATAGATTCATTTTCAGGAGTGTAGGAGCTCCATTTTAAATATTTTTCGATACACAAAGCAACATCGTCTTTGTGAATGGGGCCGTGAAGAGGAAAGATGGTTTCAATATCCAAGGAAGAGGCTTTTTTCAATAGAGTCTGGACAGGATTGCCATATTTTCCACAAATGTTATAGTAGTAACGACGAGCTCCTGGTGTCCAATCGTCATCATCAAATCCTTCGTCAGTAACAGCACCAAATTCACCGAAAGCATCTGCAGAGAAAAGAGATTTTGTAGTAGATTCGTAGCAGACCATTACTTCTGGCCAATGTACCATAGGTGCCATGTAGAATGTCAGCGTGTGCTTGCCGAGATTCAGAGTGTCTCCTTCTTTAACACCTTGAATATTTGATGTGACGGATGGGTAAAACTGTTGAAGCATACTAGCTGCTTTGATAGAACAAACCAGTGTCGTTTCAGGATATTTGTTGACGAACCATTCAATGTTGGCAGAATGGTCTGGCTCAAGATGTTGGATGACTAAATATGAAGGTTTCTTTCCATTTAATTGTTGATCTAGTTTTTTCTGCCAAATTTTACTTACCCGTTGGTCAACTGTATCAATTACAGCGATTTTATCATCTGGAATCAAGTAGGAGTTATAGGCCATTCCATTTGGTACTGGATATTGATTTTCAAACAGGAAGGAACTGGAATCGGAAGCTCCGATATAAATGATGTCGTTTTTCATTTTTTGTTATTATTTGCCTAATGAATTATGAACAAAGATACATAATAAATCGAGAAAAGTCATTTGTCAGCGTCTCCTACAGACTTTTTCTAAGCCCAGCATAGTTCGTTCTCTTTTCGTACCTTTGTCACTCAATACGATAGAGATATCGTTGAAAAGAGTCTGATTGAAAATCCATAATAATAAAAAAGATGATAGAAATTCATCGTCACAGATTTTCAAATGGGATGCTTCTTCTGCATAATGAAAATCCTCATACACCAATGGTTTGTGTAAACTTGGCATATAATGTTGGAGCGAAGGACGAGCATCCCGACCATACTGGATATGCCCATTTGATGGAACACCTGATGTTTGGAGGTTCAGAACACGTACCAGAGTTTGACCTTGCTCTTCAGCCTACGGGAGGATACAATAATGCATGGACAAATAGCGATATGACTAATTTCTATGAGGTGTTGCCAGTTGTGAATATTGAAACAGCCTTATGGCTTGAAAGCGATAGAATGAAGGCTCTTTCCTTGACACAAGATGTTTTTGATGTGCAGCAGAAAGTAGTCATGGAAGAGTTTCGTTTACGACAATTTACACAGCCCTATGGTGATATGAACGGACTCAAACGTGGCCTCCTCTACAAGGAACATCCCTACCGATGGCCGACGATTGGATTGTCTATTGAACATATTGCCAATGCATCGAGAGAGGAATTGTTCGAGTTCTATCAAAGGTTTTATGCACCTAATAATGCAGTTCTTGCGGTAGTTGGGGCAATCCCATTTCAGGAAATAGTCCGATTGGTTCAGAAATGGTTTGGTGATATTGAACCGAAAGATATTCCGCAACGGAATCTCCCAAAGGAGCCAGAACAGACTCAAAAACGTACTATGGAAGTCCTTCGTGATGTGCCTGCCTCTGTTTTGACTCGTTCGTATCGTATGCCACGTCGTTCGGAAGTAGATTGGGTGGTGTGTGATGTTATCTCGGATCTCTTGGCAAATGGTATGTCTTCCAGAATCAAAAACAAATATGTCCAGACCGGAAAGGTTAGAAAGGGAGACGCATATGTGTCGTCAACAATTGAAGATGGAAACTTTACATTTTTATTCTCCCCAATGGATAAGGATGGAATGCCTGAATGTGAAAGTATAATCGACGAACAGATACAACAGCTGGTAGAAGAGGAAGTGGATGAAGAAGATTTGATAAAAGTGCGAAATATTCAGCAAGTTGTAAATGAGTATGAGCTGATGGATTATAAGGAGGTGGCATCTCAGCTCTGCTATTATGAGTTATCTGGATTGGGTGCAGATTATATGAACCAAGCTGTTGATGTCTACTGCAAAGTGACGCAGGATGATATCCGTCGGGTTGCAAATCAGTTGTTCGCTCCAGAAAGAGCATGCCATCTCTACTATTGGTCGAAGAAGGATAAAATAGTATAGGAGAGCAAGGACATGAATACACCTTTATGGACAAATTTTCTAAAAACATTATCTTTGTGTGGTTTTAGAAACTGCGCTCTTATGTGTCGATTGTTTCTGTTAGCGGTTCTATTCAATCCTTTTTTTATTGGCTCTTCTGTTAGCGGTTCTTCTTTCAGAAAAGCTTCTGACGTTGCTCTGCGTACTTGGACTGTATCCGAATACACGGGGCAACGTCAACAATATTCTATGGATACGGTATCTGCTTCGTATGCTTTCTCGACTCCTATGAGTCGTTATAGTATTCTGAATTCCTGGAATGGAACTTGGGGATCTCCTCTGCAGTCTGCCATATGGTTTGACCGAAGTGAAGATCAACCAATGTTATTTTCTCGCGCCTATGATGCCTATTTCCTCAGTCCGGCGGAGTTTCTGTTTTATAATACGCGCACCCCTTTTGCCGTTTTGGATTACCATACATTCGGAGGATCGCAGACCAAAGAGGATGATTTTTCCGCATTGTTCACAGTGAATGTGAATTCCAAACTGAATATAGGAGGACTGATGGAGTATATGCGAGCGATGGGCATGTATAGTAATCAGGCAACAAAACAGGTGAAGGCAGGCGGTTTTTTGTCGTATGATGGGAATCGCTACGATGCCGATGGGGCTTTTATGTATCAGAGATTCGAAAATGAAGAGAACGGAGGTATTCAGTCTTCTGACTATATTCGGAATGCCGATATGCGGGTGAGCAATCCTGTTACAGTACCCATTCGCCTAAATAATGAGGCTCAGAATCGTTTGACAACGCATTGGGCTTACTATTCCCACCGATATCATTTTATTGGTGTTCAGCGAAAAGAGGATTCAATACATGTTGACTTTAGACCGCTTCTGTCTCTTTTTCATCTGGCAAAATTCATGCAGACACAGCATAGATACCGTGAATCATCCATCGAAGATGGGTTCTATGCAGATAACTTTTATTCTGACATCTCAACTCGGGATTCACTCCGAACGACTTTCCTTACTAATACCGTCGGACTGGAGATGAATGAAGGATTTTCGGATTGGATACCTTTTTCTCTTACTGCTTATGCAGAACATCAATACGAACAAAACTATTGCGGTAATGATTATGCTGTCGAACGATGTACGGATCATCATGTCATAATCGGTGCCTCTGCATCTCGTTTCACGGGTTCTGCGCTTAATTTCCATACCGATGGAAGACTATGGATGGCTGGTCCATATGTCGGTGACTGGCTTTTGCAAGGACGTTTGTCTTCTGCATTACATTTTGCAACGGATTCCGTTTCAATTCAGTTGAATGCTTTGTCTTCTGGACGACATCCACAGCGATTCGAACAGCACTATTTCTCTAATCATTTCCGATGGGATCTTTCTTCTCCCTCGCGCGTTTTCCGTTCCCGTTTGACTGGAATGGCCTCATGGATTCATCCTTGGATTCATCTCCGACTATGGGGTGGGATGGAGACTGTTTCCAATTGGGTTTATTATGATCTTTCTGAGGGTATGCGACAGGTCTCTTCTGACTTTCAGATAATATCCATGCGTGGTGATATTGCTCTTCGAGCTTGGTTCTTGCATCTGGATAACTCTATTGTTTTTCAGAATTCATCTATGGAGTCTGTCGTCTCTCTGCCGAAATTCGTTTGGAAAGCAAATGTGTATGCTTCTTTCAACCTATTCCGCGTTTTACAAACTCGTATAGGCGTTGATTGCGACTGGTTCTCTAAATATTATGCTCCTGCATATGTTCCGGCAATAATGGCTTTCTGTCCGCAACAACAGGAAAAGGTTGGGAATTATCCTCTCTTGAGTGCATATGCTTCGTTTAAACTCTATACGGCAAGGTTCTTCTTCCGCTACTATCATCTGAATCAGCGGTTCGGAAGTCACGAATATTTCTCTATGCCAGATTATCCTCTTTATGACAGCCGTTTCCAAATGGGTCTCACGTGGCATTTCTTTGATTAAAGGTGCTATGTCGTGTAAGAAAATACAACGGACAAAGAAGGCAGATGAATCTCCTTTGTCCACGTCTTTTATTCGCAGAAATACGATTCGTACGCTTTCTGTATGTGTTGTTGTATCTCTGATTGTAGGTATCTTTCTTTTTTTTTACCAACAGAACGATTCACAACGATGGAATGCCCCCGTCTTGCGAGTTGTGACTGATTATAATTCCATTGATTATTTCCTGACGTCTGATACGGTTATGGGATTTCAATACGAATTGGTTGAACGTCTTTGTAGAGAGAATGGATGGATCGCGGAATGGATAGTAGAGAATAGCCTTCAAAAATCACTCGATGCATTGGCTGAAGGGAAAGTGGATCTGATTGCTCGTTCTCTTCCAGTGACAATAGAAACAAAAGAGAAAGTGTCATTCACTATTCCTATTCTTCATTTTCGGCAAGTTCTTGTTCAACGAACAGAAGAGGCTAACAATGGGAAGAAACCCATCCGAAATCAGTTGCAGTTAGCAGGAAAGGTGGTGTATGTTCCAGAGGGTTCGCCCAATATTATGCGCTTGCGTAATCTATCGAAGGAAATAGCAGATACCATCATTATTCGACAACTTCCGCACTACGAGACAGAGCAACTCATGTTCATGGTGGCACATGGCGATATTGACTACATCGTTTGCGACGAGGAGATTGCTCGCAAGAATTTATCCCAAATGCCACAACTTGACATTCATACAGCCATATCTTTCAACCAGCTACAAGCTTGGGCATTACGCCCTTCCGATACGCTATTGTTGCATCATATTGATTCATTTCTCGTCCGCTACATGAAAACAGAGGAATACAAAAGCCTGATAACTTCTTATTTTAAATAAAACATCTCCGAAGGAGAAAAAAATCTCTAGTTTATTCTAAAATCATTCATTTTGAATGCGAAGGAATAGAAGAAAACGTTCAAATTTATTTGCTTCATCCAAATAGGTTATCTAAAAAGAAAAAAGACATGAGAAATCATGTCTTTTTTCTGCATCTTTTTGTGTGAAATTATCCCAAATAACTTTTTAATAACTTGCTTTTTGAGTTGTTGCGTAGACGACGGATTGCTTTTTCCTTAATCTGGCGAACTCGTTCTCGTGTCAATCCGAATTTATCTCCAATCTCTTCCAATGTCATCTCTTGATATCCGATACCGAAAAACATTTTGATGATTTCGCTTTCACGTTCTGTCAGTGTAGCCAAAGAACGTTCTATTTCTTTAGACAATGATTCATCAATCAGTGTCTTATCAGCATTCGGAGAGTCTTCGTTCACTAATACGTCAATCAGAGAGTTGTCCTCTCCTTCAACAAACGGTGCATCTACAGAGATATGACGACCCGATACACGAAGCGTGTCAGCAATTTTGCTCTCGTCAATGTCCAATTCTTTTGCTAACTCCTCTGGAGATGGACGACGTTCATTTGCTTGCTCAAATTTCGAAAAAGCTTTATTAATTTTGTTCAGAGAACCAACCTGGTTCAATGGAAGTCGAACAATACGCGATTGTTCTGCCAATGCCTGAAGAATAGATTGACGAATCCACCATACCGCATATGAAATGAACTTGAAACCGCGGGTCTCATCAAATTTCTCAGCAGCTTTGATCAATCCTAGATTTCCTTCGTTGATAAGGTCTGGCAATGATAACCCCTGATTCTGATACTGCTTCGCAACAGAAACTACAAAACGCAAATTTGCTCGGGTGAGTTTTTCAAGTGCCTTTCGGTCTCCTTTCTTAATGCGCTGTGCAAGTTCTACTTCTTCTTCCACCGTAATCAGATCCTCCCGACCAATTTCTTGTAGATATTTGTCTAAGGAAGCACTCTCACGGTTTGTGATGGATTTTGTAATCTTGAGTTGTCTCATTCTTGTTTACTAAAATATACCCTCAAAAGTTATAAGCTTGCAAATATAGTGTATGAAATCTAAATTTCATAAAAAAATGTTTTTTTTTAATACCTTTGCACTCACGCAGTAGACCGGTCTGTCGCTTTTTATGTTAATCATGGAAAGAGGAAAGTCCGGGCAACACAGAGCTCCATACTTTCTAACGGGAAGCTGTCGGTGACGGCAGACAAGCATAACAGAAAATTACCGCCTGACTCATGTCAGGTAAGGGTGAAAAGGTGGGGTAAGAGCCCACCGGGATATTCGGTAACGGATATCACCGTATGCGTTATGGGTTGCAATATCATGTATACCGGCGTTAATAGGGTTGCTCGCCTGATGCCGGGGGGTAGATAGCTCAGAAGGATGCTGTTCAAACAGTATCCGGCTTGTTTCTCTTTTGAGGATCGGGCAGATGGATGACAGACGGATGATTTATCATTCACAGAACCCGGCTTATAGGTCTACTGCGTTTTTTTCTTTTCCGAATGCTCTCCCGACTTTGCTGATATTTTGAGATACATATATTATTCTGTAGATTTTTTTTTGATTCTTTACTTCGTACTTTTGAAAAAAACTTATATTCTGAATTCTCATAATCAGATCTATGAATACCAAAAAGAACAAAAAGGGTTTATTTGCTCAATTGTCTGACTTTATCCGACGTATCGTAAAGTTCTTGACGGAAGATATCTGGCGTTTTAATCCAGCTAAGAACACAATGACGTGGAAAATCTTCACACGTATACTACAGACGCTTATGCTGTCAGTGAGACATTTTTCTGAGGATAGGCTCATGGTTAAAGCTTCGGCTCTGACTTATTACACTCTTTTTGCTATAGTACCAGTAGTCGCCCTTTTATTAGCTATCGGACGTGGATTTGGAATGCAGGAGATAATTGTTCATCATCTCACGCAGTCAATGTCAAGCCAAGAAGGTATCATCAATTACATTTTGCATTTTGTTGACAATTATCTCGAACGAGCTAAGGGTGGGGTCTTTGTTGGTGTCGGTATCATCATGTTGCTTTGGAGTGTCATTAGCTGCTTCCGTAATGTCGAATCAGTAGTTGACGATATCTGGCGCATAAGTAAGACAAGGTCTTTATGGACACAGTTTACTTCTTATCTCTCACTTATGCTTATTCTGCCGATTCTCATGGTTGCCTCTGGTGGACTTTCCGTATTTCTTTCTTCAACATTTTCCAACGAGTTTTTCGGACCTCTAAGTCCTGTTCTTGTTCGTATGGTGAAATTGTTACCATATCTCATAAACTGGTTAATGTTTACCGCTCTTTTTATTATTGTACCCAATACACGCGTTCGTTTTCTCCCAGCTCTTTTTGCAGGACTTTTTACAGGTGTTTTCTTTCAACTTTTCCAGTTTTTTTACATTAAGGGACAGGTGTTTCTAACTTCCTATAATGCAGTATATGGAGGATTTGCCGTAATTCCGCTTCTGTTGCTTTGGTTGCAAATATCGTGGGTAATTATTCTTTTAGGTGCAGAACTTTCCTATGCAGCGCAGAACGCAGAGTATTACAAGTCAGAAACAGACCTTCGCAATCTCAGTCGTCGCTATCGTGATTTTGCTCTTTTGGGAATAATGACTCTCATTACTAAGCGTTTTGCTTTGGGGCAGACACCGCCAGATGCCGAGTCGATAGCAAGGGACAATGCGATGCCGATTCGCCTTGTTCAGACGAGTCTGAATAAACTGAGCGAAATAGGCTTGATATACTCCGTAGAAAAAAACGTTTCATCTGGACCTGTAAGATATGCTCCTGCTTTGGATGTGAATCTTATTTCCATTGGTTTTTTCTTCCAGCGTATCAATGAGTTTGGTGTTGAACCTTTCGATACTCATCAACGCGACAATTTCAAAAAAGCATGGCAACAACTTCAAGCAATTCATCAGAAAATAGAGAAAACGGAAACAGGTGTTTTACTGAAGGATTTGTAACGCATTCCATTATTTAATGATGTTTCGAAGTAAAATAGAACATTATATCGAACAAGAGCAACTTCCTTCCGCTCCTGCATCGGTTATCGTTGCGGTCAGTGGTGGTGCCGATTCCGTGGCGTTGCTTCATGTTCTTGTCGAATTGGGGTATAACGTATGTGTTGCTCATTGCAATTTCCGTCTGCGCGGTACGGAAAGCGAACGAGACGAACTCTTCGTTCGCAATCTGGCTAACGAGTGGAATGTTCCGATTCGTATCCAACGATTCCAAACACGACAGATAGCACAGACGGAAGGTATCTCTATTGAAATGGCAGCACGCAGACTACGTTACGCATGGTTTGAACAGTTACGTCAGAAAGAGGGCGCAGATTGGATAGCGGTGGCTCATCATTTGGACGATTCGATAGAAACACTTCTCATCAATCTTGTCCGAGGTACTGGAATACGTGGCTTGACTGGAATAAAACCAAGACAAGGCCGCATTATCCGACCATTTCTCTGTGTCTTTCGTTCCGAGATAGAACAATATCTTACCGAGAAACGTATCTCTTTTTTGGTCGATTCTACCAATCTTGAGAATGACTATATTCGTAATCGCTTTCGCAATAAAGTCATTCCCATGTTGGAGGAAATCAATCCGGCTGCCAGAAATTCCTTGGCAAAGGATATCCTCCATTTCCGTGCAGCAGAGAAAATTTACGATGCTCATATTCAACAACTCAGAGACCAATGCCTCTCCGTCATGGACTCAACTGTCCGGATCGATGGGACACGCCTTCTTGCAGCATCGTCTTGTGAGACTCTTCTATTCGAGTGGATTGGTGAATGGGGATTCTCTTTTTCTCAATGTACTGATATTATCCGAGCTCTTAGACAAAAACAAAGTGGTCGTCGGTTCCATACAAAATCACTGGAACAGGATAGGAGTGAGGTGACCACTCATATGCCCCCCTCTACAAAACAAGTTCCACAGGTGAATCGCTCTATACAACTCATTGTGGATAGGAATTTTGTGCTGATAGATACAGCACCGAAGGATGAACATGTTCTATCTTCGATACCAGATATCCTGCATGGAGAAGAGGCAGGAAAGTTTGAGATTGAAGAACTAAATAGTTTACCTAATCCGATGGAGCGTAATCCAAAGGTGGCCTATTTTGATCGTGACACGTTGGAATTTCCATTGACACTTCGTCGTTGGCAATGTGGCGATATGTTCTGCCCATTTGGAATGAACGGGAAAAAAAAGAAAGTTAGCGATATGATGGTCGATGCGAAACGAAGCCTCTTTGAGAAAGAACAACAATTGGTAATGTTAAGCGGTGACGATATCATATGGGTCGTAGGACTGCGTAGTGATGAACGTTATCGAGTAAGAGAAAATACAAAACATATTTTGAAAATATTTGAAAAAAAGGATACCTCATTTTGAAATATATGTATCTTTGCAGAGCATTCAAGAATGACAGAAGCGAAAGGGTAATTCATTCTATAATGCTTTCCTCTCTTTTAATATTAAGGATTGTTTGGGATTTGTTTTGATAGTCGGATACAGTCCTTGTTTCTCTTCTTTTTCTGAAACTTTATAACTTAACTGACAGACTTTGCTATGTCTTTCTATGCCATTAAAGTGGGCTAGTGTCTCCAGAATAGAAGCTGTATACATATCTCTGAATAGCAGAAATTATTTAAACCGAATCACAAAGATTAAAAGATATTATATGTATAACATTATTGAGTTGAGTGAAAAAACCTTGCCCGAATTACGAATGATTGCGGAAAATCTTGGAGTATCAGGAAACTCTTATGAGAAAGAGGATCTGATTTATAAGATCTTAGATCAACAAGCAATCAATCAGGTATTGACTACGGATGCGGAAACTCCAAGTACTCCAGTGCGAAAGCGTGGTAGAAGAAAAAAGTCAGAGATTCAGGCAGAGCAAAACGAACAGGAAGGTAGTTTGACGGAGGAACAACAGGAATCTGAAAAAACAACACAGAAGGATGTTTCTGATGGAGAGATTGAAGGACAGAAAAAAAAGGGACGTAGAAAGAAAGTTGTCAAGGTCGAATCTGAAAATACAGACGTTCCATCTCAGAATCTAAAGCAGGAAGATCACCAAACAGAAGAACAGAAAGAGGATTCTCAGACGCAAAAGCAAGGGGAAAGTCCTGCCATTGTTCGTACACGCCCTCTTCCTGGTAGGAATTCTGTTGGAAACCGGACTCGAAACACCGACCGGCAGAATCAAGTTAGACGTGATATGACATCAAGGAATACAGGATCGCGTTATGCGACATCTTCAACTCGTTCCAGTAGAGTACAGGAACCTGTGCGTCAACCGATTCCGGCTGAGAAGGAGACAGCATCTTCCTCTTTTGATGACGATGATATGGGGTTTGATCCTGAATATCGTCGTTCAGTCGTAAAACGAACAGAACCATTCTATGAGTTTGACAATATCCTGGAAGCAACAGGAGTTCTTGAAATTATGCCTGATGGATATGGTTTTTTACGTAGTCCGGACTATAATTACTTTAGTTCTCCCGATGATATTTATGTTTCAGGAAGCCAGATTAGAAATTATGGTCTCAAAGTAGGGGATACGGTTAGATGTAACATTCGCCCTCCTAAAGAAGGTGAAAAATACTTTCCTTTGGGACGTATCCTCGAAATCAATGGAAGACAACCGGAATTTGTTAGAGACCGTGTCGATTTTGAGCATTTGACTCCCGTATTTCCGAATGAGAAATTCAACCTGACGGCAGGACAGCAGAATCTTTCAGTTCGTGTGGTGGATTTATTCTCTCCGATTGGAAAGGGACAACGTGGATTAATAGTAGCTCAACCGAAAACGGGTAAGACAATGCTTCTGAAAGATATTGCTAATGCTATTGCAGCCAATCACCCAGAGGTGTATATGATTGTACTGCTCGTTGATGAACGGCCAGAAGAAGTGACAGATATGCAACGAAGCGTCAAAGCCGAAGTGGTTGCCTCTACGTTCGATGAACCCGCGGAGAAACATGTTAAGGTGGCAAATATGGTACACGAAAAGGCTAAACGTCTTGTCGAATGTGGTCATGATGTGGTGATTCTCTTGGATTCTATCACGCGTCTTGCCAGAGCATACAACACGGTATCTCCTGCTTCTGGCAAGGTCCTGTCAGGAGGTGTTGAGGCTAATGCACTTCAAAAACCGAAGCGATTCTTCGGTGCTGCACGTAATATCGAGAATGGTGGCTCTCTTACCATTATTGCCACGGCATTGACCGAAACGGGATCAAAAATGGATGATGTGATTTTTGAGGAATTCAAGGGAACGGGTAATATGGAACTGCAGTTGGATCGACGCCTTGCTAATAAACGTATCTTCCCAGCCGTAGATATAACAGCCAGCAGTACCCGACGCGATGATTTGCTACTTGACCAGCCGACTATGAGCAAGATGTGGGCTCTGCGTACCTATCTTTCCGATATGACTTCTATCGAGGCAATGGAATTTGTGAAGAAGCAAATGGAACGGACAAGTAGCAACGAGGAATTTCTTGTTACAATGAGTAAGTAATTCATGTATAACATAACCTTTAATCTTATTTATAAATGAAGTGCAGGATAATTGTTTTTTTCTCTCTGTTTCTTTCTCTCTCGTTCTCCCTGTCTGCTCAGATAGAAACGAAAATCATAGGAACATGGGTAGTTGATTCTGTCAGTGAAAACAAGAACACACGCTTGAATAATTACGAAGGAAAGCAGATAGACAAACTTAAGAAAAGTACGGTTGTCTTTTCTGCGGATCACCATGCCCGTTTCAAACTATTCCTTTCTCGGTTTAATATCGGAGACGGATATTGGTACTACAATGAGCAGAAAGATGTGATTATCATAACTAAATGGAGCAATCGGAAACACGATTTGATGCGTCTATGGTACGATGAGCTGGAGAATGGTAATCTGAAGTTTTATATCGATGGTACTCCGTTTGAGATTTATGTCCACAAGACTGAAGATTGAATAAGACGAGGGTGCCTGCCATTCATGGTATAACAGTTTGTTCTATAAGAGAATGGTTATCGTCTAAAAAAAACAAAACCGAGCTATTTTAGTAGCCCGGTTTTGTTTTTAGCTTTTCCTTATCAAGGTTATTTCTTCTTAAGAGAAAGAGCTGTCATGATAACTTATTCATAAATTTTTCAGGGGAAATAATGAATCGGTTGTGCTTTGCCGTTCCTATGATTTCTCCTTTGGCATTCTTTGCTTCAATGTCGAATGTCAGTTTTCTTCCGTCTATTTGTGTTAGGAGAGCCGTACAGGTGATTTGTTCTCCTACTTTTGAGGCTTTAATGTGTTCTATGTGTATTGAGATTCCCACAGTGTCACTTCCGTTTTCAAGCTGATGTGCGACAACTTTCATGGCTGTGTTCTCCATCAGTGCCGCCAGAGCGGGTGTGGCATAGACTGGGAGATTACCCGAACCGAGAAAAGCCGCGGTGTCTTTTTCTTGTACAATGTACGTCTGTGTCAGTCTTATTCCTGTCTGAGTCATTTTTTATGGTTTTAGAATTCGGAGGAGAAATGGAAACGAATTTTGGGAAAGTCCTGTCTGGCCATCTGTAGCATGTAACCCGAATCGGCAAGGAATACATCTCGATCAGAAGTGTCTTTCGCCATGTATTGCATTTTGCGACGTTTGAAGTTCTCCAACTCAACAGCATCGTCACTTTCAACCCAGCATGCCTTGTACAGAGAAACAGGTTCCCATCGGCAAAGGGCATTGTACTCATGTTCCAAACGGTATTGGATTACTTCAAACTGAAGCTGCCCAACCGTGCCGATTATTTTGCGTCCATTGAACTGGTTTACGAAAAGTTGTGCAACACCTTCATCCATCAATTGTCGGACACCTTTTTCCAATTGTTTTGCTTTCATCGGATCAGCATTGTCGATATACTTGAACAATTCAGGCGAAAAAGAGGGAAGACCCTTGAAATGCAAGTTCTCACCTGATGTCAGCGTGTCACCTATCTTGAACGTCCCTCCGCTGTCTGGCAATCCAACGATGTCGCCGGCATAGGCTTCGTCCACCACCTCTTTTTTCTGTGCCATAAAAGCTGTTGGTGAGGAAAATTTCATCTGTCTTCCAGAACGTATATGTTGATAGTTTGTATTTCGTTCAAATTTTCCAGAACAAATCTTTACAAATGCAATGCAGGAGCGATGATTGGGATCCATGTTTGCATGTATCTTAAAGACAAAGCCAGAGAATGAAGGTTCCTCGGGTCTTACCTCGCGCTCCTCCGATAGAACTGCACGAGGACAAGGTGCAATCTCAATAAAGCAGTCTAGTAATTCTTTCACGCCGAAATTGTTCAGAGCCGAACCGAAAAAGACAGGTGCCAGTTCTCCACTTAGATAGTCTGCTTTGTCGAATGTGTCATAAACACCGTTAATCAGCTCCAGATCTTCTCGCAGTTGTTTGGCATCATCTTCTCCTACGTGTTCGTCCAGTTCCTTCGAATCAATGTCAATTTCTATCGATTCAGTTACTGTCTGTTTGGAAGGACGATATAACGATAGGCTTTCTTTATGGATGTTATAGACACCCTTGAATTTTTCGCCTTGATTGATAGGCCACGTTAACGGACGTACCTTGATTTTCAATTCTTCCTCCAATTCGTCAAGTAGGTCAAAAGGGTTCTTTCCGTTACGATCCGTTTTATTTACAAATATCATGACAGGAGTATTCCGCATCCGGCATACCTCCATCAGACGGCGTGTCTGTTTCTCTACTCCCTTTGCGATGTCAACGACTATAATGACACTGTCCACTGCAGTCAGAGTGCGGAACGTGTCTTCAGCAAAGTCCTCGTGTCCTGGCGTGTCTAATATGTTAATCTTAAAGTGTTCATATTCGAATCCCATGACAGAGGTTGCTACCGAGATTCCTCGTTGCTTTTCGATCTCCATCCAGTCCGACGTTGCCGTCTTCTTGATTTTATTTGACTTTACTGCTCCTGCAACATGTATGGCCCCTCCGAATAACAGTAATTTTTCGGTCAGTGTCGTTTTTCCGGCATCGGGGTGGGATATAATGGCAAATGTCCTTCTGCGCTCTATTTCTTCTTGCAGCGTCATGTTTTAATTTGAATCTGAAAATTTGGAGTTGCAAAGATAGTGAAAAAATGAACGTATCTTTGTCTGGCGTTTTTTACATGTACACGATGGCGGATACTTCTCTCAGAGGACATGCTTCGATTTTGGCGGCTTCGGTCATGTGGGGAATCATGGCTCCTGTTGCAAAAGTTGCTATGACGGTTATTTCTCCTTTCATGCTGACGACTTTGCGCTTGGTGGGTGGGGCTCTGCTTTTTTGGCTTGTCTCTTTATGTGTGGGACATTCCGAACGCGTTGCTCTGCACGATTTCCCTCGCCTGTTTCTTGCTTCACTCTTTGCCTTTGTATTTAATCAGGGACTCTTCCTGACTGGGCTCTCTTTGACTACCCCCATTGACGCCTCTGTTATCACCACCCTGTTGCCAGTCTTTACTATGGTATTGGCTGCCATTCTCCTGCACGAACCCATTTCCGGTCCGAAGGTTTTGGGTATCGTATTGGGGGCTGCTGGAGCCCTGATCTTGATACTCTCCAATGTCGATGCGTTTCACTCAGTGAACAATGGATCTTGGTTAGGGGATGTCCTCTGTATGCTCGCGCAGTTCTCTTTTGCATGCTATCTTGCCGGATTTCAGAACCTGACCCGGAAATATTCATCACTTACCATTAATAAGTGGATTTTTACTTGTGCATCGTTGTGTTGTATTCCCATTACGTTATCTGACTTCTATGCTTTGAATCTCCAATCTCTTCCTATCGAAGCTGTTCTGGAGGTGACGTATGTAGTATTCTTTGGATCGTTTCTTGCCTACCTCTGTTACGTGGCAGGTCAGCGAATGCTCAGGCCTACTGTGGTCAGTATGTATAACTATACGCAGCCCATTGTAGCCTCGGTTCTGGCGATTGTCATGGGAATGGGGGTGCTGACGCTGACAAAGGTGTTGGCTGTTGTTCTTGTATTTGTCGGAGTTTATGCCGTTACACTTTCCAAATCTCGTCAGGATTTGCAGCGGGAACAAAGAATAGCTGGAAGGGAGGAACGATGAAGGACGGTTACTGGAGAATGGTCGTTGTCGCATCGCAGGATGGTGTCATGACGCTGTCTAGGGTTGCGCGTACGGGGGAAGAACCGGATGTGCAGCGTTACCGTGCGAAAGGCTCGGCACCGGAGGGAACTCGTTTCAATGTGCTGCAACCGCATGTGAATGCGTTTGGTGATTTGGAGGACTGTTTTTTGGTCTATGAACCAGATTATTTGGTTGATGTCACTGCCGTCGCTCGTTGTTTTGGATCGTATGCGGATGATTCTGTGGTATCTTTGCTCTCACGGTTTGAACCTTCGGACGATTCTCCGGCAATACTTTTAGGTTCTTTTGCTTCTCAGTTGCTGGATGAGGCAATCTATGATCGTGGCAATTCCTCTTCCGACTATCGCGATAGTGTACAACGTTTTTTTCGAAGCAATGCACTTCCATTGGCAACCTGTAGTGATTTTTCCCGCCAGTGGCACGATGAGGCTCGGCGCCAGCAAATCAACCTGCGCAACATGATGTCTTCCGTCAATAGAGACAAAGCGCTGGTCGAACCTTCGTTCGTCTGCGAGGCACTTGGCTTGCAGGGACGTATTGACCTCCTTCAGAGCGATGGTCTCCTGCTGGTCGAACAGAAGTCGGGCAAATGGAGCATGGACCAGGGCCATCGGATTGCTCATTATGTGCAGATGTTGCTCTATTTGGCTGTATTGAAATACAATTTTCACATCGAATCCTCTCAGGTTGCAGCCTATCTTCTCTATTCAAAGTATCCTGATGGTCTGTTACGAGAGGCTGAGTCTCCATCCCTTCTGAAACGTGCCCTTCGGATTCGTAACGATATCGTCAGGGATGAACTGAATATGACGGATTATGAGGGGGTGCGTCAACAACTTGGCGGACTTCGGGTGGAAGAACTAAATAGCAAAGGGTGTCACCCCCATCTTTGGGAGCCTTATATCCGTCCTAAGTTACAGGCGATTATCCAGCCGATTCAGAATGCAGACGAACTCTCTCTCTCATATTTCTATCGTTTCTTTGCTTTTCTTGAACGTGAGCAGGTTCTGCAAAAGGTGGGCCCATCCGTACTGAATCGTCGTCGTCCCGATGCCCGTTGGTTGCGAACTTATCCTGGAAAGGAGTTCGGTCTTTCTGGTATGTGGAATCTGTCTCCGGATGAGAAACGAAGATCCGGCGACCTTTTAGATGGATTGACCATACAGCGGCTTACTAAAAACGAACGGGGAGACGTCGAGGTGGTTACGCTACTGCGTCCTCAGGGGGAATCGGATGTCTTTCCGAATTTCAGGGTTGGCGATACAGTAGCGCTCTTTCACTACCCCAATAATGGAGTGCCCGATGTCCGAAGGACCATAGAACACCGTGCTACGCTGGTAGAAATAACGCGGGCATTCGTCTCGGTTCGCCTTCGCAGTCCGCAGCGCAACGAAAAGGTTTTTGCTGTCTCCCGTTCCACATCGAAACATTGGGCTCTCGAACATGATTTTATGGGAGCTTCTTTCGGCGCTCTCTATCGGGGACTTCATGCGCTTTTATTAGCTGATTCTCAGCGACGTTTGTTGCTGTTGGGCAAACGCCCCCCTCGCGTTGATCGCCAGTTGCGTCTTTCTTCTGACTATGGCGCTTTCAATCCCCTCGTTTTGAAAGCGAAACAGGCTCGTGATTTCTTTCTTCTGGTCGGTCCGCCAGGTACTGGCAAGACTTCTTTTGGACTGATCAATATCTTGAAGGAGGAACTCCTCTCGGATTCGTCGAATGCTGTATTGTTGCTTTCCTACACCAACCGGGCTGTGGATGAGATTTGCAGCAAACTGCTCAAAGAGGATATTGATTTCATACGGATTGGTAACGGATGGACAACTGACGAAGCGTATCTTGATCATCTCTTGAACCGTAGAATGAAGGATAAGGATAATGTGTCTGCCATAAGGGAGGAACTGATGCGCGTTCGGGTTTTCGTCTCTACAGTTGCTTCTCTTAATGTAAACCAGCGCATATTTCGTCTTCGTTCATTTTCTTTGGCCATCGTGGACGAGGCCTCTCAAATTTTGGAGCCTTACTTGATTTCGCTCCTTTCAGCCCGTTGCCAGTCTCCGGGTCCTTCCTCTCAACCCAATGCCATTGGGCGGTTTGTACTCATCGGTGACGAGAAGCAGTTGCCTGCCGTAGTCCTCCAGCCTCGTGACGAATCTGTTGTGCGTGAAAAGTTGTTGATCGAGAGAGGAATTCGCGATTGTCGCGAATCGCTTTTCGGACGTTTGTTGCGCAACTGCCGCGACCAGTTGGATGTCGTCCATGTGTTTTCTAGACAGGGACGCATGCACCCTGATGTGGCGGATTTTGCCAATCGGACGTTTTACGGTGCCACCCTGCTCCCTGTCGGACTTCCTCATCAGGTAGAGGCGCTTTCTCTTTCGCCTGCTGATGATGCTGACGAATTGGAACGTATGGTAGCCACACATCGCACGTTGTTTCTTCCTTGCGTGCCCGCTTTTCGCAATGACGACTCCGATGCCTTTCAGAATCAGAATTTGGACGAGGCGCGTCTCGCTGCCCGTCTTGCTGGTGTCATCTTCCGTCTTTATGTCAAAGGCGGGATACCATTCGATGTTCGCCAATCGCTTGGTATCATCGTCCCTTACCGTAGCCAGATTACTGCTGTACGTCGTCAGATAGAACGGCTATCAGGAGGGGTGAACTATGCGCCTCTGCTCTCGGTCACCATTGACACCGTCGAACGCTTTCAGGGTAGCGAGCGTGACGTTATCATCTACAGCACGACGGTTCAGCATCCGGAACAATTGGATTTCCTTACCGAAAGTACTTTCACGGACGACGATGGAGTCTCGGTGGACCGCAAACTCAATGTGGCTTTGACTCGTGCCAGAAAACAACTTTTCGTTATTGGTAATCCGGAGGTCCTCCGACACAATCCGATCTACAATCTCCTTATCTCACAGTGGGAGTCCTATTCTTCCGATTCCTCTTCCTCAGACTCGTTCTGATATTTTCTGCACATCGGACCAAATGGACAGTAAGAACAGTTCTTGGCATTTTCTGTCCGTGTGAACGGATGATTGATGTCGAATATTTCGCTCACGAGTTGATGAACTTTTTCTATGAATCCGTTCGTCACGTCGTTGATGTCTGTAATGGGTCCGCTTGCCGTCTCGAGAACCGGATTGTATGTTTTCGGATTGGATGCCTTCGGACTTAGAATATAGAGTAGGGCAGGACGGACGGCAACTCCCGATGGATTCAAGTTTTGGTCGTTCCGTACGATATGGCTGTAGAGAAAGGTTTGGAACCAATAGGCCCTTTGGTCTCCCTTGAATGTCCCGTCCGTCAGTTGTTTGGTAGGATCGGTTATCTTCGGACCTTTGTGTTTCTCCTTTCCTGTTTTGTAATCTACCACTCGTAGACTCTTCCCTCCGTCAGTCGTGTCTATTCGGTCTATGCGCCCACCGACCGAAGTGGTGTATTCCTTTCCTTCTACATGGATTTTCAGAGGCATGCTTACGTCTTTCTCCATGGCTATGATCTGCAGGCTCTGGATGCTTGCGTCGATTTTGATAAGGCGATGTAGCAGGTGCGTCAGCACCTCTCGACAGATGATCTGCGAACCGGTACTCAGAGGAACGGATCTGGCCTGCACCCCTGTGTCTGGCTCCAGTTTTTTCAGAAGGTTCTTCTGTAGCGAACACGACAGTGCCTTGTCCGCTTTGCTTTCCATTAGGGTTCGTTTCTTTTCTTCTTCCAATTGGTGTAGATCCACCCCCATGCTGTTTAGATCAGTATACAGGTATTCACAGGCATCATGAAACAATGTTCCGAAAAGGGCGCCGTCTATGTCCTGCAGGCTATTTTCATCCTCTGGCTCCTCAAGGTGTGCGATGTAGCGGAAGTAGAATCGTGCCGGACAATCAATGTATAGGTTCAGGGCCGAAGGACTGAAAAAGGCTTTTTCTTGTGCGCTTAGCCCATTTTCGCTGCCCTCTTCCGTACGGTTTTTCAGCAGGTATTCAATCATTTTCGGTGTCTTCTGGATGTCTCCTGTCGGATGGGATGTCTGATCCGTTTTCTTTTCACTTTCGTGTCCGTAGGAGAGAGAGTCCATCTGAATATGGACCCCTGGCATCTCGACCATCATTTGTCGCATGAATCTTGACATTTCTCCCGTCGATATGCCTTCTGTTGCTGTGTTGTAACAGATGGTGATGTCATCGGCTCGTTGTAGCAGGGAGTAGAAGTAATAAGCATAGATGGCGACTTTGTTGTCCACGGTGGTTAGTGAATAGGCCTTTCGGATGTCATAGGGGATGAAGGAACTGTCCGAAACTCCTTTCGGCATGTTCCCTTCGTTACACGATAGCAGTAATAGTTCCTTGAAGTCGAGGTTGCGCGTTTCCAGCACTCCCATGATTTGTATTCCCTTTGCCGGCTCGCCGTGGAAGGGGATCGCCACGCTGTTCAGCAGTTGGTTGAAGAATCGATGGAGCATCGTTGGGGTGATTTCACCTTCCTTTTCTATCGGTGAGAGTGCTGTATTCATTTCGCGTATCAGCAGACTGGCTTGATAGAGCGATTCCTTTGTCAGTACATCTTTTCCTTCCCATTCCTCTGCCGACTTTTCCAGCGTTTCCGTGAGAGTACGGGTCAGACCTTCGAGGTCACGTTTCTCGCTCGGGTTGTTCAGGTAGGTCGAACTGGCGGAGAAAAGCCGGATGGCAATAGGCGTCAGACGGAACGGATAACCCATGGTGATGTTGATTTCCGTAGGACTCTCATGGGTGCCAGGCAGGGCATCCAGTACGTTCGGTAGCAGTTTCTCGTCACAGAGGACGACGGCACTGTTCCTGTCTTTCCTCTTAGGACTCATCTGCATCCACTGACGGACGTAGCGTGCTTGTATGTCTTCCGATGTGGCGGAGACGAATCGGATGCTTTTCTCGTTGCTCCATTGGTCGTAGATCTCTTCGCTGTCGTTCGGTAGGGCATTCGGGTATTTTTCCAGCCATTTTCTGACGTAATGGCCCGCCTCCATGTCTCTTCCTTCTTTTTTGTCCGTATAGTGGTGGTCGTAGTCCCAATAGAACAGGGACTTGCCTATTTCCTGTATGCGCGAGAACAGGACCTCTTCACATTGCTGTATCATATTGAACCCAACGAAGGCATAGCGGTCGTATCGCTCGAAGTCCAGCGTGTTGATGCGCTCGCTGACTTCACGGTACAGCATCCCCTCGTACACTTCCCTTGTCGGATTTTTTTCTTCGTCGGATAGTTCCTTTCGGAATTCCTGATAGATGGACCCTAATTGGCTCCACACGGCTTCGAACTTTTGACGCAGACGGTAGTTCTCTTTCAGGTCCGTTCCGAAGTAGGTCTCAATGGCTTTCAGTTGACGCTCGTTCAGGTAGTCGGTAATGTCCTCGATCTCGCGTATGTTGGCGAGGTTGGAGAATATCTTTTCGGCGGGTCCCATGTTCTTGTCGATGTCATCGAAGTCGGCAAGCAGCATCTGCCCCCAGCCGTAGAAGTGATCGAAACTCTCTGTGGTAGCGGTGGAGGACGCCGACGTTTCCCTCGCACCGACGTGTTTGACAAAGATTCGGTACAGACGGTAGATGAGTGATAGTTGACTGTTGCTCTTTGTGGTGATATACTGACTGTTGGCACGGAATAGTTCCGATATGGTCAGGCAGGCAGGACTCCAGATGGTCCCGCATCCCTGTTCGTTGGCAATGGTGATCAGTTCCTCGTTCAGGAACAGGGAGGCTCGCTTGTTCGGAAAGATGACGGCTGTACGGCTCATGTCGTTGCTCTGAATACGGTTGTATAGGTCTTTGGCAACGTAGTGCAGGAAGGTGTGTCTCATGTCTGTTTGCGTTTAATCGACTTTTACGATGGCTTCTTCCGTCTCTTCTGTGAAGTACCAGATATAGCCGCTTATCTCTTCGTATCCGAGTTCTTTCAGTAGTCCCATGTATTCCTCTACCTGTCTTTTGTATTTCTCTTTTCGCTGGCCTGTTTTGAAATCGACTACGATGGCCTTGCTGTCTTTTACCATGACTCGGTCCGGCCGTCGGTTCTCGATCTGACCGTCCTTCATGCTCAGGATGCTGCATTCGTTGTACAGTCGCCATCCGCCTCCGAACCATTCGCGGACTGTGGAGTTCCCTTTCCAGTAGTTCATACGGTCTCTCAGTGATTTCTCGCTCACGGGCGAATGCGGGTCCGGAGAGAGCCGACCCGCAATCTTTAGTTGCGCTACGGCTTGATCTATCGCCTTCTCGTCGTCGGTGACGAGGTACGACAGGAATTCGTGTATCGCTGTTCCCATTTCTCTCTCCGTGAGGTCCTCACTCTTCTCATGGGGATCCCATCGGACCGAACCGTTGCTTTGCCAGAATACCGGTTCGTAGCCGCCCGTATGGAATCGGTCGAGTAGGAGAGGAGTCGGGAGGAAAGAGAAGACGTTGGATGATGCTTCTCCTTCTGTTTCCGACGTCTCCGTCGCTTCCCACTCGCCGTAGTCCCACGTCTGGACTGTGAATTCTTCCGTCGGAGCGTTGTCTGTGGTCAGCGTGTGATCCGCTTTTTTGAATAGGATTTGTTCGGTTTTTTCTAAGTCTTCAATGCGGTTCAGAATGTGTCTCGACATACAGTCGATGTTACCGTTCTCTTTGCAGCATACGAAGAGGTTGCGCTTGGCGCGGGTGAAGGCGACGTATAGCATGTTCAGACTGTCGAACCATGTCTGCAGGTGCTCTTCTTCGTAGGCATGCTTCCAGTGTGTTTCTGCCGTGGCTTTGGTCTTGAGTATGGACAGCACCGGCAGACGGTCCTTGCTGCATAGACCGTCTTCCTTGAGGTTTTCAACCCAGAAGTTATCGCATTTTTCGACTTTCCAGTTGGCGTTGAACAGGATGACGTTGTCGTATTCCAGACCTTTCGATTTGTGTATCGTGAGGATTCGGATGCCGTCGCCTTCTTCTATCTGTATGGTCTTCTTCTGCAGACTGTTCTCCCAGTAGTCTAGGAACCGCCCCAGGTCTCCGTCCTCGGCGGCGAAGTCCTTGACCTCGTCCATGAAGGCGGAGAGGAACGGACCCTCTTCCACGTTCTTTTCTTTGTCACACCCCGTCCGTCTTGCTATCTCCGCTACCGACTCGGTCAGTGACATCCGCGCCAGTGCCGCATAGTCTCCTTCGTCTTTCAGTTGCTCGGGGAGCCAGTGGAAGGTGTCCGATAGTTTGCTCCCCGGATCTTCCTCTTCCGTACATCCCGTTTCTGTTACCAGCAGGGCTTGGTGAAAGGCGATGGCTTTCCTCTTCTCTTGGGAGTCTTGACGTTGGGTGTCCAGTGCCAGGTACAGAGCGGCTACGATGCCTCTTACGGCTCTCGAACTGCCCAGACTGAAGGCAAGGTCCGATGTGATGCGTACATCTTCCCGACCTGCCGCGTCCAGCGTTGCACGCACCTGGGCGGCAACGGCAGGTATCTGGGAGTTGGTCCGGGTCAGGACGGCAACTTCTTTCTTCTTGAATCCCGCTCCTTTTTCGATCAGGTAACGGATCGTATGGTCCAGTTCTTTCAGACACAGTTCGTTGTATTTCGTCTTGCTGCCTTTCTTGACGGAGAATCGGGTGATGCGGACCAGACCACGTCCTTCCCTTTTTTGTGTTTTCTGTTGCACGTTCTCCTCGCAGTATGCATCCTCGGCCTCTTTATGTAGTTCGGAAGGGCTGTCGGGCAGGAAGTCCGTATCTTTGACGAAGCCGGAGAAGAAGGCATTGTTGAATGATACGATGTTGCCGGACGAACGCCAGTTGCTACCCAGCGTGACGCTCTCCGTCAGGAAGGTTCTCTGATTTTTGTCCAGACCGGCCAGCAGACGCCAGTCTCCGTTCCTCCAGCGATAGATGGACTGTTTGATGTCTCCTACTACCAAGTCGTTCCCGCCACTCGCTTCGATATGCTTCAGCAACACTTCGAAGTTCCGCCATTGCGAGCGGCTCGTGTCCTGAAATTCATCTATCATGACGTGTTCCAGAAACGCTCCGGTCTTTTCGAAGATGAAGGGGGTGTCTTCTTCTCCGATTATTTCTTTGAGCAGTTGTTGTGTGTCGGAGAGTAGAAAGCGGTTGGCATCGAGGTTCTCCTTTTGTACCTGTTCGCTGATTTCGTTCAGGATTACTGTCGAGTAGAAGTTCTTCAGCGCGGCCTTCACCGACAGGATGGTTTCTCTTTCCCCGTCGAGCCGTGAGGTCAGTTCCCGCACATCCGACTGCAGGTTCTTGCGGGCATATAGGGTAATTACTTCGTGCTGTGGATTCGCTTTGGCAGTCCATCCTTCGGCGTCTGCCGCACATTTTTCCAGCGTTGCTGTGGTGTCGTACGTTTCCCCGTTTTTGATCTTCAACAGGGCGGAGTACGTTCCTTTCTTCATCTCACTTGCGTAGCCCGCCCTCTCTATCTTTTCGGCAAGACTGCCGGCGAGTCTTTTCAGGTTGGCAAGGTAGTTCCTCATATCTTCGAAGGTCTCCCTCACTTTCTTCCTGTCTCGGAATGCCTCGTAGATGCTTTGGCGTTTCTCCCTGTAGAAGTCCGTCGGGAGGATCTCTCCGGCGAAGTCTTTTATTGTCCTTCGGATATTCCAGTCTTCTCCGTCCTCCAGGTTCCTGCCTGCGTATTCCACGACGAAGTCCAGCAGGTCTTTCTTCGCTGGATCGGCAAGAGAGACGAAGAGGTTGTCCACCGCCTGATGGATGATTTCTTTGTCGTTCAGGTCTATCTCAAGGTTCGCCGTCAGGCCCAGTTCGCGCGACAGGTTGCGCAACACTCGTTGGAAGTATTTGTCGATGGTCGAGATGTTGAACGATGAGTAGTCGTGCAGGATGTTCTGAAGGGCCAGACGCGCACGGTGCCGGATCTCCTTTTCGCCCAGTTCCCCGATCTTCGGGTCCTTCTCCATGATGGATACAAGATTTCCTATTCCTTGATTATCAGGTTCTTTCTCCCATACGTACCCTATGTCATACAGATCCTTCAGGATGCGGGTCTTCATCTCCTCTGTCGCCTTGTTTGTGAACGTGACGGCAAGGATCCGTCGATAGCAGGTAGGGTCTTTCAGCAACAGTTGGATGTACTCCACCGATAGGGTGAATGTCTTGCCCGAACCGGCAGAGGCTTTGTAGATAGTCAGCATAGTTCCTCTTTTTTCAGGTTTTTACGGCAGGATGCCTATTGACCTCCCATGTGGGAGAAGTATTCAAGGATGTTGTCCCAGGTCTTGAACGCTGCCGAACCGAATATGATCTGCGACCCGACGGCCTTCTCACATTCCTTTCGGCTGATGAGGTGATCGACGTAGAGCAGTTCTTCATGCGTTGTGAATACGAGGCGGTCGTAGGCAATGACCCCGACGTTCGTTTCTATCCAGTCCCTCGTCTCTTCCATCGGCTCGCCTCCATAGGTCGGGGCAGGGGAGAGGAAGTAGAGGTCGTAGGTATAGTACAGCGTTTCGATGGCTTTCATCACGCTGGGCAGTAGTTCATAACCCGTTTCTTTCTTGCCTTTGCTCCGCAGACAGTCTGTCTCGATGGCGATTCGTGCACGCTCCCTTCCTTCTCTCTGGTCTCTCAGCCGGTGTATGATGGGTAATACGCTGTGATGGAAGGCATGGTCGTTCAGCCGGTGCTCTCCGTCGAAGCGCACGGCCTGAGGATAGTGCGCCGCAAACAGGTCGTACGTGTCCACCAGCGTGTCCCTCTTTCCGAATAGACCATATACCAGACGTTTGTCCTCGTCTTCCGATCCGCTGAAGGCTTTGCCCGTGACTTCCCGGAATTCCTGGATTGTTGATTTTGTGACCAGTATGTCTTTCTTCCCGTCTTTCCGCTCCGATAGGTAGGGATGACGGCCCAATCCGATGTTCTTGATGAGCGTGTCCGCTATCTCGAAGGCTGGATTGACCAATATACGGGGTATCCCGTAGAGTTGCTCGGCATACATGCCGCCCATCGAGGTACCGATGACCAGGTCGGGACGCTCATCCCGGCATACGTTTCTCAGCATTTCGAGGGCTTCCTTCGGATGCTCCGGCAGGTCGGGCGAGACAAGTGTGGCTTCCGGCAGTGTCTGACGGATAATCTGGCTGGTCCCGGACATTCCGGAGGATGCAAAGCCGTGGACGTACAGGATTTTCATGGCGTGGTGTGTCGTTTCCGTTTTCCGGACCGGTGTTGGTCGTTTATCCCCTTTTCGTGGATGGGATGGTGCGTGGTGCGTTCCCTCTCATTCCAGTGTGAGAAAAGTGAAGTGTTTTATTTTTTTTCATTCAGCCTTTTGGGGAGCTTCCCTCGTGACCGACAGTCTCCGCCGTCGTTTCTCGTGACGAACAGGTCTCTGCTCATGGGAGTAGGACTTCCCTAAGGTTCATGTTGATATACAGAAAAAGCCGGCGGTTTATTGAGAAAAATTCCTATATAATAGGATTTGAGGCTTCTTCTTTCTTTGTAATCTGCCGTGTCACACCACTTGGATGCGCATACCCCGAAGGGCGCAGCCCGCCATTGAAAGCAGTAGTTACCTCGGTTAGATTTAGTCTGTTGAATTTTCCAATTTCTCCCGTCGGCTGATACAAAGATAAGACAAAAATCGCATCGGAACCTATCTCCGATGCGATTTTTTTGCTGTTATGATCGCTTGAGGCGCAGATGTCCCCTTATCCTCTCTTCGGCGTGCTTACTGATGCTGTTCGCGTAGCAGGTCGTTCACCGTCTTCACGGGATTGAACGTGCTGACCGGCACCTCTACAAACAATGTGTTCCAGTCGCTCATTGCGCCGTTCCACAGGCCTGGAAGTTCCAGGGCTTTCAAGTCCCGGCCGTATTTCGACTTCAGCGAGATGAAGCCCGTCTCCGGATCTACGTATTTTAGCAGGTCGAACGACTCGCCGCGGTAATTCTTCGTTCCGCACACCAGGTCCACTGGGTTGAAGTGCGTGGCGGTCTTCATGATCGTCATCGAGCGCTCGTCCTTCGTGTCTATCTGCGACGACTCCAGTATCTGGGGCGATACGCTCCCGTCTTTGTTGACGATCAGGTACGGTCCGCCACCCGGTTCTCCTTCGTTCTTTACCATTCCGCATACGCGGATCGGACGGTCCAGTTTGCCCCTTAGGTACGCTATCTGCTCTTCGCGCGGCAGGCGCGCTCCTTGCTTGTTGTTCAGCGTCTTTTCGCAGAAGTCGCTGATCTCTTCGATGTCTTTCTCGCTCACGTCTCCCGAGTTCAGTTTCTCCAATGCGGCGAATGCCTTACGCTGCGCACTCACCAGCACACCCGCAATCAGTTGTTTGTATCTTACCGTGTCGCCTTTGTATCGGTCCGGCACCACGTTGTCAATGTTCTTGATGAAGATCACGTCTCCGTCGATGTCGTTCAGGTTTTCAATCAGGGCTCCGTGACCGCCAGGACGGAACACCAGTCCTCCCTTCTCGTCACGGAACGGCTCGTTCTCCATGTCCGCTGCGATGGTGTCGGTCGAGGCTTTCTGCTCCGAGAAACTCACGTCGTAGCGCACGCCGTAGCGCGTTGCATAGACATCCTTCACCTCTCTCACTTTCTGTTCGAACAGTTCCCTGTGGTCCGCCGATACCGTGAAGTGTAGGTTCACCTTTCCGTCCGATGCCGCATACAGCGCTCCCTCCACCAGGTGCTCCTCCACTGGTGTCCGGTTGCCGTCAGCGTAGGCGTGGAATTTCAGCAGACCCTTCGGCAGGTTGCCATAGTTCAGCCCCTCTTCTTCCAGCAGGTTCCTTACCACCGTCTTGTACTCTCCTTCCTTCGTCAGGGTCTCGATGTCTTTCCCCTCGTTTTTCTTGCACACTTCGTTCAGGTCTTCATAGAAGGCGAATTTCTTCAGGTTCGAGAAGAATTTTACCTCGAAGTCACTCTTCGGCAGGTTATAGGGCTGGTTCAGGAATTCGAACAGGTTCTTGAACATGCGTGAGGCGGCTCCCGATGCTGGTACGAACTTTACCACCCGATGCCCCTCTCCCAGGTAGTCCTCCCATTCTTTCAGGTACTCCTCCTGTTCCGGCTCCGTATAGCGGACGATGCCGTCTCCGATGGCGGCGGCTTTCTCGATGTTCAGGAATGGGAAACCCGTTCTGAAGGCCTCTAACTGTGCCTTGATTTGCTCTTCACTGATGCCTTTTGACGCTAAGGTCTTGAGATCGGTCTCTTTCATGGTTTATCTTTTTGTTTTTTTGTATGGACGCTCACCGCCTTCTCCCTCACCGTCTTTCCGGGCTTTTTTATAGTAAGGTAGATATGCCTCGGACGGAAGATAGAGAGAAAGTTCTGTTGGAGAGAGAGAGGGAGAGGAGACAGGGGAGAGGAGGGGAGGAGGAAAGGACAATGCGTTTGTCTTTTTTTTTGATTGCTATAAAGGTAAGTTTTTTTTCTTTTTTTTGAAAATGTTTTCCTTAAAAAAAATAAGGTCTTGTGAAATGAATGACAGGTTCTCGGAGTACCGCCCGAATCCTCCTGAGCGAAAATTCGCAAATGGGACGCCACCACTCCACTACTACTCCAATACTACTCCAATACTACTC
>DGSL01000013.1:0-9531 GCA_002393965.1 Bacteroidales bacterium UBA4363 | reverse complement strand
CCAATACCACTCCAATACTACTCCACTCTCACTCCTCGTCTTTCTCCCATTCCTCGACTTCTCCTTTTTTGTCTCTTCCCTGGTGCGGAATCTTTTTTTTAGGCGAAAAAAAGGGGAGGAATGTCGGTACATATACAAAAAACGCTACATTTGTATTTTGATTGCGCATACCGCAGAACGTGGAAATTTTTAATCCAAATTTATCTATAATCTAAATTTTTATCTATGAAAGAAAACATCAGTAAATTGACAGGCCTCAAGCGCCTGTGGTTTATCTTGTTGCTCTCTTTGGTAGGCGTCTTTTCTGCCTTCGCGCAGGAACGGACCATCACGGGTAACGTGAAGGACGACACGGGACAGCCAGCCATCGGTGCGACAGTCAAAGTGCCTGGCACAACCATCGGTACGATGACCGATTTCGACGGTAACTACACGCTCCAGGTGCCGGAGGATGCCAAGGAACTCGAGTTCTCCTACGTCGGACTCGAAACCAAGACAGCACCGATTTCCGGTAGCCGTGTGGACATAGCTCTCGGCGAGGCAGCCAAGGAACTCGAGGAGATCGTCGTTACCGGTTACGGACAGACCAAGAAACGCGACGTCGTTACTTCCGTCGCTTCCGTCGGCGCCGACCAGATCAAGAATATCCCGGTTACATCCGCTGCCGAGGCTATGCAGGGTAAGCTCGCCGGTGTCACCGTCGCTACAGCCGACGGATCGCCGGATGCCGATCTCTCCATCCGAGTTCGTGCCGGAGGTTCCCTCACCCAGTCCAACGACCCTCTCTACATCGTCGATGGATTCCCGGTTTCCAGCATCTCCGACATCGCTCCGTCCGACATCAAGTCCATGGACGTACTCAAGGACGCTGCCGCTACCGCTATCTATGGTGCGCAGGGTGCCAACGGTGTCATCATCATCACTACCAAGGATTCCGATGTGGACGAGAAGGCTGGCGGCGACGGCTGCAAGAGCAAGATCAGCGTGGACTACACTGGCTACATGGGTTGGAAGAAGATCACCAAGACCATGGACCTGCTCTCCGCTCGTGACTTCGCTCTCCTGCAGTACGAGAACCAGTACCATAAAAATAAGTCCAATTCCAACCTTAAGTCGAAGTTCTATAACTATTTCGACTATAAGTATGTCGAGGCTGGTTCCCCAGACTACAACTTCACCCCGATGACTCAGACTGACGAATACGGCAGGGAGATCGGTTTGCTCCAAACCGTCTCACAGCAGCCTTACACCGACTGGCAGGACGAGACCTTCGGACGCACCGGTACGCAGTCTAACCATAGCTTCACCGTCAAGGGTGGCAACAAGGGCGCTAACTTTACCGCCAGCTACAATCGCATCGACGATAAGGCTATCATGGAGGAGTCGAACTACGAACGTAACAACCTCTCCCTCAAGGCCAACTTCAAGCCGATGAAGGGACTCCGACTCGGTTTCACCACCCGCTACTCCAACACCGAAGTGCTCGGCGCCGGTTCCAATACGGCTGGCGATGCCGGCTCTTCGACCCAGTCTCGTATGCGTAACGCGATCCAGTACACCCCGATTAAACTCGCTTCTTCCCAGAACGCAGCCGAAATCGACGAGGAACGCGTAGGTTCCATGTACGACCCGATCGTTACCACGCGCGACAACTACAAGTATAAGGAAGACAATAAGTTCAATATCCAGGGTTTCGCTGAATACAAGTTCCTCGAAGACTGGACCGTACGCTCCGAACTCGGCTACGAGTCCCGCAACGTGCAGACCGACCGCTTCTACGGACCGACTACCTACTATGCGATGAACACCGGACGTCCGGGCGTCGAAATCGGTTCCAGCTCCATGATCTACACCGAGGACATTACTTCCAAACTTCGTAACGCAAACACCATTAACTGGGATCACCGCTTCAAGGGCTCCCACCACGTGTCCGTTCTCCTCGGCGAGGAAACCGTTCAGAACAAGGGCGAACTCACGACCATCAGAGGATACGGCTACGAAAATACCTTCACAGGTAAACAGGTGTTCAACTACATTGGACAGGCTAAATCTACCGAGTCTTCCAACTACATCGACCCGGCTGACAATATGCTCTCGTTCTTCGGACGTGCCAACTACGACTACCGTGGACGCTACTACCTCACCGCTACCATGCGTGCCGATGCTTCCTCTCGTTTCGAGTCTGGCAATCAGTGGGGCTATTTCCCGTCTGCCGCTCTCGCTTGGCGTGTCTCTGACGAGTCTTGGATGAAGGGTGTCGCTCGCGCCATCTCGCTCTCCAACCTCAAACTCCGCTTCTCCTACGGTACCGCTGGTAATAATAAGGTGGACCTCGGATACCTCCGTCCAGAGTACATTACTTCTCCTTCAACTTATATCGAAGGATTCGGCAACTACCTGTCCATCGGCGGTACGGACAAGATCGCTCCTAACCCGGAACTCAAGTGGGAGACTACCGTTACGCGCGACCTTGGTCTCGACTATGGTTTCTTCAACGACCGTATCAGCGGTACCTTCGACCTCTACTGGAACAATACCAAGGACCTTATCCTGCTCTATCAACTCTCCAGTGGCTACAACTACCAGTTCCGCAACATCGGTTCCACCGAGAACAAGGGTCTCGAGTTCTCTATCAAGGGCGTGATCCTCGACAAGCAGTCTAAGAAACTCCACTACAACCTTACTGCTGATGCCAATATCTCGGCTAACCGCAGCAAGGTGACCGACCTCGGTGGCATGGGCAACTACCCGGCTACGACTTCCTGCTTCAATTCCGACAATATCACCACCTCCGAGTTCCTCGTCGAGGAGGGTGAACCGATTGGAAATATCTACGGATTCGAGTCCGACGGATGGTACAAGGCTTCCGACTTCAAGGCTTGGAGATACAATGCTAATGGTAAGGATACTTGGACGCTCGACAATACCGTTGTCGCTACGCCTTATGCAGGCTACAGTGCGTTCCCGGGTCTCATTAAGCTTAAGGACCGCAACGGCGACGGAAAGATTACCAACGACGATAAGACTATCATTGGTAACACCACTGCCGATTTCACCGGTGGTATCAACCTCTCGGCTAGCATCGGTGGCGAGGCTTGGGGCGATGTTGACCTCGGTCTCAACTTTACCTATAGCGTTGGCAACGATGTCCTCAACCTCAACCGCATGGACTACACTACCATCCTCACCGGCAACGATAACACTTCCTACCGCAACGCCATCTCCGACGTCGCTTACGGTAAGCGCTACTCGCTCTTCGGCCCGAATGGCGAATACCTTCCGTATCAGTTTGCCAATGATCCTAATCTGAACCCGCAAGGAGGTACCAACCTTTCTGGCGATGTTTACAAGGCAATTGCTGCTGAACTCGATGCCGCCAATGCCGGAGCTTCCATCTGGAGCCCTATGATGGACAAGTACGTTGTGACCGACTATTGCGTCGAGGACGGTTCCTACCTCCGTCTCGCCAGCCTTACGCTCGGCTACTCCCTGCCTGAAAAGTGGATCAAGAAGTTCTACCTGCAGAAGGCTCGTGTATTCTTCACCGCTTCCAACCTCTTTGTCATCACCAACTATTCCGGATTCGACCCGGAGGTGGACACTCGAAGCAGCAAGAACCCGCTTTGCCCGGGTGTGGACTTCTCGGCTTACCCGAAGGCAAGAGCGTTCAACTTCGGTCTGAACCTCTCTTTCTAAGTCTAACATCTTAATCTTATCAGACAATGAATATACATAAATACATAGTCCTCGCGACTTCGGCCCTCATCGGTCTGTCTTCGTGCAGCGACTTCCTGGACAACGACTCGCCGTCCGCAATGGACAAGGCCGTGTTCCTTACTTCGGACCAGACCGAACAGACCATCGCGGGCATCTATACCCTCTTTGGCGAGGATAAGAGCTTCCGTAACCGTCTCTGCGGTGGATATGTTGCGATGAACACCGATATCGAGTATTGCAACAAGTCCAACGGCGCGGCTGTCTATGCCAACTATACCATCACGGCCAACGGTCCGTCCGAACTTTCCACCGCCAACAAGAAAGACCCTTGGTCCTATCTGACCACCGCAATCGAACGGGCCAACAATGTCGTGGAAGGTATTCGCAACTACAGCGACCTCAGCAAACCTAACTATCAGTATTTCCTCGGCGAGGCACTCACCCTGCGTGCCTTCTGCTTCTTGGAGATGACCAATCTCTGGGGCGACGTCCCGGCTTCGTTCTCTCCGCTCAATGTCAACGACCTCAGCAGTGTCTATTCTCCGAAGCAGGACCGCAACGTCATCTTCGAACAGTTGCGCGCCGACCTCAAGGAGGCTGCCAATCTCGTACCTTGGTCTGAGGAAATTTCGCTGACTTCGGCTAAGAACAACACTGGACGTATCAACAAGGCGTTCGTGCTCGGTCTCCTCGCTCGCGTCGACCTGATGTACGCCGGCAAGGCTCTCCGTCCCGACACTTGGGTTCAGGGCGGCAGCGGTTCCTACGGCGTTCAGTACAACCTCAAGGATCAGGCTGCACGCACCGAACTCTACAAGGAGGCGCTCGAAGCCTGCGCACAGGTCATCAACAAGTACGGCACCAACAAACTCGAACCAAACTACGAGGATATCTGGAAGAAACTCTGTTCCGACAATGCTTCTTTCTCTTCCTCCGAGGTGCTCTTCGCTATTCCGTTTGCTTCCGCGCGCGGACAGGTGCTCAACCTCAATGGTATCAAGGTCAACGCGCTCGGCAGCCAGTTCCGACATGCTCTTGGCGATGCGCGTTCCAATGCCATGGTTACCATCGTGCCGACCCTCGCTTTCGACTTTGACAAGAACGACAAACGCAAGTGGGTCACCATCGCTCCGTTCTCCTGGAACCTGGCCGACGCCGACCTCAAGGAAGACGTCGATCCGCTCGGCGTGGGTACCGTTGAAACATCTAAAGATATCGTGGCTAAGACCACGCGTGCTACGCAGATGTATCTCGGCAAGTACCGCTACGAGTGGATGGCACGCGACGTTTCGGGACAGGACGATGGCGTTGACCTCCCGATCATGCGCTTCTCCGACATTCTCTTGATGTTTGCCGAGGCTTCTATCGGCGGTATCGACGGCGTTGCTCCGCAGAATACCACCGGACTCTCCGGACAGGATATGTTCGATGCCGTGCGTACCCGTGCTGGCCTGGCTTCCAAACCGCTCACCATTGAGAATATCCAACTCGAACGTGCCTTCGAGTTCGCTGGCGAGCGCATCCGTAAGTACGACCTCATCCGCTGGGGCATCTTCGACACCAAACTCAAGGAGACAATGAACCGCCTCGCCGAACTCGATGCCGCTTCCGGCGAGTTCGCAGGTCGCAACGAGAAAGTCTATTTCAAGTATAAGAAGAATTCCACTGCCGACAACTATTCGTTGATGGGCGGACAGACCTATTCCATCGAACAGGTCTATGGCTTGAGCATGGACGAGACCGCTGAGCCGGACGGCTATATCAGCAGCACCGAGAATGGCGGATGGCTCGGCAAGAAGTTCTATACTTCCGACGAGTCCGGTTCCTACCTCACGCCGACCAAGTACTGGCTCTATGGAGATGGCTCTGCGAATTCCAAGGAAGAGTTCGATGCCGGGCTCCTCGCCAACCGCCAGTTCTGGCCGATCTTCAACAACAACATCAATTCCTCCAACGGTTCCCTTTGGAATGACTATGGTTATTGATGATTACGGGATTTTCTGAATCCCATTCTCTCATACCGATAAGAAAACGGGGAGGCTCAGAGTAAGGAGCCTCCCCGTTTCTTTTTTATTTTAGGGGGTGGGAGAGTGGGGCTCCTGACACATGTCTTCTGTCGCTTCGTCGTTTCTTCTTTCCTTCGTCTTTCTTCCAAAGGACGATGGATTTTCCGATATTTTTGTATTTTTGTACCGATAAAGAGAAGACTTTTTTTTATTGCTTCGTCTTTTCAATACCTTAATTCGATTTTTATTCCTGCAATGAAACACTCACGTACCCCCATCCCCTTCCTCGTTCACCTCTCGGTGATTCTGTCTTCTCTCCTCGTTTTCGCTTCTTGTGGTGGCAGTGGCGGTGGAGGCGGAGAGGAGGAGCAGCCTGGTATCGTCAGTGTCCCGTCCAACTATTTCCAGGGGTGTGGCGCCTCGGCTTACGGCGGTCGAGGTGGTACCGTCTATTATGTGACAAATCTCGAGGACTACGGTGCCAGCGAGGATGAAATTATTGGTTCTCTTCGTGCCGCTCTCATGAAGTCCGGTAGCCGTACCATCGTTTTCCGTGTCTCAGGTACCATCCATCTCAAGCGAGTACTCAAACCGTCCAACGGCAACTTTACCATCGCCGGACAGACCGCTCCCGGTGATGGCATCACCCTGGCGTACTATCCGCTCGTGCTCAGTGGCTTGCAGAATGTCGTTGTCCAGTTCCTCCGCTTCCGTTTGGGCGATAAGGTAACCTCCGACGCTTACGACGCTTTCGAGGGTCAGAACAACAACAATGTCATGATCGACCATTGCTCCATGAGTTGGAGCGTTGACGAGTGCGCTTCCTTCTATGGCAACACCAACTTCACCATGCAGTGGTGCGTCATCGCCGAGTCCCTTAAGGCCTCTTCCCACTCGAAGGGCAACCACGGCTACGGCGGCATTTGGGGTGGTACCAATGCCACCTTCCATCACAACCTCCTCGCCGACCACGATAGCCGCAACCCGCGCTTCGACCACGACTACGTTAACTCCTCCTGCCGTGGACCCGTCGATTTTGTCAACAACGTCGTCTTCAACTGGGGCGACAATAGTTCCTACGGAGGCGAGTCGGCAGATGCCTACCGCACGGTCAATGTCGAGAATAACTACTATCGGCCGGGACCCAATACCAAGAGCAATCGCAGATCCCAGATTCTCAACCCTACCTGCTCTTGTGGCTATTGTGCTGATAGAGGTACCGTCTTCCCGGGCAAGTTCTATGTCAACGGCAACGTTATGGACGGGGCTTCCGATGTGACGGCAGACAATTACAAAGGCGTTAAACCCGACGATGATTCTAAGAAGGCCTCCATCCTCCAGTCCGCACACTTCCCGATGGCTGTCGAACTCTACCACCGGGAGTCCGCCGCTGATGCCCTTTCCAGCGTCCTCGCCTGTGCCGGCGCCAGCAAAGCGCGCGATGCCGTCGATACGCGCGTCATCAACCAGGTGATGGGCAACATGGAAGGCAAGATTATCGACTCTCAGAAAGACGTGGGCGGATGGCCCGAACTCAACACTACAACCCCTCCGCTCGATTCCGATAGCGACGGTATTCCGGACGAATGGGAGGACGCATACGGACTCAACAAGAACGACCGCACCGACGGTGCCAAGCGCACCCTCGACGTCGCTCACCTCCGCTCCAATCTCGAGATCTACTGCTACGACATCGTCAAGGACCTGTACCGCTGATCTGTTCAGCATACACCAGTCGTAGTCTCCTGTTAGCGATTCAAACCCATAGTCTAATACAAGACGGTCAGACCCCCCACTGACCGTCTTTTTTTTACTCAACCCTGAGAAAAAAACAAATGTCTTTTGACGCAAGACAACGGGATGACATTTTTCTCTCCGTCCAAACACATACACCTCATCCGATTGCGCCCAATCCCCGTCACCCAAACACTTTCCACTATCCATGACATAAAAAAACTGGACAAACGCATTGGGTGTGGCAAAAAAAAGGGGAGGACATCGAACCGAAAAACGAAATAGAAAACGTACCTTTGTCCCCGTAAATCTTATATGGGATTACTCTAATATACTCACATAAATGACGAACGCTCCAATCAAAGTCTTTTCCGGAACCAAAACACAATACCTTGCTGAGAAAATCTGCAAGAGCCTGGGTTGTGAATTGGGAAAAATGAAAATCACGTATTTCGCCGACGGCGAATTTGCCGTTTCCTACGAGGAGTCCATACGTGGCTCTTATGTCTACCTCGTACAATCTACCTTCCCTAATTCCGATAACCTCATGGAATTACTCCTCATGATCGATGCGGCAAAGCGTGCTTCTGCCTATAAGATCATACCGGTGATTCCTTATTTCGGATGGGCACGCCAGGACCGAAAGGACAAACCGCGTGTCTCCATCGGGGCCAAACTTGTTGCCGACCTCCTCAGCGTCGCTGGCATCGACCGGCTGATCACGATGGACCTTCATGCCGATCAGATTCAGGGATTCTTCAACGTTCCCGTTGACCATCTCTATGCTTCGACCGTCTTTGTAAAATACATTCAGGAAAATTTCAACCTCGACAACCTTATCATCGCTTCTCCCGATGTCGGTGGTTCGAAACGTGCGGGCAGTTACTCCAAGTACCTCGGACTCCCACTCGTCCTCTGCCACAAGTCCCGCGAGAGAGCCAACGTTGTCAGCGATATGAAGGTCATCGGCGATGTCAAGGGCAAGGACGTGCTGATTATCGACGACATGGTCGATACCGCCGGCACACTTACCAAGGCGGCTGACCTCATGATGAAAGAGGGTGCCAAGTCCGTTCGCGCTATGGTCAGCCATGCCATCATGTCCGACCCCGCAAGTCAGCGCATCACCGATTCCGCACTCACCGAACTCATCACCACTGACTCCAAACCTTACGAAGGCGATTGCAAGAAAGTACACGTCCTCTCCATCGCCGATATGTTTGCCGATACCATTCGGCGTGACTACGAGAACGAGTCCATCTCTTCTCAATACATCCTGTAGTTTTTCTCTCGATTTTTCACGCCGTAGAAACAGCAAAGACCTGAACAATTCGTTCAGGTCTTTGCTGTTTCTGCTAATAAAGACGGTCGTACGGAGGTATCTCTTCGTAGAATTCCACCTGTTTGCCTTCCGCCCTGCACACGATGTGTTGGAGACCGTTACTGACCAGCAGCCAGGCAACCTTCATTTCCGTATTGTACGTCAGGATTTGGTCAAACGTCTTTTGCGTGATCGCTATCGTCGGGGCTTTGTATTCTATCAGCATCAGCGGACGCCCCGTTCCGTCATAGACCACCGTGTCGCAACGCTTTCTCATGCCGTTCAGTTCCACGCTCACCTCATTGGCAATGTGGGTGGCAGGATACCCCTTCTCCTCTCGCAGGTACCGCACCATGTTCTGGCGTACCAACTCCTCGGGTTGCAGGGCAACCCACTTCTTCCGTATCTCGTCAAAGATCTCCCGACGAGTATGCTGGACCCGTATCTTGAACTGATAATCCGGAAAGTTCAGGACGTTCATGTTTCCTTTTGGACGTTTTCAACTCTTACAAAGATAACAAAATAAAACCATGTCCAACTTGTTGGACAATGGGACGACACAATATCCATAGTCCAAACGCAAGTCCCGTAGGGACGACAGAATACAGACAGGGATGGAGCCCAAAGGGCGGAGTCCCTGTATTAAAACGCCTCTTCCTCTTAGAACTCCGTAGGAGCGTCACATCTCCGTCCGTCCAAAGGCCACACGTCCACCCAAACACACCCCAACGTCCCAATTTTGGAGCAAGCCGA
>DGSL01000006.1:75251-83354 GCA_002393965.1 Bacteroidales bacterium UBA4363 | reverse complement strand
CAAAAAAGGCCTATTGAAAATGAACGGGGATGCTCTCTTCCCTTATATTAATTAAGGCGGGAACTTCCGGTTTTATCCGTCAGCCTCCCGCCTTTTCTTTTTTCTTTGTCTTGCCGGTATCCCTCCCGTATCCTTACTGGGCAGGGGTCGAAGGAGCCTGAACAGGCTGCTCTATCTGCTGCGGTGCCTGCTCCTCAGCTGACCTGTTTGGATTGAGACTCGTGGACAGAATGCTCGCAAGCGCAATGAAGCCTACCAGACCCCATGTGGTGTTGGAGAGAAATTTATTGGTGCCCTCTACACCCATGAACTGCGAACCACCGGAGAATCCCTGTGCAAGACCTCCACCCTTAGGGTTCTGTGCCAATACAATAACAATGAGGAGAATAGATGCAATAACAATTAATGCGATTAAAAAACCAAACATGATACGGTTGTGTGATAGTTAGTTCTCTATAATGGAAGTGCAAATATAAACATTTTTTTTAAAATGCAGTTGGAAGACGGGAAATGATAATTCTCACTGAACCGCTTTCAGGATGCTTCAACGTCGTTTTCTGTTTAGGGTACTTCTAAAAATGGTCTTTCAGTAAATTCTGAAGATTTTGTTTAGCAGATGCTTGTGCGGAGCGAAGGAGCAATGCGGGGCATTGTGACCGATTGACAATCAAGCAGATGCAAGTAATATCCATAATTTACGAAAGAGTTCATAGAAGATAGTCCCGAATAAAAATAATTAAATGAACGAGGAATTTTTAGAAGTTCCCTTTATATCGCTGATGGCGATGCCATCTTCTCTTTCCCTGTCAAAGAAAAGTCTTACCAGTCTGCCATGGTCTGGTTGAATATCGTCTCGACAAGTTCATCGACAATCTCCTGACTTACCTCCGCCTGAACTTGCGTCAGGGTGCGCGTGTTGCTGAAGTTGCGGAAGGCGGAGAATTTTCGCTCGAAGTCTTTGTCCGGTTGAGCCTTGTTACGATACCGAACGTTGACGGTGATGGTGAGGCGTGTCTCGGCGGCAATGGCGTCGTCCCCGATTGACATCGGGGTGATGTCATAGCCGGTTATCTCGCCCTCAAAGGATACATCGCCGTTTTCGCGTACTTGCGAGAGCTTGGTCTGTCGGGAGAATAGGTCCTTCAGGCTTTCATTGAACATGGGAGCCAACTGAGGATAGACCAACGGGGCATTGTTGGTGAAGTCGCGGAACGAGATAGTGCGCGTACGGGAGTAGTCAATGGAGGCTCCGTTGAATTGGTAGGAGACTCTGCACCCGGCAAGCAGGAAGAGCGGGATCAGCAGTAATAACAGACGTTTACAGGTGTCGTTCATCGGTGATATTTAAATAATCTTTTTTCGAAATCACTCAGAGGCCGTATTCTTTGATCTTGCGGTAGAGCGTTCGTTCGGAAAATCCGAGTTCTTTGGCAGCTAACTTACGACGCCCACGATGCTTCTCAAGGGCCTTGCGTATCGTCTCTTTCTCAATCTCAGCAAGCGACAGCGTCTCTCCTGCATCCACTATGGCCTCGTCAATGGCCGAGAGGGGCGTATGCTTGCTCGATACAACCTGAGGGGCGGACAAGACAGTGACGTGACCGTCAGCCTTTGGCTCCAGAAGTTCTTCCTCGTCAACTTGCTGGAAGTCACCTGACTTGATGTGGTCAAGGATGGCGGTGGAACTGTCTGAGAGATTCAGCGGAGAATCAACGTGTATGTTGCCTTTCTGTATGATCTCGTTGACGAGTTTCTTGAGGTCCTGCATGTCTTTCTTCATGTCGAAGAGTACCTGATAGAGTATCTCTCGCTCGTTCTCGAAGGTCTTTGCATTGTGCGTTCCCGCAATGGTGGGAATGTAGGAGGTTGTTTTACGTTCGGGTAGGTACTCCAGCAACATCTGAGCACTGATCTCACGACCGCCGCTGATGGCGGAAATCTGTTCGGCAATATTCTTCAATTGACGGATGTTGCCTGGCCAGGGGTAGGAGGCAAGAACTTCCTGGGCTGATGGATCCAATTTGACAGAGGGACGGTGGTAGGTCTCAGCAAAGTCGCTTGCGAATTTGCGGAAAAGTAGGTTGATGTCTTCTTTCCGCTCTCGCAACGATGGCATCCTGATCGGTATGGTGTTCATGCGGTAATAGAGATCCGTGCGGAATTTACCGTCCGCAATAGCCTGCTCCAGATTGACATTCGTCGCCCCGACAACACGTACGTTGGCTTTCTGTACTTTACTGCCTCCCACTCGGATGTATTCGTGATTCTCCAACACACGCAACAACTTGCTCTGCACGTCAAGCGGCAGTTCGCCCACTTCATCAAGGAAGATGGTGCCACCCTCTGCTATCTCAAAATATCCCTTGCGCTCGTTCTTGGCATCGGTGAAAGCTCCTTTCTCATGTCCGAAGAGCTCACTGTCCACCGTACCACTCGGAATCGCACCGCAGTTCACGGCAATGTAGGGTGCGTGTTTGCGTACACTGTATTGATGGATGATCTGTGCTATGTTCTCCTTGCCTACACCGCTCTCGCCTTGTATCAGCACGGTAAGGTCCGTCGGGGCTACCTGAACGGCTGTTTCAATGGCTCGGTTGAGAGCCTCAGAGTTGCCGATGATGCCAAACCGGTTCTTGACGGATTGTATTTCAGCATTTTGCATGGTTAGTAGTGCATTTTTGTCATATCAAACATGACAAATTTACCGCTATAATTTGGAATGTGCAAATCCTTAATGTTTCGTCTGTCAAGGGCAATGAATCACCCGCTCTGACGCTTCTCCCTTCTGCATGGCGTCAACTTGCTCTTTCCTTTTGCGTAAACTAAAAAAGACGCAGGTAGATAACAAGAGTACGGAAAATTTTATAGACCTTCGCAAAAAGATTAAACAATAATCAGCGACGAATGGATGAATCTGTAAATAGAAGGGATGGATGGGTAACGAAACGCATACGTTGGGGGGCACTTTTGTGGACAATACTCTTCCTGTCGCTCTTTTCGTCTTTATTTGCTGCCAAGCGAGAGATGCGCGCCGTATGGATGGCGACGGTGGCTAATATCGACTGGCCGTCCGAGAAAGGACTGCCCGTGGAGACGCAGCAACGCGAGTTGAGACGCTACCTTGATTCGTTTAGCCAGAACGGTATCAATACGGTCATTTTCCAGATACGACCTTCAGCGGATGCCCTCTACGATTCTCAGATTGAACCATGGTCTCTCTATCTGAATGGACGGCAGGGACTGGAGTCAAATCCTTACTACGATCCACTTTCGTTTTTGATAGCCGAAGCTCACAGCCGTTGTATGGAGGTGCACGTATGGATAAACCCCTATCGCGCCACGATGTTTTCCAATACCTCGTCGCTCGACGCTTCTCACGCTTTGCTCCGACATCCCGAATGGTTCGTGAAGTACAACGGACGATTCTATTTCAATCCTGGAATGGACGAGACTCATGAGTATCTCTGCCATATTGTGGAGGATGTCGTGAGACGCTACGACGTTGACGCCGTGGTCTTTGATGATTATTTCTATCCTTATCCCGTACCTGGTGAGACATTCCAGGACCTGCAGACGTTCCGCGAGAACCCGCGTGGGTTCTCGTCCATCGACGACTGGCGCAGAGATAATGTGGATCGGACCATCCAGGCGGTCTCCGAGACCATACGGCATGCCAAACCATGGGTGCAGTTCGGAATCAGCCCGTTTGGCGTCTGGCGACACAGGACTAACGACGTGCGGGGGTCCGAGACAATGCGCGGATTGCAGAACTATGACGACTTGTACGCCGATGTCTTGAAATGGATGGAGAAGGGGTGGATTGACTATGTGGCTCCTCAGTTGTATTGGGAGATAGGAAAACGCAACGCCGACTATGGCGTACTGCTCCCGTGGTGGATCGCCAATACTCCGGACGACAGGACGAATCTTTATATCTCGCTCTACGCGTCTTTCCCGGCTCAGAAAATGACAGCTCCAGCATGGCAACGGCCCAACGAACTGGTGAGGCAGATGCGCTTGAACCGCTCCTTTGGCGAACAGGTGAAGGGGGAAATGTTCTATTCCGCTAAGTATTTTGTTCGCAATATTCAAGGCCTCAATGATTCTCTTCAGCAGTTCCTCTATTCCGACAACGTACTGACTCCGCCCGCTCCACGTATCGCGTCGGGCGATTCAGCGTTCTTCTACGTCTCACCGCAACCTCGCAACGTGAGGCTCGAACGAAGCATGGGCACTCAGGACGACGGAAACGACGAGGTGATGCTGACATGGGATGCCGTATGTCTCGATTCTCTGGATCATGGACTCAATCCGCTGTTCTATGCCGTCTATGTGACGAAACGGGAACATTTGCCCGACGGAACGGCAACTGCTGCGACAATGACCATGCCCTCTATGACTCACCCGACTTTCTTGACGCACAATACGGCAGCAGACTTGACTCCTTATGTCTCAGAAGAAGGAGAGTATGATGTCTGCGTCACGACTTTCAACCGATATCGCATGGAGTCGGAACAGATGCAGTCGGTGAGGTTCGTTCAGCCACACCGCTGAGTGAGTACTCACATCCACAATAACGCTGATTGTAAAACCGACCTTCACGCAATAACTCATTCCGACGCTCCTGAAGACCGCCTCGTCGCCAGTTCTGCGCCCAAAATCGTACTCTCTCCGCACGTCCGGCTTCTTCTCCCGCCTGATTGACTTGTACTATGTTCTTCCATCGCGATGAGGCTAGTGTGGTGGCGAACGTCAGAATGCCCGACTTCCGCGCAAAGGCTGCCGCTGCCCTCAGACGCATACCGAAACAGAGCGAACAACGTGCCCCTCTCTCTGGATCATTTTCGTGACCGCACATCTCCGTGACCCACTTCGCATGCTCCCAGTCTCCATCGTACCATTCTATTCCGTTGAGCTTCGCGTGGCGCTTGCTCTCTTCCTTGCGAAGCTCATATTCTTCATAAGGGTAGATGTTGGGGTTATAATAGAAGATAATAGGGCGTATCTCGTGAGCAAGTAACCACTCGACAATGGCGGTTGAACACGGCGCACAACACGCATGCAACACAAGTTGACCGCTGAGACTTACTTCTTCTGGTATGCGGATGACGCTTTGATTCATGGTTTCAGGATGGTGAGTTTGGCGAATTTCAACAACAGGTTCTTGACGCCAACGTGCTCGAAACGAACCGTGGCTCGCCAGTCGTTGCCCAGTGTCGTGAGGTCCTCTACTATGCCTTTACCGAAATTAGCGTGCTCGACGACCGAACCGATGCGCATCCCGTTCGGGGCTTCCGTCCTCCGCTCAGGGGCTGACGTGGTAGGTATCTTTTTCAGATGTCGGAGGTCTTTCTTTTCTGACGTAGATATGTGGCTTCCCAATACCTCCGGATGCTCTCTCCGAAAGACCGCTCCTCCGAACGTCTGACGCTCTCTCAACCATTCGTCTTCGTATGTCTCCGCTCCTCCAGATGGGTCACGGAAGAGATTCGAGTCTTCTATGTCTAGATAGGTGAGATCTATGTCCGAGAGAAAACGACTCGGAGTGCAGAGGTTCGTCTGACCATTACGAAAACGACTGCGCGCATGACTGATATGACAGGTCTGCTTGGCTCTCGTGAGCGCTACGTAGAATAGACGACGTTCCTCTTCGATTTCCCGCTCTGTCCGAGATAGATTGCTTGGGAAGAGTTCCTCTTCCATGCCAACAATGAAGACGTGCTTGAACTCCAATCCCTTGGCTGCATGGACAGTCATCAGGGTTACTTTCTCAGTCTGAGCGTCATCCTCTTTCTGGTCCTGATCGGTCTGGAGCGACACTTCGGCCATGAAGTCCTTCAATAGGACAGTCTCTCCCGTCTCCTCATATCGGGAATCCGAGAAGTCATGTATGGCGTTGAGCAGTTCCTCTAAGTTCTCCTCACGACTCTTGCCCTCGGCACTCTCGTCTTCTCGGGCTTCCCTAAGCAGTCCCGACGATTGGATGATCTCTTTCGCCAATGTGTATGCGTCTCTGTCGGTGAGATGCTGACGGTGGGACTCGATGATCGAGGCGAACTCGGCAAGACGGCGGGATGTGCCGGAATGGACGTTTAGGTTGAAGGATATCGGATCATGGAGTACCTCCCACACCGAAACACCATGCAGATGCGCTGAGTCCAGCAATTTGCGGAGCGTGGTTTCACCGATTCCGCGCGTCGGGACGTTGATGACGCGCTTGAGCGCCTCTTCGTCATTCGTGTTCAGCACAAGACGTAGGTAACAGATCGCATCCTTGATCTCTCGCCGCTGATAGAACGAGAGACCGCCGTAGATACGGTACGGAATGGCTGACTTGCGCATGGCATCTTCTATCACACGGCTCTGGGCATTGGTGCGATACAGTATCGCAATGTCTTCATACGAATCCTTGCGGTGCAGGGAACGAATGTCGTTCGCTACGCTGAAACCCTCTTCCATGTCGCTGTAAACACCCTTGACTTCGATCTTTTCTCCCTTTTCGTTTTCGGAGAATACGTGTTTGCGAATCTGACCGTGGTTCTTGCCTATCAGACTGTTCGCGGCGTTGACAATGGTCTGAGTCGAACGGTAGTTCTGCTCCAGTTTGAATAGACGACACTCCGGATACTGTTTCTGGAAACCGAGGATGTTGTCGATGTTGGCACCGCGAAAGGAGTAGATGCTCTGAGCATCATCGCCTACTACACACAGTCGATGGTGATTCTCTGCAAGTTTCTTTATGATGAGATATTGGGCGAAGTTGGTATCTTGATACTCGTCCACTAAGATGTACTGGAAAAAGTCTTGATACTGCTGCAATACGTCGGGATGATCACGGAAAAGGATGTTGGTGAAGAGGAGCATGTCGTCGAAGTCCATCGCATTACTCATTTTGCATCGGTCCGCATAGCGCATGTACAGTTCTCCCAACATCGGCATCTGTTGCTCTCGGTCCGCTCGCATGATGTTTTCGTCATTGACATATACCCGCGCCGCTATGAGGTGGTTCTTGGCGGATGAAATACGATTCAGGACCGTGGTTGTCTTGTATTGCTTCTCGTCCAGACCCGCGTCTTTGATGATGGATTTCATCAGACTCTTACTGTCTGTCGTATCATAGATGGTGAAGTCGGGCGTGAATCCAATGAGTGCCGCATGAGTCCGTAGGAATCGACCGAAGACGGAGTGAAACGTACCCATGAAGATGCGACGTGCAACGAACCATCCGACCATCGACGCAATCCGCTCACGCATCTCACGGGCGGCCTTGTTGGTGAATGTCAGCGATAGGATGCTTTCTGGTGGCAGCCCCTGCTGGATGAGCCACGCAACCTTATAGGTCAATACACGTGTCTTACCCGATCCGGCTCCTGCAATGACCAGCGACGGACCTTCATTATAAAGTACGGCCTCACGCTGGCTTTCGTTGAGGTCGTTAAGTAGTTCACTGTCTTTTTTCATGCCTGATTTCTGTGAAATAAGGTCGAAGGAGAATTACGGGGGGAGAGTATTCGTTTATGAATTTACAAAGATAGAATTTTTGGACTTATTCCCGAAATACATACCCTCTCCACTTGGCATCGACTTCGTGATGAAGAAAAGATATCTGTGCAAGGATCTGAGAGGTGCGAGAAACAGAAGACAGGTATTATCAATTAGCAAGTGATTAAACTGCATTCATCCGCCGTTTGAACGACAAAAAGGCAGAGTACCGCCACTTACCGGTTCTCTGCCTTCCTTTTTTTGAAAAATGTACTTTTCGTTTTAAAAACGTGTACTTTTCGTTTTGGCGATTATAAAAGGTTTATTCAAAAACGATGCCAAGGTGTCTCCCGATTCATTGGAAACAAAAGGCCCCCGCCTTTCCGGCGTCAGACCAAGCAGAACCCCGTAGGGGTGACAGATCACAGGCAGGGGTGTAACCCCTGCTTTCACAATGTCCGGCCACTTAGAACTCCGTAGGAGCGTCACCACCCCATAGCAAGTCCCGTAGGGACGTTATAATACAGGCAGGGGTTTCAACCCCTGTATAAAACGCCCATTCCGCTCAGAACTCCATAGGAGCGTCACCTCTCCGTCCGCCCAAAATGTCTTGTGAAACAA
>DGSL01000006.1:72747-75118 GCA_002393965.1 Bacteroidales bacterium UBA4363 | reverse complement strand
GAACAAATTTATTTGTTATCCCGAGGCGCCGCCCGATTCCTTGCGAAGCAAAATGTAGCCCGAAGGGCGGAGTCCCTGTATAAAATGTATCTTCCTCTTAGAACTCCGTAGGAGCGTCACCCTCCAACCCGTCCATCCACCACCCACCCGTCCGCCCAAAATGTCCTGCGAAGCTGGACAAACGCATGTCCAACCTATCCAACCGACACCTGAAGACGCTGGCTCTGGCCGTGCGCATCGAGGAGAACGACGGCGACGCCTGTCGTCCGCTTCTCTTATAAAAAATGTACTTTTCATTTTAAAAACGTGTACTTTTCGTTTTGGCGATTATACATAAAAACAAACAGGATTTGCATTTTCTGCAAACCCTGCTCGTTTTTTTAAGGGTAATCCACGCACTCCTCCGTGTTACCAGGAGTGCATCGCTTTTGCTGTAATAACAACCTTTTCGTTAAGCCAGATGAGCAAAGTCAAACTTGTTTGGACTTTGCCATGGCGAGAAAAGGTCTATTGAAAAATGAACCTTTTTGTTAAGCCAGATGAGCAAAGTCAAACTTGTTTGAACTTTGCCATGGCGAAAAAAGGACTAATGAAATTGAACAATTCTTTTTACTTCACAAACTCCTTCTCGAAGCTTCCGTCGCTGTACTTCACTATGTTCACGCCCTTAGTCGGAGCGTTAAGTTTTCTTCCGTTTATGTCGTAGCGTGCGGTCTCCACGATGCTTTCCTCGGCTTCTGGCACTGCTGTGGCTACGCCGGAGGTTCTGAACTCGCCGGTGTACTCGTTGACGGTCGCAGCTCCGTTCTTAGCCTTCAGGTCGTATGCGTAGTCGGTTCCGCTGTTCAGTCCTGTCACGGTGAACCGGTAGCCTTCCGCGCTCGCTCTGAGGTTAGGGAAGTTCAGGTTTATCAGCCTGCCTTGTCCGTCGAATGTGAGCGAGCAGAACACTTCGTCGTTTCTCGTTATTGTCAGAGTGTAGGTGTCTGCGCTCGCGTTTTCCGGCCATGTGAACAATGCCGTATTGTCGGTAGTTGTGACGCTTATATCGCCTTCGTTCTCTATCGTGGTCTTTTCCGACTCGGTCGCTGTTTGTATGTAGTTGGCTGTGTATTCTGCGTTTTGGCTTGCAGCTGCTATGGTTGGGCTCCAGCCGTTGAATGTGAATGTGTATCCCGCTTCGTCAGGTCTTGTAGGCTTCTCGCCGTTGAACACAGGCACTTCGCCGTAAGAGACTTCGCTTGTCTTTATCACTCTGCCGTCCCAGTTCTTCCACGTTATCATGTACTTGTCCTGCTCTCCCTCGATAAATATCGCAGTGTACGTCTTGTTTCCGTCCACAGTCACATATCTTGGGTTCTCGTCGTTTCCGTCAGCCCACTGTGCGAAAACATAGCCCGGCTTTGCATTGGCAACGAGTGTGGCGATTTCGCCATGCTCATAAATTCCGCCTCCGATTATTGTTCCCTGCGATGCACTTGACAGAGTCTTTATTTTATAATACGCCACGAAGATTGCAGTTATGCTGGTGTCTTTTGTTACGGTTATTTCTCTTGATGCATCCTTTACTCCGTCGCTCCAGCCTTTAAAGCTACAGCCTTCATTCGGCGTTGCTGTCAGAGTTATGCTTGTTCCATATTCATACACACCATCTCCGGTCACGATTCCTGCATCGGAAATATTCTTGCTTAAAGTCACTTTGTGCTCGTCTATCGCGAATATTGCAGTGAACGTACCGTCTTGCGTTACCTGTACAGTTCTTGGATTCTCTGTGTTGCCGTCGTTCCATTTCACGAAATGGCAGTGCTCGTTTGCCATGGCAGTCAAGGTTATGCTTGTGCCGTATTCATATACACCTTCTCCAGTCACTGTTCCATATTTTTCGTTATTTACATTTGTTACAACCTCAGAAGCGCAGTGTATGATAGATGTATACTCTGTGAATATTCCCGTGAAATAACCGTATTTCCCACAAGGAACAATAATGCTTGTCAATCCGCTGCAGTTTTTGAATGCTTCGTTACCTATGCTCGTCACGCTGTTCGGAATTGTGATGCTTGTCAGTCCGTCGCATCTGTAGAACGCTCTGTATCCAATGCTCGTCACGCTGTTCGGAATTGTGATGCTTGTCAATCCGCTGCACTCTTTGAACGCTTCGTCTCCAATGCTTGTTATCTTATCGCCTAATGTTATGCCTCTGAGTTTACGCGTAAAATTAAATGCGTCAAGAGCCGCTTGAGAATTTATGTTCGCAGTTTCAATGTTGTTGCAGCCAAAGAACGCGCCATATCCAATGCTCGTCACGCTGTTTGGAATCGTGATGCTTGTCAATCCGCTGCAATTGTGGAACGCTTCGTTACCTATGCTTGTC
>DGSL01000006.1:71473-72604 GCA_002393965.1 Bacteroidales bacterium UBA4363 | reverse complement strand
GCTTGTCAATCCGCTGCAATTGTGGAACGCTTTGTATCCAATGCTTGTCACGCTGTTCGGAATTGTGATACTTGTCAATTCGGTGCAATTGTAGAACGCAGAGTCTCCAATGCTTGTCACGGAATTTGGAATAGTGACACTTGTCAATCCGCTGCAAGAAGCGAACGCGAGTTTTCCTATGCTCGTCACGCTGTTCGGAATAGTGACACTTGTCAATCCGCTTCTGTAGAACGCATAGTCTCCAATGCTTGTCACGCTACTTGGAATAGTCACATCCCCTCCATTGCCAATATATGCCAAAAGGGTTGTTTTCTTATCATCGGAAAACACAAAGTCGCCATCGACAAGACTGCCAGTGGCAGGAATGGCTTGTATGTTTGTGAATTTCTTCCATTCGTCTGCTGCTTTGTATGCATCAATGCTTCCTGCTGGCACATACAGAGGAATGTTGTAATTTGGCATACCTAAACCACATAACGGAGGGTTTGTTGCTTCCACCGTGACGCTTGTTAGCCCTCTACAATCCAGAAACGCACACTCCCCGATTTTAATTACCGAGTTCGGAATATCAATGCTTGTTAGTCCTGTACAGTGGTCGAATGCTAAGTCGGCTATGCCAAGTGTGCCATCTTTTAGTACAATGCTTGTGCCGTAGTTTGGTTTTGGACCTTTGTATTCGTATGCTATCTTTCCTGCATAAACAAGACCATCAGGCTGATTGTTGAACCAAGCAGTGCCATCGAATGCTTCGTTACCTATGCTCGTCACGCTGTTCGGAATTGTGATGCTTGTCAGTCCGTCGCAATCGTAGAACGCATGGCCTCCAATGCTCGTCACACTGTTCGGAATTGTCACGCTTGTTAGTCCTGTGCAGTGGTCGAATGCATAGTCGGCTATGCCAAGTGTGCCATCTTTTAGTACAATGCTTGTGCCGTCGTTTGGTTTTGTCCCTTTGTATTCGTATGCTATCTTTCCTGCATAAACAAGACCATCAGGCTGATTGTTGAACCAAGCAGTGCCATCAAACACATGGCTTCCCATACTTGTAACACCATTGCCAATTGTCACGCTTGTCAGACCGCTGCAGTTTTTGAATGCATAGTTTCCAATGCTCGTCACGCTGTTCGGAAT
>DGSL01000006.1:23028-71276 GCA_002393965.1 Bacteroidales bacterium UBA4363 | reverse complement strand
ATGCTCGTCACGCTGTTCGGAATCGTGATACTTGTCAGACCGCTGCAACCAGAGAACGCAGAGCTTTCTATTGTTGTCACGCTGTTCGGAATTGTGATGCTTGTCAGTCCGTCGCAATCGTAGAACGCATGGCCTCCAATGCTCGTCACACTGTTCGGAATCGTGATACTTGTCAGACCGCTGCAACCAGAGAACGCAGAGCTTTCTATTGTTGTCACGCTGTTCGGAATTGTGATGCTTGTCAGTCCTTTGCAGCCATCGAACGCGAGGTTTCCAATGCTTGTCACGCTGTTCGGGATAGTGATGCTTGTCAGTCCTTTGCATTTATAGAACGCATTGTTTCCTATGCTTGTGACGCTGTTCGGGATGGTGATGTTTGTCAGTCCTTTGCAGCCATCGAACGCATATTCTCCAATGCTCGTCACGCTGTAGCTCGTCCCGTTGTAAGCCACCGTAGATGGAATGGTTATGCTCCCTGAATAGGAGTTGCTGCCTAAGGAATATCCTCCTGATTTGTTCGTTACACTCGCTGTTTGGGTGCTTGTATCAAAGTTGTAATAGATTCCATCCACTAATATTTGCGCCCACAGCCCTGTGGCACAAAACAGCATACACACTGTCGATAAAATAAGGCGTTTCATGGTATAGGTGTTTAATTGGTTAAACATAAATTCTCTTTTCCTCTCACCCTACGCCAATTAAATAAGCCATGTTCACCTATGGGCAAAAAAAAGCGCGGGTTCGATTGCTCGTCCCGCACTTCAAGGCCTTCGCATTGCCCATTTCGACTGAACGAGCAACGCAGAAGCCCACGCATTATGAAGATAATACCATATAATGGCACATACATCACACACATAGACATCTACCGTTGCTTTGTTCTTTAGTCGAAATCTGAAGTTGCGAAGTTCTGAAGTGCTAAAGACCAAAGCGTCAAGTAAACGCTTAATAATATGTAGCGTCACCCTCCCCATCCACTTTCCCTTAGGCAAGCTTCTGCTGAGAGCAACGCAACAAATATAACTATTTTATTTTATTCAATATTATCCAACAATATGTTTTTCAACAGTGCGAATATGCATCATGCTACGTAAAACAAAAAAGGCGAGGTTGCCCTCGCCTTCTCTGCATTTATATCTCAATATCTTTAGAATTCTGCGTTCTTTGGTGTTCGTGGGAAAGGTATCACATCCCTGATGTTCTGCATACCAGTCACGAAAAGAATCAGACGCTCGAAGCCAAGACCGAAGCCTCCGTGAGGACAGCTTCCGAACTTGCGCGTGTCGAGATACCACTTGTATGTATCCAGCTCCATTCCTCTCGCCTTTATCTCGTTAGTCAGCTTCTCATACGACTCTTCACGCACACTTCCGCCACTTACCGGTTCTCCGCCTTCCTTTTTTAAATGTACTTTTCGTTTTGAAAAAATGTACTTTTCGTTTTGGCGATTATAAAAGCAAGTCTTTTCTTCTTTTCAGGGAAGACAACACTTGCAACACGAATGTTGTTTTTTTCTGACGTCTTGTAAGTACGGATAATATGCTGACTTGAATAGAAAAAACACTTCGCAGTTTTGATTATTTACTGGAAAAATACGCTACATTTGTACGTTGATTGCTCAAAAAAGCACAAAATGTGCAATAATCGCAAGTGAATTATTGCACATATATCTGATTATTAGGTAAATATTATCATCATAATTAGGACGATATATCATGAGTTTGAGAAAGACAGTCTGTCGTAGCTTACTGCGTGTGATGGGGTGGTCCGCACAGCGTCACTTGGATCTGCCATGCAAATGCGTAATCTGTCTCGCTCCTCATACGTCCAATTGGGATTTTATTTATGGACTGCTGTGCTACTATGCTTTCTACAATCATCGGCCGCGTTTTCTGATGAAGAAGGAATGGTTTTTCTTCCCAATGGGATATCTGTTCCGTGCTCTCGGAGGAATACCAACGGACCGAAGCCATCACTCTTCTCTGACCGACCAAATTGCGGAGTCAATGGACCGGAATGAATTCTTTCGCATTTGCATCACGCCGGAAGGAACTCGTAGTGCCGTGGACGAGTGGAAGAAGGGATTCTATTTCATAGCGCGAAAGGCCGATGTACCCATCGTCCTGGCATACATTGACTATGAGAAGAAATCATGTGGCCTGGTGAAAACAATGGAGACAAGCGAAAATATGAAATCAGACCTTTCTAAAGTGCGAGATTTCTATAGCGCAATTTCGGCTCGCTATCCCGAGAAATTTCTCCTGCCTGTGAATATGTAGAATGGTCAAACACTTTCTCGTTCTACTTTTTTTTCCTTTCTTTGTAGTTATAAACCACAAGAGATACTTCTTGATTTTCGTAAAACGGATATGAAACGCCATTTCCCGCTGATCTTACCCTTCTCCATCCTCTCTTTTCTCTCTATGTTGTGCCTTTCCTCTTGCGAACAGGATACCGAGTTCCGACATGTGCACGAATATTATGTGATGCAAATGACGGGAACAGAATTGCCAGACTCGATGGGACGGTGCATCGTGGATCTCGAACTGGACTATCCGTATGTGAAGGATTCGACTGATACGCTAATCAATAAACTGCGTGCCGAAGTATTGCTGGAGGCAACAGGAGATTCTTCCTATATGAATAAACGCCCAGAGGTGGCATTGCGAATGTTGCGTGAAACATTAGTGGAGGACTTCGCATCCGAAATGCGCGAAGCAGTGCGAACGGCTCGTAAGTTCAAGAGTATTAGTGCTAAAGTACCACCAATTCTTTTCCACAATGCAGAATATGTACTTCGAGCTTCTGCTGTCTATGCCGATGCCGATGTCATATCATACCGCATCGAACAGAGTATTGATAACGGAGCGGCAACAGGACCGGTGGAAAATGCTGTTTACCTGTCTTTCGATGCGCATACAGGAAATCGTATCGAGCTGGATGATCTCTTTATAGAGGGGTTTGAACCCGCTGCAACAGCACAAATCAAGGAACAGATTATGTTCGACAACGGCTTTGAAAGTGAAGAACAGATGCTCATGGAGGGATATACCCGCATCGGAGAGATGACCCCATCGGCTAATTTCCTGCTCAAACCGGACTCCATTGTTTTCTACTATGCTCCCTACGAGATTGCTGTGGGAGCTATGGGAGCTACCGAAGTGACTCTTCCTTTGTCTTTCTTGAAGACGGTCCTGAAGGAATCTTCTCCTTATGTCAAGGCAATGAAGAGATCACGAGATTGATGATGATGCCTCACGAATCCTTTCCAGACTTATGGACGAGATTTTGCGTTATTTCCCCGATTTGACCGCTGAACAGCAACGCCAGTTTGCGATGCTGGACAGTCTCTACCACGAATGGAATGCCAAGATAAATGTTATTTCACGCAAGGATATTGATAACCTCTACGTACATCACGTTTTGCACTCTCTTGCAATCGCAAAGTTTATCTCTTTCGTACCAGGAACTCAGGTGATGGACGTGGGATGCGGAGGGGGATTCCCTGGTATTCCTCTCGCAATCATGTTCCCCGAGTGCCGATTCCTGCTCGTGGACTCAATCGGAAAGAAGATACGCGTATGCAACGAGATTATCAAGGCAACGGGATTGACGAATGTCGAGGCTGTTCAGGAACGTGTCGAACTGGAGAAGCGGATGTTCGATTTTGTCGTCTCTCGAGCAACAATGCCTCTGACCGATCTCGTCCGCTATGCAAGAAAAAATATCGAGAAAAAACAGAAGAATGCACTGCCAAATGGCTTTATCAGCTTGAAAGGGGGAGACCTTCAAGCCGAAACACAGCCATTCCGTAAAACGGTGGAATTATATAATCTCTCCGACTGGCTTCATAATGAGTTCTTCTTTACCAAACGACTCGTCTATCTACCAATAGGGTAAATCGTATGCTCCACTGTAAACGCTTTATATTCAATCCACTCGAGGAAAATACCTACGTTTGCTATGACGAGGTTGAACAACAATGCGTTATCATCGACCCTGGGTGTGACTCCGAACGTGAGTATCACGAACTGTACGATTTTGTCTCGAACAATTCTCTTAAGGTGTCATTGATTCTCGAGACACACCTCCATTTCGACCACGTCTGGGGAGCTCATGATGTGGCGGAATACTATGGCGTACAAATCGCAGCCAGCCAACGGGACGCCTTTCTGCTTGATGAGGATGAACTGCGGAAAATGGGCATCATGAGCATGATGAACGGCACTTTTAAAACACCATGCATCCATCGCTACCTCAAGGAAGGAGAGAAAATACCAGTCGGGAAGGACGCTCTCCATGTGATGGAGGTCCCGGGACATTCGCCCGGCTCTTTGGCTTTCTATTCTGAACAAACGGACATGCTATTTGCCGGCGACCTTTTGTTTCGCTGCTCGGTCGGACGAACCGACCTCCCTGGGGGAAACTACGAACAACTGCAACAGAGTATCCTCTCGAAGATTTTCCGACTGCCGGATAATACGGTTGTCTGGACGGGACATGGACCGAGAACAACCGTCGGAGAAGAAAAACAGTTTAATCCATACGTCTAACCTAAATTTTTATATTCTGACTATGCATAAGAGAGTCTTTGTGGTAATCTTCCTGCTTGTAGGTACATTGTTCACCTATGCCACATCAAAAGCGCAATTTAATGCTATGGTTGGTTCGAAAGCAGCTAAAAATCGGATTGAACAGGTAGCAAAGACAATTCCTGGTGTGAAAGGAGTGAACGTGAATACAAAACAGGGATTGGTCGAAATATCGTACGATGAGAAAAAAACATCCCTGACACAGATCTCGTCGGCTTTGTCGACAGCTGGTGTTTACGCTTCTTCTCTCGGCGAGAACTGCGCTAATAAACCAGGAGGCTGCCTCAATAACGCCCCTACGGTGACTAATACGATGCGTTGATCGTTGCCGTTTATTACACCACCATCAACACACATATCAATCACTTGTCGGTCGGAACCGAACGTGTGTTTACTGCGTTAAAAAATCAAAGAAAGCGATTCTTTTCCAATAGAAATACGTTATCTTTGTAATCGCCTAAATTTAAAATCATTTTTTATCAACTTCAATAAACTTAAAGTACAATGGCAAAAGAAAAAAAGTTTATTACCTGTGACGGTAATGAGGCCGCAGCGCACATTGCGTACATGTTCACTGAGGTGGCTGCTATTTACCCTATCACACCATCGTCTCCTATGGCTGAACATGTGGACGAGTGGTCGGCTCAGGGACGTAAAAACCTCTTCGGTGATACCGTTACCGTTCAGGAAATGCAGTCCGAAGCAGGTGCTGCCGGAGCAGTTCACGGCTCCCTCCAGGCAGGCGCTATGACGACGACCTTTACCGCTTCTCAGGGTCTGCTCCTCATGATCCCTAATATGTACAAGATCGCTGGAGAATTGTTACCTTCCGTTTTCCATGTTTCCGCTCGTACCGTCGCTACTCACTCTCTCTGTATCTTCGGTGACCATGGTGACGTGATGGCTTGCCGACAGACTGGCTTCGCTATGCTCTGCGAAGGTTCCGTTCAGGAAGTAATGGACCTTTCTGCCGTAGCTCACCTCTCTGCTCTTTCTTCCCGCGTTCCTTTCATCAACTTCTTCGACGGATTCCGTACCTCTCATGAGTATCACAAGATCGAACTGATGGATATGGAAGATATCCGTCCATTGGTTGATACAAAGGCTCTCTCCGAATTCCGTGCCCGCGCGCTGTCTCCGGAACACCCTCAGGCTAAGGGTATGGCAGAGAACCCAGAGACGTTCTTCGCTCATCGGGAAAGCTGCAACCGTTTCTACGACGCAGTGCCTGAGATCGTGGAGAAATACATGGCTGAAATCTCAAAAATCACCGGTCGCGAATACAAACCATTTACCTACTATGGTGCAAAGGATGCCGATCGCGTAATTATCCTCATGGGCTCTGCTACCGAAGCAGCTCGAGAGGCAATCGACTATATGACAAAACAGGGCGCAAAGGTCGGTATGGTCTCCGTTCACCTCTACCGTCCGTTCTCTGTAGAACGCCTCCTCGCGGCTGTACCTAAGACCGTTAAGGCAATCGCTGTTCTTGACCGTACCAAGGAACCGGGAGCAAATGGCGAACCTCTCTACCTCGATGTAAAGGACGCTTTCTATGGACAACCAAATGCTCCTGTTATCGTTGGTGGACGCTACGGACTCGGTTCTTGCGATACAACTCCGACAATGATTACCTCTGTGTACGACAACCTCGCTCTTCCACAGCCAAAGGATCATTTCACGGTGGGTATCAACGACGACCTGACTTTCACCTCTCTGCCTGAGAAGGAAGAAGTTCCAATGGGTGGCGAAGGTATGTTCGAGGCTAAGTTCTTCGGTCTTGGTGCTGACGGAACAGTGGGCGCTAACAAGAACTCTGTCAAGATTATCGGTGACAATACCGACAAACACTGCCAGGCTTATTTCTCCTACGACTCGAAGAAGTCCGGAGGTTTCACCTGCTCACACCTGCGTTTCGGTGACAACCCAATTCGCTCTACATACCAGGTGAAGACACCTAATTTTGTGGCTTGCCATGTGCAGGCTTACCTGCATATGTATGACGTGACACGTGGTTTGCAGAAGAACGGTACATTCCTCCTCAATACAATGTTCGAGGGCGATGAACTGGTGAATTTCATCCCTAACAAGGTGAAGAAGTATTTCGCTAAGAATAACATCACTGTTTACTACATCAACGCATCGAAGATCGCAAAGGAAATAGGACTCGGTAACCGTACCAACACCATCCTCCAGTCTGCTTTCTTCCGTATTACAGGCGTTATCCCTGTTGAACTCGCCGTAGAACAGATGAAGAAGTTCATCGTTAAGTCCTATGGTAAGAAGGGACAGGATGTCGTTGACAAGAACTACGCTGCCGTAGATCGCGGAGGTGAATATAAGACCCTGACCGTAGACCCAGCTTGGGCAAACCTGCCAGAGGATGCTGTGGTTGCCAATAACGACCCAGCTTACATCAATGATATCGTTCGCCCTATCAATGCTCAGAACGGAGACCTGCTCCCTGTATCTGCATACAAAGGTATCGAAGACGGTACATGGGAACAAGGTACGGCTGCTTATGAGAAGCGTGGAGTTTCAACTGCCGTTCCTGAATGGGACGCTTCTAAATGTATCCAATGTAACAAGTGTGCTTTCGTTTGCCCTCACTCTTGTATCCGTCCGTTCGTACTCGACGACGAGGAAATCAAGGGATTCTCGGCTGAGACCCTCGAAATGAAGGCTCCTGCCGCTATGAAGGGTATGCACTTCCGCATTCAAGTCGGCGTGATGGACTGCCTCGGCTGTGGTAACTGCGTTGACGTCTGCATGGCGAAGGAGAAGGCGCTGAAGATGGTTCCGTTCGACGGAGATCCTAAGAGTGCTGACGCTCAGAACTGGAACTACCTCGTTAAGAACGTGAAGTCAAAGCAGAATCTCGTTGATATCAAATCCAATGTTAAGAACTCTCAGTTCGCAACACCGCTCTTCGAGTTCTCTGGCGCTTGCTCCGGATGTGGCGAGACTCCATACGTTAAACTGATTGCTCAACTCTTCGGTGATCGCGAAATGGTTGCTAACGCAACGGGATGTTCTTCCATCTACTCTGGCTCCATCCCTTCAACTCCTTACACAACGAACGAGAAGGGACAGGGACCTGCTTGGGCTAACTCCCTGTTTGAGGACTTCGGTGAGTTCGGCATGGGTATGGTACTCGCTAACAAGAAGATGAAAGAACGTATCGTACGTTTGCTTCAGGAACAAATCGCTTCTGATAAACCATCGGCAGAGTTTAAGGCTGCAGCTCAGGAATGGATCGACAATAAGGACGATGCGGAAGGAAGCCGCACTGCCGCAGAAAAACTCGTTCCGGAAATCAAGAAGTGCGCTGCTGCTGGATGCCCGACATGCAAGCAACTCGACGAACTCTCTCACTATCTCGTAAAACGCTCTCAGTGGATTATCGGTGGTGACGGAGCTTCCTACGATATCGGTTACGGTGGTCTCGACCATGTATTGGCTTCTGGCGAGGATGTCAATGTGTTTGTTATCGATACCGAGGTGTACTCAAATACCGGTGGTCAGTCTTCTAAGGCAACCCCAATCGCAGCAGTAGCTCAGTTCGCTGCTGCCGGCAAGAGAATCAAGAAGAAAGATCTTGGTCTTATGCAGGCTACTTACGGATACGTTTACGTGGCTCAGGTTGCTATGGGTGCTGACAATGCTCAATGTCTAAAGGCATTCCGCGAGGCTGAGGCTTACCCAGGTCCTTCTCTCGTAATTGGTTATGCTCCTTGTATCAACCACGGTCTTAAGATCAAGGGTGGTATGGGACGTAGCCAGGAAGAGGAACGTCGTGCCGTTGAATGTGGATACTGGCACCTCTGGAGATTTGATCCGCGTCTTGCAGAAGAAGGAAAGAACCCATTCCAGATCGATTCAAAAGCTCCACAGTGGGATAAGTTCCAAGAGTTCCTCGATAGCGAAGTACGATTCATGTCACTCCGTAAGGCTTTGCCAGATCAGGCTGACGAATTGTACGCTGCTACGAAGAAAGCCGCTCAGGAACGCTACGCTACGTACGTGCGCTTGAGCAAGATTGACTATTCTGAGCCAGTCTGAAACAAAGAATAGAGAGAAGGAAATCTTCCTTCTTCTCAAAATTCAAATAAAGTAAGAGAACAGGGAATGCCCCGAAAGGTATTCCCTGTTTCTTTTGTTTTTGGATGTCTTGGAATCATTCGAATATTTTTCACACTATATTTTTTAAGACAGAGAGCATTTCTCCTTCTATATGTATAATGTGCTTTTTGTTTGTATTTGTTTCAGAAAAATACACTATCTTTGTCCCATGATTTAAATCATGAAATCGAATAACTAAACAATATTAAAAAATGAAAGTAGAAGAAATCGGTACAAACGCTGGTAAGGTCTGGGAAGCTTTGAATGATGGTTCTAAGAAGACTACAGCAGAAATTAAGAAGGTTACGAAATTGACAGATAAGGAGATTTATGCAGCAATTGGCTGGCTCGCACGTGAGGGTAAAATCAACGTAGAGCAGAAAGGTGCAAGTGTAGCAGTGAACCTTATATAATTTCTATTACCGGACAAAACAGAAATGCCGAGATACGTAAAACGTATCTCGGCATTTCTGTTTTTGTGTTTTACCCATCACAAGTCATATTGCGATGGAAAAATGAAAAAGAATGTATTTTTGAGGTGAACAGCGCTTACTTCTGTCTGTTCTTCTGATTTACTTATGGAAAGCGGTAGGAGAGGAGTAATACAGAATACTACTTGATTAGGTTGCCAAGGATATCACGAGTGATCTGCCTCGTGGCTGCCGCAGTGGCATTTTTCGCAACCCTTCCAGCCATCCCTCTCGTTGTTGTACGACTCTTCTTACCTGATATCTTGTTGGAAACAAAAGTACCAAGCATCGTGGCAATAGAAGCGGTGATGGCGGTAAAAATAGCTTTTCCGATTCGAGCAAGAAGGCTTTTCTTTTTGCTATTCCCTGTGGCCTCTTTTTTGTCGTTCACAACGTCTTCAGAATTTTCGGATTCCTTCAACAGAACTTCAAATGCACTCTCACGATCAACCGCTTGATCATACTTGCCGGCAAGATCAGAGTTCTGGATAAGACGCTGACGCTGATCCGAAGTAATGGCACCAATCTGACTGAGCGGAAAGAGAATTCGGGCACGCTCAACGACTGTCGGAGCTCCCTTCTCGTCCAATACGGAAACAAGAGCCTCGCCCGTCTCAAGATTTTGTATGGCATCCTCTGTCTTGAAGTCTGCGTTGGAACGGAAGGTCTCTGCCGCAGCTCGGACAGCTTTCTGGTCCTTTGGCGTGAATGCTCGGAGTGCATGCTGTATGCGGTTTCCAAGTTGTCCGAGAATGCTCTCAGGAATATCAGTCGGGTTCTGTGTGACAAAGTAAATACCGACACCTTTACTGCGTATGAGTCGGATGACCTGCTCGACCTTATCTACCATCGCCTTTGAGGTGTTGTCAAAGAGCATATGCGCTTCGTCAAAAAAGAAAACTAACTTCGGTAAGTCGCGGTCTCCAACTTCAGGTAGCTGTGAATAGAGTTCCGATAAGAGCCAAAGAAGGAATGTGGAATATAATTGGGGTTGCAACATCAGACGATCTGCTGCAAGAACATTCATGATACCCTTGCCGTTCTGTGTCTTCAATAAATCGTGGATGTCAAAGGAGGGCTCCCCAAAGAAAAGGTTCGCACCTTGATTCTCCAACGCAAGGAGCGCACGCTGAATGGCTCCGATACTCGGCGTGGTGATATTCCCGTACTGCGAGGAGAATGAGGATGCATTACGACTGACATAATCCAACATTGACCGGAGGTCTTTCAGGTCAATCAATAGTAGTCCTTTGTCATCAGCAATGCGGAACACAATATTGAGAATGCCACTCTGCGTCTCATTTAGGTTCAGCAGACGTGAAAGCAACTGAGGACCCATATTACTGATGGTGGAACGCATGGGATGCCCTTGTTCCCCAAATACATCGAAGAAGCGAACAGGACAGGCCTGAAAAACAGGATCAGTAAGACCGAACTCGGCTTGACGCTTCTCAATGAAAGCGGATGATTGACCTGGTTGGCTGATGCCGGAAAGATCGCCCTTCATGTCCGCCATGAAGCATGGTATGCCTGCCTGGCAGAAACTTTCAGCAAGAACTTGTAATGTGACGGTCTTGCCGGTTCCTGTAGCACCGGCAATAAGTCCATGTCGATTGACCATCTTGCCCGTAATGCTGATAGGGCCTTTCGCGCTGTGCGCAATGTAGAGTCCTTCGTTCTGTGTAAACATAGCGGTATGAATTTATTATGTCCTGTTTCAATGAGATGTGATGTCATAACTTGACATCATACAACACGTATAAAGTTACGGAAATATTCTGATTGTCAGTCTTTATCCGTTATTTTTTTAAGAAGGTTCTCCTCTTTCTTAAGAATCAATATAGTGTGTACGTTTCAGTGGTCGTGCCGTCTGCATTTTTTGTGACAGTAGAGCCGTCTTTGCGTACTTTTGTTCGTATGCTACTGCTGTTATGCGACCGCTTGTCATACGCTTTCTCCAGTTCGTCCGCCTCTCCGCTTTCCTCTGCTCTTGATGATGGTCGGGACGTGCGTCCTGGAGCGGAATATTTTCCCTTGGTTTGACGGATATTCTTTGCTTTGCCGACTTTCGGTATGAAGATTTCGGTCCGACGATTCTGTCGATGCATCTCTTCGGGACAATCTACCCCATTCGCACACTTGTTGAGCAACTTCTTCTCTCCATAACCAACAGCAGTAACACGAGATTCGTCAATTCCCTTGGATATCAGATAGAGCACAGCTGCATCTGCACGCTCTTGCGAGAGCTTGAGGTTGTAGTCATCGTCTCCGCGTGAATCTGTATGACTGCTGAGTTCCGCAGTTAACTCAGGATTGGCTTTCAGAAAGTTTGCCAGAAGGTCAAGCTCCTTGGCTGATTCAGGTAGAATGTCACTGCGGTCAAAGTCATAATAGATATTTTTCAATATGAAATGTTGACCATATGCAACTGGTAATTGTATGGTGTCGCTGATGTCCTCATCTCGTACACGGTATTTCTTGGTCCGGTGAAGATAACCGAGCGCTTCAACATCCATGGTATTTCCCGTATTGCGGTTGACCGTGAAGGTGACTTCTCCATTTTCATCGGTCAGCATGCGATAACCACTCACTTCAACTTCCGCATTTGGAATGACATCCCGTCCTCCAGTGTTATAGACAGTTAACGTGACATCAACAGGGTCAGTGACTTCTCCAATGATATATGCAGATGGGGATGCCATAGCATTCTTGCTCTTTGGCTCGAATCGGTTCTTGTTCCGTTCCCGAGGATTCTTTTTCGATACGTAGATGAATTTCCACGTGTCTTCGCCTCCCTTTCCTTCAATACGGTTGCTGGAAAAATATCCGTTTGTGTGTTTCTTGTTGAATATGAATCCGTAGTCATCACTGATGGAGTTGACAGGAGAACCAAGGTTGCGAACTACATAACTGCATGTGCAGGAGTCCATCATCTCAGCTTCATAGATGTCTAGACCACCTAACCCATTGTGACCGTCGGACGAAAAGTACAGATAACCGGTGGTGTTGTCATAGAACGGGAACATTTCATTGCCCTCAGTGTTGATCTTGTCCCCGAGATTCTCGGGTTTTGTCCATCTCTTGCCTACTTTGTAACTGACATAAATGTCCGATCCACCAAACCCACCTGGCATATCAGAGGCAAAAAAGAGCATGGTGCCCTGTTTGTTCATGGATGGATGGGCTACACTGTATCGATTGGTCGTGTCGTTCCACTCGAATGGTTGTGGCTCTTGCCACTGACGGTGTTTCACCTGGGTGAAGTAAAGCTGTGGATGGTACATGTCATTCTCGTCAGGCCATTTATAGTCCACAGACGAAACGGCTGCCATTTTGCCGTTCTTGATAAAACACAATGGTCCATTCATGTATTTTCGATCCCATCCTTTGGATTTCCATCCCTTAACCTTTATCAAATCAACGTTGGGTGCGATGGTCGCTTCTTTAATTTTGGTCTTTCCAATCTTTCCAACCGTATTTTTTGATAGCAACAACGTGACCTGCTTTTTGTAAAAGAAAGAGGGACAATAGAGATTGGATCTGGAGTTGATATTCATGATGTCAATACGGTACTCAGAGGACGGCTTCTGGTATTCTGCCAACTTGTCCCACGTGAGATAGTAACTGCGGGAACGTAAGTCATCAGGACGCTTCTCTTTGATGCGTTTCATGTAGGGACGTATGTCTTCATGACGACCCAACGCTTTGAGAGTGAGAACATAGTTGTATAGGTCCTTGTGCGTGGCTCGATCAGTGTTGATGAAGTAGGTGTAGGCCGTCTCCGCATGGGTGTAGTCACGCATGTTGTAGTACCATTCCGCTAACTCTCGCCATTCCGCGGTGGTCTGCGTCGAGTCTGAAAGATCTAATTGTGGCTTTTTGCCTATGTTGCGGATGAAAAAGTAGGAGTCCGCTTTGGGCAACTGATGAGCCAATACCGTGTCCTCAATTTCGTCAATCGGACTACGTCCGTCTCCATAGTAGTCGTAGGTAAGTTGTGCCTGCGTACTGAAGATAGATAGAACGGAGAACGTAAAAAAGGAAAGAGTTTTGCGTATCATTGCGTAATGGGTTGTGGTTTTCTATGGAGTTTTTCTCTATTCAAAATGAATGGATCGAGCAGGAGAGATACGACTGATAATATAGGAAGGAAGTATCAACATCAGTACGGAAATCAGGAACGTACCAGCATTGATGGCGAGTATATGCAGAAGATTCAGATCCATAGGTACGTAGGAGACATAGTAGGTGTCTGCATCAAGGGGAATGATGTGCGTGTAGTGCTGTACAAGGATAAGCGTCAAACCGATTAGGTTGCCGATAACCAAACCGCGCAGAATGAGGAATGATGCCTGAAAGAGGAATATCTTGCGAATGGACCAGTTACGGGATCCCAATGCCTTGAGAATTCCAATCATATTGGTTCGTTCTAAAATAAGAATCAATAATCCCGATATCATATTGATACCGGCAACAATGAGCATTAGTACAAGGATGATGATGACGTTTATGTCAAGCATCTCTAACCAAGAGAATATTTCTGGCTTTAATTGCTCAATATTTTGTGGCAATAGTGCACTGCCATCTGTCTGAAGACGATGGCTGACCTTGAAATAGAGTTCGTCTGTCGTTTCTTCAAGCCTGTCGTAATTATGGACCAGAACTTCTATGCCAGAAGCCTGATCCTCTGTCCAGTTGTTTAATTGTTGTACATTTCGGATGTCCGATAGTATAAACTGACGGTCATATTCGGTGAAGTGCGTACTGTAAATGCCATTGACTTTCAGTTTCCGTGCTCGGATATTGTCCTCACTGACAAAGTAAATCAGAAATTCATCTCCTATATCCAGTTGCAATAGGTCTGAAAGGTATTTCGAAATGAGAGCTTCTCGTGATGGAGGTGGAGGTAGTATGTCTGTTATGGTATCAATCGCTTCTGATGACTTTGATGACAATGTCAACGTATCTCCTTTGATAAGATTGGGACGGTAAAAGTTCCAGTCAAAGTCCGCATCAATGCCTTTTAAAATGACACCCTGTACTTCCGTACCCGTCTTGATGATTCCTGGCTTTGTGGCAAATCGTTGGGCATGACGGACGTTGGGGACGGAACGGAGCTCAGAAAGAAGTGAGTCTGACGCTTGGATGGGACGGGTCTCGAACGAACGGTTGTCATCGTAGTTCGCAATCTGAATGTGAGAACCGAATCCGACTACTTTGTTGCGAATCTCGTTCTTGAACCCAAAGACGATGGCTACCGATGACAGCATCACTGCAACTCCGATGGCAATGCCCGCCGTGGCAATACGAACGGCTGGTCGCGAGAGAGCCTGTTCTCCGCTCCGCCATCGCTGCAGTCGTCTTGCTATGAAGAACTCTAAATTCACAATATACTTCTAATGGCAGATAATGGAAGTGTCGGACTCAGAGCGTCCTGCCAGGATAGGCTTCTAACGCTTTCTGAAGTACGGTCAACGCTTTGCTGATGTCTTCCTTGTTGATGGCATATGCAATACGAACCTGATTCTTACCTAATCCAGGAGTCGTATAGAATCCCGAACCAGGCGAGAGGAAAATAGTCTGACCCTCATACTCGAATTCGTTCAGACACCATTTGCAGAATTCATCAGAATCGTCCACGGGAAGTTTCGCCATGGTATAGAATGCTCCCATTGGAATCGGTGAATAGACTCCAGGGATACGGTTCAATCCGTCAATGAGAACTTTTCGACGCTCTACAAATTCGTCATAAGTGTCTCGCAGATATCCCTCATCTACATTTAAGGAGGCCTCGGCTGCAATCTGACCTATCAGAGGCGGCGAAAGACGCGCCTGACAGAATTTGTTAATGGTCTTTTGCAATTCCTTGTTTTTGGTAATCAGTGCTCCAATACGGATTCCGCATTCCGAATAACGTTTCGATACGGAGTCGATGAGTACGACATTGTCCTCAATACCAACTAGATGACAGGCAGAGATGTATGGCGATGATGTATAAATGTATTCTCGATAGACCTCGTCAGAAAACAGATAGAGATCGTATTTCTGTACCAAATCACGAATCTGATTCATCTCTTTGCGGGTATAAAGATATCCTGTCGGGTTGTTTGGGTTGCAGATCATGATACCCTTCGTTCGTGAGTTGATCAGTTCTTCGAATTTTTCAATCTTTGGTAATGCAAATCCTTCTTCAATAGACGATGGTACCGTTCGAATAACCGCTCCTGCTGAAATGGCAAAGGCCATGTAATTAGCATAGGCAGGCTCTGGTACTATAATCTCGTCGCCTGGATTCAAACAGGCCAGGAATGCAAATAAGACCGCCTCACTACCTCCTGTCGTGATGATGATGTCGTCTGCTCCAACGTTAATGTTGTACTTCGCATAGTAACCGACCAACTTCTCTCGGTACGAACGAATACCCATCGAAGGAGAATATTCCAATACCTTTCGTTGAATGCCACGAATGGCATCCAAAGCAACCTTAGGTGTCGGAAGGTCCGGCTGACCGATATTTAGATGATAAACTTTCAGACCACGTGCTTTCGCTGAATCAGAGAAGGGTACAAGTTTGCGGATAGGGGAGGCTGGCATTTCGATGCCGCGACTTGAAATTTTAGGCATTTTTTACTTAAATAGACTTTGGTTCGTCTTGTTGCATAGTCTTCGTCCTAGATTCATAGGAACAAGGCTGAATACAAAATTGCACAAAGTTATACAAAAAATATCGGTAAGAAAATCAATCTGATGAGATTTCATAAGGAAGATTCGAAACCAGATGACAATTCCATTTGGCTTCATTCCATTCATATCTTATTCCGTTTTGTGTCCTTCTCATAAATTAAATAAAGTTTTATATAAAAGTAAAGCGATGGAATGAGGTTCTTGCTTGCCTCTGTTTTTCGCATCTCCTTCTTCATCCGATTGACATAAAAAAGGAAGCGGATCTTTGTCGATTCTCCTAAACATACAATTTTAAAATGGGCGTTTACCCGTAGGGATTCGAATTCTGCGATACAAATCCCTCATTTCGTTTTGTGTGTGTTTTTTATATTTTTTTTGTGTTTTTTTTATGTGTTATCTTTCCTATCTTTGCCACCGATTTTTTTATTGCAAGAAGTGTTCTTTGAGATGCAAAGGCATTGTGAAAGAGCATAATGAATTTATGAATCGTATATGAACGAAGGATTTCTTTTGACAGCACTTGCTACGGCGGTAGTGCTGGTCGTTGCGGGTAGCGTGATTGCGCTGATTGTAGCTCCCCGTACGAAGAACGAGCAGAAGGGTGAACCTTACGAATGCGGTGTCTTGACACGCGGAGGTACATGGATGCCGTTTCGTGTCGGTTACTATCTGTTTGCTATTCTCTTCTTGATGTTTGACGTGGAAACAATCTATCTGTTCCCGTGGGCTGTCGTGATGAAAGGAATGGGAATGCAAGGACTCATCGTGGTAGGTCTCTTTATTGTAATTCTTGCACTGGGCCTTGCCTATGCTTGGAAGAAAGGAGCTTTGGAATGGAAATAAAAAATATTGATATCAAGAATATTCCTCTTGAGGAGTTCAAGGATAACGAATATCTCGAACAATATATCGAGGAATTACGAAAGGCAGGAACAAATGTTGTTGTGTCGAAATTATCGGATCTGCTTAATTGGGGGCACTCTAATTCCGTATGGCCTTTAACGTTCGGTACATCATGCTGCGCTATTGAGTTTATGTGTACTGCAGCTGCACGCGCAGATTTTGCTCGATTTGGATGGGAAGTGACCCGAAATTCTCCACGCCAGGCTGATGTGATTTTCGTGAGTGGAACAATTGTCAAAAAAATGGCTCCTGTTTTGAAACGCCTTTATGACCAAATGGCAGAACCAAAATATGTTATCGCAATGGGAGGGTGCGCCTCTACTGGAGGTCCTTTCCAGAAGTCCTATTCTGTCGTCAAAGGCGTAAATGACGTGATTCCTGTTGATGTCTATATCCCAGGTTGCCCGCCACGTCCCGATGCTGTCCTCTATGGAATGATGCAACTCGCACGTAAAATAAAACTAGAGAACTATTTTTCAACGAAACGTCTGGAGGTGAAGGAGATTGTTCCTCTCGCCGATATCGCACGTAAAGCAAAGAAGGAAAAGGGAGCCTGATGCATATAACTAATATCTAAGAATCCATTCAACTAAGAGATATGATTGAGAATCTGAAGCAACGGGTCTTGACTCTATGTCCATCGGCTAAAATGATGGGTGAGTACGAGGAATCGAAAATGCTGACCATCGAGGTTCCGAATGAGAATTGGCATGAATTGGCTGTTTCGCTTCGCAATGAAAAGGACTTGCAATTTGACTACTTGCAGGATATCATAGGCGTGGACGATGAAGGACGACTCGGTATCATATGTCGCCTGTTCTCGACAACATACGCTCAGACTCCTCTTGTAGTTCACGTGTGGACGGATGGACGGGAATGCCCAGAACTTTTGTCCGTGTCCGACGTCTGGAACAGCGCAAATCTCTATGAACGAGAAGTATATGACTATTTCGGTATCCGATTTGTGAATCACCCCGATATGCGACGCCTGTTCTTGAGACCGGATTGGGTCGGCTACCCCCTGCGGAAAGACTACGATATGGAGTCAAATCCTCTCGTATTGAAGAACGAACCTGTGGCTGACTTCGAGCGCTCGGAACGTCTCGAATTAGACTCGAACGGACGAATCAAAGAGTCGTCATTCCAATTGTTCGATGATAAGGAGTACGTCGTTTCTTTTGGACCACAACACCCTTCAACACATGGCGTGTTACAGTTACGCGTCTCTTTGAAAGGGGAAACAGTTCAACGTATTGACCCGAATTTCGGATATATTCACCGTGGTATTGAGAAGATGTGTGAGGAATATACGTATCCTCAAATTCTTCACTTGACAGAACGTCTCGACTATCTTTCTGCTGCGATTAACAGACACGGTATGTGCCTGCTGTGTGAGAAAGCCCTTCAAATGGAAGTACCGGAACGCGCAGTCTATATCCGTACAATTTTTGATGAACTCACCCGTATTGCAAGCCACTTGTTGGGTTGGGCCTCTATGTGTAACGACATGGGTGCCATCACAGCTTTCATCTATGGCATGCGTGATCGCGAAAAGATTATGGATATCTTCGAGGAGACTACGGGTGGACGTCTTTTTACAAGTTATAGTGTGATAGGAGGTGTATCGCAGGATATTCATCCAAATTTCCAGAAACGCGTGAAGGACTTCTTGCCTTATATGCGTAAGATGCTACGCGAATATCATACGCTGTTTACCAATAATCCTATTGCTCGTCAACGCATGACGTCCGCGGGACACTTGAACAAAGCAACTGCAATAGCATACGGTGTGACTGGGCCTTCAGGACGTGCTTCCGGATGGCATAACGACGTGCGTAAGATAGAACCATATGCTGCTTACTCAAAAGTAAATTTCAATGAAGTGACCGATACCGTGGGAGGGTCCTTTGAACGTTATTATGTTCGTCTGGACGAGATCCTCGAGTCGCTCGCTATTATTGAACAACTTGTTGATAATATACCTGAAGGCGACTACAAGGCAAAGACAAAAGCGATCATCAAACTCCCTGAAGGAGAGTTTTTCGAACGCGTGGAGAATGCTCGTGGTGATTTCGGCATCTACGTCAATAGCCATGGCGATAAGTCTCCGTACCGTATCAAGTTCCGTTCCCCGTCAATGGCCCTTGTATCGGCCTTGGATCCAATCGTCAAGGGTGAGAAAATAGCTGACCTCATTATGATTGGCGGATCGCTCGATTACGTAATTCCATGTATCGACCGATAGTGAAAAAATATTTTTGATATGACCTTGAGGGCTTTTTACGGCTCCTGTGTCAACAGAGGATAAGATATTTCTCTCCTAACTTTATCATTGATACTAACAAAACAAGACAATATGTTCGATTTTTCAGTTATAACATGCTGGATTGACAATCTACTGCGCGTGGAGTGGGGACTGCCGGATTTTTGGACTCTGGCAATTGAATTCGTACTCGTAGGGGTGGCTTTGCTGACTGCCTATGCTCTTATCGCCCTCGTACTCATCTACGCAGAACGTAAGATATGTGGCTTCTTCCAATGTCGTATCGGCCCGAATCGCGTTGGAAAATGGGGACTTTTACAAGTCGTGGCAGATATGATCAAGATTCTGACAAAGGAAATCATACCTATTAAACGAAGCGATAAATTTTTATTCCTTATGGCTCCCTTTTTCGTGATTATCGGATCGATTCTTACTTTTGCTGCTTTGCCATTTGGACTCGGATTACAAGCCATAGACTTCAATATAGGCGTCGTGTACATCCTCGCTGTTTCTTCATTGGGTGTTATTGGTATCCTGCTTGCGGGTTGGTCCTCCAATAATAAGTATTCACTTATCGGAGCTATCCGATCTGGTGCTCAATTGGTAAGTTACGAACTCTCAGCAGGTCTCTCTCTGATGGTGGCTGTTGTTTTGGCAGGTACAATGCAACTCTCCGAGATAGTGGAGGCTCAAAGTGACCTTTGGTTCATCTTTAAAGGGGGAATCTTTGCCTTTGTGGCTTTTGTGATTTATCTCATTGCAGGACATGCCGAAACAAATCGAGGCCCGTTTGACTTGGCTGAGGCAGAATCAGAGCTTACTGCAGGATATCATACCGAATATTCTGGTATCACTTTCGGCTTCTACTATGTGGCAGAGTACACCAACCTGTTTATTGTCGCGGCAATTGCTACAACAATGTTTCTAGGTGGTTGGATGCCGTTACACATTCCAGGATTCGATGCTTTCAATGCCGTGATGGACTATATCCCGACCCCAATCTGGTTCTTCGGGAAATGTGCGTTCTGTATTTTTATGGCCCTGTGGGTTCGTTGGTCCTATCCGCGACTGCGCATCGATCAACTCTTGAAATTGGAGTGGAAGGTACTGATGCCGATTACTCTCGTCAATCTGGCTGCTGTTGCAGTTGCAGTGACTATGTAAGCATTTATTCTTAAGTTGTTTTTTTTCGATGAAGAGTTTTTATCTATATATCAAGGAATTGTTCGAAGGGATTTGCAATCTGATTCTCGGTTTGAAGATTTCAATGATGAATTTCTTACGTCCAAAGGTGACAGAACAGTATCCCGAGAACCGTAAGACCGCACAACATTTTGACCGCTTTCGTGCTCGTCTTGTGATGCCACATAATGAAAAGAATGAGCATAAGTGCATCGCATGCGGTATTTGTGAAATGAATTGCCCAAACGGGACAATACAGGTTCTCTCTTCTATGGTGGAGGATCCTGAAACAGGACGTAAGAAGAAGGTGCTTGATAAGTACATTTACGACCTCGGAACTTGTACGTTCTGTAATATGTGTGTTACGTCTTGCCCTCACAAGGCTATTGCTTGGTCTCAGGATTTTGAGCAGGCAGTATTCGACCGAGACAGACTCTATTGTCAACTCAATGCCGAAGGGTCACACGTTGAGTCGAAGACAATTCCGACTCCTAAGACGGAAGGAAAACAGAATACATCGACCGTAAACGGACAAGAATCATAACGAAATTATCTGTTAAAAACATGGATATAGCTTCTATTACTGCATCGCAGGTTATCTTTTTTATTCTTGCCGCCGTTATCTTGGCAGGTAGTGTGATGACTGTTGTCTCTCGCAAACTGCTTCATGCGGCTGTATATCTGTTATTTGTCTTGTTAGCTACCGCAGGTATCTATTTCTTGTTAAACTACCATTTTCTGGCTGCAGTTCAAATTTCAGTCTATATAGGTGGTATTCTTGTCCTCCTCGTGTTCTCGATCTATCTTACTTCACAGGTCGGCGAGAAAATGGATGAACCAGGTATTGTGAAAAAGACAGTGACCATGCTCATCTCCATGGGTGGTGCCGTTTTCTGCTTCTGGGTACTTTGCACAGGACAGTTTCCTTATGCTGATCAGATACACCTGAACGAGATAGATATGCACGCCATCGGGCAGTCTTTGCTTGGAACCGAACGGTATCAGTACCTTTTGCCGTTTGAGGCAATTTCTGTATTGCTCCTTGCCTGCATCATCGGAGGTATTCTGATTGCCACAGGAAACACTAAGAAGGAAGATTAAGTCTTATAGGAATTCCATAGTGCAGAATTTGCTAATCTTGAAATCTGCTATATTGCCACAATAAAATCAGCATAAAAACGAACTATATTAAATAAGTCATCAGAATATGGATATTCCAATGAGTTTTTATTTGCTTGTCAGCTTCGTTATGTTCTTTGCCGGAGTCTTCGGATTTATCACACGCAAAAACATGATTGCCATGCTGATGAGTCTGGAGTTGATCCTCAACTCGGTGAACATCAATTTTGTCGTCTTCAATCGCTTCCTCTTCCCTGAACAGATGGAGGGTATGTTCTTTACGTTGTTTATTATTGGTGTTGCCGCTGCCGAGACGGCAGTTGCCATTGCAATTATTATCAATGTGTTCCGTTCGGTTAATAATATTAGCGCAGACGATATACAGAAGATGAAGTATTAAACGCATACAACTTACTTGAATATAAATGGATACGAAGTTCATTATTGCTTTACTGATACTCGCCATTCCGGCATTTAATTTTCTGCTGCTTGGTTTGGGAGGTGTAAAAATGTCACATCGTACGGCAGGCTTGATTGGTACGATAGGATTGACTGTCGTCGCTGTATTGTCTTACTATACTGCTATAACTTATTTCTTCGATTATGGCTGTATGGAGGGTGCCTACCAGCCCGTCATAGGTCCTTTCCCTGATGAGGCGAATCCTGCTTTCCATTGGTTGCAGTTTACGGACCATCTCACTCTTGATCTTGGTATATGGCTCGATCCTATTTCGGTGATGATGCTTGTAGTCATTTCAACTGTCTCTCTCATGGTACATGTCTATTCGAATGGCTATATGCATGGAGAACGTGGATTTCAGCGCTATTTCGCATTTCTTTCCCTGTTCACGTTCTCAATGCTGGGACTTGTCGTGGCTACCAATATTTTCCAAATGTATATTTTTTGGGAACTTGTTGGCGTCTCTTCTTATTTGCTGATCGGCTTTTACTACACCAAGCCAGAGGCGGTTCTCGCTGCTAAGAAGGCTTTCATCGTCACGCGTTTTGCCGATTTGGGCTTTCTGATAGGTATTCTCATCCTTTCATACTACACGAATACGTTTGATTTTGCTGTACTGACAGATGTCAATGGACCCGTCTTGACGTCTCCTTCTGGTGCAACGTTCCTTGGTATCAGCGTCTTCTCTTGGGCTACCGCCTTACTCTTTATGGGAGGTGCCGGAAAGTCAGCTATGATGCCTCTCCATATTTGGCTGCCTGATGCCATGGAAGGTCCAACTCCTGTTTCGGCCCTCATCCATGCTGCTACAATGGTCGTGGCAGGCGTCTTTCTCGTGGCCCGTCTCTTCCCACTCTATTTTATCTTGACACCAGAGGTTCTGACAGGCATTGCCTATCTTGCTGCCGCAACTTCTCTCTATGCGGCTGTTGTGGCTTGTGTTCAGACGGATATCAAACGTGTTCTGGCATTCTCTACAATTTCGCAAATAGCCTATATGCTCGTCGCTTTGGGAGTCTCTGGTCTCGGAGGACACGAAGGACTGGGCTATATGGCTTCTATGTTCCATTTGTTTACGCACGCGTTCTTTAAGGCTCTGTTGTTCCTATGTGCCGGCGCTGTGATTCATGCTATCGGATCGAATGAAATGGATCGCATGGGTAATCTGCGTAAGTACATGCCTATAACACACATCACGTTCCTCATTGCCTGCCTTGCAATTGCTGGAATACCACCATTTTCTGGCTTCTTCTCGAAAGATGAGATCCTCGTTGCAGCGTTTGAGAAAGACAAACTTATTTTCTTCTGCCAATATTTCGTGGCCGGACTCACCGCTTTCTATATGTTCCGTCTTTATTATGGTATCTTCTGGGGAACCGAGCGAGACTACGGAAAACACTTGCCTCACGAGGCACCACTCAATATGTCTGCACCGCTTATTTTCCTTACTGTACTCACTTGTTGTACAGGTTTACTGCCGTTTAATGAACTAATTACGTCCGATGGAAGGCCTTTCGATCTTCATACTGAATGGGGTATCGCTCTTCCAAGTATCGCAGTAGGTGTACTTGGTATCGTGGTGGCTACAGTACTTTATCGCCGACCGAATCCACTACCTCAACGCATGGCTGATTCCGTCCGAACGCTTCATCGTGCGGCTTATCGCCGGTTCTATTTTGATGAGATCTATATGTTCATTACGAAGAATGTTATTTTCCGACGCATCTGTTCCCCAGTGGCATGGTTCGATCGTCATATCATCGATGGATTTATGGATTTCCAGGCTTGGTGGAGCAATGCACTCTCGTTCCGTATCCGCGCCTTGCAGTCCGGTTCGTTGCAGTTCTATGTCGGAGTGTTTATTTTCTCTATTCTTGTGATTGCAGGTCTTTTGATTGCTTTTGTATTTTGATGGGAGAGGAGGGGATTCCCTTCTCTCTGACTAAATAGATAATGATTTAATATAGATATATGAACTTCTTGTATTCTTTTGTTCTCGTACCGCTCGTCTTGATGATGGTCATAGCTGTTCTGCGTGATGTTCGCACGATACGCCGTGTCATGGCAGTGGGCAGTTCCGTACAGCTTGTTCTCTCATTCGTCCTCCTCGCTTGGTTCCTCTCTCTCCGTGCTTTAGGAGTACAGGACGAGATGTTGTTCCGAAGTGATTTGGTATGGTATCCATCTCTTAATATTGCTCTTTCGTTCGGTGTGGACGGAATTTCTGTCCTCATGATAGTGCTTTCTGCAATTATTGTTTTTACGGGGTCATTTACTTCTTGGGCAATCAACGAGAAGGCTAAGGATTATTTCCTCTGGTTCCTCATGCTATCCATCGGTGTATTCGGATTCTTTATTACGGTGGATCTGTTCGCCATGTTCATGTTCTATGAGGTTGCTCTCATTCCGATGTATCTCCTTATTGGTGTTTGGGGTACAGGACGCAAGGAGTATTCTGCTATGAAACTCACGCTGATGCTCATGGGTGGATCCGCTTTCCTTCTACTCGGTATCCTTGGCATCTATTTTTCTTCTGGGCATACCACAATGAATCTTCTTGAGATTGCGAAACTGCATATCCCAGTTGATGCGCAACGCTGGTGTTTCCCGATTACTTTTCTCGGATTTGGTGTACTTGGCGCTCTCTTCCCTTTTCATACATGGTCGCCCGATGGTCATGCAAGTGCTCCTACTGCAGTCTCCATGCTCCATGCAGGTGTACTCATGAAGTTGGGTGGATATGGATGTCTCCGGGTGGCTATCTACCTCATGCCTGAAGGTGCTCAGATGTACACGACTCTGTTTCTCGTCCTGACGGGTATCTCTGTTATTTATGGCGCACTCGGTGCTATCGCTCAGACTGACCTCAAGTACATCAATGCCTATTCTTCTGTTAGTCACTGTGGAATGGTACTCTTTGCTATCCTGATGTTTAACACGACGGCAATGACTGGTGCTGTGATGCAGATGCTTTCTCATGGTCTTATGACGGCGCTTTTCTTCTGCCTTATTGGCGGTATTTACGGACGTACTCATACCAGAGAAATATCTCAAATGGGTGGGTTGGCTCGTATTATGCCATTTATGTGTGTATGCTGGGTGGTTGCTGCGATGGCAAACCTCGGCCTGCCAGGACTCAGTGGCTTTGTTTCTGAGATGAATATTTTTGTCGGAGCATTCCAACACCCCGATACGTTCCACCGTGTTATTACACTTATCGCATGTTGCTCCATCGTCGTGACTGCCGTCTATCAGTTACGCGTAGTTGGCAAGATTCATTTCGGCGAGGTTGTTAACGAACACCATCGCGCTCTTACCGATGCGGCATGGTACGAACGCATTGCAACGGTGACTCTGATCCTCTTTATTGCCGCCATCGGATGCTTTCCGTTCTTCACGGTTGATATAATACATGGTTCGCTTGGTGAAATAGTCTCTAAATTCCCCGCTCTCCCTTTTTGATTTTCTTTAGTATATTTTAAATTCTCATAGATTATGAACGATTTAGTCCAGTTGATGCGTCCGGAGATGCTCCTGCTAGCCCAGGTGGTCTTTCTTCTTCTCTTCGATCTTTTTGCTCCTGATCGGGCGCGCCGACATACGGATGCTGTGGCTTGTGCACTCTTTTTGGCTTCCATTGCCGTCGGTTTCCTGCCATCCACTACGGGTGAAGCTTTCGGTGGAATGTTCACCGTGACGGCTATGACACAGGTCGTTAAGAATGTCCTTTCTATTGGTTTGCTACTCGTCTTTCTCCAGTCGCGAGTTTGGCTTTCAGATGAGCGTACGTCCTTTAAGAAGGCAGAGTTCTACATCCTCACTCTTTCTACCTTGCTCGGTATGAATCTTATGATCTCAGCTGGACATTTTCTGCTTTTCTACCTTGGGTTGGAACTGGCTTCCCTTCCTCTTACAACGCTCGTCGCATATAATAAGTATTCTGACGAATCTATCGAGGCAGGTGCCAAGTTCGTACTCATCGCCGCATTCTCTTCTGGTATGATGTTGTTCGGAATTTCACTCTTCTACGGTGCTGCAGGTGCAGATGGGCTTTATTTCGATGTGTTGAGTTCTCGACTTGCTGCAACACCACTTCAATTGCTGGCTCTCGTGTTCTTTCTCTCAGGTGTCGCTTTCAAGATTTCACTCGTTCCGTTCCATCTTTGGACCGCAGATGTTTATCAAGGAGCACCGACTTCCGTTACGGCTTTCCTTTCCGTGGTTTCGAAAGGAGCAGCGGTATTCGCTCTTATGTTTTTGTCTTTCAGACTCTTTGCTCCTTTATTCGAATACTGGCAGTACGTCGTTTGGGCGCTCGTTGTTCTCACGATTACAATAGGCAATCTCTTTGCCATGCGCCAGGATAACATGAAGCGCTTTTTGGCCTTCTCTTCTATCTCGCAGGCTGGCTATATCCTACTTGGTATGATTGCTGGTACTCCGCTGGCTATGTCTTCAGTGGTTTACTATCTGCTCGTCTATCTTGTTTCTAATCTCGGAATCTTTGCCGTTGTTTCAATCTTGGAGAACAATAGCGGAAAAGTTCATATCTCTGATTACAGAGGTCTTTACAGGACTAATCCATACCTCTCTGTCGTTCTTATGCTCTTTCTCTTCTCGCTTGGTGGTATTCCTCCATTCGCGGGATTCTTCTCTAAGTTCTTTGTCTTTATGGCTGCAGCCGATCAGGGATTTTATGTGCTTGACTTCATCGCTTTGATTAATACCGTTATCTCGCTCTATTACTATCTTCTTGTTGTTAAAGCAATGTTTATTGCCGATAGCGAGAACCCAATTCCAACTCTTCACACAGATTCCTGGTCTCGTCTCTGTCTGACACTCTGTCTGGTCGGAACGCTCTTCTTCGGCGTGTTCAGCGGTATCTATGCTTTCCTGTCGTCTGGGGCTTGGGGACTTTGATGTTCTCTCTGACGTTTATTAAAAACTTGAATTCGTCATCATGGATTTCTCTATCATCGACCTCTTGTCCTTCATCGGTTCACTCGCTCTTTTCCTATATGGAATGAAACTCATGAGCGAGGCTTTGCAGAAGGTGGCGGGCGCACGTATGCGCAGCATTCTTACTGCAATGACACAAAACCGATTTATGGGTATCCTTACAGGCGTATTTGTCACGGCTGTCATTCAGTCTTCCTCCGCTACCACTGTCATGCTCGTTTCCTTCGTCAATGCTGGACTCATGACCCTTGCACAGTCCATCGGTGTGATCATGGGTGCAAACATCGGAACTACCGTTACGGCATGGATCATCTCAGCCATAGGCTTTAAGGTGAACATTGCAGCATTTGCCATTCCGCTCTTTGCTATCGGCATGCCGCTCATGTTTTCTTCTCGCTCCTCACGTAAGTCTATCGGAGAATTTATTTTTGGATTCTCCTTTCTTTTCATGGGACTTTCGTTCCTCCAGAAAGTTGCTATCGAAATAAATCTCGGATCTGCAGTTGCACACATGCTCGCCGAGGTGCATGGATCGGGTTTTTTGATCATCCTGCTCTTTGTTCTCGTCGGGACTCTTGTCACGATGCTAGTTCAGGCTTCTGCAGCTACCATGGCCATCACACTCATGCTTTTCGATATGCATATTCCAGGATTTGGATTCGAACAGGCAGCGGCTTTGGCGATGGGACAGAATATTGGTACAACTATTACAGCATTCATGGCATCTCTCACAGCCAATACGCAGGCACGACGTGCTGCGTTGGCTCACATGTTTTTTAATGTCTTCGGTGTCCTGGTATTCCTCGTCTTCTTTTATCCGGCATGCCATGCCGTCTCATGGTTTGTTTCTTCTTTCCTCGGAGAAACGAATGACCTGTTTAAGTTATCCGCCTTCCACTCTGCATTCAATATTATCAACACACTCTTGCTTGTCGGATTTGTTCACCAGATTGAACGACTCGTTTGCCGCCTCCTGCCCCAGAAGGAACAGGATGAAGAATACAGACTTCGCTTCATCTCCGCAGGACTTCTCTCTACTGCCGAACTATCCATACTGCAAGCTCAGAAAGAAATTTTTGTCTATGTTGAACGTGTAGCGAAGATGTTTGGCATGGTGAAGGAGATGGATCGTGAAAGCGATGAAGATCGTTTCCTCAAGACATTCGAACGTGTTCAGAAGTATGAGAATATATCCGATCGGATGGAATTGGAAATAGCCAATTATTTGAATCGTGTTAGTGAAGGACGACTCTCCGATGAGAGTAAGGGAAAGATACACCGTATGCTTCGTATCGTCTCTGAAATTGAGTCCGTCGCTGATTCTTGTGACAATATCTCGCGTATTCTTGATCGCAAACGTCAGGGTAAGATAACCTTCCTTCCTGACATGCAATCCCATATTGACAAGATGTATTCTTTTCTAGACGAAGGTCTCGATTCGATGAGTCAGGTTCTTCATCTTATCAATGAACCTGATGTCGATACAGCTCGTTCCGAGTCCATAGAGACGCAGATCAATCGTTATCGAGACGAATTGAAACGTCAGAACGTATCCGATGTTAACGAACACCACTATTCGTACGAAACATCCGTCGTCTATATGGATCTTATCACCGAATGCGAACGTATGGATGACTATATCATCAATATCGTAGAGGCGGTTGCAGAGTACAAGCCAGCCTAACTAATGGCTCGTCTTTTCCTGCGTTACTATAAGACAGGAACAAATGACATGAACCCCGAAAGTTGGATAAAAACTTTCGGGGTTCATGTCATTGAACGTCCTGACTTACTATAGAAGTTGCCTTTGATTAATACGAACGGGCAAAGATGACTCGTCCCACTGATGGACGACCAGTGACCATACACTTGCCTTTCTCTTCATCTCTTTCCAATGGTATGCATCGGATTGTTGCTTTTGTCTCCGCTTTGATTCGCTCCTCTGTCTCACTTGTTCCGTCCCAATGACACAATAAAAATCCACCCTTTTCAATCTCTTTCTTGAACTCATCATACGTGTCTACCTTGCGCGTGTTAGCACTGCGGAAGTCACTCGCCTTTTTGTAGATATTTTGCTGTATCTCATCCAAAAGTGATATAACGTGGTCAACAAGACTGTCAAACGGAATGGTCTCTTTTGCTAAGGTGTCGCGCCGCGATACTTCAATGGTATTGTTCTCCATGTCTATCGCACCCATGGCTAGGCGTACAGGCACTCCCTTCAGTTCGTACTCGGCGAATTTCCATCCCGGAGTCTGTTTGTCAGAGTCATCAACCAAGACTCGAACGCCTCTTTTTCGCAATGCGTCTATTGCTGGGGCTGTACGCTCTAAGATGGCTTGCAACTGCTCCGCTTGTTTGAATATCGGAACCAATACGACTTGCTCTGGTGCCAACAAAGGTGGAAGTACTAATCCGTTGTCATCCGAGTGTGTCATGATGAGTGCTCCCATCAGACGTGTTGATACACCCCACGATGTGGCCCATACATACTCCTCTTTCTGCTCCTTGTTTAGGAACTTTACATCAAACGCTTTTGCGAAGTTCTGCCCAAGAAAATGCGATGTTCCCGCTTGTAAGGCCTTCCCGTCCTGCATCATTGCTTCAATGCAGTACGTGTTTATGGCTCCTGCAAAACGTTCATTCGCACTTTTGACTCCCTTGATGACGGGAACAGCCATGTACTTCTCTGCAAATTCTGCATATACATCCAACATCCGACGAGCCTCTTCCTCTGCTTCTTCCTTCGTTGCATGTGCCGTATGTCCCTCTTGCCAAAGGAATTCTGCCGTACGAAGAAACAGACGAGTTCGCATTTCCCATCGCATCACATTAGCCCACTGATTACATAGAATAGGCAGGTCTCGCCACGAATGTATCCAGTTTTTATATGTTGACCAAATGATTGTTTCAGATGTCGGCCGCACAATCAATTCTTCTTCCAATTTAGCCTCTGGATCTACGACAACTCCTTTGCCTTCCGGATCATTCTTTAAGCGGTAGTGTGTTACAACAGCACACTCCTTTGCAAAGCCTTCTACATGCTCCGCTTCACGACATAGAAACGATTTCGGAATCAATAGAGGAAAATAGGCGTTCTTTACTCCAGTCGACTTGAACATACCGTCCAAAACCGACTGCATACGTTCCCAGATGGCATAGCCGTAAGGCTTGATGACCATACATCCGCGTACAGCCGACTGCTCCGCAAGGTCCGCACGGACTACCAATTGGTTATACCATTCAGAATAGTTCTCTTTTCGAGAAGTAAGTTTGCTTTTTGCCATATTTTCTATTTTTTACTTTTGTTTCTCTATATATCTGTCAAAGCCAGATGTCTTCCGTATTTTTTCTTTTCCGGTGTCTTCAAGAATGATAAGATAGGCCTCGACTCCTTTTTCTCTTTCACACAGAGCAAGGGCACTGTCTGCTCCAAGTATCATTGAAGCCGTTGCCAAGGCATCCGCTGTCATACAGTCAGGAGCAATGACCGAAGCGGATAGGATCTCATTCTTTACCGGAATCCCAGTACGGGGGTCAATTTCATGACCAACCATTCTGCCGTCCACCTTATGGAATTTATGATAGTTACCCGATGTTCCGATTGAAACATCAGAAAGTAGAACGATTTCTTGTATCTCATTATTGGTGGATAGTGAGTCAAACACCGGACGGTTGATGCCTACGTGCCATAATTCGTTCCGGGAATTGCGACCTGAAGCACGAATCTCACCGCCAATCTCAATCAGATAGTTTTGAATGTTTTTATTGCTCATCAACGATGCTATGATATCACATGTGTAACCTTGTGCAATAGCATTTGCATCTAATCGCATGCGAGGGTCGTCTTTTACAATTTGTCCGTCCTTGAGTCTCACCTTTTGCCATCCAACCAGATTTCGAACTGAGTCAATCTCCTGTTGCAACACTTTTTCTGGTATAGCAGCATGGTTGAAACCCCATAGTTTTACAAGGGGAGAGATCGTAATGTCAAAGGCTCCGTTCGTAATCTTGGAAATTTCCATCGATCGCTTGAAAACGTTGCAGAATAACGTGTCCGACAATACATCTGTTTTTTTGTTTTCATTGATTCTCGATATGGTTGATGTGGAGTCGAAGATATTCAGCGAACGGTTGAATCGCAGAAGTTCATGACGTATCTCTTTTTCAATATTTTCAGATGAGTAATACGTTATATGGTAGAAAGTACCTTGAATTTCACCTTCACATTGATGCCATGCCTTTCGTTCTACGCACGAAGATAGCAACAGAGACAAAAAAAATATGAAAATTAGTAGTATTCGAGGCATCTTGTTTGGAAATTATGATCCGGAGTTTATCCCCTTATAAATTTCAGAGGTTGCGATGGTGAAGAAACTGCTTCAATAATCTTTCCTCTGTCATATACGGTAACGCCGTTTACAAGTGTTCGAACAATCGATGATGTGAATGTTTCTCCTTCATACGGAGACCATCCGCATTTGGAGAGAATCCCTTCCGAAGTCACTGTCGTATCTTGATTCGGATCAACCAATACTAGGTCTGCTTGATACCCTTCACGGATATATCCCCTTTTGCTTATTCCGTATATGTCGGCTGGATGATGCGCTGTCAGAGTCGGAATACGCTCCGCCTGCAAGTGTCCTTGTTTTACCAGTTCGAAGAGTAGGGGAATGACATATTGAATCTGTGGTGTCCCGGAGGCAGCGTGCAGGCAGTCTCCTTCCTTGTCACTGAGTAGGTGAGGGGCATGGTCCGTGCCTATGGTGTCGATCGTCCCGTCCGAAAGGCCTCGAAGTAGGGCCTTTCGGTCTTCCGAAGTCTTGATGGCTGGATTACATTTCATGCGTGCTCCCAGTGTTTCATACTTTCTGTCATCAAACCATAGATATTGGGGACACGTTTCTGCTGTGATATGTCTTTCTGCTCCAGAGCGGTCTTTCAAAAGTTCCAACTCCTCCGAGGTTGAGATGTGTAGTATATGCAGATGTGCTCCCGAACGTTTGGCTTCTTCAATGATGAATTTCGTGGCTCTGACACAGGCTTCCGTAGATCGGATGACAGGATGCATGCAGATTGGAATTGGACGCCCAGCATACGAAGCCTCTATCTTCTTCCTGTTGGATTCTATGATTGCCTCGTCTTCTGCATGAACCGCAATAGGTAGTCTCGATTTCATAAGACGTGATATCAGACGGGAATCCCTGACCAACATATTGCCCGTCGATGATCCCAAAAAGAGTTTTAGACCACACACAATGGATGGGTCAATATGCAGGGCCTCTTCAATATTCTCGTCTGTGATGCCTAAGTAGAATGCATAGTTCGCTAAAGAATTTGCAGCAGCAATCGACAGTTTCTCTTCAACAGCTGCCCTTGAAGTGGTCAGCGGACGTACATTCGGCATGTCCATATAAGACGTAACTCCTCCAGCTACTGCTGCACGTGACTCTGTTCGGATATCTCCCTTCTGTGTAAGACCAGGTTCTCTGAAATGTACGTGGGCGTCTATCATTCCGGGAATCAGATACAAACCCTCAGCGTCAATCCGCTCTTCAACCTGTTTCTTAAGAGATTCAGGAATTGGCTCTTTTTCCTCAAATAGATGTACAATGCTCTCTCCCTCGATTAGAACAGAACCTCTGCGGTTCTGACCTTCGTTCAGGATCGATGCATTCTCTATGAGTGTTTTTTTTGCCATTTTTTCTACCCCTGTATCTTCTTTGTTAATGTGATTAGGCTGTCCTCAGTTTTTGTGATGAATGTCTGCTTCATTGATGAAATTGGAAAAGAACTCCGACTCACGCCTCTTGTTTAGCCTTCTTTGATGGAAACTTTTTCAATCGCAGGCGTATCACTCCAAACAGAGCTTCTGAGAAGATGCCACCCGACATCTTGGAGACCCCCTTTGTGCGGTTAATGAAGATAATCGGCACCTCCTTGATTTTAAATCCAAGACGAAAGGCAGTATATTTCATTTCAATCTGAAATGCATATCCTTTGAATTGGATTCCGTCCAGATCAATCGCTTCCAACACAGATCTCCTGTAGCATTTGAATCCTGCTGTTGTATCCGATATATTCAGACCAAGGACAAAACGTACGTACTTTGATGCAAAATACGACATCAAAACACGCGACATAGGCCAGTTTACGACATTTACTCCCGAAACATAGCGCGAGCCGATCGACAAGTCCGCACCTTCGTCATGACATGCAGCGTAAAGGCGCATCAGATCCTGTGGGTTGTGGGAGAAGTCCGCATCCATCTCAAATACATATTCGTACGACCGCTCCAACGCCCACTTGAAGCCTGTTATATAGGCTGTACCAAGACCTAATTTCCCTTGACGCTCAATCAGATGTAGACGACCTTCATACTCCTCCTGCAGGCGACGGATGATCGAGGCGGTCCCGTCTGGCGACCCGTCATCAATAATTAGTATATCGAACTCATGGTCCAAACCAAACACCGCTCGTACGATGTCTTCTGCATTTTCTTTCTCATTGTACGTCGGAATGATGACTACACTGTCTGACATGATTTGTTTTTTTTATCTGCAAAGATACGCAAAAGGTACTTTATTGACGTATCTTTGTTCCGAAATCCGTTATACGAATAAAAACTAATGAAATCCCAAAAAATGATTCTCCGTTTCCTGCGGATCTTAACCTCTTTTTTGCTGTTTTCCCAACTCTCTATCTTCGCATCTCACGCTCAGAATGTTTCTCATGCTGACGCCTCTCCGTCTCCTGGCCCTTGTGTTGGTCTCCTCGATGGAGAAAACTATGCCGTCCTTTCTGACGACGGACGTTCTATCCGCACGTGCAGCTACAAGACTGGTAAGATGGGAACGAACCTTTTCGACGTCACCACTGCTCGTGGTGCAAGCCTTTCTCGTATCGAATCTTTCCAATTCGACAATGCTCAAAAGAATATGCTTCTGCGTACCGGTAATAAGTACTATACCTACGATATCCTCCGACACCGACTCCACCCTCTTTCGGACACTGCTTCTTTCCAGCGCCGTCCTGTCTATTCTCCCAATGGACGCAACATCGTTTTCGCAATAGGACGCGATCTCTATCTCAAAAAGATGGATTACGATGGTGTTGTTATGCGCATGACTCGTAATGGGAACCCCGATTCTGTCGCCAACGGCGTGCCTGACTGGATCTATGAACACCAACTTCACATCGGCGATATGGCAGCATGGGCTCCCGATAACCGCTTCCTCGCTTTCATATCTCTTGATGACGAAGGTACTTCCAAGCAGACTCTTGTGCAATATCCCCTGAATCCGGAGTCGGACAACTCTTCGGTTCCATCCCTTGTTTCTTATTTCTATCCCAAAGCAGGAGGTCGCCTTCCCCGTGCCTCTGTTTTTGTTTATGATGCTTTCTACAAATCCGTTAAACGGGTGCCATTGCCGTCCGACGGCGTGGATTATATTGTGCGCGTCGCATGGACCTCTGACCCCGAGACCTTTGCTGTTTTCGGAATGAACCGAAACCAGAATCGAGTACGCATGTTCCTCGTCAATTGCAAGTCCCTGCTTTGGGCGTCGCTTCTTGACGAACAGACGTCCTCCTGGTACGATCCGATTTGGGTGCAGAAGGTTCTTTTCCTTCCTGACAATCGTTTCGTCTTTCCTGCCGTTCGGGATGGATATAGACAACTGTGTCTCTATAACCGGAATGGTGTGATGATGAAACAACTGACGTCAGCACATTCCGATGTGACGGACGTGTATGGTTACGATAGTATCCGACAGAAGGTGTTCTTCCAGGCTGCTTCTCCGTCCGCTCTCGGACGCCATGTCTTTTCCGTTGATATGAAGGGAACTCTCTCGCGTCTTACGGAAAAAGAGGGGGTGAATCGCGCTGACTTCAATCCGAACTATACCTATTTCGTGAATGAACACTCGTCTCTCAACAACCCTGTCTCTTACGAGGTGCGCTCTGCGCAGGGACGTCTCGTTCGTCAAATGGAGTGTTGGACGGAAGGTCAGTCCTTGCCTTCTTCTGAAAAGATTCCCTTACGTGAATTTGTGTCGTTCAAGTCTTCTCTCTCTGATACTCTATATGCATGGCTGATGAAACCCGAAGGATTTTCGCCCGCCAGAAAGTATCCGGCAGTTGTCCTGGTCGGAGGAGTTCCCGATTCTCAGGATGTGATTGACGGAGTTACGGGCTCAGAACTTGTGGAGGTGGCGTCTGGTCTAGCCGCCGATGGCTATGTGGTGATGTGTGTCGATGTGCATGGATGTGGAGCTCGTGGGGAATCTTGGCGACATGGCCAGCATACTCGTATGGGTGTTCAGGAGGCTTCAGATCTGACGGAAGCAGCGAATTTCCTGTCTTCACAGAAGTATATCTCAACGGGACATATTGGTGTTTACGGTGAGGGGCATGGAGCTTATCTCGCATTGATGGGCATGAGCACAGGAAAGGCATCATTCCGAGCCGGAGTGGCAGTATCGCCTCTGACGGATTGGCGGTTTTCGTCTGCTGCCTATGCCGAACGGCTCATGCAACGCCCACAGGAGAATGGGGCTTATGGAATGTCTTCTGCCATCGAATGCGCAAAACGATTGCATGGCTCACTCCTTCTGATTCATGGAACGGCGGATGATGGGATGCATGTGGAGAATTCGTATGCGTATGCAGATTGTCTAATATCGCAGAACAGACCTTTCGAGATGCTAGTTTATCCGAACCGCTCTCGCATCAGTTCTGATCCTGTTGCAAAACGCCATCTCCATACCTCTGTCCTCTCGTTTTTCAACCGGAATCTGAAGTGACAAATTAAGGTAATAGTAAGATGAATTCTATTCAAAAAGGTATGGAGGTAGGACGGACGCCCGTCATCGCGTTCGCCATGATGGTCGCTTTTTATTTTAGTATCGCGTTCACAACAGGACTCGGAGATCCGTTCTCTAAGGTTGTTCAGTCCCAGTTCCACCTCTCCGTATTTCAGTCCCAGTTCGGGAATTTCGCCTTTTTTCTCTCCTATCTCCTCATGGGCATTCCTGCTTCATGGATTGTCGGACGTCTGGGGTATAAGAAGGCGGCACAAACAGCTCTCTGTGGTATGTTTGCTGGAGTTTGCATGGTTCTCGCAGGCGGAAACCTCCACTTAATCTCACTCTACCTCTTCGGCATGTTTTTCCTCGGATGCGCCATCACGGTTCTTCAAGTTGTCGTAAACCCTTTGATAGTCGCCATTGGGCCCGAAACAGGAGCAAATCGACGCATGAATATCGGTGGGGCTGCCTCTTCGATAGGTGCAACGTTCGCTCCTCTTGTCATAGGGTTCATCATCGGTAATGTCGCAGTCGAAAAACTTGGGGTGGCAGATGTCGGTCCGCTGCTTTATGTGCTCATGGCTTTCTATGTCCTGCTCTTTACCGTACTTTGTTTTACGCGGATTCCAGAACCAGGGATACGTACTGACGAGGGCGAACAGGTCTCCTGGCGCTCTTTGCTCCGTCCGTCTTTCGTCTTGGGACTTGTGGCAATCTTTCTGTACGTAGGATTCGAGGTGACTACCGCTAATCTGACCAATCTGTTTCTTATGAACGAATTGGGTACGGACCCCGCTGTTGCAGGTGCCATCGTGGGTTCCTATTGGCTACTTATGCTCGCAGGACGTCTTGCGGGGGCTGCTGTCGGGACTCTTATTGGTAGTCGCAAAGAACTTATCGTGGTCTCTGTATCTTCGCTTCTGCTCTATGTTGCTGCCGTACTCCTTCCTCTGAATATGACGGTTCATATGCCGGCCGTTGACAGTCATTTCCATGTCGTTTTTGCGGATGTGCCCCTCTCGATTTTGTTTCTCGTTCTCACGGGGTTCTTCAATTCGGTGATGTGGGTCTGCATCTTCATTTTATCAATGTCTGGACTCGGCAAGTCAACGAATCTTGCATCGGGCATTTTCATGATGATGGTTTGTGGAGGCGGCATTATCCCTGTCATACAGGGACGATTGGTTGATGCTTTGGGTGGCTTTCAGCATAGCTACGTGGTAGGTGTTGTCTGCGTGTCGTTTATTTTGTTTTATGCCCTTTTCTCAAAAATAAAGTCTGGCAATAAAGGATAGGTAATAACATCGAAAAAAGATATATGGTTATCGGTATTGACATGGGGGGAACCTCTACGAAGTACGGTCTCGTTCGTGACGATGGATCGGTTGTGGCACGCGGCTCTATACCGACAGGGGGTACGCTGGATGAGTATGTGGATCTGCTGTGTCGGTCCGTCTCTGGCCTTGTGCTTTCCAATGGTCTTAAGCAGACGGATGCTGTAGGTATGGGGTGTCCCAATGGTAATTACCATACGGGATGTATCGAACATGCGGTGAACCTGCCTTGGAAAGGAGTCGTTCCCATTGCACGAATGGTCTCTGAGCGTATAGGAGCCCCGTGCGCTATTACCAATGATGCGAACGCAGCTGCTTTGGGCGAGATGCGCTATGGCGCTGCTCGTGGCATTAGTGACTTTATCATGGTGACCCTCGGGACGGGAGTCGGTGGGGGAATCGTGACGGGCGGCCGCCTGCTTTACGGACACGATGGCTTTGCAGGAGAACTGGGACATGTGATTGTTGAACGCAATGGAAGACTCTGTGGATGTGGCAGGAGAGGGTGTCTTGAAGCATATTGTTCCGCTACTGGAGTGAGCCGTTCTGCTCGCGAACGGACAGGACGTGAGATGACGTCGAAACAGGTATTTCAGGCTGCTGTCAATGGAGAGAAATGGGCTCAGGAAATCTTCTCACAGACAGGGGCATTGCTGGGCAGAACCTTGGCGGATTTCGTCGCTGTAACTTCACCCGAGGCAATTGTGATTGCAGGAGGTCTTTCTCGGGCGGGCGAATTGCTCCTTCAGCCCGTTCGTAAGGCAATGGATGAGTCTCTCTTACCGATGTGGAAGGGGAAAATCAGAATCCTATCTTCCGCACTTCCTTCCGACGATGCTGCCGTGCTGGGTGCCGCTTCGCTCGCCTTGGAGATATGACATCCATTGGACTGATGGGAGATATTAGGATATATAGATTGAAGATAACCCTTTTCGATGAGCCCCAAGAGTAATGACAAACTTGTTTAATCACTGTTTGGCTTCCAAAAGAACAATCAAAACTACATGAATGTTAGAACTCCGTGACTTATTTATTCGCTACGCATCCCATCCACAGATACAACGGATCATACAGGCTCTCGAAACTCAGCCTTCGCAGGTCCGCATAACAGGTCTTACTGGATCGGCCACCGCTCTCACGCTTGCGGCTTGCCAACAGCGTTTACATCGTACTGTCGTTTACGTCTCTGACGAGCAGGAGGCCTCTGCCTATGGATATCAGGATGCGATGCAGACCCTTCAGTCGGATAATGTCCTCTATTTTCCGTCTTCGTTTCGCCAACGTTCCGACCGAAAGATGGTGACCGATTCCGTCAGTGAAGTACTGCGCACCGAGGTCCTCAACCGCCTTTCTTCTTCAGACGAGTCTCCTCTGCTCGTTTTTACTTATCCCGAAGCTCTGGTCGAAAAACTGGTTTCCAAGAAGTCGCTGCTACGCAAGGTGCGTAGACTCCATACCGGAGATGTTTGCGATACGGAGGAACTGATAGAGGAACTTCTTCAGAATGGATTCCAACGGGTGGATTTTGTGTACGAACCGGGTCAGTTTTCTCAGCGAGGATCTATTTTGGATGTTTTTTCCTATTCCAAGGAGTTGCCTTATCGTATCGATTTCTTCGGTAATGAGATCGATAGTATCCGTCTGTTCAATATCGAATCCCAACTCAGCGAGGAAACGATGGATGCGGTCAGCATCGTCCCTGACATCACTGAGATGAAGGGCGTAAGCGAATCGGTCGCCTTTACCGAGTTCCTGCCCAAGGATGCCGTCTTCGTGTTCAACGACTTTCTCTACGTTCGCGATAGGATGAATCACTTCGCCATGGAGCTGGACGATTCGGTTTCTGGTGATGTGTTCTTCGGGAATCTTTCTTCTTTTTCGTCCATTCAACTCAAGGGTGATGCTTCCGACAAGTCCACGATAGTATTCCATACGCATCCGCAACCGCTCTACCATAAGAATTTTGACTTGGTAGCCGAGTCCTTCCGTAGATTTCTGGCGGATGGATACAGCCTGAATATTCTGAGTGACAGTAAGAAACAGACCGACCGTATCCAGGCAATCTTTGAAGATAAGGGATTGGACCTGACGTTTACCCCCGTTCTTAGGACCGTACACGAGGGATTCTCTGACGAGGATATGCGTATCTGTGTGTTCACCGACCATCAGATCTTCGACCGCTATCATAAGTATGCACTCCGTAGCGACCGCGCACGCAACGGCAAGGTCGTGATGACGCTCAAGGAACTTAACGAACTGAAGGTCGGTGACTATGTCACTCACATCGATCACGGGGTCGGACGTTTCGGTGGATTGCTGAAGATGGATGTGAACGGACATCAGCAGGAGGTAATCAAACTCCTTTATAAGGATAACGATACCATCTTCGTCAATATCCACAACCTGCATCGCATCTCTAAGTATAAGGGACGCGATGGCGAACCGCCAAAGGTGTATAAACTTGGCAGTGGCGCATGGGAGCGCCTCAAGGAACGCACCAAGAAGAAGGTCAAGGATATTGCTCGAGATCTGATAAGGCTCTATGCACGGCGCAAGGCGGAGAAGGGGTTTGCCTTTTCGCCTGATTCCTACCTGCAGAAGGAACTCGAGGCAGGCTTCCTCTATGAAGATACCCCCGACCAATACAAGGCAACACAGGATGTGAAAGCGGATATGGAGAAGCCGTTACCGATGGATCGACTCGTCTGTGGCGATGTGGGATTCGGCAAGACGGAGGTGGCTATGAGAGCGGCTTTCAAGGCCGTTGCCGATGGCAAACAGGTGGCTGTGCTCGTCCCTACCACCGTTCTGGCGCTACAGCATTACAATTCTTTTACTGAGCGGATGAAGGACCTTCCGTGCAACATCGATTATCTCTCAAGGGCAAGGACTGCCTCTCAGACAAAGGAGGTCCTCTCTCGCTTGGCTGATGGACAGATCGATATCATCATCGGTACTCACAAACTCGTTGGGAAGCGCGTGAAGTTCAAGGATCTCGGTCTTCTTATCATCGATGAGGAACAGAAGTTCGGTGTCTCTGTCAAGGAACGACTCAAGGCAATGAAGGTGAATGTGGATACTCTTACCCTCACAGCAACCCCAATACCGCGCACATTGCAGTTCTCGCTGATGGGAGCACGCGATCTTTCCATCATTAGCACTCCGCCGCCCAACCGCTATCCGATACAGACCGAACTGGCGGAGTTTGGCGAACAAGTGGTACGCGAGGCCATCGTACGGGAAATGGAACGTAACGGACAGGTATTCTTTATCAATAACCGCATCCAGAATCTCTACGAACTGCAGGCTTTTATTCATAGAGTTGTGCCGGAGGCTCGCATCGCTGTCGGACATGGACAGATGGAGGCTGAGAAACTCGAACAGATCATCCTCGATTTCATCGATTACGAGTACGACGTTCTGATCGCTACTACCATTATCGAAAGCGGTATTGATATCCCGAATGCCAATACGATCATTATTAACGATGCTCAGAATTTCGGACTTTCCGATCTTCACCAATTGCGCGGACGCGTGGGACGAAGCAACCGTAAGGCATATTGTTACCTGCTCTCTCCGCCCATGAGTGTCGTGACTCCAGAAGCAAGACGACGACTCCAGGCCATTGAGACGTTCGCCGATTTGGGAAGTGGCTTCCAGATTGCCATGCAGGATCTGGATATCCGTGGTGCTGGGAATATGCTCGGAGCCGAGCAGAGTGGCTTTATCGCCGATTTGGGCTATGAGACCTACCAGAAAATCTTGAACGAGGCAGTACACGAATTGAAGGACGAGGAGTTCTCCGATTTGTACGAGGAGGAGAGAAAGGAGAATAAGGACGGAAATAACTATGTCACCGACTGCCTCTTGGAGAGCGATCTCTCCCTCATGATACCGACACTCTATGTGGAAAGCGTGTCGGAACGCATGTCCCTCTATCGTGAGTTGGATGGCTTGCAGAGCGAAGAACAACTCGAGGCGTTCGCTTCCCGGCTCGAAGACCGTTTCGGTCCCGTCCCGCCAGAGGTACAGGATCTTTTTACGGCCTTGCGGATCCGTTGGTTGGGAATGCGCATGGGTATGGAACGCCTTTCTATCAAGCGTGGTATGCTCATCGGGTATATGGTGTCTAATCAGCAGTCTTCCTACTATCGTAGCGATGTGTTTGGTGCCGTTTTGAACTATGTGGCAAGCCACCCGATGGAGTGTCGTCTGAGGGAGGATGCTGGCAAGCGAAGCGTCTCTGTCAGGGACATCAAGACCATTAATCAGGCCTTGGATGTCCTGAAGCAGATGTCCGATTCCGTATCCGATTCTCCGAACGGACGATAAGTATTTTCTTTTCAGTTCTACAAGAACGATAGAATCGAACTGATGCTAAATGGAAAGAGCCCGGTGCAATACCGAGCTCTGTTCCAATCAAAAACTTCATAAATGAATGTAAACCGTCCAACTTTCAATGGTTACATCATTATAAGGAGTCTCTTTTTTTAGTCACTTTTATAATCTGCCGTCTGCGACGTCTCTGTCCACGAAGTTCTTGACGTCATAGATAATGGCTCCGTTGCGCTTCTGCTTCTTGAAGTCAAAGTCCTTGAACTGCTTATGAGCAACGGCAAGTATGACTGCGTCATACTTTTTCGCTTCATCGTATGTCGCGGAGATTTCAACATCATATTCCTTTTTCACCTCATCCTTGTCCGCCCACGGATCGTAAATGTCCACATTGATGTCAAACTCTTTAAGCTCGCGGATGATGTCTATCACTTTGGTGTTGCGGATATCCGGACAGTTCTCCTTGAAGGTGATGCCCATCAGCAGGATGTTTGAATCCTTGATGCGGCTGCCGTTCTTGATCATCAGTTTCATGACCTTATGCGCTATGTGTTCGGCAATGCTGTTGTTCACACGCCTTCCCGATGAGATAACCTCTGGATTGTAACCCACAGCCTTGGCTTTGTGCACCATATAGTACGGATCGACTCCGATACAGTGACCGCCTACGAGACCCGGACGGTAGGGCTTGAAGTTCCATTTCGAGCAGGCAGCGTCAATGACGTCATTCGTGTCGATTCCTAACTTGTCAAATATCAGAGCCAGTTCGTTCATGAATGAGATGTTTACGTCGCGCTGCGCATTTTCAATGGCTTTCGATGCCTCAGCCACCTTCATGTTCGGAGCTTTGTAGGTCGGCACCTCCAATATCGAGGCATACAGTTCATCGACGAAGTCAGCTGTCTCAGGGGTCGATCCCGATGTGATCTTCCTGATTTTGGTCAGCGTGTTTACCTTATCACCTGGATTGATGCGCTCCGGTGAGTATCCGCAGTAGAAGTCCTGATTGAACTTTAAACCCGATTCCTTTTCCAGAATAGGAACACAGTCCTCTTCCGTACAGCCAGGGTACACCGTCGATTCATAGATGACAAGGTCTCCCTTCCGCAGGTGCTGTCCGACCGTCTTGCTTGCGCCCAGCAATGGACGGAGGTCTGGGTTGTTGAAGCGGTCTATGCCCGTAGGGACGGCAACGATGAAAATGTTGCGCTCCGTCAGACGCGAGTCGTCGGCAGTGAATTCCAGACCGATTCCCTTTCCGCTCTTTTTGCGCTCAAAGCCGGCTTTCAGATCCTCTGGATCGGTCTCCAGCGTATGGTCTTCCGCACGGTTCAATTCGTCCACGCGCATCTGGTTGATGTCGAATCCCAGTACATCGTACTTCTTGCTGAATTCTACAGCCAGTGGCATGCCTACGTATCCTAGACCTACCACTGCAATTCTGATGTCTTTTTTTTGCATCATAAGTATCCTTTCTTTCGTATTTCTCTTTTTGCTTTTTTGCCTTTCCTTGGGGCGGGAGAGGGGAGGGGGCTGGTTAATAGTATTCCCGCTTCAGTTTCTTGAGCTTCGTTTTCACTTTCTTCCACAACGACTCGTCCTGTGCCTCTTCTTCCTCGTCATCGAAGTATTCTTGAGTATAGTTGTGGTACTCGTCTTTCTTCATATAGTACGACCTGCGTCCGTACTCGTGGTAGTTCGAGTACGATGCTTTTTTCTGGTCAATGTCATTCAGCACCACATAGACGTTCGGCACGTTGTCCGACTTGATCTGCTGCAGGATGCTCTCGAAGAAGTTTTTGTTCGTCTTGTCACTGCGCACAATGAAGATGTTGATGTCAACCTGTAGCATCAGTGCATACGCATCAGCTACTAGTCCTACCGGCGAGGTGTCTATCACGATGTGGTCATACTCCTTCTGCAACATACGGAACATCTCAAGCAGTTTCTCCGAACGGATCAGCTCGCCTGGGTTGGGAGGGACCGTACCGCCGGAGATGATGTCGAAGTTGTAATGCTCGTCCCGGATGATTAGTTCGTGGTAGTCGTCAATTTGACCGATCAGGTAGTTCGAGATTCCCGTTCGTTTGTCGTTCGGCAACCCGAGGCGGTCTATCACACTCGGCTTGCGCAGGTCAAGGTCCACCAGTACTGTCTTGCGCTTCGTATGGGCATACATCGCGGCAAAGTTCAGGGCAAAGGTGGTCTTTCCGTCACCCGATTCCGTTGACGTGATCAGCAGCATTGTCGGGAATTGACGCTGTACGATGAATTCAATTCGTGTACGGATAATTCGGTACGCCTCTGCCAATCCTGAGCGTGGACTGCCCAGTACAGGGATCTTGCTCTTGCTCGTCGTGTGGCGGATCGAACCGAAATACGGATACGGAGAGTATTTCTCCACGTCTTTCCGGTCCATGATCTTCGTGTTTAGGAAGAATTTCAGCAGGATGAACAGGAACGGTATTAGTACTCCGACGGCCAGATAGAATGTCTTTGTCTTGCCTTTGACGTCTCCGTTTACGATCGACACGACGTGCGCTCGCTCCAGTATGACGTTGTCCGACGAGTTCGAGGCTTTCTGCACTTGTGATTCTGCACGCTTCTGCAATAGGAAGGAATAGTAGTTGTCGTGGATCTTGAACTTCCGTTCGTAGTCGCTCATGCGGCTTTCCTTGTCTGGGAGCGACGAAATCTGTCCCCTGACCTCACGTGTCTGGCTGACCAGGTTCTGTTTCTCGATGTTCAAGGCAGAACGCATGTTCGTGGTTACCATCCGCATGTTCGTACGCAACTGCTCCAAGTCGTTCGTGTATTTCGTGTAGTATGGATTCTTCTCGCCCATCTCACTGCGCTTCTGCAACAGGGTGTTGTACTCCTGCACGTATTTGTTCAGCGTGGCATCCGAAATGCCGAGTGTCGATGGCAATGCGATGATGTCTGTCGTGTTGTGGCTGTTCAGGTAGTTCAGCAGGTAGTTGAAGTACGTCTCTTTCAGACGGAAGGCAGTGAACTGGTCATCGAATTTCCGGTTGTCCGAGATCAACTGCGATGTGTAACTGCCGATATCGACAATCTGATTGCTGATGCGGTAGTTCTTCAGACGGCCTTCTGACTGCGTCAGCGAATCGGAGATGTTTGCCAGTTGCGACTCGATGAAGTCGATGGTCTTCGAGGCTACTTCGTTCTTGCGCTCCAGCGACTGGTCGATGAAGCATTCACATAGACAGTTGATGAAGTCTACGTCACGTTGGGCCGACGGTCCCGTCAGCTGGACCGAAACAACCGACGAACCTTTCATTACAAAGTCAAACGACAACCGACTGCTGTAGTTTGCAATCAGTTTCTCTTTGTCCAGGAACTGGAAATAGAACGTGTATTTGGGGATGTAACGGTCGTTTAGGTCAACTTTGAGGTTGAATTCCGGACACGTCAGCGGTATGCCGTAGTGACCCTTTACTTTGAAATTCTGCTCGTTCGATACCCATGAGATGTAGTAGGTCGACTGGTCGCCGGCATCACTGATGGTAAATTCCGTACCGTATGCGTCCTGCGAGACAAAGGCCTTTGAGATTGTCACAGGTTCCTGTTTGTAGATGTCGTTGGTGCGGTACTTCCCTTTGGTGTAGCAGTTGATGTCTAGGGGCAGACGGTCCAGAGCCTTTTCTATTAGGTCGTGTGAACCGAAGATGATGATCTGGTTGTTGATGTTTCTGTACGACGACTGTACACCGAATCCCTGCATCGTCGAGTTGTAGCCGCCGAAGTTGCCGCCTTTTCCGTCTTCAATCAGGATGGTCGCTTTCGTCTGGTAGATTGGCTGCCACTTCCTGTTCTGGTAGTGCGAGAGTACAAACGCAACCGTGATGCCGATGACGAACAGATACCAGTAATGCAGGATGCGGAACACCCACGACATAATGTCGAATCCCCCGCCGTCTTGATCATCCGGCTTGAAATTGCTCTGTCTCGACGCCTGCGAAGGCGCTCCCGTGCCCGCGCTCGGACTCTGCCCTTCCTCCGGCGTGAGGGATGTATGTGGATAGAAATTGGAGTCGTTCATATCTTTTCTTTGTCAGCCAATCTTGGCCTGACTGCTGTTTCGTTTAGTTGTTGGTGTAGTTGATGACCAGAAGGATAAAACTGATGGAGGAAATGACAACGCTCAGGAAAGTCGAGAACGAAGTGATCTTGAAGAAGGAGGCCTTCGGCCTGTTCACCAGGATGACGTCTCCTGGCTGTATGTAGTACAGTTCCGAATCGACGATGTCTTTCGAGCGGATGTCGAATTCGATGATCGTGTCTTGACCATTCGTGTTGCGCAGGATCTTTACCTTCTTGCGGTCTGCCTCGATGTTCAGGTCGCCGCTCTGTGCCAGAGCCTCGAAGATGTTCATCTGGTCTTTGTACATCTCATAGTTCCGCGAACCCGTCTCCCCGATGGTGTAGTACATCTTCTTGCCCAGCTCCACTTTCACAAACAGGTCGTCCGAAATGTAAGGGCGTAGCACCTCCGTCAGGTACTGACCCGCCTCTCGGGTCGTCATTCCGGCTATCTTTACGTGGTCAATATACGGCAGGTCCACCGTCCCGTCGTCATAGATCCGACGGCCTCCGAACTGATTGCTCGTCTGCGTCGCTCCGCCCGCCGTGTTGAACATCTTGGCTGCGTCCTCGTTCGTCGTGAACACCTGAAATAGAATCTCGTCTTTCGGCTGCAGACGGTACTCCTCGTACTGCGCCTTTCCGAAGTCCTCACGTATGTTCTGCAGATACTTCGTGCTGCGGTTCGTTACGCACGATGCACACAGCAACAGCACAACCCCTGCCGTAATGCCTATTCCGAACCGTATCCTCTGGCTTCTATGTGAATGATGGCGTATTTCCATTTCTGACTCTTTCTATTTGTTGCTCAACGAATAGATCAGCACTCCGAACGATATGGCCGATGTGATGGTCGATAGCAACGCACTGAACGATGTGATGCTGAAGAACTGACCGGTGATGTTCGGGACGTAGATGACGTCATTGGGTTCTATGTAGTAGTACTCCGAACCGATGATGTCTTTCGACCTTACATCGAACGTCTTCACAATCGTCTTCCCGTCTTTCTTGCGCAACAGATGGATCTTCTTGCGGTCCGATAGCGGCTTCAGGTCGCCAGCCACCGAGAGAGCCTCGAAGATGGTCAGACGCTCCTTCGGCATGTCATACGTGCCCGTATTGCCTGGTCCGATGACCGTGAATTTCGCCTTCGCCAGCCACACCTCCACGTTGCAGTTCGGCACATAGTCCTCCAGGGCTTTCTCCAGCACCTCTTTCGTCTCTCTCGTCGTGTGGCCCACCACTTTTACCGGACCGATGAACGGAAAGTCAATACACGAGTCGCTGTACACCTTGTACGTCATCAAACCGTTCTGCATGTTCGTTTGCATCGTACCGCTCTGACCGAATATCTTCGGCGCTTCTTCCGACGTTGACAGTATCTGGAAATAAATCTGATCACCTACCTGAAGGCGGTAGTCGTCGTGCAGGTACATGCTGTCAATCCTTTTGTATTGCTCAATGTCGATGCCCGAATCCTGAAGGTAATTCGTCTTCCTCGATGTGATGCAACTGCTCATCAGCACTCCCAATGCTATAAACAGAATATATGTTCTTATCTTGCTTCTCATTCAGCAGTCCGACATACTAATATATGCAAAAATAGTAATAATTTGTTAAAATCATGTATCCAACGCCTTTTTTCATGTATTCTTGTGCTTCTTTTCCTCTTCTTTCATCTCGGCAAACCGTTCCGACATCTCGTTCGGGATGCCCGTGAGGGCGTCCGTGATGCGGTCCGTCTCCTCGTCTGGCACGATCAGCGGTGTGCCGCAGTGCTGACAGAATCGGTCACTGCGCTTGTGGTCCGTCGTGTGGCAGTGTGGACACTCTAACACTTTCTTGCCCTTCACTGTCCGGAACATTGCTACCGATACGATGCCCGTCGGTATGGCTATGATCGTGTATCCCAGCAGCATCACCAGGCTCGACAATACTCTCCCCACCGCCGTCGTTGGCGTGATGTCGCCGTATCCGACTGTCGTCAGTGTCACAATGGCCCAGTAGATCGAGTCCGGTATCGTCCGGAACTCACTGCCAGCCCTACCGCCTTCAAACATGAACATCAACGTCCCGATTGCGATACACAGGATCAATATGAACAGGAAGAAAACCAGCAACTTACGGGCCGAGGCCACCAGACTCTCGATCAATTGCTCGCCCTCGCTTAGGAAACTGAATAGCTTGAACACGCGGAAGATTCTCACCAGACGGAACGCTCGCAGGATTATCAGGTACTGGGCCGATGTGACGAAGAACATCAGATACAGCGGGATCGTGGCGAGGAAGTCAATCACTCCGAACACCGACAACGCATATTTTCTCGGCTCCGGCGAACAGTACAGACGCAAGACATACTCTGCCGTGAAAAACAGCGTCGTCAGCCATTCCGCTACTAAAAACAGCGTATGACACGATGTCCTGATCCACGGTATCGATTCCATGATTGTGACCACAATCGAGAATAGGATGAAACATATCAGTATGACGTCAAATCGCTTCCCTGCCGGCGTGTCCGTCTCGAATATCACCCTATACAATACCTCTTTCTGACGCTTGCGGTCCTTGATGCCCGTCACCAGACTCACCAGGTGCGCCACGACCCACGTGATGGGACGAAGTACCACTCTCAGACGCTTCGTCGCCCGCGTTAGACTGCTGTCTTTCCTGCTCATGGATGTGCAACTTGTTGTTAGGTTGGGAACTTCTGACGGAACCCACCAAGACCTCGCTGCGTTTAAGGTATCGTCCTCTCCGGGGATTCCACCTTTCCGCAAGCGTCTGTACGCCCCTCCTTATGTTCCCCATTACAAAGATACCTTTTCTTTTTTTTCTTTGCAAACAACCGTTCCGCCTCCTTTTTTTACCCTTTCGGACAACCCTTACGACTCCACCACGACTCCAATACTACTCC
>DGSL01000006.1:22669-22958 GCA_002393965.1 Bacteroidales bacterium UBA4363 | reverse complement strand
CCAATACGACTCCAATACTACTCCACTGCTAATCCACCGTCTTTCATCCTCGCTTTTCGTACAATTCTGCGAACGGGTACGAGCCCGATGAATGAGTTTGAATGGCTATCCTGTGGCACGATGGCGAACTCTCGGAAATATATCGAAAAAATTGTGCTGACACTTATTGCGATTTTAAGTTCCGTTTCCTATCTTTGCGACATTTTGTAACCGAAAATTCAATAAATCAGATTCTTTAAAAGGATAATAAGTATGAAAATTGAAAAAATTCATGCAAGAGAGATCCTCG
>DGSL01000006.1:22316-22605 GCA_002393965.1 Bacteroidales bacterium UBA4363 | reverse complement strand
TCAAGAGGAAATCCGACAGTGGAAGTTGAAGTGACGCTCGACAATGGCGTAATGGGACGTGCAAGCGTTCCTTCTGGCGCTTCGACAGGTGAAAACGAAGCCCTCGAACTCCGCGACGGCGACAAGAATCGTTTCGGCGGCAAGGGCGTACTCAAGGCAGTTGAAAACGTCAACAACGTCATCGCTCCTGCGCTCAAAGGCGACGATGCGCTCAACCAGCGCGCTATCGACTATAAGATGCTCGCTCTGGACGGAACTCCGACCAAGAGCAAACTCGGCGCCAACGCCA
>DGSL01000006.1:22140-22271 GCA_002393965.1 Bacteroidales bacterium UBA4363 | reverse complement strand
TCGGCGCCAACGCCATCCTCGGCGTATCACTCGCCGTGGCACAGACGGCCGCTAAGGCTCTCGGACTTCCGCTCTATCGCTATATCGGCGGTGCCAATACCTATACTCTTCCTGTTCCGATGATGAACATC
>DGSL01000006.1:19346-22095 GCA_002393965.1 Bacteroidales bacterium UBA4363 | reverse complement strand
TGATGAACATCATCAACGGCGGTGCTCACTCTTCCGCTCCGATTGCATTCCAGGAGTTTATGATCCGTCCGGTCGGTGCTCCGAACGAGAAGGAGGCTATCCGTATGGGTGCTGAGGTATTCCACGCGCTCGCTAAACTCCTCAAGAAACGTGGCCTCTCCACCGCCGTAGGCGACGAAGGTGGCTACGCTCCGGCTCTCGACGGCATCGACGACGCTCTCGACAGCATCTGCCAGGCCATCAAGGACGCTGGCTACGAACCGGGCAAGGATGTCAAGATTGCTATGGACTGCGCGGCTTCCGAGTTCGCAGTGGTCGAGAACGGACAGTACTTCTACGATTATAAGCAGCTGAAGAACGGTATGCCGAAGGACCCGAACGGCAAGAAACTCTCTGCCGACGAGCAGATTGCTTACCTCGAACAGCTCATCACCAAATACCCGATCGACTCTATCGAGGATGGACTCGATGAGAACGACTGGGAGAACTGGGTCAAACTCACCGCTAAGATTGGCGACCGTTGCCAACTCGTCGGCGACGACCTCTTCGTGACCAACACCAAGTTCCTCCAGAAGGGTATCCAGATGGGCGCTGCCAACTCAATCCTCATCAAGGTCAACCAGATCGGCTCGCTCACCGAGACACTCGAAGCAATCGAGATGGCTCACCGCCACGGCTACACGACTGTGACGTCACACCGCTCAGGCGAGACTGAGGATACGACCATCTCCGACATCGCTGTGGCAACCAACTCCGGACAGATCAAGACCGGCTCACTCAGCCGCACCGACCGTATGGCGAAGTACAACCAGCTCATCCGTATCGAGGAGGAACTCGGCGAAGTTGCTAAGTACGGCTACACCAAACTGAAGTAAGTTCCTCGCTTCTCAGAAAGATTATTCAATGCTTGAGGGCTGGCACTCTTACCTGTGCCGGCCCTCAGTCTTTTCCTAAGATTCCGATCTCCACCCTGCCTGAAAAAAAATAATCGTCGTTTTCTGCCTTGATGCTTTGACGTATCCGTTTTTTTTTGAAACTTTACTCCTCATTATTTTTACAACCGAAAAAAAATTTTTTTTCCCTTTTTAGTACGATGGAAACCTCAACGCTTGTTATTCTTCTTGTCGGATGCGTCGGCATCCTTCTCGGCTATCTCATTGCCTTCGTGCTCCAATCCAGAGAGACCTCCCGACTCCGGATCGAGAACGCACGGCTCTCACAACAGTACGAACAGGCTGTAGAGGGAATGAATCAGTCTTTCCGGGAGAAGGATAAATTGTGCGAAGAACGCATCGCCGCCGTTCGGGACGAAGCCTCACGCCAACTCTCTGACATGAAGGAACGGCTCAACCAGGAACGTACCCACTTCGACGAACTCCGACTCCAGAGCGACCGCCAATGGAACGAAAAGTTCGAGACCATGAGACAACAGTTGGCGAAACAGTCCGCACAGCAACTCATCGACCGACAGAAGGAACTCCAGGAGACCAACCGCTCCCAGTTCGATGCCCTTATGCAACCCATACGCGAACAGTTCGCAGCCTTCCGCAAGTCCATCGATGACTCACGCACCCAGAGCGAGGTCAACAAACACAGCATCGAGAAGACTTTTCTCGACACCATGAAGCTCTTCCAGCAACAACAGGATGCCGCCGTCCGCAACCTCACCGAACAGACCGAACGCATCGGTAGCGATGCCGCCAATCTCACTCGTGCACTCAAGGGCGAGAGCAAGACTCAGGGCGATTGGGGAGAGATGATCCTCCTCCGCATCCTCGAGGACAGCGGACTGCGGCGTGGCGAAGAGTTCCTGGTGCAGGAGAATGTCAAGGATGCCAGTGGCAGCAACTTCCGCCCCGACGTCATCGTGCGCTTCCCCGAAGGCACCTCCGTGGTCATCGATTCCAAGGTTTCCCTCACTGCCTATGCCGAGGCTGTTGCCGCCTCCGACCCTCAACAGCGCGAACACCTCCTCGACGAACACGTGCGTAGCATCCGCCGACACATCGACGAACTCGCCGACAAGAACTATGCCGACCTCGTCAAGGGTTCTGTCGGCTATGTCCTGATGTTTGTTCCTAACGAGAGTAGTTACATCGCCGCCATGAAACGCCAGCCTTCGCTCTCCTTCGATGCCTACAAGAAGCACGTCATCATCCTTTCCCCGACCAACCTCATGATGACGCTCCATCTTACCTACAACCTCTGGCAGGTCAACCGGCAGAACCGCAACGTCGAGGAGATCGTTCGACGTGCCGCCGATCTCTACGACAAGGTGGTTGGCTTTCAGGACGATTTCAACGCCGTCGAGAACGCTCTCCAGCGACTCTCCAAGGTCTATTCCGATGCACGCCGCAAACTCTACGACGGACCCGGCAATATTCTCCGACGCACTGAGACGCTGCGCCAACTTGGCGTCACGCCACACAAGTCCCTCAACATCGACCCCCCATCCACCCCGATTTAGTCCCGTAGGGACGACAGAATACAGGCAGGGGTGTAACCCCTGCATAGAACGGTAGTTCTAAAATAGTCCCTTCGGGACGTCAGAATACAGGCAGGGGTGTAACCCCTGCATAGAATGGTAGTTCTAAAATAGTCCCATAGGGACGTCAGAATACAGGCAGGGGTGAAGCGTAGCGTAACCCCTGCTATAAGCGCATCTTCCGCTCCGAACTCCGTAGGAGCGTCACCCTCCAACCCGTCCATCCACCACCCACCCGTCCGTCCAATTTTGGAGCAAGCCGAG
>DGSL01000006.1:0-19254 GCA_002393965.1 Bacteroidales bacterium UBA4363 | reverse complement strand
TCCAACCCGCCCAAAATGTCTTGTAAAACAAGACAAAAGAATAGTCCCATCGGGACGACAGAATACAGGCAGGGGTTTCAACCCCTGCTATAAACGCCTCTTCCTCTTAGAACTCCGTAGGAGCGTCACCCTCTCCCAATTTTGGGATGATACAAACAATGTCCCCCTATCTCCTGACTATACAGGAAATAGGGGGATAAATACTTTTTTTGGGGGGGCGAACAAAACGCATCCCAGTAGGGAAACGCCTTGGACGAACCGTTTTTACCTTATCCTAAGAACGAAATCAAAACTCCAGCTGCCACAGCCGATCCGATCACTCCAGAGACGTTGCTGGACATGCAGTAGTTCAGCACGTGATTCTTTGGATCTATCTTCGTTGAGATATCGTTGCAGACGCGCGAGGCCATCGGGACGGCACTCAGACCCGTTGCTCCCACCAGCGGATTGATCTTCTTCTTGACGAAGAGATTCATCACCTTGACCATCAGGATACCTCCCGAGATGGACAGACCGAAAGCAAAGAATCCGCCTACGACGATTCCTATGGTCTGAAGGTTCAGGAACGCATCCACCGTCATCGTGGCTCCGACACAGAGACCGAGGAAGACCGTTGCCGTGTTCATGATGGAGTTGGAGATTGTGTCGAACAAACGGCTGGTATCCGAACCAATCTCTTTCAGCAAATTGCCGAACATCAGCATGCCGATTAGCGGAACCGCCGTCGGAACGATAATCGCAACCACCGTCGTCACCGCAATCGGGAAGATGATCTTCAGTACGCGCATGTTCTTGAACTCCGTCTTGTTCGGATATAGTTTATCCTGCTCCTTCATGTTGATGCGCAGCTCCTTTTCCGAACACAGCAGGCGTACCACCAGCGGGATAATCACCGGAACGAGGGCCATATACGAATAGGCGGCGATGGCAATCGGACCCAGTAGGTGAGGGGCCAGTTTGATGGTCGTGAAGATGGCGGTCGGACCGTCTGCACCTCCGATGATACCAAGCGATGCTGCCTCTTTCGTCGTGAAGCCTGAAGCAACAGCCACAATCAGGACAGTGAAGATGCCCAACTGAGCCGCTGCTCCGAAGATGGCAAGACGCAGGTTGCGCAACATCGGACCAAAGTCCGTAAGTGCGCCCACTCCCATGAAGATCACAGGCGGCAGGAAACCCGTCTTGATGAGCATGTAATAGAGGAAGTTCATCAGACCCAGGTCATGCGCAATCTCTGGCAACGACATCTGGTAGATGTCTTTCATCTGCCCGTGAACCTCGACCATCCCGTCCGAATTGGCCTGTATCACACCCATCTCGCCACCCGGGAAGTTGGCAATCAGCACTCCGAACGCAATCGGGATGAGCAACAGCGGTTCGTAGTGCTTCCGGATTCCGAGATAGAACAGTACGAAGGCCAGCAGATACATGATCAGGAACCGAGGGTCTTCGACGATCGACCCGATGGCCGTCATGTCATACAGTTTTTGTAATATATCTTCCATGATTCTGACTGGTCGTTTATTTAATTTTCATCAATACGTCATCCTCCGAGACGCTGTCACCGCTCTTCAGGACAATCTCGGTTACCACGCCGTCCTTCTCCGCTGCAATGGCATTGAACGTCTTCATCGCTTCGATGTAGCAGACCGTCTGACCCTTCTTGACGCTATCGCCCACCTTGACGGCTGTGTCACCGGATGTCTTGACCAGGTAGAACTTGCCCTCCAGCGGTGCAAGCAATGGCTCGCCCTCGCCTGTGCCGGCACTGACTCCTCCTGCCGATGCAGGGGTAGTGCCCGTCGCTGTATTTCCTGCTTCTCCGATCACTACGCTGTATTTTGTTCCCTCGACTTCCACCTCGATCGTCTGTGGCAGTTCGAGACTTCCGCCCTTGACGCCTTCCGCCTGACGGCGCTGTGCACAGTCGGCTTCGAAGTCTGTCTTCGCCTTGCCACTCTTGTAGGCACGGTACTGCTGCGGGTGCATCGCCAGTTCGAATAGCTCCTCGTTGTCCTCGCCGAAGTCCCAGCTGTTCTCCTGCATCTCCTGACGGAACGTGTCCAGTTGGTCCGGATAGTTCGTCTGTGGATCCTCATCGTGGAACTCGCGACCCTGTGCCTTGGCCATTTCGACCAGCTTCGCATCCAGCGGACCAGGCAGACGGCCGCTCTTGCCCAGCATCATGTCCCAGATGTCGTCGGCAATCATCGACCAGCGGTCCTTGCCCTTCTCCATCTGCATGACGTTCATCAGGGCCATGTTCTTTACGTACTGGCTGAACGGTGTCACCAGACACGGATAACCCATCTTAGGCCATACGTAAGCCACTTCGTTGAATAGCTTGATGAGCAGCTGGTCCTGCGTGAGTTTCTCCTGGTTGTGTTTCTCCTTCCATTTGTTCAGCGACGCAAGGTTCGTTTCCAGGTCCGTCATCAGCGAACCCATCATGCCGCCAGGCAGGCCGGGACCGATTAGCAGGGAGTTCATCAGACGGTTACGCTTCGGAATGTACAGGCCGAGGAAGTCGTCCATCATCTGTGTGACCAGGGTACGCACTTCCATGTAGGCCTCCATGTTGATCTCCGGAACCTCGAATCCCGCATCCTTGAGCATCGCCTGCACCGTCAGCACGTCCGCATGTCCCGTACCCCAGGAAAGGGGTTCCATCCCTACGTCGATGTAGTCCGCACCAGCCTTGGCAACCTCCAGGATCGACGCTACGCTGAAGCCCGGTCCCGAGTGGCTGTGGTACTGAATAGGAATCTCTGGATATTTCGCCTTGATGTTGGCTACGATCTTGCCCAGACTTGCAGGACGTCCGATGCCAGCCATGTCTTTCAGACAGATCTCGTCGGCTCCGGCTTCGATCAGTTCGAAGGCCATCTTCGTATAGTAGTCCACCGTATGGATTGGTGAGAACGTGATGCACAAACAGCACTGACTGATCATGCCGCCTTCGTGTGCATACGTGATGGACGGCAGGATGTTGCGCGTGTCGTTCAGTCCGCAGAAGGTGCGGGCGATGTCCGTCCCCTGCTTTTTCTTTACTACGTAGAAGAGTTTCCGCACGTCTGCCGGCACGGGACTCATCCGCAGGCCGTTCAGGGCGCGGTCGAGCATCTGGGTCTGAATGCCTGCCTCGTGGAACGGCTTGGTCCAGGCTCTCACCGCCTTGTTCGGATTCTCGCCGAATAGGAGGTTCACCTGCTCGAAGCCGCCTCCGTTGGTTTCCACTCGTGCAAAACAGCCCATGCGGACAATCGCCGGTGCTACCTGCGTCAGTTGATCTACTCTTGGTACATACTTTCCTGCTGCCTGCCACATATCGCGGAACACCAGACAGAACTTTATTTGCTTACCCATCTTGCTCGTTTAATAGGGTTATCGGTTAATTATTTTTTAGATGTGTCTCTCTATCGTTTCTCTATCTTTTCGACTCGACCCTTGCCGTTCGTGATTCGACGGACCGCCTCCTCAATGATTCTCCGGTGACGGTCGCTCACCCCGCCCGTTTCTGACGCGGACACTTTGGATGCCTTGACTTGCTCTTCCGGTGCGAAACGGTTGACCAGGGCAATCAGTGCCTTGCCGAACCAGATGACTATGGTCAGCACGATGAAGACACTGATGATTCCCACGATCAGGAGTTTCAGCGCCATGTCCATGTTTTCCGACAGGAGGAGCACACAGGATAGGTGACTCGACATACTGGATAATACAATCGTCATTAACATACGCTACAGAACTTTCATTTTGTTATTTTCATTCCGACAAAGATAATCTTTTTTTTATACAACGACGCTTTATCGCTGTCGAATGTTCAGCGGGATGCCCTTTCGCACCTTGCAAAATGGAATTTTTCAGTAAGCCCGTCCGTCATTCCTCTTCTTCGCTGCGGTCCCCGTCGCGGTACTCGGTCAGCAGCGGCAGGCCGATGTCAAACCTCATGGCAAGCAGACGGGTCAGGATCACACTGCCGGCGGCTGCCAGTTGCGTCGTTGTCAGACCCAGACCGAGGAAGTTGCAGCCCATATACACCAACCCGCCGATGACGCATGCCATCGCATAGATCTCCTTCCTGAATATCAGCGGTACCTGAGCCAGCAGAATGTCGCGGAAGACACCGCCGGCGGCTCCGGTCATCGTACCCATGATGATGGCAACCCACTGCGTACATCCCGCATCGATGGCCTTCTGGAAACCGACGACTACGAATAGCCCCAGACCGATCGTGTCGAAGATGAAGAACGTGTTGTTGAAACGGAAGAGGTGCTTGCGAAATAGGACCGCAAAGAGAAAGGCAGTTCCTGTCCAGACGAGATAGGTCCCGTCTTCCATCCAGAAGGGTGTGCGACCCAGACAGACGTCTCTCATCGTGCCGCCGCCCACAGCCGTTACCAGTCCCACGACGAAGGCACCGAACCAGTCGAAATGCTTGATAGCCGCCATCCGCAATCCGGATATGGCGAAGGCAAACGTACCGATGTAGTCAATGATGTCAATGAAGGAGATGGACATTCTCTGTTATCTTTAGGGTAGGTGAGAGGCTACTTTCGGATGCCGCGACGGTCCAGACCTTGTTGGTACGACGCCGCATTCTTCTGATGCTCGCCGTAGGTCACGGTGAAGTTGTGACCGGGCAGACCGGCACCTTTCGCACACATGAACAGATAATCATGCTGCTCGTATTGCAACACGGCTTCGATGGTCGACTTGGACGGAATGCGTATCGGGCCTGGGGGCAGTCCGGTGTGGGTATACGTGTTGTACGGGTTGTTCCGCGTGGCGTTGATGTGCTCCAGCAGGATCCTCCGCAACGTGAAATCCCCCGTGGCAAACTTGACCGTCGGGTCGGCTTGCAGTTTCATTCCTTTGTGCAGGCGGTTCAGGTACAGACCCGCAATGCGGGGCTGCTCCTCACGCAGGTTGCTCTCCTCCTCGACGATCGAGGCGAGTGTCATCGCTTGCGGCGGCGTCAGGCCCGCCCGCCTGGCTTTCTGAGTGCGCGCCGGAGTCCAGAAGTCCGTATATGCCTTGTGGAACTTGTCCAGTAGCGCAACGGGTGTCACGGTCCAGTAGAACTCATACGTGTCCGGCAGGAAGATACACAACATCGTGGTCGAGTCCAGACCATAGGCTTTCTGCAGCGAGTCGGACGCCAGGACCTTTGCCACGTCGGCGGAGTCGAGTAGGAGGGAAGACGCAAGGCGTGCACAGAGTTGCTCCTTCGTACGGATATTATTGAACGAGACGCGTACCGGCGTCTGATAACCTCTGGCCACGTTTAGGGCGAGACGCAGAGGCGAAATCCCGTTGGTGAGTTCGTAACTGCCGGCACGGAAACCGCCGTAGCGGGAACCTACCATCGTGAAGACCGTACGAACGACGAATCCGTAGTCAAGCGTACCTTTCTGCGACAGCGAATCCATCACATCCTCTGTCGTTGCGCCGGGATAGACACAGAGCCGATCCGGCTTGCTCCCCTCAGGCACCGACACACACGAACCAAGGGCCATACACGAAAACACGACACCGCACAACACTATCACGCCCACCACAAACAAAACAATCTTCAGAACCTTTCTCATAGAAACTAAAAAATTACTCGCAAAAGTAATAAAACAATTTTGAGAATTAAGAAAAGAATACGTACATTTGCATCCGCAATTCGGGGGAGTACACTCCGTTTGCGCCTTGGGGAGACCCTTTTCTCCCTGTCAGAAACGACACCCACGTTTTTTTATCTCAAGGAGAGATGGGTGAGTGGCTGAAACCACCGGCTTGCTAAGCCGACGTGCGAGCAATCGTACCGAGGGTTCGAATCCCTCTCTCTCCGCAAAGAAATCGCTATAACAATCTGATGATCAGAAAGTTATAGCGATATTTTATTTATATTTCACCCAAAAACTCACCCAAAACCGCCCGATAATTAACCCGACATTGAGCGTCTTTCCAAGAAATTGCGTATCTTGGCTCCGTCATATTGCCAATAGGCTTTGACAGACATATTGAAGAAGCGCATTTCGCTTATTCCTACTGCGTAAATTGGACACTTACAAAAGTAATATAGGAATGAGTAAGAAAGACGCTCTCTTGGTGTGTATTCGTGAACAAGCGAGATACAGCCAAGCGGAGTCTCTATTCTACTTATCTGTATTACGAGGAGTCCAACCTTACGCAGCGGATGAGAAGATGTTGACCCCGCTTTTCTTTTTATGCCTAAACTTCAAAAATAGCAACAGCACTTTCGGGTCATGGGTGCATAAAACGAGAAGCAATGAACGAATTTGCGGTTTATCTTAGAAGATTAGGATTGGCTTTGTCCTTCTCTTTCGTTTTATGTGCCTCAATGTGGGCGCAGAAGAAGCCGACACTGATGATTCTGCCATCGGATAATTGGTGTACTCAACGCTATTTCACAATGGAATTTGACAATCAGGGAGTGATGGAACGCATACCCAACTATAAACAGGCTTTTCAAGAAGATATTGAGTTGGGGCCCGTTATAAGTAAGGTGGGTGAACTTCTTACCAATCTTGGGTATAGCCTCAAAGATGCAGAAATGGAGTTGAAGAACATTTCCGCACGTACTGCTGAAGACAACGTAACCTTTAGCAAGTCAAGTAGAGCGCAACTTACCGAAAGTCCTTTAGATGTATTGAAACGTAAAGCAAAAGCAGATATTATCATACAGCTTGGTTGGGTTGTCAATTCCTCCACCATTTCATTTACATTAGAAGCTTTTGACGCTTATACAAGCAAGCGCATTGCTACCTCAACTGCCACAGAGAGCAGAACAGGGAATGCTATTCCTTTACAACTGCAAACAGCGGTACAGAAACATATCAAGCCTTTCGATAAGCAACTTGACGTATTCTATTCCAACATGAAATCAAGTGGGCGAGAAATAATCCTTACCATCCGCACATGGGATAATTGGGATGGGGATTTGGAAAGCGAGTTTGCCAACGAAGAGCTGTTGGGACATATCCAACAATGGTTGACCAAAAACACCATTAGGCAGCAATACAACCTTTCGGACGCATCGGAAAACTTTGCTCAGTTTGAGCAAGTAATGATCCCGTTGAAGAATGAGAATGGTGTGGCGATGGATGCCCGCAGCTTCACAAGAGGACTGCAAAAGTATCTCAATGCAGCACCTTTCAACATCCCTTCAAAGTTAATGATGCGAGGATTGGGAGAAGCGATACTTGTATTAGGCGAAAAATAAAAACGTACCATTATGAAAAAGATATGTTTGATATTGGCTCTGCTCTGTCCAATATTGGTACAGGCTCAAGACAGATTAGACGATGTGGGACGTATAATAATTCATGCATACGTTCCCGAAAATGAAGACCTCCCCTACGAGGCGCACAAATTGCTGACGACAAAACTTTCGCAGATAATTACGGCCAATGGCATTGCCGACAATGAGAATTTTGTTCGTTTTGTTCTTACGGCAAAGATAAATGTAATTTCAAAAGACATTGTAGCAGGTCCGCCTCAACGCATTTCGCAGAAGTTGGATATTACATTGATGTTGGGAGATATTGAAGAAGACAAGGTTTACTCTCAACTCACTATTTCAGCAATTGGTGTGGGACAGAGTTATGAGAAATCGTTTATTTCCGCTTTCAAGAACATCAACCCAAAGAGCACTGCTATCACCGCTTTTATCCGAGAGGGAAAAGAGAAGGTATTGGGATATTATCAGACGCATTGTGAAGATTTAATTACAGAGGCTAAAAAACAAGCCTCCCTGCAAAACTATGAAGATGCACTAATGCTGTTGGCTTCAATTCCTGATGTGTGTACTGATTGCTTTGAAGAAGCAGCACGGATTGCAGCTCCAATTTACACTGATATGGTAGAAGCAAGAGGGGCAGAGTTTTTGAACCAAGCCCGTGCAGTATGGGCTAAAAATCCGACGAGAGAAGGCGCAAGAGAAGCCACACGTTTACTTTCTCAAATCAATTTTGCCGCATCGTGTCAACCGCAAGCGACATCCTTAATGCGCGAAATCACAGCCAAGATGAACGAGATTGACCGCAGGGAGTGGGAACATCAAATGCAAGTGTATCAAGATGGTATTGAGCGTGAAAAACGTCAATGGGATCAGCATGTCAAAGAATATGAAGACCGAGTGCAAACCCAAAGGATGTATCTTAAAGCAGCAAGGGATGTGGCAATGACTTATGCCATGAATCAACCCAAAGTAGTAACAAGAATCGTAAATTATAATCGTATTATATTATGGTAAAACAATTCTTTATATTAAGTGCTAAGAGATTTGTCGTGTGTTTGTTGATATCTGTGCCTTTTTTAGCAGACATCTCAGCACAAGATTATCAACCAACTAGGCAGAATGCCTATCCTTCAAGATATAGGCAAAGTTCCACACAGAATCAAAGAACTCAAAATGCCTATCCTTCAAGGTATAGGCAGAGTTCCTCACAGAATCAAAGAACTCAGGATACTTTTTTTTCGAGATTTAGACAAAGTTCTTCACAGTATCAAAGAAATGGAAGTACTCGTAGAGAATACAGTAATCCGTTCATGAAACAAGATCAAAACAATAATAGCAGAAAAACAGAAAAATCGTCGAAAAGAAGCGCAAATAGTGGAGAAGAGTCAAGACAGTTATCTCCTTCGGTTTCAGATAATACGCCAGGCGATGTAGAACTTGTTGTTACAGGCGATGGTCCCACTAAGGAAAAAGCTACACTTTCTGCTCTACGTAGTGCCTTGGAACAAGTGTATGGTACAATGGTTTCATCTAATACCAAAATTCTTAATGATGAATTGGTGAAAGACGAAATCGTTTCTATATCTACAGGCATTGTAAAAAAGTACACCTATTTGTCAGAAAAGGAGGTAGGAGGAAGATTCTATGTAGTTGTAAAGGCACTTGTAACCCCACAGAAACTTATCACTTACGTAAAACAAAAAGGGGCTTCTACGGAACTTGCAGGTGCTACTTTTTCAGCAAATGTTCGTATTCAAAAGTTGAATGAGGAGAATAAAAGAATTGCAATTAGAAATATCACGGAGATGCAATTGAAATTATTAGCCAATAGTTTCGATTGTGTAATAACAGACATGAAAGAACCAAAGAGAAGATCCGATTATGAAAGGAAATTTGGATTTGGCAGTGAAGTATATGCAGTAAGGTTCAATATATGCTTAAAATTTAATGACAATGCAAAACATATACAAGAATTACAACACAAAAAGGAAGCAATTGGTGGAATAGGTGGTTATAGATACATATATGACAAGGTATTAAATATATTGTTCGATAGGATTATGGTATATGATGACATTGGTACATATAATCTAAAAATAGTAGAAAATAAGAAAGGCTATTACTCCAGGCAAGGTGGTCGATTTTATGCTGATGGTGGCCTATACGTTACCCGTGAAAGTAGTTTAGCAAGGCCTGCTTTGCAATATGGAGGTGGTGGTTATCTTGGTGAATTTATGGTGCCGTATGAAAATACAATGACGAAATTCACTGTATATAACTATATGTTTGTATATGAAGGCAGTTCGGGTTATATCATAAGAGATAGAGATAATGGTGAGGAATTACATGAATATGAAAGAAAGGTGAATTGGCATTTAGTGAAGCCAAATGAAATTTTTGTAGAGATTCCTGTTGAAATGATTTATGATCTTAGTGACCTTGAAAAAATTACAGGTATTCATGTTGCTCTAAAAAATAGTGAATAAGACGATGGTTCTGCAAACACAACTTCTACAAAAGTCCCTCAATCCTTAGTTAAATATGGGTGGACTGATGCACGGTGGGAAAAATTACTATCACTAAGAGAAGAAGAGCTTTATAAAGTTCTTGAACGTTGGAAGAAAACAGTGTATCCCCAAGGTTATGGCAAACTAACGGGAACGAGTTCGTTTTCTGATGAAGAGATGGAAATAATCATTCAAGAATACAAAAAACAAAAATTAAACATTAAATATGGAAATAGCAGACTACATTCAATTGGGATTGCTGATAGCAGCAATAGTTTCTATTCTCGTTACACAACAGCGAGATGCAAAACAGCGTAAACTACAAATGTTTGCCGAGTACACACGCAGGTATCAAGACATATTCATGAATATGCCCGATGACATATATAATGGTACAGCAAAGATTGATACGAGAACTAAAAGACATATGCGGTTGTATTTTGATTTGTGTAGCGAGGAATATCACTTATGGCAAGACAGAACCGTACCCGATAATGTTTGGAAATTATGGTTAGAGGGAATGCAGATTGCTTGCAATCACCAAATATACAAAAACTCTTGGGATGCCATTAAGGGCGAATATAGTAGAGAGTTTTGGCAGTATTTTGAAAAGAACGTGATTAACTACAAGAGAACATTATGAAGAAGTTTATATTAACCATTTTCTGTGTTGCGCTTGGAATAACGGCTATGGCACAGAGCTACGACCAAGAGCGGACAGCATTAAAGAATTTTCTTGTACGCATGTACAAGGCAGAGCCTTTTGAGGGTGTAAAAGTTGTCTCAGACTACGACAACAACTATTTGCTTTCGGTTGTTCTTGTTGCTAATAATGGCCAATCTGAAACGGCAAGAAATCGTATAGCTCAAGTAAAGAGCCAACGACAAGTGAGCCAATATCTCGGAGGGCTTGTACAGGTAAGTAGCGAGACGATTATCCGTACGACAGAGAAAGTCAAAGAAGAAAAGAGTGTTGAGGAAATCACAGATATAATCAAAGAAAACTCCATCGGTTTCACAAAGGCAATGGAAGTGCTTACGGTAATTGATACTCCCAACAAACAGAAATGCTATATGTTTTACCGTAAGGCAGAGGAAATGAAAGAATAGTTTTTAACGAGGTTAATTGTATTCAATTATGGCACTTATAAAATGTTCAGAATGTGGACAAATCTTTGATGGCAATTTGGAAGATTGTCCTAATTGCGGATGTCCAGCAAGCGAGTGTGAGCCGTTAGATAATAAAAGCTCAGAAACAAATGAAAACACAAACAATGCAACTCCGCGGCAAGAGGCAAATAAAGAAACCGGCAATGATCAAGGTGAAAAAACTTATGAACAACCGAGTAGAGGGATTCCTCTCAATAGTACGGATGTGAGGGACTGTTATTCAACTGCGGGCTATTATCGTCCATGGTGGAACATTATGCAACCGTGGTATGTTAGCAATAATGACCCAAAAGAGCAAGATAGGTTTGATGAGTTGAATGAAGGCCTTCTACTAGCAAATCTATCCTTTAGGGTCTTCCTGTGGTGGACATTGTTCTTCGGGATTGCTATGTTATGTTTCATGACCGTCATCTTAATACCTCTTGGTATATATGTCATCATAAAGTTTTTCCCATGGGCTCTTAGTAGATATTGGGCTAAGATGCATCGATTGTGGCGCAGAATTAATCAGCGTTATTGGATTAGCATGGAACATGCAAAGAAAACTAACAAGATTGACGAAATATATTGATTATGGCACTAATCAAATGTAATGAATGTGGACACATGATTTCGGACAAGGCGACGAAATGTCCGAAGTGTGGCTGTCCGACAACGAAGCGATCGGAACCCCATATTCCACAAGAAACGCCGCAAGTACAACCTGTTTATTATGAAGATGATGAGGGTGGAAGTTCTCGTAAGTGGTTGTATGGTATCATTGCACTATTAGTGGCTTTTATTGCAGGTGGTGGCTATTGGTGGTATAGCCGTTCTGGTGATGAACGTGAAGTAAAACAATTCGTAGAGAAATTTGCAAAGGCCGTTGAATTAGGCGACAAGCAGACCATTCGACGACTCTATCCCAAATCTGACGGAGCCGAATCTCTTCATGTTTCATACTATGTTGATTCGATGTCAATCGTACATCCAACAGGTAATGATACAATAGATGTAAAATTATCTCACTCCCAAAGTATTCGACTTGCCAAAGATGCAAAAAGGCAAATGTATATTGTGTCATCAAAAGGATTATTCTATTTCCCGAAAGAAATAGATTTTGCAATAAAAACAGGATGGATTAATTCGTCATTAGATGATGCCGTAAAGGCTGAAAGATTAAAAGATAAAGAATTTATTCCTTGGCTTGTAAAAGATTTTGCAAGTAGATTCAAAGGCAGATTAAGGGTAAAAGGAAGTGTACAAACAACTGGTGATCCTGTGTATTTCACTGATGAGTATGCTATGTGTAGCGTAAATGTTGAGAATCGAACTAATCATACTATTTCCGGAAACGACTACAACGTGATTTTTAAAGGAGTTTTTGCTTGGCAAGGTATTTATGAAGATGAAGAACGGGTTGAATCAGGAAAGACCATTTCTCCTGGGGAATCTTTATTATTTACAATACCGATTTCTATTAGTCATTCTTATGATAACGCATATGTAAAGTTTAAATTAAACAATCAGGATATTTTTGATAAATACTTTACTGCAGAGGGAAATGAGTACGAAAACTATCTAAAATCAAGGAATTAAGAACGTGGTTGGTTCTTTGAATTATAAAAAATAGCCAAAAGAAAAAAATAGTTATAATAACATATATGGCACTAATCAAATGTAATGAATGTGGACACATGATTTCGGACAGGGCAACGAAATGTCCGAAGTGTGGCTGTCCGACAACGAAGCGATCGGAACCCCATATTCCACAAGAAACGCCGCAAGAGCAACCTGTATATTATGAAGAAGAGGAGGGAGGACGTCCTCGTAAGTGGTTATATGGTATCATTGTACTTTTGGTAGTGATTATTGCTGGCGGTTGCTATTGGTGGTATAGTCAGATCAGTGATAAGCGTGTGGCCAAACAACTTGAATCTGACAATGTGTCTGAAATCAAAATGGCTGTAGATCAATTTGAGAAAGTTGGTACATTAAGCGCATATTATGCAAAGGAAGATATAGAACACTTTAAAAAAGGACAATTGATTTGTGATAGTAATGATCCTATAAATAGAATAGTTGACAATAACGCAACTCATTACAAGTATGAAGGAGACGATACAGGCGTGTATTATTCATATTTGCTTCCAAAATCAAAAGTCGATAAGAAAACCTACACAATGTATCAATTACCCGTTGCTTTGATAGGAAAGAGAGCCGTTTTTGTATCAAACGAAGGTGATTCGGCTAAAATATTTCAATCAAATATCAACAAACACAAATATTGGGAATACGATATAATAAACGGGGAGTATAAGAAAAGGATTAGTTATGAAGAAACCGACAAGCATAGTGCATGCTATGTTATAAGCGTCCAATACTCCAATGGCTATTTGTTTGAGGAACCACTTGAGGAACAGCTTGGCAATGTTAGATTATACCGTAAAAACCCTAATGGTAACGGGGTTGCCCCGAGTTGTTGTAGGTATCGTGAAGGGGAAATAGGAATTATAGAAGGCAATTGGATTATAGATAATTACGATGAGTGGCCAGATGGGAAGTCTGCTTACGACGCAGACGGCCGCCTTTTAGTTGACCAATGCAGAAATGATGGTATCTCAGGATACATGTCCATTGCATTTTTGCCAGCCCTTGATGCCCTTTATATAGATGGAGATTTATACTATAGGAAAAAGTGATCAAAAGGTAATTATGATATGGCACTAATCAAATGTAAGGAATGTGGACATGAGGTTTCTGACAAGGCCTCGGCATGCCCTAATTGTGGATGTCCGATAGACAATGTTGGAAAAATCCAAGAAGAAATTATTGATCCAGAACCCAAGAAAAAGAAAGGTTGGATATGGGCATTGGTCATAGCTTTGCTCTGCCTAATTGGGGGTGGAGGCTTCTTTGCTTATTCGCATTTGGTAAACAAAAATAATGCTGAAGATATCGTGGAACTTACTCCCAACTTCATTAAAGCTATTGAGAAGTATGATAAATTAGGGGCTTTCAGTGAGGGATATGCAGCAGTGTGTAAAGATGGCAAATGGGGATATATCAATACCAAAGGTGAAGAAATCATACCGACTAATATCAATGCTACATGTGTCGGACGATTTTCAGAAGGTTTGGCATTTGTTCTATATTGGGAAGATGCAAAGTTTGCGGTAATAGATAGAACCGGCAAAATAGTTTTTACCAAAGAGGCGGTACTTTTTACCGACATGGGGAATATACAAGAAGATGGAGCAAATCTGCCTCTGTATGAAAACGGCAAGTTGAATGTTTGTGTTCATATTGGCGATAATATACATGATGGAGAATGGAAAGACTTTATCTATGATACAAAGGGCAATAAAGTTGGTGAGAGTGATGGTAGTCCACTCGAAGAAAATGCAGGACAATATGAATTATTCACACAAGAACATGGGCAACATGATGACTATCATTGGTACACCGTAGGATTAAAGGATTCACAAGGGAAAAAAATCCTTCCTGCAATTTATAATGAAATCAGTTTTGCCTATGCAAAAGATAGTACGATTTCAAATGGTGTTGTATTGGTAAGGTTAGACATAATAGGAAACGATGCAATTGAAGGCGGAGGTGGCGAATGGGATTCAAACGAGACCAAAAGCTACTATGGCTATGCTGATATGAAAGGCAATGATACTTTTTCTAAAGAAATAAAGCTGAAAAGTGCAGATTCTCATGAGAGAGCAGCCAACAAACTCTATCAAGAAGCTGAAGAAAACGAACGTATAATGAAAGAAGGACAAGTCAGTGAAGATGACGATTATGTAATTTCAAAAGACCGCATAATATTAGATGACGAAAACGATAATTACAACAACTCCACAGCCTCAAATAGTAACAATATAAATAATGAGCTTGCTGAGTATGACAGAACTATAGAAGCCACTGTGCCAATTATGGAAAAAGCTTATCAGCAATTCTTGCGTGATGTAAGGTCGGGTGGGTACACAACGATAACACCCCCAAGTTCATTCTATGAGTTGAGCAATGCTTGCACAAATGTAGGGGCGGCGGCAAAACAAGCACAAAGACTATGTGAAAGAAATGGAAATATGGGAAATGCGCAAAAATACGAACGAATTTGGGAACATGAAAGGCAGTTGTATAATTCTGCTTATAACATACTTGGAAATCTTCATTAGCAAGCAAATTTGAATATTACAAAAACATCGGGAATGCCTTTATTTATGGGTGTTCCCGTTGTTTTAATTACATTTAGAGACAACCCCTTAATTTTTGAATATGGTTATGGTGTGCCAGAGCACACCATAACCATCATTAGCTATTTCTTTTCTGCCATTTTCCTTTCTGCCTCATTCAGTGCTTCTATCACGCGTGCTGCACCTTTGGCATTCTCATCAATAGAGGCTATCTGTTTTTTGAGCACATCGTTTTCTTCAGTCAACCGACCCTTCTCCTTTATCAGTTGCTTGTTCTGCTCTATGATGGCTCTCACATTAACTTGTTCTTCTGTTCTTTCAGGTGTTCCTTTTGCCTCTTCATGTCCCTCTCTCTCCGCTGAGCAATGAAAGAGAATCCAAATCTTTGGGTTCTCTTTTTCGTTATGTATCAATCCGACAATATCACTTGATTATCAGTGATTTTCGAGATTTACACCCAAAAAATGTAAAGTTGCGATCAAAGGTGCAATAGCCACCGTAACAATAGGCATGGCATAGGTAGTCGGTAAACTGCTCTTCGCCTATCCTTGACAGCGTATTGTCAATGATGATGTGCTGAATGGTTTCCATCTTTCTGCTTATATGTAAATTCCCCTTCTGTCCCTACGGAGACAGAAGGGGATTCTTATCTATATTGACTGTATGAAGTTTACCTCATGTCGGTGTATGGGATCTTGTCCATGTCTCCGTAGTCCAGATTTTCTCCTCCCATGCCCCAGATGAACAGGTAGTTCGACGTTCCGGCAGCTGCATGGATGCTCCATTCAGGCGACATGATGGCTTGCTCGTTGTGCAGCCATACAAGACGCTCCTGTTGAGGCTCGCCCATGATATGGCAGATTGCCTGACCTTCCGCCACGCCACAGTAGAAGTAAGCCTCTACACGACGCCCGTGGAGGTGGGCTGGCATGGTGTTCCACACACTGCCCGGCTTCAGTTCCGTAAGACCCATCTGCAACTGACAGGTGCCTCCGCCCTTGACTTTCTCCAACACAGGCTTGATGATGAGCTGGTTGATGACACGGTCATTGGAGTCTTCCATCTTTCCGGCCTTCAACAGGTTCGCCTGAGTCGCCTTTTTGTTCTTTGGGTCCGTGCTGACTACCTGCGTTACGTACGATTTATGAGCGGTGGTGGAGTTGATGTAGAATTTTGCTGGATTCGAAGGGTCTTTGCTGGCAAATACGACTTTTTCATTGCCTCGTCCGATGTAGATTCCTTCCTTGTAACCGATTTCATAGCTCTTCCCGTCAACCGTCACCGTACCGGGACCACCGACGTTGATGGCGCCCAACTCACGGTTGTAAAGGAAATAAGGTGCCTTCAGGGCATCGATGGTGTCCAGCGTCAGCGGTGCCACAGGTACGATTCCACCGAAAATCAGACGGTCATACATCGAGTAGGTGAGGTTGATCTCACCTGGTACCATGACTTTTTCCATGACAAAGGCTTCTCGCAACCGTTCTGTGTCGTAGGTCTTGACGTCACTTGGATGACAGGCCGTCTGGATGGTCCAGTTGGTCTTGGCAGTGGTGCTCACAGCTACTGCTGCCAGAAGAAGGATGATTGCACTTTTCTTCATTTCTTGAATTTTATGTTTGTTTTAATTGTTTTTTTGTTCTGATTTCAACATCTCTGCTGTGGTATTCTCGTCTCGCAGAATACAACGACGGTTCAGTAGCATGAGGAACAGGGATATTACGACGAGAACTCCCGCTCCGATGTATTTCAAGGCACAGCATTTGTAGATAACCCATCCGAAGAGGGAAGAGGCAAAGTCCATACTGCCGGCAAGGAATCCGTCCGGTATCTTTGCCGCCTGATCTCCAGTCATCGCATACACGGCATTGGCGGCCTCCGTGAACGCTGGAGCCATATCAGTAACAAAATAGAGACCGATGACCAAGGCAACCAAACCGATAAGGTAGGTCTTGATGACGTTGCCATTGGTGAAGGGCAGAATGATAGGGAAGAGATAGAACAACCCGGCAAGCGATGCAAGAGGCAGGAATTGATTCCCGGGTAGGAATACCGAGATGATGAGGTAGGTCGGAATCAATAACAGCGTGACTACAAGCGTGGTCGGATGACCGATGACCAAGGCTGGACTCATGCCGATGTGTACCTTTTTCCCGTTGAATTTCTTATTGACAAGCTCCTTCGTCTTTTCCGAGATAGGCATCAGTCCGTCAATGAAGAGTTTCGTGATTCTCGGTATCAGCTCCATAACCGCTCCCATGGTCACACCCAGGAAGAGAATCTTCTTGATGTCCAGTTGAGCAACAACTCCGATGAGGATACCGACGATGACTCCAAGGACAAGAGGCTCGCCCAATACACCGAATTTCTTTTTCAACCCTTCAGCGTCAATGTCCAGACGATTGAATCCCGGAATGCGGTCCAGACACCAGTTGATGCCGACGGCAAACGGAGCGAAACTCTGACAGAAGGGCTGAGGAATCGATATGCCGTCCAGGTTACCGTAGTATTTCTGGAATCGATCGGCGGTCAGGTCCGCAGCCACCAGTGTGATGATGTAGCAAATGATCGCTGCAAAGTAACCCCAGGCAAGACTTTCGCCCGACAGGAAATAGACAACGGCACCGATGAAGGCAAAATGCCAGTAGTTCCATAGGTCAATGTTGACGGTGCGCGTCGTCTTGGTAAGGAGCATCAAGACGTTGATGCCTAGACAGATCGGAATGATTAGGGCTCCTACGGCGGTGTTGTAGGCTACGGCAGCGGCTGCCGGCCATCCCATGTCAAAGACTCTCAACTGAAGGTCGTAGAGTGACGAGATATCCGAGAGCGGACCTCCGAAGTTGTTGGTCAACAGGGCGGTGACAATGCCCAGACCTACAAATCCTACTCCGACAAACAAACCCGACTTCAGGGACTTGCCGAACGACATGCCGATGAGAAGACCGATGACGGTGAAGATGATAGGCATCATGACCGAGGCACCGAGACTGATGATGTAGGCAAATACGGATTGAATACTTTCTGTGATGATTGTTAGATCCATATACGGTAAGTTGGATGGTTAAAATGTTTTTTTGATGTATGGTTTCTTGAGTTGAAAAAACAAATATAGCAGTTTTTTAAGTATATTTGTTAAGAAAAGTGGATAAACAAATCGTTACTGCACAATGGCACGAAAGGCAAAGTCAACAAAAAAGAAGACCTCATCCCGCAAAAGTCCTCGCAAGGCTTCGTCGAAAGGGAAGCATGGATGCATGGCCCATTTCTGGCTGCTGAGCCTCTCTTTGCTCGCTTTGCTGTTGGGAGGCTTCTATCTTGCCGGTCGCTACAAGGAACAGTTGCGCATCGCACAGTTGAAGAAGGAGGACGAGAAGGTACTGCTCGATTACCAGGTCTTGGGAATTGACCTCTCTCACCACCAAAAAGTGAAGGACTGGAAGGCAGTGCGAAAGGATAATGTCCGTTTCGTCTATCTGAAGACAACGGAGGGTATGTCCGTCGAGGACCAGAAATACAAGGAGTACTACGAAGGGGCGAAGAAGGCAGGCATGCGGGTGGGAACGTATCATTTCTTTATCTTCGAACGCGATGCACACAAGCAGGTTCGCTTCTTCCTGACCCATCTGCGCTATGAGAAAGGTGACCTCCCTCCGGTCGTGGACGTGGAGTATGAAAGTCGCAACCGTCGCAAACCGGCGAATAACGCCTCTCGTAGGGCAGAACTCCAGCGATTCTCCAACGAGGTTTTTGCCGAACTCGGGATCTATCCCGTTTTCTATACAAATAAGGAGTGCTATCGTGACCTGTTCGAGGGAATCGAACTTCAGAACGAGTTGTGGATCTCACATATCTCAACGGAGACAAAACCGAATATCTCGACCCCTTGGATATTCTGGCAATATACCCACCATGGCTATGTGAACGGAATTGAGGGCGATGTGGATAAGAATGTATTCAACGGTACACAGGATGCATTCACCCAATGGATCAACAGTAAATGGAACTAAAGACGATTTTGTAAACGGTGTTTTTGAACGAAAGCAGTAGAGTCAACTATGCCTTCTTGCTGCCCGATTCCTTGCGAAGCAAAATGCAGCGAAGCGAAGTCCCTGCATAGAACGGCAGTTCCAATTTTGGA
>DGSL01000002.1 GCA_002393965.1 Bacteroidales bacterium UBA4363 | reverse complement strand
CAATAAGTCCGGAGCCTTCGCTTTTTTCTATCAGAGAGGAGAAGGAATGTCAGGCTTTGCCACCACGGCGGTTGATCTCGGCTTTGATGAGGGCCGCTTGTTCGTAGTCCTCATTCTGAATGCACTTCTGAAGATGACTCTCCAGTTCTTCCTGAGTCTGAAACCCTAAAGGGGTAGTGGATGGAGTAATGGCTTGCGTGACCTGCTCCTGTCTTGCCTTGTCCGGTTCTTCGAATTCGATACCGTATCGCTCAATGATCTCATCCGAGGTGTAGATAGGCGCATCGGTACGCACCGCCAAGGCAACGGCATCTGAAATCCGAGCCTCTAACCGCAACTCCTGGTCCTCTTCGTCGGAGAAGTGCAGTTTGGTATAAAAAACCTCGTTTTCAATCTGGTAAATGGTCACCCGCCGCAGACGGACATGCTTGAATTTCGCCAATGAAAGGAGGAGGTCATGCGCCAAGGGACGAGAAAGGGGAAGTCCCCGCATGGCCAATGCAATGGACTGTGCCTCGGCAGTGCCGATGACAATCGGTATGCGACGCTTGCCGCCTACCTCGCCAAGCACCAATACGTATGCCGTCTTTTTGGCATGGTGATACGTCAGTCCAAGGGTCTTAAGCTGTACCATGAAATTACGGGGTTAGGGGGGGTCCAAATCAAAAGGAAGGGTCTCTTACAAATATAGGAAAATCTCTCCATATTTCCTCCATCATCTCTATCCTCTTCAGCGAAAATCCCTTCGCCGCACCATTCCAAACCCAACTTGATAAACCTGAAAAACTTGACTACATAACAAGATTTCGTATTTTTGTAGTTTCTTTGATTCACATTCCGACTTTGAACAGGTCGTGTGTCATGAAAATAAAACAGGCAATCATACGGCTATGGCAGGTGCTGACTTCTCCCTCTACGGCGTGGAGGGAATTGTCGGAAGGGGTCTATGTGGACCAGCCTGTCATACTTGTCCGCTCCCAAATGGACGAGGAGGGAGAGACAGCCATGGAGGGTGCACCATCCGCAGAACCGATGGACGAGCCACGAGAAACGCCTGAGACACTGAATCCTGCGGACGGAGAGACACCGCGACCGACGGCGTCAGAAATCGCAAGAACAGATGCTCGGATCCTCTCCGAGGACAAGTCCTTCTTCGTGGCATGGTTGCTGATGGATGCCCTGGTGACGTTTATTGCCGGTCTGGTCTATTCGCACGAGCACATCGTGGTCTCCTCGCTCCTGAAGGCTATGGCTTCCGTCCTCTCTTTCTGGTGTGCATTGTGGGTGATTTATTATTTCCTGCGTTACTTCCTCTCCAAAAAGTGCGGTCTGCTGCTCTCCATACGTCTGGCAGTGGGATTGCGTCTGATTGTATATCCCCTGACCCTCGGTGTGCTCCTGCACATTCTGGGTTGCCTGATGCCCTCTCTGTTCTTCCTGAAGGTTCTTCTGCTCTATGACGTCTATCTGGTCTGGGAAGGTGTCGGCCTCCTGCTACGCGTGGAAGAGAATGACCGTTCCCGTCTGGTGTCGTTTCTGACGTTGTTAATCATATTTGTTCCCATCGTACTGAATGAAATGATCAAGTTGTTGATCCCTCTGGCAGGAGCATGAGAGAACGAACCCGAAGTATAAATAAGAATCCGCTATGCATAAGGCAAGTGACATACGAATCAAGAACAAACGTGCCACGTTCGACTATGAACTGAGTGACAGGTACGTGGCGGGATTGGCCCTGTACGGAACAGAAATCAAGTCCATACGGCTCGGAAAGGCGGGTCTGACCGATACGTTCTGTATCTTTGAGAAAGGAGAACTGTGGGTGAAGAACATGACTGTCAGCGGCTATGCGTTCGGCTCCTATAACAATCACGTGGAGCGGAGAGACCGAAAACTGCTGCTGACCCGGAAGGAACTTCGCAAACTGGAACGCGCAACCAAGGAAACGGGCTATACCATCGTCCCCGTCGTACTTTTCATCAACGAAAAGGGCCTGGCAAAACTGGAAATAGCACTGGCACGCGGAAAGAAGGATTACGATAAACGACAGACATTACGCGAGAAGTCCGACAAGAGGGAAATGGACCGCGTCTACAAGGAAAGAGGAGGGAAACGATGAATCTGAATGTCGGTATAGTCAGCGCGACGTCGCTTCATTTTGTGCTGAAAGGAACCTATCGTCTCAACGGTATCACTTACCCCGAAGGAGAACACGAAGCCCATTATCAGAACGGACTCATTGTGGTCGATGGAATCAGCCTGACCTCGCCCGTCTTGTTCGAACCCCGGCGGAAAACGGACTGCTGCTTCGAACTGCAGGATGTGGTCATCGGTGTCGGATTCCATTGGGAACGCGCGGAAACGCAACGATTCGAGGGACTGCTGAAACTGGTTGCCGACTGCGACAGAAAAGGAGCGATCACGGCAATCAACATTCTCGGGCTGGAACGTTATCTGGTCAGCGTCATTTCGTCCGAGATGCGTGCAACAAGCAATATGGAACTGCTGAAAGCCCATGCCGTAGTCTCGCGCAGCTGGCTGGTAGCCCAACTCGAGTTGAAAAAGCGACACTTCAAACGGAAACCGACACGTGAAATCAACCGCAAGGGACTCCATGTGAAATGGTACGACCGCGATGACCATCGGCACTACGATGTCTGTGCCGATGACCACTGCCAACGGTACCAGGGTATCACCCGTGCAACGACCGAGGCGGTCGAGAAGGCCGTAAAGGCCACGATGGGGGAGGTGATTGTACACGAAAAGACCGACGAAATATGCGATGCACGCTTCTCCAAGTGCTGCGGTGGCATTACGGAACATTTTGAGAATTGCTGGGGTGGTGATACGGATCACGACTATCTGCTCTCCCTGGATGACGATGCGCTGGGAATGGTACATGAGGAAGCGAATCTGAAGCTGACACGGGGACGCGCGGCAGAGTGGGGCAGAAAAGGACTGTGGGCTCTCAGAAAGGACCGTGCGATGGAGTCCTTTATCTACGAGGGACGCGAAAGCGATTTCTGTAACACCAAAGACGCGACGGTCCTGCGGGAAGTGCTGAACGGCTACGACCAGGAAACAACGGATTTCTACCGTTGGAAGGTCCGCTATACGCAGAAGGAACTGGCAGACCTGTTGCGGAGACGCTCCGGCATCGATTTCGGTGAGATCAAGAGCCTCACGGCAGTGGAACGGGGACCCTCAGGACGTATTGTAAAACTACGTATCGAGGGAACCAAAGAGGTGCTGACGGTCGGCAAGGAACTCGAAATACGGAAATGGTTGAGCGAGAGCCATCTGTACAGTTCTGCCTTTGTGGTCGAGACGGAAGGAGACCAAGACGTGCCGTCGGCATTTATCCTGCACGGAGCCGGCTGGGGACACGGAGTGGGGATGTGTCAGATAGGTGCCGCCGTGATGGCAGTGAAGGGCTATGGATACAAGGAGATCATAGCCCACTATTTCAAGAATACAAAACTCGAGAAAAGAATCCTGTAGAGACAACGCACAGCCGCAGTGCGTTACCGGCCCTGGAACTATCGTTCGGAAAGCCCGTATCGTTCCTTCAGCTCCTTATCGGAAAGCACCTGCGCATGCAGGATCTTGACATCCGGAAGAGGCCTGCCGGCGATATCTACGTGGACTTTGTCGATGCGTTCGATGACGTCCATGCCAAAGACTACGTGTCCGAATACGGTATATTCACCGTCCAACTGCGGCACTCCGCCCTCGGTCGTGTAGGCCTTGCGCTGCTGGCGCGAGAAATGGAGCAGCGATTCCTTCGCCAACAGGCTGCTGGCAACGGAAGTGAGACTGTCCTGAAGGTGTTGGAGAAGACGAGTCGAGTCGGAACGTCGGGCATACTGATCAATGCGTCCACGGTTCGCCATGATGAGTTTCTGCCAGATAATGTCCAATCGGCTGTCGCTGTAGGCACGTTCCAGTGAATCCAATTCCGTTTGCGTGTACGGGTGTCCGACGATGATGTAGAAAAGAGAGGAGTGTGAGGAACGGGAGGGGTTCACCTCGTCAGGCAAACGTGCTGCCGTCAATGCCCCCTTGCGGTTGAGACGCTCGGAAGACTGCTCCTGCCTCGAAAGAGTGGTGTCGATCTCAGCCGGAATGGTCTCTCCTCCGTTATCGGTGCCAAGAATGCGATTGTGAGACGCATTCCGTGAGTTCGGGTCTCCTGCCTGCATGAGGTATCCGCGTTCGACGCGGTGAAAAAGCAGCTCATCGTAGAATCCTTCTTTAACCAGCGAAAGGAAATGGTCGCGATGGAGCGGAGTCTCTTTGTATAGCTGGACAACGAACGTACCTTCCGTTGTCTGTATCTCAACGTATGGTGATTCGGACGTGGAAGAACAGGAAACAAACAACAACCCGAAGACGAGAAGTAACGGGAAAAGGAAAAGACGAATGTTCATGAGGAAGCGGTTAAGCGAAAACAAGGTTACTTAAGCTTCAGACCATCGAAGATGACGCGGATGATCTCCTGACGGTTTGCATCAATGAGACGTGCGTTACGGTCACGGAAATAGGCTTGTTCCACCCCTTTGAGTGCGTAAAAGATAAGCAGAGCAGAGAGATGGGCGTTCTGTGAGGAAAAGATCCCCTGTCGGATTCCGTCACTGACAATCTGCTCGATCTGGTCGGTTTCCCAAAGGTCGATGTGTCGCCGCGCATGCTCAACCTCATAGATGTCCCGGAAGAAGTCAGCCCGCAAAGAGCCATTGCGTGAAAGAGCCTCTCGCGCAGCCTCAAGATGGGTGAAGATGTATTCAATGAGTTTCTGGTCAGGCGCAATGTCTTTGTCAAAAACCTGCTGCACCTTCTCTTTCAGGAGCGAAATCTCCTTTTCGATAACCGCCAGATAAATGGCGTTCTTGTTCTGAAAATAAGTATATAGAGTACGACGTCCCTTCTGGGAAGCCGTCGCAATGTCATTCATTGTCACGTTGTCCTTCCCTTCACGGGCAAAGAGCTGACGTGCAACGTCCACCAGCATTTGTCGTGTTTTAGATAGACCCATAGGAAGTTTTTTCTTTATGCCGCAAAAGTAGTTTTTTTTTTCTATTTTTGCAATTCCCTGTTTCGCTCGGACGGTCTGTTTTTTGCGTGCGGGAGGCAGATGAATGTCAAGGAAATCAACCCCTTGATGTCGCTGCAAAAAACATGGAAAGAAAGAGTAAAAACGGAGCATCCTTTCCCTGGAAACCGGAGACGACCAACCACAAGAACCGGAGACAGGAAAGGGACCATTGAATAAAGAACGGAATCATGTTTGAAAACCTTAGCGAACGCTTAGAGCGTTCATTCAAAATTCTCAAGGGTCAAGGAAGCATTACCGAGATCAACGTGGCAGAGACAATGAAGGATGTGCGGAAGGCTCTCCTCGAGGCGGACGTGAACTTCAAGACAGCCAAACAGTTCTGTAACGACGTAAAGGAAAAGGCAATAGGTGAGAAGGTGCTGACCAGCGTGAAGCCTAAGGAGTTGATGGTCAAGATTGTACATGACGAACTGGCTCGCCTGATGGGAGGGGAGGAAGTCGGAATCAATCTGAAAGGGAATCCTTCCATCATTCTGATGAGCGGACTTCAGGGCTCTGGAAAAACGACATTCAGTGGCAAACTGGCCAACATGCTGAGGTCTAAGAAGGGAAAGAATCCTCTGCTCGCAGCCTGCGACGTCTATCGTCCTGCGGCAATCGAACAGCTGAAGGTTGTCGGCGCGGGAATCCAGGTTCCGGTCTTTTCGGACGAGTCGTCCAAAGACCCGGTTGCCATCGCTCAGGCAGCGGTGAAACAGGCGAAGCAAATGGGGAATGATGTGGTGATCGTCGATACGGCTGGACGTCTGGCCGTGGATGAGGAGATGATGGATGAGATCGAACGCCTGAAAAACGCACTCGAGCCACAGGAAATTCTTTTCGTCGTGGATGCAATGACAGGTCAGGATGCTGTGAACACAGCCAAGGCCTTTAACGAACGACTGGATTTCGACGGCGTGATATTGACCAAACTGGATGGCGATACGCGCGGCGGAGCCGCCTTGTCTATCCGCTCTGTGGTAAATAAACCGATTAAGTTCGTCGGAACGGGCGAAAAGATGGAAGCGTTGGATGTCTTCTATCCGGAGCGTATGGCGGACCGAATACTCGGCATGGGAGACATCGTCAGTCTGGTTGAGAAAGCACAGGAGCAATATGACGAGGAAGAGGCGCGTAAACTCCAGAAGAAACTGGCCAAGAATCAGTTTGACTTCGATGATTTCCTGAAACAGATCGGGCAGATCAAGAAGATGGGTAACCTGAAGGACCTGGCATCTATGATACCAGGTGTGGGAAAGGCTATCAAGAATCTCGATATCGACGATGATGCGTTCAAGAGTATCGAGGCTATCATATACAGCATGACTCCAGCGGAACGCAGTCTCTCAGTCTCCATCGACAGTTCACGACGCAAGCGCATCGCCAAGGGCAGCGGGACGGATATCGCCGAGGTGAACCGCCTGCTCAAGCAGTTCATGGAAATGCGTAAGATGATGTCAACATTCTCTAAAAACAAGAATAAACTGAAAGGTCTGGCGGCAGGTCTGCCGAACCTCAGAAGATAATAATCACAAAATACCAGTATTATGGAATTGATAGATGGAAAAGCCATCAGTGAGCAGGTGAAGAAGGAAATCGCTCAGGAAGTGGCGCAGATCATAGCAAAAGGCGGGAAACAACCCCATCTTGCGGTCATCATCGTTGGCCACGACGGAGGAAGCGAGACGTATGTCGCTCATAAGGTAAAGTCCTGTGAGCAGGTGGGATTCAAAAGCACTCGCATTGCTTTTGAGGAAGACATCACAGAGGAACAGTTGCTCAGCGAGATTCATAAACTCAATGAAGATCCCGACGTGGACGGATTCATCGTCCAACTGCCACTGCCTAAGCATCTTGATGAGCAGAAGGTAATCGAAGCCATCGACTATCGCAAGGATGTGGACGGTTTTCATCCAATCAACGTAGGCCGAACGAATATCGGTCTGCCATCGTTTGTATCCGCCACACCCGCTGGAATCCTCGAACTCCTGAAACGTTACCAGATCGAAACGGACGGCAAGAAGGTCGTTATCATCGGACGGTCCAATATCGTCGGGAAACCGATGGCAAGCCTCTTGATCCAAAAGGGATATCCGGGAAACGCCACGGTGACAATCTGTCACAGTCATACGAAGAACCTGAAGGAGGTGGTGCGTGAGGCGGATATCATTATTGCCGCAATGGGCTCGCCTAAGTTTGTCACGGCAGATATGGTGAAGGATGGCGCAACAGTCATCGATGTGGGAACAACACGCGTTCCGGATCCATCGCGAAAAAGCGGATTCAGACTTACAGGAGATGTCGATTTCGAGAATGTCGCTCCTAAGTGTGCCTATATCACGCCCGTTCCCGGTGGAGTAGGTCCGATGACCATCTGCAGCCTGCTGAAAAATACGCTGCTCGCAGGTAAAAAGGCGATTTATAAGTAAAAAGTTTTTCTTTTTATATTAATAAAGAGCCCCATCCGGAAGAAGTCCGGATGGGGCTCTTTTTTACTATTGCGCTGCTGCTTCATCGGGCATTGTCCGACGTGGCAGAGGGTTTGTCCTGATTCTCCATCAACATGAAATGCAGACGGTTCAGGACATTGACCTGCGTGGTTCCGTAGTCAAAGTCGAGGAACAGGAGGTTGATGTCCGGGAAGCGTTTCTTCATTTTCTTCTCAATACCCTTTCCGATGACGTGGTTGGCAATACACCCGAACGGCTGGATGCAAACGACGTTGTTGATGCCCTGACGCGCAAAGCCTGCAATCTCTCCCGGGATGAGCCAGCCCTCTCCATATTGGTTGAGGAGGTTGACACTCTCGGCTGCCAATTTCGCTTCCTCCCGTACACTCTCAACCGGTTTGTAACGAAGGAAATGTTTCAGCGGTTTCTCGTATTTTCTGGAGAAAGAGGCAATGACCTTCTCCGAGAGTTTGGAAAGTAGATTGAAGGAATGGCGGTGAGGCAGGATGTTCTGAAGATGTTTGGCCTCGCTGTTGACAAATCCCTGCGTAAAGAAATTCGTCACAGGAGGGATGGATACTTCAATTCCCTGTGAGATAAGCCAGTCAACAATGCCGTAGTTACCGAAGGAGTTGTACTTGACGTATATCTCACCAATGATGCCAATCACTTGAGTCGGAGGTCCGACAGGTATGCTGTTGAAGTCCTGGACTGCCTCCTTGAGCAGGGAGAGAAGGCTGCTGTTGCGCCCTTGTCGAATCAGCTCGACAGCCTTATTGAGGTAGTCCTCTTTCAGACGGTCGGACGCGCCCTTGTCCAACTCGCGCGATACGGTTGCATAGTAGAGACGTGAGAGAGCGTCTGCAAAACACATGGCATGCAATACCGAGAAAATGACTTTTTTATAGTCAAGGTCAAGTCCCGGCTGGTCGTTGATAGTACCAGCCGAAACAGATACGGCAATAACCGGAATGTCCTTGTGACCAGCGTTGATGAGTGCCCGTTTGATGAGGGCAATATAGTTTGTCGCCCGGCATTGTCCCGAGGTCTGTGTGATTCCTAAGGCAATTTCATGCTCTTGGTACTTGCCGCTTTCAACTGCCGAAAGAAGATCTCCGATGACACAGAGAGCCGGATAGCAGACTTCGTTATTGACAGCCTTGAGCGCATAGTCCAACGAAGCGCGCGACGGCTTCGGCAGGTTGACGAACCGGTAACCCATCTTAGCGGCAATCGGCGGGATGAAAGGAGAATAGAAGTCGCCAAACCAAGGCACCAGAATGGTGCGCTGACGGTCTTTCTCTTGATAGGCAGGTGTTTTCTCCAATTGTGTGATAAGTCCCGAAATACGCCCTCGAAGTTTGATGGATTCAACCAGGGAACGAAGACGCAGCTTGATGGAACCTGTTGAGGCAATCTCATCAATGCGAATCAGCGTGTGACTCTTGTTGTTGCGTTTGAGAATGTCTCGAATCTCATCAATGATGATGGCATCCGGTCCGCATCCAAAGGAGTTCATCTGGACAAGATAGACATTATCAGGACGTCTTGCGACCCAAGCGGCGGCCTGCAGGATACGGTTCGGGTAGGCCCATTGCGAAATGGTGTAGTACTCCCGTGTGAAGGCATCGCTATCCTGTTCAGAGGCAATCTCCTCGTTGATGACTGCTACGCCCAAGTCGGAGAGTATATCCGAGATCTTTTGATGTACCATCGGGTCGGTCTGGTAAGGATGGCCGGCAAGGAGAATGACCGGCTCCTTCTTTCGCATGGCGTTGTTGTAGATTTCCAGGTTGCGCTCGAAGATGGATTTCTTATATGCCAACTGTGCCGCCTGAGCCGCCTTTACGGCCTTTCGCGCTGTCTTGCTGTCAATACCCAATTTCTTCAGATAATCCACACACGCCCGTTCGGTGAGCTGTTCGTTGGAAAGGTTGAAGGCAGGAGCGTCTAACGGTACGTCGGAATTGATGTTGTTCAGTACTTCGGAATACGCTGTGACAATAGGACAGTTGAAGCAGTTATGGGATTTTTTGAATTCGTTTCGTTCGAAAAGGATGAACGGGTAAAAGATACGGTCCACCTTTCGTTCGGCAAGGTCAATGACGTGTCCGTGCGCCAGCTTGGCAGGAAAACAGATATTGTCTGACATGATGCTGCCAGCCCCTTTCTCGTAGAGCGATGGAGAGGAAAAGTTCGAAACGACCACTTCGATGTTGCAACTCGTAAAAAGCGTTTCCCAGAATGGGAAGTTCTCGTAAATGGTCAACGCTCGCGGTATGCCAATGCGCATGCGAGGATGCTTCGGATTGTTCTCAATATTGAACAGTCGTTCACGCTTGAAGTCGAAGATGTTCTCTCCTCGCGTAAGCCGTTCCGGGTTGTTGGTGAAAATCTTTTCACATTTATTTCCTGAGTAGCAACGCTTTCCGTTCGGGAACTTGAAGACCGTGATCGAACATTGGTTTGTACAGCCGTTGCAACTGGCAATTTTTGTCTCGTAATGGACCGCGTCCTGCAGATTCTGGAGGCCAACGAAAGAGGAGGCGGTGTCGCGCCCCTGTTGCCCTGCGAGGGTCTTCTGAGTCCGGGCATAGAGGGCTGCGCCGTAGGCACCCATCAGTTCAGGGCGGTTGGAGGAGGAGATCTTTTTTCCTGACAGAAGTTCAAGCGCACGAAAAACAGCAAGGTTGCGGAAGGTCCCACCCTGTACGACAATGTTGTCTCCAATGGATTTGAGGTTGTTGATGTTCAGTACCTTGTAGAGACAGTTCTTGACAACTGAATAGGCAAGTCCGGCAGAGAGATCGTCCTCGGTGGCTCCCTCTTTAAGAGCCTGTCGGACCTTGGAGTTCATGAATACGGTGCAACGGGAACCAAGGTCACAAGGCGCATTCGATCGGCAGGCCATCTCGGCAAATTCCGGAGCAGAATGCCCTAAGTTCTTTGCAAAACTCTCAATGAAGCTGCCACAACCGGAGGAGCACGCTTCGTTGATCTCAATGTCGGTAACCGTTCCATTCTGAGCAAAAATGGCTTTAATGTCCTGTCCGCCAATATCAAGAATAAAGGAGACCTCCGGGTCGATGCTCTGTGCTGCCAGGTAGTGAGCAATGGTTTCGACTATGCCGTAGTCCGTATTGAAAGCCGCATGGAGAAGGTCTTCTCCGTATCCTGTTACGGCAGAGCCTAACACCCGGAGGCGACACTGTTTCTTGGCAGCAGACTGAGCAAAGGCATCCAGTCCCGTGATGGCGGTCTGTAGCGGATTGCCTTGATTATTGCTGTAGTAAGTATACAAGAGGCGTGATTCCTCGTCCGTGACAATGACTTTTGTCGTCGTACTGCCAGAGTCAATGCCAATGTAGATTCCGACTTCTTCTTCCCCATCCCGCAGTTCACGCTCAGGAATCTGAAAGACGTGCCGTCTGTCCTTCCATTCCTCAAATTCCTTCCCCGACTGGAAAAGCGGTGTCAGGGCATTGGTGTCGTGCACAAGTGAGGAGGCATATTGGGTCAGTCGTTCAGACAGTTGGTCAGTCGTCAGAGGCTCGTTCTCGTGTTTAGCCATAATCGCGGCTCCCAGTGCTGTGAATAATTGGGCAAATTGCGGAGCCGCATAGTCCTGCTCTTCCAGCTTCAGCAACCGAATGAAGGCTTTTCGAAGGGATTCAATATAGGTCAGAGGTCCGCCACAGAAAACAACCTGGGGTTGCAGGTCGCATCCGCGAGCCAATGCGTTGATGGTCTGCAGGGCAACCGCATGGAAGATGGAAGCGGCAATATCGGCTTTCTCAATCTTGCGCGCAATGAGGTTCTGTACGTCCGTTTTGGCAAAGACTCCACATCGGGAAGCGATAGGATAGATATTCTGACTTTGCAGAGCCAAGGCGTCCATCTCGTCAACGGAGATGTTGAGCAGTCCCGCCATCTGGTCGATAAATGCACCCGTACCGCCCGCGCAGTTGCCGTTCATGCGTATGTCCGGTGTCTTCCCTTTTTTGACCAATACCAATTTGGCATCCTCACCACCAATGTCTATCAGCGTATGAGCCTGAGGATAGAATGCCTGAAGTGCGCGTGTTACAGCAACAACCTCCTGAACAAACTGCATGCCGAGACGGTCGGCAATACCCATCGCTCCGGATCCGGTCAGACAGATGTTGAAGGCGGTGTCTGGAAATTGCTTTTTAATGTCAGTAAGTGTCTCGTCAATCGTTTCAATCAAACGGGTGTAATGACGCCGATAGGATTTGTATAAAAGATTGTTCTGAGTGTCAATGGCAACCATCTTGACCGTGGTGGAGCCTACGTCTATGCCTAATCGGATAATATCGTCTTTTTTCATAGGATATGATGTTCAGATTTTTTTTATCGATGTCTTGTCAAGAAAATAGGGAGGATTATGAGTCTGCCTTTTGCAACCAAAGCGTGAGCATTTCCGATACAAGTTGTTTTCTCTTTTCTATGAAATGTTCAAAGGTCTCCCGGTTACCTAATGTCGTGAATACGTCTTTGAGTATTGGCTCGCATATAAAAGGAAAGACGCACAGTCCCATTATATTGATGACCATCTGGGAGATGTCAAATCGCCGTATTTTTCCTTCTTCCACTTCCTTTTCCATCTGTTGCTTGATGGAGGAGAAATCGATGGTCGTCCACTCGTTGAAAACAAAGGAGATGATTTCTTTCGGGTTGCGTCTCAATTCCATAATCATGAAGCCGGGCAATAACTCATTGTTGCTCAGTTGATCAATATAGTTGCAGGATATCTCGCAAATCTTTTCGGTCAGACTGATGTCTTTCTTGAGTGTTTTGTCAATGTCAGGCAGGATGTTCTCAATCAGTTTGTTGAGGCTCTTCTCGAAAAGAGATTCCTTGTTTCTGAAATAGTAGTGTAAGGCAGTCCGTGAGATGCCCGCCATGTCGGCGATATCCTGCATGGTTGTGTCTGTCAGTCCTTTTTTCAGGAAAAGCATCTGAGCGGCATTGAATATGCGTTGTTCCGTATTTTGCTCGTTTGGAGGTGTCTGGTTCATACGTCTTTTTTTTGTTGACTGATGTGTTTGACGTCAATGTCAGAATACGGTGTCAAACACGGGTGTCAAAGATAGGCCAAAAACGGGAATTAAGTCGCAGGTGAGCGGACTTGAAAGAGAAACTTTTAATTTTTTTTTAGAAAAGAAATGCGAAAACGTCGGATGTTATTAGATGCAACTGGTGGTTATCAAAATAAAAAGAAGTATATTTACAAAATAAAAAAAAACAGAATGACGTTTTGAAAGACGAAAGGGGTCCTGAGATTCTTGTCATTCCCGTGGGGTAGTCTGCAGAGAAATGATATTGTGTCTCGAGAAGAGACAGGAGGGAAAGGAAACAGAAGGGAAGTCTCCATCCTCAGGGATGGATGGCATAACGCTCAAAGCAGAAAAGAATCCGGGAAGGCCGTCTGGCATGCAGATAGAATAGCATTGCATGCACAAAACACATATCCATCTATCTCTATGCAAGAAATAAAAGCAACATATAAATGGTTAATTGGAACTTTTTCACCTTAACAAACAGGCAGAAAGACCAGAAAGAACAGATAGCAAAAGATTTAGGAATTTACCCGGTTTTGGCCCAGCTGCTTGTGCAGCGAGGCGTAGAGAATACTCATGAAGCACGATGCTTCTTCCATCCTCGTCTGACGGATTTGCATAATCCGTTTCTGATGAGGGATATGGATAAAGCAGTGGAGCGACTGAATGATGCGTTGAGAAAGCGCGAGTCAATCCTGATTTATGGGGATTACGATGTTGACGGAACAACGGCAGTGTCTTTGGTCTATAAATACCTTAGGCAATTTCATCAAGAAGTTCTGTATTATCTCCCCGATCGTGACAATGAGGGCTCCGGAGTGTCGTATCAAGGGATTGACTATGCACGGGAACACGGATGTTCGCTGATCATAACGCTGGATTGCGGAATTAAGGCCGTTGAAAAGGTGGAGTATGCCAAACAGTTTGGCATAGACTTCATTATCTGTGATCATCACAACGCAGACGAGAAACTGCCAGATGCCGTGGCCGTATTAGATCCCAAACGTGAAGGATGTCCGTATCCTTACAAGCACCTCTGTGGATGCGGTGTGGGTTTCAAGTTTATGCAGGCATTCGCTCAGAGTAATGGAATAGAGACCAACAGCCTGATAGCCATGTTGGATCTTGTCGCTGTTTCCATTGCTTCGGACATCGTACCTATTACGGGTGAAAATCGTATACTCGCCTATTACGGTTTGAAACAGCTCAATGCCAATCCGAGTCTCGGTCTGAAAAATGTGATTAGAATAGCAGGTCTGGCAAATAAGGAGATGCTGATAAGTGATATCGTCTTCAAGATAGGTCCCCGAATCAATGCAAGTGGCAGAATCAAACAGGCCCGTGATGCGGTGGAGCTGCTCATTGCAAATGATGCTGAATTTGCCCGCCAACGATGTCAAGAGATAGATCATCAGAACGACGTACGCAAAGGGTTGGATAAAAGCATCACGGAGGAGGTTCTGGAGAAACTGAAAAAGGATGAGTCTCAAAAGGAGAAGGCATCAGTGGTTGTGTACGACCCGAATTGGCATAAGGGGGTTATCGCCATTGTCGCATCGCGACTTTCGGAGAAGTTTTATCGTCCGACCATCGTCTTGACTCAAAGTAATGGCGTGATAACAGGATCCGCGCGGTCGGTTCCCGGATTTGATATTTATGCTGCCGTAGAGTCCTGCAAGGACTTGCTGGAAAATTTCGGAGGACATATCTATGCGGTGGGGTTGGCAATGAAAGAGGAAAATCTGGAGCTTTTCACAGAACGATTTGAGGAATACGTCCGTCAAAACATAAAACCGGAGCAGCAGATGCCGCAAATAGACATAGATGCCTACCTTGACTTCTCCGATATAACGCCTCGATTCTGCCGTCTTCTGCGTCAATTCAATCCGTTCGGTCCCGAAAACGCAAAACCCATCTTCTGTACAAAGGGAGTGGTCGATGCCGGAAATACGCATTTGGTAGGCAGGGAAAATGAACATCTGAAGCTGGAAGTGACAGACGGAAGCGGAAGTTCTGTGATAAACGGAATTGCCTTTCGAAAGGGAGCGTATCTGCAGCCCATCAAAGAAGGGAAACCCGTTTCGATCTGCTATACGATTGAGGAGACCCGTTTCAATTCTGTTCAACTGATGGTACAAGACATCAAAGTGGACGAAGAGTAAAGGAACGTGACGAGAAAAAGACGATGAGCGGATATGCCGATGTCATACTACCATTGCGTGTAGCTGGCGATTTTTCCTATTCCATCCCCTCCGATTTCAGTGGAAAGGTGTCGGTTGGAAAGCGGGTCATCGTACCAGTGGGCTCAAAGTTATACGCAGGCATTGTTCATAAGTTACATGATTCTCCCCCACATGGAATTACATTAAAGGACATACAGGACGTGATGGATGACCATCCTGTTGTCCTGCCGGAACAGATTCGATTGTGGGAATGGATTGCCGATTATTATCAATGCGAACTGGGAGAGGTATATAGAGCGGCTCTACCAAGCGGGCTGAAGCTGGAGAGCGAGACAGAGGTTGCTGCCTGCGAACAGCAACCAGATGAGGCTCTCTTGGCAGAACTGACGGAGCGCGAACGAAAGGTCTATCAGTTGGTTCGGGATTCACAAAAAATGAGTCTCAAGGATCTCGGCAGGCAAATGAAGACACAAAATGTCATGCCTATGCTGAAGAAACTGCTTGATCTCCGTCTGCTATTTGTCTATGAGAAGATGGTTGAGACCTACAGGCCGAAGCGTGTGGACTATGTTTCTTTTTCCGAGTCTTCTATGTCGAAGGAAGCGGAGAGTCTTATCTTGAAAGGTCTGAACGGGGCACCCAAACAGATGAAGGTTTGGAATGCCATGACTCGCCTGTTGAAAGAAGCGTCTGACCCGGAAACAGGGGAGGTGAGAAAGTCCCTGTTGCTCAGGGAGGCACAAACTGACACGGCACCTTTGCAAGCGTTGGTCAGAAAGGGGCTCTTGAAAATCTCACAACGTGAAGAAGGGCGTTTGCAGGATTACAAAGGGAAAACACAACCTCCATATCCGTTGAGTGACGAACAGCAGAAGGCTTACGAGGCGATATGCGAACAATGGAAGGAGAAGACAACGCTGTTGTTGCATGGAGTGACTGCGAGTGGTAAGACGGAAGTGTATATTCATTTGATGTCTTCCGTTGTCAAGCAAGGAAAACAGGTCCTGTTCCTTTTGCCGGAAATAGCCCTGACAACACAGATTACGAACCGTCTCAAACGTGTCTTTGGGAAGCGTTTGTGCGTGTATCACAGCAGATTTCCCGATGCGGAGCGGGTCGAGGTGTGGAAAAATCTCCTGAAAGGAGATCAGTACGATGTGATAGTGGGTGTGCGTTCCTCTATCTTTCTGCCTTTTCGCCGACTGGGACTGGTTATCGTGGATGAAGAACATGAAACGACCTATAAGCAATATGATCCAGCGCCTCGTTATCACGCACGTAATGCCGCTATCGTTCTGGCCACACAAACGGGAGCCAAGGTGATTCTTGGCAGTGCGACACCTTCAATAGAAAGTTACAACAATGCACAGATTGGCCGGTATGGGTTTGTTGAGATGTTGCACCGGTACCAACATGTGACCATGCCAACGGTAGAATGCGTTGATGTCCGTTCCCTTCGTCACCGTAAACAGATGAAGGGATTGTTTTCCCCACGCCTGCTCTCAGAAATACGCGAGTCATTGTCTCGCAGTGAGCAGGTCATTCTGTTTCAGAACAGACGCGGCTATGCCCCATTCATGGAGTGTCCTGATTGCGGGTATATCCCCAAATGCAGAAACTGTGACGTGACCCTTACGGTCCATCGTACATACAGAGCCCTTACCTGTCATTATTGCGGTCATACGGAGTCATTGACGGAGCAATGTCCTAAATGTGGCAGCGAGAGATATAATGCGGTAGGGTTCGGAACCGAGAAGGTGGAAGAAGAGCTGAGACAGATATTCCCAAGTGTCAGAATCGCGCGTATGGATCTTGATACGACACGTTCTAAGGACGCCTATGAAACCATTCTGACAAGGTTCGAGGAAGGAGATCTGGATGTCCTGATCGGCACGCAGATGGTGACGAAGGGCCTGGATTTCCGAAATGTGTCATTGGTCGGCATTCTGAATGCCGATACCTTGCTGAATTTTCCGGATTTCCGGGCATATGAACGCGCCTTTCAATTGATGGCTCAGGTAAGTGGGAGAGCGGGAAGGGCGGATAAAAGCGGGCGAGTCATCATACAGACATCCGAAGCAAATCACCCCGTTCTGCTCCAGGTAATACGAAACGACTACAAGAGTCTTTACAATGAGCAGATGGCGGAACGCAGACAATTCAAGTATCCTCCGTTTTTCCGTCTGATACGTGTGCAGATCAAGCACCGCAGTGAACAGGTGACGTTGAGTGCTTCTAATGCAATGGCGCACCGCCTTCGAGTGGTGTTCGGCTCTCGAGTGTTGGGACCGGACAATCCTCCTGTCGGTCGTGTCCAGAATAAGTATATCAAACAAATTCTGCTGAAAGTAGAGGCAAATGCGTCGATAAAGGAAGCAAAAGGTCTGCTGGCAAAGACATCCAAAGAGATTTTGTCGCTGGAATGCTATAAGGGTATTCAGGTAGCTTTGGATGTTGATCCAATGTAGCCGTCTTCCAGCCACCTGTCATGCAGGTTCTTCCTGATGAGAAAGTCGTATAAGTATTCCTGTTCTGTCTGTCCTTTGGTTGGGGTGATTTCGGCACGTTTATGCAGGATGTGAAGATCCATGACGCTGGAATATCCGCAGCGGCAGATAACGCGACGGGCATGGATGAGGTGCGTCATGAGCAGGCGAGAGGAAAGATGTGGTACCAGCGTGACGTTTTGAATGACGCGTTTGCTGCCAGTATCGGGTTGACCACAGACAACTAAAGCTTTCGTCCCCTTTTTCAGAAGTTCCCGTACAACCTTATCTTCAAAATCGGTGCGTTGAGGCTCCGGACCGCTTATGACGGCAACGGTATGGAAAAGTTCCGACTCCTTGATGTTAAAAGGGTATAAACCGGCGAAACGGCTCAAGGGTCCGATGAAACGGGCATTGGCAGGTAAAGGGTAGAAATGGCTCAAGTCTCCACTCAGTCCATTGTCTTCTTTGTAGTCAGGAATCCAGCAAAAAGTGTAACGTTTGATGAATCGAAGGTGGAGATAATGCAGCAACCCTTCGGTCCACTTCAGACTTCGGGGCGCTTTGATCATTAACTGGTGAGTGATATAGACGCAGGGAACAAGACTCGTCCAAAGACCAAATCGGTTGTCGGAAATAACCCAGGTGATATGATTCTTCTCTATGAGGTCCTGCAGCTGGCGATGTTCCTTGTAAATGAGCAACAGAAAGGATGGCAGATGCCAGAGGATGGAACGGGAGACGTTTCCCTTGTCATAGGAAATGTCCAATCCGGGGAAACGAAGAAATTCAATGTGCTTCTGGTCTTTGAATTCTTCTTGTAGAAGTCTCAATGGTCTTCCGTCAGCGGCAATGAGGATTTCATGACCGAGTTGTCTGAGAGTACGGATGATGGGAATGCAACGTGTCGCATGGCCAAGCCCCCAGTTTAGAGGGGCAATAAGGACTCGTTGATGCTCGGGAATGATGGAATAGATGTCCATTGGGTAGTGACGTCTTTTAAAAAGATGGAAGAACTTAAATATTGAAAAATATACTACCTTTGTGTCCGCATTATTCCATGTCTTGTGAATAATTACGAACAAAAATAAGAAATTATACATAAAAAGTAAATAAGAATGAAAGTTGCTATCGTAGGTGCATCAGGAGCTGTAGGACAAGAGTTTCTCCGCGTTCTGGAAGAACGTAAGTTCCCAATGGATGAATTAGTACTGTTCGGATCGAGCAGAAGTGCAGGTCGCCAATATGAATACGCAGGAAAAAAGCTGACGGTGAAGGAGTTGGTTCATGGAGATGATTTTAAGGATATTGATATTGTTTTCACCAGTGCCGGAGCGGGCACCAGCAAGGAGTTTGCAGCTGATATAACGAAATACGGAGCCGTTATGATTGATAATTCCAGTGCATTCCGTATGGATGATGATGTGCCACTCGTGGTGCCAGAATGCAATGCAGAGGACGCATTGAATCGTCCGCGAGGCATCATTGCCAATCCGAACTGTACGACCATCATGATGGTTGTGGTGTTGAAACCGATAGATAAGTTGTCTCATATCCAGTCTATCCATGTTTCCAGCTATCAGTCTGCTTCGGGAGCCGGAGCGGCAGCTATGGCAGAAGTTCAGCAGCAGTATAAGGATATCGTTGAGACAGGAAGTACTACTCACATTGAGAAATTTCCTCACCAATTGGCATACAATGTCATTCCTCAGATAGACAAGATGACGGAAAATGACTACACAAAAGAGGAGATGAAGATGTTCAACGAGACCCGGAAGATCCTGCACAGTGACGTTCGCACATCCGCAACCTGCGTTCGCGTAAGTTCGTTGCGTTCGCATTCCGAGTCCGTATGGTTCAGAACAGAGAAACCTCTTTCAGTAGAGGAGATTCGTCAAGCACTGTCTAAGGCTCCGGGCGTGATTCTGAAGGATGATCCTCAGAATTACATATACCCTATGCCTCTGGAATCTGCCGGTCATGACGAAGTCTATGTAGGTCGGGTGCGTAAGGACCTGGCTGACGATCATTCCAACACGCTATGGCTGACAGGAGACCAGATCCGAAAAGGAGCTGCATTGAATGCTGTTCAGATTGCAGAATACCTGATTAAGGTCGGCAATGTGAAATGATTTTTTTCTAAGAAGAAACTGATAATTAGGGCAGTCGTCGTGAAGGATTCATGAAGGGGTGTCCTAATTTTATTCTCCATAATCAGGATGTCATATAATGAGAAAGGTCGATTCTTGTGGGTCTTTTTCCTGCTCCTATTAATGGGTTGCGGAAAGAATCAAAGTCCTTCGAAACACGATATGTCAGATACAATATTTATGCAAGATCCCCAGTTGATAGATAGCGTAATTACGATTACTCAGGAACAATTCAGGACTCAGGTAACGGACTATACGAGCGAAGAGTACCATTTCCTGGGTTCTATGCCGGTTGTGGTGGATTTTTATGCCACCTGGTGTGGGCCATGCAGGCAGTTGTCCCCTGTTTTGGATGATTTGGCCTCTGAATATCAAGGAAAGGTACGTTTTTACCGAATTGATATCGACCAAAACAGCGAATTGTCAGAGGTGGTCGGCATTCAGTCCGTACCGACACTCGTTTTTTTTCCTTCGGATGGGGGAAAACCAGGTACAACCGTAGGAGTGTTACCCAAAGAAGCACTCGAAAACGTAATAGAAAATTTTCTCAAGGTGAAGAGAAACTAAGCACTTGTCAGCATGTATATCCTGTTAGTCCTGCTTCTGCTCTTTCTGTTTCTCCTTCTCTTCCTGGTAATAGGTATCGTGTTGTTTTTCATCCGAATGATAGGCGGTTTTGCCAATCTGAGGAATGTCTTCTCTTTTTTTCGAAGAAAACAACAAGCTACGCCTAATGAAGGTTTTTCATCCGCACAAAAAAAATCATCGAAAAGAGGTCATCCCGTGTTTGACAAGTCGTCAGCGCAAGAAGTAGAATTTGAGGATGTGGAGCAATAACACTTTTTTCTTCTCTTTTAAAAAAAGTATTGAGAAAAAGGTGGTCAAATGCTTGTGAAAACGAAAAAGATATCTATCTTTGCATCGCTTTTCGGAGAAAGGTACCTTAGCTCAGTGGTAGAGCAATGGACTGAAAATCCATGTGTCCCTGGTTCAATTCCAGGAGGTACCACAAAAAACGATTCCTGTAATCAGGAATCGTTTTTTTTATTTCTTCTATTCTAAAAAAGCCCTCGTATGTTTTTATAGCATACGAGGGCATTTCAGGTACGAGAGAATGATTTATTTACCGTTTCGTTTCTGGACGTTATAGAATATTTTCATTTGATTGCCAAGAATCTTCGTGAAGCCTTTTACATCGTCTGCCGTCCAAGCCTTTACGACTTCTCCGTATTCGCCAAAGTCGGAGCGCATCAGGTCATAAGGTGTCTCTACGCCTACAAGTGTATAACTTTGTGGACGCAGCGTGAGAATGACCCGTCCTGTCACGTTTTCCTGTGAACTCTCAAGGAAGGCTTCCATGTTACGCATGACAGGATCCAGATACTGGGCTTCGTGCAGGAACATTCCATACCAAGTGCCAATCTGGTCTTTCCAGTAAAGTTGCCACTTTGTCAGGGTGTGTTTCTCCAGCATCTTGTGTGCGTTAATGATCAGAATTGCTCCTGCGGCCTCAAATCCAACGCGTCCTTTGATTCCGATGATGGTGTCTCCGATGTGCATGTCGCGTCCGATGCCGTACTCACTTCCAATGCGGTTGATTTCATTGATAGCCGCAATTTTGTCTTCATACTTCTTTCCATTGACGGCAACCAGTTCGCCTTTCTCGAAATCAATGGTCAACTTGCTTTCGTCCTTGCGAACTACCTGGCTTGGATACGCCTCTTCAGGAAGTGTTTCATTGCTCTTCAGCGTTTCCTTTCCACCAATGGATGTGCCCCAAAGTCCTTTGTTGATGGAGTACTCGAGTTTCTTGAAATCGGCTTCATATCCGTGTTTCTTCAGGTAGTCGATTTCATATTCACGCGTGAGTTCCATGTCACGGGTTGGAGTAATAATCTCAATTTCAGGAGCAAGAATCTGGAATGTAAGGTCGAAACGCACCTGGTCGTTCCCGGCTCCTGTGGAACCATGAGCTACGGCATCGGCACCTATTTGCTTGGCATAGTTGATGATGGCAATAGCCTGGAAAATACGCTCAGAAGAGACGGAAATCGGATATGTCCCGTTGCGAAGCACGTTCCCAAAAACCATGTAGCGAATACTCTTGGAGTAGTAGTCTTTCGTGACATCAAGAGCAACGTGACTCTTCACGCCAAGGCGGTGGGCCTTGTCGGCGATGATTTCTAACTCTTTTTCATCAAATCCTCCGGTGTTGGCAAGTGCTGTGTGAACCTCATATCCCTTTTCTTTTTGCAGGTACATGGCGCAGAAACTGGTGTCCAAACCTCCAGAGAATGCGAGTAATACTTTTTTCATTGTTTTGATGTTTTATTTTGATGATGTTTTAATTTTCAATGTCTTTGTTGCTGCCCTTGTATGTTCCACTGGCAGTCTGAATGGAGAAGATTTTTTTCAAGGCTTCTTTCCAGCGGTGGAGCAGGGTTTCTTTCTTGTGCTCTTCGTTGAGCCATGGCATTTCATTCCCTTTGTGTTCTGCGGGGTCGTATAACATACCTGTACAAAGGCAACGGGTGTAGTTGTTACGTTTCAAGACGTCAAAATTGACGCAAGCCTCACATTCTTTCCAGTATTCAGGGTCGTCTGTCAATTCGCTGAACGTGACAGGCCGATATCCGATCTCTGTGTTGATTTTCATGACGGCGAGACCAGTGGTTATGCCAAAAATCTTTGCATCGGGATAACATTTCCTGGAGAGTTCAAATGCTTTGTGTTTGATGCGTTTTGCAAGTCCTTTCCCTCGAAATTGTGGAGCGACAATGAGTCCGGAATTGGCGACGAAATTTTTGTTGCTCCAGGTTTCAATATAGCAGAATCCTGCAAAGGTGTCTCCGTCAGCAATGGCAATGATGGCTTTTCCTTCCTTCATTTTGTTAAGGATATATTCCGGACTTCTACGTGCGATTCCTGTACCTCTGGCCTTTGAACCCTGTTCAATAGTGTCAAGGATGGTGTTGACATATCCATAGTGCTTTTCGTTAGCAATGGTAATCTCTATGGAGTTGTCGTTGTCTGTCTGTTTTTTTTTGTTTTCCATTTTCCGTTTTCTCAGAATAGATGATGGCTTGATTATACTTCTATGATATGTTTTATGATCTGTGACAATTGTTCCTTCGCTTGTTTCTGTGAAACGTGTTCGCGAAGAATCAGTAATACCGTGTCGTCTCCGGCTACAGTCCCGAGAAACAGCTTACTGTCGGAAGCATCAATTTGACTGGCAAGTGCCGCCGCATAACCAGGTTTTGTACGCAGAACAGCCAAGTTGCCGGAAAAGGCCAAGGAAATCTCAGGGGAATCTTTGAGAACGTCACTGACTTTGTTTGATGAGGCCTGTGGAAGACTGTAGCGATAGACCCCCTCTTCCGTGTGCAATTTGGCGATTTTCAGTTTCTTAAGGTCACGGCTGAGAGTGGCCTGTGTGAGGGAAAATCCGTGATGAGCCAATTCCGAAAGCAATTCTTCTTGAGTACTGACATTGCGCTCAAGGAGGATGTTTTGGATCGTTTGCAGTCTATTGTCTTTCGCTTTCACGGATCTTTTTTTATTATGCGAGGGCAAATGTACATACTTATCTTCTAATTTCAGATATAATTATGCATAAATATTTGTGTTTATGCATAGAGTAGCGCCCAGAATCCGGTAGTCAGGCCTATTTAATTGTATAATTATACGCATAAAAAAGACGACATCCGTAGAAAGAATGTCGTCTTTTTTTATATGACAGGAACGAAATTTATTCCTTAACTCGCTCTACATAGCTGCCGTCGCGAGTGTCCACTTTTATTTTTTCACCTTGATTGATGAAAAGAGGTACTCTTACTTTTGCTCCTGTCTCAACGGTAGCATCTTTCATTGCGTTGGTAGCTGTGTCTCCCTTGAGTCCAGGTTCCGTGTATGTGATTTCAAGAATGACCGTAGTTGGAACATCCACATAGAGAATGGTATCGCTCTCAGCATGGACAACCACTTCGCAGGTTTCTCCTTCTTTGAGGAAATCAACACCATTGATGAGGTTCTTTTGGATGGCGATCTGCTCATAGCTTTCAAGATCCATGAAAGTATAGCCCATGTCATCCTTGTAGAGATATTGATAATTGCGACGTTCAATGCGCACATCATTGATTTTAATGCCTGCATTAAGTGTCTTCTCAATGACCAGGCCTGTCTTGACGTTTTTCAATTTTGTACGAACAAAGGCAGGACCTTTTCCTGGTTTTACGTGAAGGAATTCTACTACGTAGTAGTACTGGCCATCGAATTCGAGGCACATTCCGTTTTTGATATCCGCTGTTTTAGCCATAAAAAATAGATTGTTGTATTTCGATTGTTTAATTCAATAGATATTCAGCTCTCTCTCTCATGTTTGCAACCGAAGGTTCTTGCTATGAGAGTTGAGAAGTCGTATGCTGCCACGCCTCACAGAGCGGATTCGACGGTTGTCATTTCTGAAATGAGTGGCAAAAATACGATTTTTTTGCCTGATTCTCAAAGTGTCATGTTTACTTTTTTTCAGTCATGTCAGTTTGCCCCATATTTTACTGTCGTCTGCGGAATTCACCTAAGACTAAGGCCGTTGCTACAGCAACGTTGAGGCTTTCGCTTGTTGGCCTGTCTGGAGGCCATGAGGGAATCAGCAGTTGTTCGTTTACATATCTTCTGACTTCTTTGCTTAGTCCGTTGCCTTCACTACCCATGACAATTATGGCATTTTCAGTCAAATTCTTCTTATAGATATTTTCTCCATCTAATAGCGTTCCGTAGATTTTCAAGCCCATTTTGTGCGCTTCTTTGAGTGCATTGACAAGACATACTCCTGTTGAAATGTGGACTCTTGCTAATGCCCCCATGGTGGACTGTACAACTTTCGGGTTCCAGATGTCGGCACATCCGACGGAACACCAGACCTGTTCAATGCCGAACCAGTCGCAAATACGAATGATGGTACCCAGGTTGCCTGGGTCTTGGACAGAATCCAAAGCCAGGGTCAGTCCGTTTCTTCTCTCGAGGATGTTATCACAAGGGGTGTCGGGTCTTTTGAAAACAGCAAAGGAATCGCGTGCTGTTTTTTGCAGAGTAATACGGTCTAACTCGTCTTGGGTTACACGCAGGAATTTTTCGCAGGGAATGGAAGGCTGGTTCCCCAGTTTTTCTGTTCCGACTAAAAGTTTGCAAGTGTATGTCCTAGATAGTTCTTCTATCAGTTTTCCACCTTCTGCCACGAAAACCCCTTCTTCATCTCGTCTCTTCTTGAGAGCATAACGTCCTAAATCCTTTAGTTGGCTCTTACTCAGCATATCCGTAGGTTCCTTTTTGTGCGTAATCTAATATACAAAGATAGCTTTTTTTCTTCCTTAATTTGTATCTTTGTTCCATTATTCGGCTTATGACAATCAGAGACTTCTGCCATTTCAGAAATGATGTGAGTACGGCTATGCGGCTGTGGCAGACGAGTCTGTCGATACTGTTTGTGCTTCTTGTTTTTATTATTACGTCGTGTTCGACCACACGTTATGTCAAGCCTACGGAATTTCTCCTTAATGATGTTGATATTAAGGCAGATACGCATGTGATGCCAATGGAGGAGCTGGTGTATTATCTGCGTCAGACTCCAAACTCGGGAATCTTCGGTGCATACCGACTTCAACTGCAAATTTATAACATGTCAGGCCCCGATACGTCCAAATGGGTCAATCGCATTCTCAGGAAAGCAGGAGAACCTCCTGTTATTTACAGTGACGAACTGACACGTCAGACAGCGGAAAATCTTCGCCGCCTCTATGTGAACAAGGGTTATCCGCAGGCTGAGGTAGTAACGGACACGACGCACAAGCGACAGAAAATCAATGTAAGATACTCCATAACGGCGCATCAGCCGTATCGTATCCGAAATATTGAGTCTCGAGTTCGAGATGATTCCGTCCGGCGGTTCTTTAACGAAGATTCTATAAAGTTCAAACTCAAACCAGGAGATGTCTTCGATTTGGACAATCTGGAGTTGGAAAGGGAACGAATTGTAACGTACCTGCGCAACAAAGGTTTTTATTATTTCACAAGGGAATATGTTTTTGTGGAGGCGGATACAACGGTCGGAGAACATCAGGTGGATCTGTTGTTTCGCGTGCGTCCTGTCTTTCAGGCCCAAGAGGATGGAACGTATGTTCCCCTTCCTCATCACAAGCGAATGAGAATTGGGAATGTTGATATCTACCCTTGGTTTCTTTCGTCCCAAATATCCTATCAAGATACTCTGAAATGCGCTCATTACAGATATATTTTCGGACGTCAGCGGAAGCTATGTCCATCCTCTATTTATCTGCGCAACTTTGTTTTCCCTGGAAAGTATTATTCAGAGTCAGCGACAAACCGTACTTCATCCCTTCTTTCGTCTTTGGGCGTTACTCGCTATGTGAATGTTTCTTACAGGGAGGCCGGCGATTCTGTATTGGATTGTTCCATCACGCTTACTCCGACCCGTGTGCAGTCGTTCTCAGTAGAGGTGGAAGGGACAAATACTGACGGAGATTTCGGAGCCGCTATGTCAGGTACGTACACTCATCGCAATGTCTTTCATGGTGCAGAACAGTTTGATTTCAAGACCAGAGTCGCTTATCAGCCGATGGGAAATCTGCAGGAAGCCCTTTCTGACCGTTCTTTGGAAGTGGGCGGAGAGGCAAGTCTGACGGTCCCCAAGGTGCTGTTCCCATTCATAACAGAAAGTATGTCAAGACGAATACGTGCTTTCTCACAGATTTCCGGTTCCTATAATTTTCAGACTACGCCATGGTATGACCGTACGATTGCGGGAGCAGGGTTCAAGTATGTATGGACGACGGGGTCCCTTAACAATGAACGATATACGATTGACCTGATGGATCTTTCTTATGTCTATCTTCCACGAGTCACCAATTCATTTCGTGAAACCTATCTCAATTCCAACTCCATCCTTCGTTACAGTTACGAGGATCACATCATCCTGGCTCTTGGTTTCTCTTTCTCCCGTAACAATCGGAAGAATGCCCTGACTGATTTCTTCTCCTATAGCGGGTCCGTCTCGACAGCAGGTAATCTCCTGTCCGGTATTTGTTCCGTCTTCGGTGTGGAAAAGAAAGAAGGAGTATGGCAGATCTCCAATATCCGTTTCTCGCAATATGTGAAGGGAGAATTTGAATACGCCTATAATCAGGTTGTCAACGAAAGAATGCGATTAGTATGGCATGGTCATGTAGGCGTCGCTTACCCATATGGAAACGCAGATGTCGTGCCGTTTGAAAAACGTTTCTATGCAGGCGGAGCCAATAGCGTACGTGGTTGGTCGGTCCGTTCTCTTGGTCCGGGTATCTATCGCAGTCAGACATCCCGTACTGATTTCATGCAGTCCGGAGACATAAAGTTGGATCTGAATCTCGAATACCGTTTTAAGATATTCTGGTTGTTTGAGGGCGCTGCATTTGTAGATGGCGGAAATATCTGGACTATACGGGACTATGACTCCCAGCCCGGAGGAATGTTTAAGTTCGATAAATTCTTTTCTCAATTAGCATGGGCATACGGATTGGGACTACGTCTCGATTTTGATTTTTTTCTGGTGCGTCTGGATTTAGGATCGCAATTATATGATCCGACCGAACTGCGGAACCGGCGTTGGAGACGACCATTGCGAACGGAAGACATGGCATTTCATCTTGCCATTGGCTATCCATTCTAAAAGTTGGAGAAGAGTGACCACAAGACTTAATGAAAGTTAAATGTCTGCTTTATAACATAAATTAATCCTCTTGTAAACATCCGTCAAGTTCTATTTTTGCGGTTGTAAACTTTCATTATTATCTAATACTCTTTTGCCTATCGGATTGTCATTACTACAGAATAACAAACTTTTCTAAGTAATGAACAGAAAATACAGCACATTTGCTGATGACGTATTAGTGTCCATGTATGCAGACGGGGATGATGACGCATTTGAGGAACTTCTGAAACGGCATAACCGTCGAATTTACAACTACATTCTATTCTATGTCCGAGACAGGTCTGTTGCGGAGGATCTTTTTCAGGAAACTTTTTTCAAGGTGATTACAGTCATTCGTCAAAGGCGATATGTGGCCTCGGATCGTTTTGTGTCGTGGGTATGCCGTATCGCACGTAATCTGGTGATCGATTACTTTCGAAAAGGCCGAGGAGAAGCCGCCTGCAGTGATCTTGAGTTGGATGTGGAATTGCTTCGTGGAAATGCTTATCAAGAAGAAAGCCAGGAAGATCGAATGGTATATGCTCAAATTTTGGATGACGTCCAGCGACTCGTTCTTGATTTACCAGCAGTACAACAGGAGATTATTCGACTTCGATTTTATGAAAACTTGTCTTTCAGGGAAATAGCTGAACGCACGAACGTCCCTTTGAATACTGCATTAGGACGTATGCATTACGCAGTGCAAAATATTCGACGTCTTGCAGCAAAGCACAATGTGGTGCTAAAAATGGAATGAAAAATACAGATGAAGAATGGTGGAGTAGTATTGGAGTAGTAGTGGAGTGGTGGTGAAGTGGTAGTGGAGTAGTATTGGAGTAGTATTGGAGT
>DGSL01000018.1 GCA_002393965.1 Bacteroidales bacterium UBA4363 | reverse complement strand
ACTCCAATACTACTCCAATACTACTCCACTACTATTCCACTACTTTTTATCCTTCCTCCACTATTTTTTTTACTCAGTCTCTTTCTTTTATTGATGCTTATGTCTATATTTCGATTGCTTTTCCACACCTCCACACTCCCCTCTGCCCAGACCTCTTCCCCCCAAAAAAAACATTGCATGAGAACACGCTCTATTCACCAAAATACCACATGCATATGAACAATCGTTCTCACCTCTTTTCGCCGTACGACGAGTCACGCCGCTGTCTTTTGTGCCACAATGCGCCGTGTTCCGCAGCATGTTCCCATGCCGATCCCGCACGAGCCATACGTGCCGTCCGCTTCGGCAATTCCGACCTCGCTTCCCGGTGGGTCGCAGGGGCAGACGACGAACTCCTGAAAGCCGAACAGGCTTGCATTCACCCCGATCGCCCCATTCGTATTCGACAGATAGCCGCCTCTCTCGATCCCATCGCCTCCGACAATAACAATCTCCCGGATCTCTCCATCGACTTCTGCGGCATTACCTGCGAGAACCCCTTCTTCCTTGCCTCATCTGCCGTCTGCACTGGCTACGACATGGTAGCTTCCGCGCTTCAAGCCGGATGGGCAGGCGTCTTTTTCAAGACCATCAGCCTGCAGGACATCCACGAGGTATCGCCTCGTTTCGATGCCGTGGACTATCCTTTCCTCGCGTTCCGCAACATGGAACAGCTCAGCGAGAATCCTGCCGACGTGGATTTTGACACCCTCCATAGACTCAAACGCGAGTTCCCGTCCAAAGTCATCATCGCTTCCATCATGGGACAGACTGAAGAGGAGTGGTGCCAGCTCGCTCGCATGGCCGAACGCGCAGGACTCGACGGCGTTGAACTCAACTTCTCTTGCCCGCAGATGCGACAGGCTGGTCTGGGTAGTGATATCGGACAGAGCCCCGAACTCGTAGCTGCCATTACCTCTGCCGTCTGCAACTCCGTCTCCATCCCCGTCATTCCGAAGATGACTCCCAACATCACCCACATCACTCTGCCAGCCACTGCCGCAGCACAGGCTGGGGCGGATGCCATCTCGGCCATCAACACCATTAAGTCCGTCACCATGAGTGAGCAGGCTTCCGTCTCCGGACTCAAGACCGTCTCCGGACTCTCCGGACACACCGTCAAACCCATCGCTCTACGACTCATCCTCGAGATGGCACAGAATCCCGAACTCAAAGACGTGCCTCTCAGTGGCATCGGAGGCATCGAGACATGGCGCGACGCACTCGAGTTCATACAGCTCGGTTGCTCCAACCTGCAGGTTTGCACCGCTGTCATGCAATATGGATACCGCATCATCGACGACCTTATCCTCGGACTGCGCAACTACATGGCTCAGCGCAACATCTCAAGGCTCGATACTCTGGTCGGCGAACAGATTCCCTTCTTTACCACTCCTTCCGAACTCGACCGTTCTTCCGTCACCTACCCCGTCTTCCTTCACGACCGGTGCATCGGATGTGGACGATGCTTCATCTCCTGCTCCGACGGCGGACATCAGGCTATCAGTTTCGACAGCCAACGACAGCCACACCTCATCGGCAAGCACTGCGTCGGATGCCAACTCTGCCGCCTCATCTGTCCCGTCGATGCCATCCAGACATCCAGACGAGTTCCCTTGCAATCTTAAAACCACACACTTTCTTCCTTATTTCTGACCACATAACTCAATAAAAATCAAGGACGCAGACCTCAACCACCTGCGTCCTTGATTTTTACTTGTTGCTTAAGTTTCCATTGTTGCCTGATAGCGTCAGGTTTCCGATTGTGTGTATAGAGGGTTTTGAATTCGGTATAGTCTCCTTCCGATAGATCCCTCCGCCATTTTGAATCAGGGTTTTGAGGATAGATATATTCGATTGTTAAAACTCCCCCCTCATTCGATTCCGTTCCGCCTCAGCAAGGCTTCGATACTCGGCTCTCTGCCCATGAAGCGCTTGTACAACACCATCGGGTGCTCACTGCCGCCCTTCGAGAGTATTTCCCTGCGCAGACGCGTGGCTGTCTCCTTGTCAAAGAGTCCTTTCTCCTGAAATTTCGAAAACACATCGGCATCCAGTACCTCCGCCCATTTATAGCCGTAATAGCCCGCAGCATAGCCACCACTGAAGATATGACCGAACTGAACACTCATACAGGTACCGTCCACCGCCGGCAACAGGCGCGTCCGCTTCCCCACCTGTTTCTCGAAGGCCTCAACATCTCCCTCAAACGGCTCACTGCGGTCGTGCCATGCCATGTCCAGATATCCGAACGATAACTGACGGAGACACGCATAACCCACATTGAAGTTCTCCGATGCCTTGATCTTGGCAACAAGGTCCGACGGAATCTTCTCGCCCGTCTCATAGTGCGCGGCAAAACGGTCCAGAAACTCCTTCTGACCTGCCCAGTTCTCCATCAACTGCGATGGCATCTCCACAAAGTCACGATAGACGTTCGTACCCGTCAGACTAGCGTATTTTCCGTCTGCCAACATGCCGTGTATCGAGTGACCGAACTCATGGAGAAAGGTCGTCAATTCATCATACGTCAGCAGTGCCGGCTTGCCTCCTGTCGGCTTGCTGAAGTTCATGACCAGTGAGATGTGCGGACGGGAATCCTCTCCGTCTTCTTTCCACTGCTGTTTCATCTCCGTCATCCAGGCTCCGCTCTGCTTACCCTCGCGCGGATGAAAGTCGGTATAGAGTATCGCCATGAATCGTCCGTCGCTGTCATACACCTCAAAGGTCTCCACCTCCGGATGATACACCGGGATGGTCTTGTTCGGGACGAAACGAAGACCGTACAGCGTCGTGGCTAGTCCGAAAACACCTTTCTTCACTCTTTCCAACTCGAAGTAGGGCTTCACGATCGAGTCGTTGATACTGTACCGCGACTCTTTCAGCAGATTGCTGTAGTACGCCCAGTCCCAGGCTTCCAGCGTATCTGTGAATCCTTTGCTCCGTGCGTATTCCTGCACCTCCCTCAACTCTTGCTCCGCTTTCGGACGATAGGCTTCCAGCAACTGGTCCAGCAGACCGTACACCTTCGACGGCTCACTGGCCATCCTGCGGCGCAATACCGATTCCGCATACGTGCCGCATCCCAGCAGACGCGCAATCGACAGTCGCGTATTGACAATCTTTCGCACATTCTCGATGTTGTCGAACTCGCCTCCGAATGACTTCGTATTGTAGGCCCGGTACATCTGCTCTCGCAGACGACGGTCTGCGGCGAATTTCATGAAGGGGAAATAACTCGGATAACTCAGGTCGAACGTCCAGCCTTGCTGACCCTTTTGGGCGGCTTTCTCTTCCGCCGCCTGCAGGACGTAGTCAGGCAGACCTGCCAGACGCTCCCGTTCTGTCACGTTCAGTTCATAGGCGTTGCTCGCCTTCAGCGAGTTCTGACCGAAGTTCAGTGTCAGCACCGACAGTTCCGATACCAGTTTGCGGTACGTCTCGCGGTCCTCACCCTGCAGGTTGGCTCCGTTGTTGACGAAAGATTCGTACGTGTCTTCCAACAGTTTCGCATCCTCCACGTCCAGATTCAACGACTCCCGATGTTCCCACACCACCTTGATTCGTGCGAATAACTTTTCATTCAGTAGGATTGATGTGCTGTGCTCACTCTCCTCCGGTGCTATTTCCTGCGCTATCTTTTCCAATTCCTCATTGCTGTCCGCACTCAGCAGGTTGTAGAACGGATACTCCACACGGCTCAGCAGACTGCCCGAACGCTCCAGGGCTACTATCGTATTCTCAAAGGTCGGTGCCTCCGGATTGCTGACTATCTGCGCTATCTCTTCTTGCTGACGGCGCATGCCCTCACGCAGCGCCGGCAGGTAGTCTTCTGTTCGGATACGGTCAAAGGGGACGGTCCCGAATGGGGTGTCGTAAGGTTGTAGGAACGGATTCGACGCCAGGTCGTTGCCGACCGATTTTTCTGTTTTTTTTTCGTTTGCCATAATCATTAAGGGATACTGCAACAGGATCATGATAACCATCAGATACCGCATGGCGGTTCCGATTCGTTTTGCCTGCTGACTGTATTTCATTTCTTTCATTCGCTTTCCAATTCCAGCAGATTGGCCAATTCTCGCAAGGCCGGATTGTTCTCTTTCTCTTTCTCGAATGCCTCGCTGTTCGTCAAGATGGATTCCTCACCCTTCATCTCTTCCAGTTCCTCAACCTTGATTTCCATATGTACTTCACGACATTGGGTCGCCTTCTCTATGTATTCTTTGAGATGGGACGTCCACTCGTTGATCAGTTCCGACTCCTGGAATCGGTTCGAGACCTTCACCTCAAAACTGTTTCCTTCCTTCTTCTGAGGCAATGCACACTGCATGGTGCGACTCAGGTTCGCCGAGGCACTCTCCGCACCCGCATAGCGCACCCATGCCTCCAGCAGGACTGGTTGCTCCAGTTCTTTGGATGCCTGAGAAGAGGACGTTCCGACTGACTCTTCTGACGATACGGATTTACCTGTCTCTTGAGGATGACGGATCGAGATTCCAACCCGTCTCCTACGGGGTGACGGAGAAGGGGAACCTTCCCCTACGCTCCCCAGTGCCAGATTCCCTTTTCCGGTCTCTGTCAAGTTTGTTTCGACAGACGGAACAGAGGCGGACACTTCGGGCTTTCTCTGCACCGACGGCGCCGAGTCTTCAACAGAAGACGACGGATGCGACGATGCCGGCACTCCCGATTCGCTTTGTTTCAACAACGGAAAGAACCTGTCCAGTTTCCACAGGTCTTCAGCCTCACTCTCACTCAGATTTTTTTTTTGCACCCAACTGACACAGCCGGATGAGCAGGATTTCAACCAACAGGCGCTTGTTATTGCTCGATCGGTAGTTCAAGTCACAACTGTTGGATATCTCCAGCGCTTTGTAAAGGAATTCTGTATCACAACGCTGGGCTTGTTGCTGATAGGTTTCTGCTATCGTTGAGCCTACTTCCAGCAACGGTATCGTCTGCGGATCCTTGCAGACCATCAGGTCACGCAGATGACTGCATAGACCCTGAACAAACCGACCACCCTCGAATCCCTTCGAGAGAATTTCGTCAAAAATCAGCATCGCTTGTGGCACGTTGCCTCCAAGCATCGAATCCACCAACTGAAAATAGTAGTTATAGTCCAGGACGTTCAGATTCTCTATGACGTCCTTGTACGTTACGTTTCCGTTACAGAAACTCGCCACTTGGTCGAAGATGGACAACGAGTCACGCATTCCACCGTCTGCCTTCTGCGCTATCACGTTCAGCGCCTCCGGCTCCGCCTTGATCTGCTCCGAGTCCGCAACGTACTGCAGATGCGACACGATGTCACGGATTCCGATGCGGTTGAAGTCATAGACCTGACAACGCGACAGGATTGTTGCCGGTATTTTCTGCTTCTCTGTCGTCGCCAGGATGAAGATGGCATACGACGGCGGCTCCTCCAGCGTCTTCAGGAACGCACTGAATGCTGCCATGCTCAACATATGCACCTCGTCAATGATGAATACGCTGTACTTCCCTATCTGCGGCGGAACACGCACCTCATCTATCAACTGACGGATGTCCTCCACCGAGTTGTTGCTCGCCGCATCCAACTCATGAATGCTCAGCGAACGCTGCTCATTGAAGCTCTGGCAGCTCTCACATTCGTTACACGCCTCATTATCCGACGTCAGATGAAAACAGTTTATCGTCTTAGCGAAAATGCGCGCACACGATGTCTTGCCCACTCCGCGAGGTCCACAGAACAGATAGGCATGGGCAAGACGCTGACTCGATATGGCATTCTTCAGCGTCGAGACTAACGCCGACTGACCCACAACAGACCGAAAGGTCGTCGGACGGTATTTTCGCGCTGATACTATAAACTTGTCCATCTCTGCTGAAAGTTTTTTTTATTCCTTTCTCGGTACGCAAATATACACCATTTCTCGTTATCTTTGCATCACCTTTCCGGCAAATTATTTCCGACCATGAACGTTTCCTCAAAGAATAGGTTCCTCAAGCCTCTGCGACATACCAAATGGATTGTCAATATCGCTATCGCGGCATTCGTCGTGGTCTATGTGCTCTTCATCAGCGAACACAGTCTCTACAATGTTTTTATGCTGAACCGTGACACTACGCAACTCGAAAAGGAAAAAACGGAATACGAACGAAAAATTGCCGACACCGACCGACAAATCGAGAAGTTCAAGAACGACAAGAACCAACTCGAACGCATGGCTCGCGAGAAATACATGATGCGCAAGGACAATGAGGATGTATTCATCATCCAAACCGAACCGGAAAAGTGAATGACTCCTTTTTAGCTATAGGGCCAAAGGAATGTTTACGCAAACCCAGACTTGACGAGAAAAAAGTCTATTGGAAAATAACCTGAGTCAAAACCTAATTTAAGACTGACATGATTTCCAGATTCTCCTTTAATATTCTGTATTCCATCGCTGCCATCCTGACTTTCGCCGGCATTATCCTGCACGTTTTCTTCTACTACAGACTACAACAGCTCTTTCTCTTTGCTCCCATGCCCAAAGCGCTGCTCGTCCATGCCGATGTCTTCGTCTTCGCTTTGGGCGTCATCGGACTGTTCGCTCTCAAGGCTCTGACGTTCAAGAGGGCTACACAATTCAGAGAACGACGGCTGCAGAATATCCAGATTCTGGCTGCTTTCCTGCTCCTGGGATCTGCCGCGCTCATGTTTTTCTTTCCTGTTCGCAACTACTGGGCCATCGCTCTACTCATATCTGCGCTTTTCGACCTCGTGGTCATTTTCCGTATGCCACAAAAGAACTGAATCCTGCTCTCCATACAGCAGATAACGACTCCGAATCCTACGATAAGCCTGTAAGTCACATTCCCACGTCCGACGAATCTCATCCTCCGTCTTTCCTTCTCCCAATTGTTTGCGCAACGTCCGCGTACCTGCCAGTTTGTCAAAGAATGACGGATATTTGAACATCGAACTCCCCAACTTTCCATGGAACATCTGCAGGTACTTCAGCGAGAATCCATGCGTATCCCTGTCTTGACGCAGATCTATTCCCTTACACATCTCGCCATTCCACATCGGATTGCTGTCCATGCCTTTCAATGGCGATGGAACGAACGAAAAGCCGTCAAACTCCGTTTGAGGATGACCTAATACCTGAAACGGCATTTCAGTCCCCCTGCCCACACTCACACACGTCCCTTCAAACAGACACAACGACGGATATAGACGAATGGCATCATCATTCGGCAGGTTAGGCGATGGCTTGATTTCCAGATGCCACGGCTCACCGTGATGCCAACCTTCCGCCGTGACAACTTCCACATCACAGACCACACCATTGCTCAACCAGCCCTCCAGATTGAACATCTGTGACAACTCACCTACTGTACAGCCGTGCAGCAACGGAATGAAATCCATGCCTACAAACGATCGCAACGAGCTGTCTCTCAACACCGGACCGTCTACGTAGTCATTCGGATTGGGACGGTCCAGCACCAACAACTTCTTGCCGTTCTCTCCGCAGGCTTCCATGACATAATGCAACGTACTGATATAAGTATAGAACCGACAGCCGACATCCTGAATGTCAAAGACAACGACATCTACGTCCGACAATTGCTCCGCCGATGGCTTTTTATTCCGACCGTAAATCGAGACCACCCGCACCCCTGTACGGCTGTCCACTCCCGACTGTACTGTTGCTCCTGCGTCTTCTTCGCCTCGCAGACCGTGCTCCGGAGCAAACACCTTACGGACATCAAATCCCTGACGCAATAGTGTGTCCAGCAGATGAACCCGGCCTCCCTCTCGGTTATGGACCACAGAGGTCTGATTGACCACAAGAGCAACTCGTTTTCCCTTTATCTCCGAAAGGTACTGCTCCATCCGCTCTGCTCCTACTCTGACATTCGCACCCCATAGAAAAACTGATTGTACCAGCATCACTACGGCTATCATTAGTTTGCTTTTATTCATATCTTTGTACTTCCATGGATTCGATAAAGATACTGCAAAAATTCTACCGTCCCGATACCAGGGCCTATAATATTTTACTCACACACAGCCGATGCGTCACACGGAAAGCTCTCGAAATGGCACGTCTCCATCCCGAACTGCATCCCGATCTCGACTTTATCTCACAAGCCGCCATGCTGCACGATATCGGCATCTACCTGTGCGATGCACCAGACATTGACTGCCACGGCTCTGAACCCTATATCCGACACGGCATACTCGGTGCCGCACTTCTTCGCGAACTAGACCTCCCACGACATGCTCTGGTCTGCGAACGGCACACCGGAACTGGTATTACCGTCTCCGATATCCGCGACCAACACCTTCCGTTGCCTCTTCGGGATTTCTCCCCCGTTTCCGTCGAGGAACAGTTGATCTGCTATGCCGATAAGTTCTTCTCTAAATCCCGGCCAGATTACGAGCGGACTCCTCAAGAGGTACTGCTTTCCTTGAAGAAATTTGGCTCTCGGGCCACCGAACGCATCCTCGAATGGCAAACCCGTTTCCTCTGACTCTGTTCTGATTACACGCTGCCTCTGCGTTCTTCCACTCCATTCTGATCCTGCGCTGGTGCGAACGACCGCTCCGTTCTGCCCACCCCCATCCGCACCAAATATACTGATGCAGAACTTCTGCTGAAGAAAAAAAGAAAGTCCCAGCAGGTATCCTGCCGGGACTTTCTTTAGATTACTTATTTTACTTTTTATTACTCCTGATTCAACGTCAGACGCTTGAATCCAGACACCGTAGCCCCTTGAGCCTTCAGGTACTGACCTACGGTGATCTTCTCATCCATTGTAAACTCCTGTGCAAGCAGGGTTGACTCCTTGTAGAACTTGCTCAGACGGCCCTGTGCGATACGGTCCAGAATAGCCTCTGGCTTTCCTTCCTGACGTGCTTTCTCACGACCGATCTCCAGCTCTCGTTCTTTAATCTCCTCTGGTACGTCATTCTCGTCAATGGCAATAGGACTATATCCGGCTACCTGAAGTGCAATATTCTTGGATACTTCTGCCGATACACCCGCCTCGTTGAACGCAACGATCGAAGCAAGCATGTTTCCCTGGTGGTTGTATGCACTGACACTCGCACCCTTGAGGTATTCGTATGCTCCGAGTTCCATCTTCTCACCCGTCTGACCCGAACGCTCTGCAATCAGGTCAACAATGCTCATCCCGTCTACCTGAAGAGCCTTGACTGCCTCAATATCCGATGGCTGGTTCTCCAATACAGCACCCAGAACCTTCTTCGTCAGATTTACGAAGTCCTCGTTCTTGGCTACGAAGTCCGTTTCACACTTCACGGCAACAATAGCCGCAAATTCACCGTTCGTACCTGCAAGAACACATCCCTCCTGAGCCTCACGGTCACTGCGCTTTGCAGCAATAGCCTGACCACGCTCGCGGATGAGTTTCATAGCCTCATCGAAGTCTCCATTCGCCTCCGTCAATGCCTTTTTACAGTCTGCGATACCAGCCTTGGTCATCTCGCGGAGTTTCTTGATATCATCTAATGTAACTGCCATAATTTCTGTCTTTAATTATTTTTCTTGATTTGATTTTTCTCTGATCTTTGTCCGTCATCTTCTGGATTCTCTCTGCACTTGAGAGATCATCCACAGAAGAACGGATTCAAAAAATAACGCTGCATTGTCAGTCTCCGGGACGAAGCTAACACTGCAGCGTTTTTCAGTCTATTTTCAGCGGATGATTTTACTCTGCAGACTCTGCTTCCGTCGTCTCTGCCGTAGCAGTTTCCGACTCCGTTTCATCCTCTTTCTTGGCTTTCTTCGTAGCTCTCGACTTCTTCTGAACTGGAGCCTGTTCATTATCATCAGATGCCTTTTCTTCCTTACGCTCCTGAAGACCTTCCGAGATAGCTGCCACCATCTGGTTCAGAATCACCTCAATCGACTTCGTAGCATCATCATTGGCTGGGATAACGAAGTCAATGTTCGAAGGATCCGAGTTCGTATCCACGATTCCGAATACCGGAATACCCAGACGCTTCGCTTCCTTCACCGCGATGTTCTCCTTCAGTACGTCAACGACAAACAATGCCGATGGAAGGCGAGTCAAGTCTGCAATGGAACCCAAGTTCTTCTCCAACTTGGCACGCTGACGGGCGATCTGCAACTTCTCACGCTTCGAAACGTTGTCAAAGGTACCGTCTGACGTCATCTTGTCAATGTTCGTCATCTTCTTCACCGCCTTGCGAATAGTAGGGAAGTTGGTCAACATACCACCTGCCCAACGCTCCGTAATGTACGGCATCTGAACTGAAGATGCCTTCTCGGCTACAATCTCCTTCGCCTGCTTCTTCGTTGCTACGAACAGCACCTTGCGACCAGATTTGGCAATCTGCTTGATAGCCGCAGCTGCCTCGTCAATCTTTGCAGCTGTTTTATAAAGGTCAATGATGTGAATGCCGTTCTTCTCCATGAAGATGTAAGGAGCCATCGCTGGATTCCACTTTCTCTTCAGATGTCCGAAGTGACATCCTGCATCCAATAATTCTTGAAAATCTACTTTTGCCATTTTCGTGTTTGTTTACGTTCTTGTTAACTTATTTCTTTCTAAGCAGCCAATGGGTAGGCCAACTCAGCACGAAGACATCCCACTGGTTTAGATACTAAACTTTTCAGCTTTTCTTTCCCTGTCTCCAATTTTCCATTTCCCTCCTCTTCGCGGTTGGAATTCAAAACCTTCCCACACCGAGAAAGGAGAAAGACTGGAAATCGAATAACAGATATGCCTGATTAACGCTTGCTGAACTGGAAGCGCTTGCGAGCCTTTGGCTGACCTGGCTTCTTACGTTCTACCTCACGTGCATCACGTGTCAGGAATCCGTCCTTCTTCAAGGATACCTTGTCTTCAGGATTGATCTTTACCAACGCACGGGCAATGGCAAGACGCAAGGCCTCGGCCTGACCCGTATAACCTCCTCCGTCAAGATTTACCTTGATGTCATATTTCTCTGCAGCATCAAGCTTAACCAACGGCTGCTTGATAACATACTGAAGACGTACCTCTGGAAAATACTGCTCAAATTCTCTACCGTTAACGGTAATCTTACCGCTTCCGTCACTAACATAAATACGTGCTACGGCAGACTTTCTTCTTCCTAATGCATTTACTACTTCCATGATTACTTAAGCTTATTTATGTCAATGACTTTTGGCTGCTGAGCGGCTTTGTCATGCTCAGTTCCAGAATAAATATAGAGATTGTTCATCTGCACAGCACCCAACTTCGTCTTTGGCACCATGCCCTTAATGACCTTACGGACCAACTTCTCAGGATTCTGCTTGAACAGGCGCTCCGGTGTTGTTTCTCTCTGACCACCTGGATATCCCGTGTACGAAAGATAAATCTTGTCCGTCCACTTCTTACCCGTCAACTTCACCTTGTCCGCATTGATAATGATGACATTGTCTCCACAGTCGACGTGAGGAGTAAAACTTGGTTTGTACTTGCCACGAAGAAGCTTCGCTACCTTCGACGCAAAACGACCTAAAACCTGATCTGTCGCATCTACGACAACCCATTCCTTCTTGGCTGTCTCCTTATTGACAGAAAGGGTCTTGTAACTTAATGTATCCACTTTTAACTTTTAACTTAAAAATTAAACCACTCATGCTCAGCGCATTCTGCAAGAGGCGAAAGGCTAATAACACCTCAGCTGTCCCACTTCACACAAGTTCCTTTTATTATTGGATAATAATGGGACGGCAAAGGTAGCAACTTTTTACAAAGCAACAAACACACGCACAGACTTTTTTTTGAGTCAGCACACTGATCATCAACATTTCAATATCATTTTTATAGGTTTTTTCTAAAAAAACACTTATAAATAATAAAACGACTTACCATATTTTACTATTTTTGCCATTCATAATAGAATCTCTCTTTTTTAAAGAGATCCACTTGTATCAAATGAATAATACAATATTTTCTGATCAATTAACTAACAATTTTAAAAAACCATGAAGAAAGTACTTCTACTCATTGCTTCTGTTGCCATCGCAGCACAAGGACTGACGGCACAGACTACTGTGGAAAACAGTAAGACATTCTGGGACAACTGGTACATCGGCGTCAACGGCGGTGCTGCTGTCAAGACCACACACACCAGAATATTCAAGAACCTCGATCCTCAGGCTGGACTGCGCATCGGACGCTGGCTGACCCCTGTATTCGGCTTCGCTGTTGAGGGAAATGCGCGCTTTGCTGACAGACCTCACTACGAAGGAATCAAGTGCAACGGCACCTTCGTCAGCGCTTCTGAAGTAAACGTATTCGGAACAACCAACTTCAGCAACTGGTTCGGTGGTTACAACGGTGAGCCACGCACATTTGAACTTATCGGTGTTTACGGTATCGGCTGGGAGCACTTCTACGGTACCGAAAGCGCTCGCGAACAGTTCAACTACAAGAACGCCATGACCAACCGTCTCGCTCTCGACTTCACCTTCAACCTCGGACAGAACAAGGCTTGGCAACTCTACATCGAGCCAGGCATCGAGTTCATGCTCACTCCGAGCGGACACAACAACCCTTCTTACAACGTAAACAAGTCTGCTCTCCAGTGCCTCGTCGGACTCAACTATAAGTTCGGCAACTCAAACGGCACACACAATTTCAAGACCGCTCGTCTCTACGACCAGGCTGAAATTGATGGCCTCAACAACAAGATCAATGACCTCGACAGCAAAGTCAACGGGCTGAACAGCAAGGTCAACAACCTCAACAACCAGAACAAGGCAAAGGACAAGACCATCGATTCCCTGCGCAACATCAACAACTCTCTGCAGAACGACCTTGATCAGTGCAAACGTCAGCCTAAGACTGTAGCAACAACGACCAACCTGCAACCTACCGTTCTCTTCAAGCAAGGTAAGAGCACAATCGCTGTAGATCAGTACGCTCCGATCTCTCTGATCGCTAACTACATGAAGAACCACAAGGATGCAAAAGTTGAAATCCGCGGCTATGCTTCACCAGAAGGAAATCCGGAACTCAACCAGAAACTTTCGCAGAACCGTGCTAACGCAGTAAAGAACGCACTTATCAACAAGTACGGCATCGCTGCTGACCGTCTTTCTGCTATCGGTATGGGTGCTACCGACAAACTTTTCGAAGAAGTTGAATTCAACCGTGTAGCAACATTCAACGACACGAAGAAATAAACCATATTTGTTTTTTCATCATAAGAAAAAAGTCCCGTTCAATTCTGAACGGGACTTTTTTTTTTGACTATACCCTACTCCTGTCTCCTTTCCCTGATAAGTTCGGGAGAGGACTTTCCTGTCAGATGCTCCACTTCGAGTCGGATCATCAGCATCCGGGAAAAACCATGCTCCAATTCTCGTCGCAAACCTTCTTCATCATCCGGGTTATACTTGTTGCCTAGCAGACGGGCAGCCGCCATTTTCTCCTCTTCCGCTTCAATAATATGAATGCGGCCAAAGACGATTACACTGCGATAGCTTGTCGTATAATCCTTAGGGCGTACCTCGTCGCGTTCAACGACACAGAACGATGCTTTCTCGCACCGGCGGATCGCATCTACCTTGTGCCCTGAGAGTGCACTGTGGAAATACAGACACCCTGCCGCATAGACATAACTGACAGGCACCGCATAGGGATAGCCATTGTCTCCAAGCAAGGCAAGCGTTCCGGATGTAGATTGCTCCAGGACAGAAATACTTTCCTCTTCCAACATTTGCTGCCTTTTACGTCTCATTTCTCTGAATTCTTCCATAGTCTTCATTCTCTGATATCTGGCTGTATTTACTTTGTAAACAAAAAAAAGGCAGAACCCAATTCCCTGGTTCTGCCTTCTGAGTGTCTTTTACTCCCACTCAATCGTTGCCGGTGGTTTGGACGAGATGTCATAGACAACGCGGTTGACACCCTTCACCTTGTTGATGATTTCATTCGAAACCTTTGCAAGGAAGTCGTAAGGCAGATGTGCCCAGTCAGCGGTCATAGCATCGGCAGACGTGACAGCTCGAAGTGCGACCGTATTTTCATACGTGCGCTCATCTCCCATCACCCCTACACTTCGAATAGGCAAAAGAATAGTTCCTGCCTGCCAGACATCATCATACAGACCAGATTCTTTCAGACCTCGTATATAAATATCGTCCGCATCCTGCAGTATACGTACTTTCTCCGGCGTCACTTCTCCCAAGATTCGGATGCCAAGACCCGGACCTGGGAACGGATGGCGGTTGATGATGTTCGATGTCATGCCTAGAGCACGTCCGACGCGGCGCACTTCGTCTTTGAATAACAGGCGCAATGGCTCCACCAACTGCAGGTGCATCTCTTTCGGCAGACCTCCTACATTATGATGCGACTTGATAGTCATACCCGTGATGGAGAGCGACTCGATCACGTCCGGATAGATAGTCCCCTGTGCCAGCCATTTGACATCTGTCAGTTTCTTTGCTTCTTCATTGAAGATATCAATGAAGCCCTTACCGATAATCTTACGCTTCTTCTCCGGTTCAGTCACACCCTTGAGTTCTGCATAGAATTTCTCTTTCGCATCGACACCGATAACGTTCAACCCATAGGACTCATATTCCTTCAAGACGTCTGTGAACTCGTTCTTTCGCAACAAGCCGTTATCAACAAACACACAAGTCAGATTATGGCCGATAGCACGGTTCAGGAGAACTGCCGTCACGGAGGAGTCAACCCCACCCGACAATGCCAGTATCACTTTATCATCTCCCAACTGCTCCTTCAAGTTCTTTACCGTCTCGTCGATGAAGGAAGCCGAATCCCAGTCGCGTGAACAGCCACAGATATTCAAGAAATTGGAGAGTATCTGATTTCCGCATTTCGAATGGAACACCTCCGGATGGAACTGAACGGCCCAAGTCTGTTCTCCACTGATACGATAGGCTGCGTTGGTTACACTGTCTGTGGACGCTATGACCTCCGCTCCATTTGGCAGCTGTGTGATCGTATCTCCATGCGACATCCAAACCTGCGCACCGTTATCCACGCCATGTAGCAATGGATCACCTTCCTTTACTCCCTGAAGGTTGGCACGACCGTATTCCCTCGACCCTGCCTTTTCCACCTTTCCTCCATACGTGTAGGCAATGAATTGCGCTCCGTAACAGATTCCCAGCAAAGGATAATGGTTGCGGATAGCGCTGAGGTCCGTCTTGAACCCTTGTTCGTCATGCACCGAGAATGGGGATCCAGATAGGATGACGCCCTTGATACCTTCGTCTCCAAACGGAAATTTGTTGTAGGGAAGAATCTCGCAATACTCATTCAGGTCACGGATGCGACGAGCGATGAGCTGCGTAGTTTGCGAACCGAAGTCCAAGATAATTATCTTCTCTCTCATAAAAATTATAGGTGTTGGTTTTTTGTTTTCTTTCTTATCTGCATCAGAACGAATAGGAAATTCCTATCAGCCCGTTAAACCCGTTGACCTCATAGCCGAGGTATTGCTCGTAATGCTGATGCAGTATGTTATTTAACTTGATGAACATAGACACCTTGGAGGAATGAGTGTAGAAAAAGCCCAAGTTCAGATCATAAATATTCTTCAGGTTCTTTTCTCCCCCGTCCAGTTTGCGTGCTTCACGACCCGTTGCTATATACGTATTCAAGTTCGCGGCCATTCGTTTCCCTAAATGAAGTGTCGTCCCCAGATTGAACTCGAAACTCGGCATGTTATAGGCTTCCATCCCCCTTTCATCCACGTCCCAACTGTTATACTGTGCCAGCAAAAGAAAATCCAGCATCTGATTGAAGTTGTACGTGACACGGAATGAGGGTGTGAACACCGAGGCATCGGAATAGACTGGTGTGAAAACGTTGGCATAACCAGACTGACCGGACTGTTCCACGATTTCGTTTACGAAAAAGTACTGATCCTCTATCTTACGATAACGAACCGATAGGTCCGTCAGCAAATTATACAGCAACTTGAATTTCAGTCCGGCACGCAAGTCAAATGGAGTGTACGTATTATCTATCTTCGTATTCAAGTTTGCATAGTGATTCGTTTCCACGATTTCGGCCAAGGAATTGGTCTTGTAATCTCCTCCTATCTCTCCATATACAAAGAACAAACGCGGAACCAGCGCAAAAATTCCCTTTATGTCTGCCGACGGGGCAAAGGATTTCCCTTCTGTCGAGAATCGGCCGTTCACGCCAATACGAAGGTTCCATCGCTCCTGCTCAAACTGGAAGTAAGGATTCAGTGTCACTACCGTGAAGCCGTCCTGATGCACTGTCTGACTCTCCACCTGACCGTCATCATAGGCAAAGTTCTTCATATTGAAACCGATACCCCAGTGGTTCTCGTCCAACAGACGGTCGTATAACAGGCTGGTATTCACGCGATGCTCAGTCAATCCCGCATTTGGTAGAAATCCGTCGTAGTCAAGCGAGGCCGAGATTCGGTTCAGGAGATCCGTGGAGGTGAAGGTCTTATATCCTATAGAAGCGCCGAAGGTGTGGATACCGGCTTCGCTTTTGAAAAAATCTTTTCCCAGAAACGCATCGGACTGTATCGAATAGAGCAGGTCGGACGACAGTTTATTATCACCGTAGTAGTTGAATCCCCGGTATCCATAAGAACCCTTCAGGAAGAAATCACCATTGGTAAAATGACGGTCAAAGGCCAGACCGACATCCGACTTATGATGACGTCGCTTACTCAGCATTCCCTTATGATGCGCATCAAATCCGAAACTATATTTCGGCTTGTCAACAATCGGAAGAACCAGATCTCCCAACGTGGACCAGCAATTTCCGAACCCCAGACGCAGATAACCGTTTTTGTCATCATAGTACTGAGGATTTCTCAAACGAGCTGCCTCCAACGTACGCACCTGATATTCAGGATCCATGGCTACCGAATAGTCAGAGTAACGGATTGGTTCCTGATGGATCACCGGTTCACTGACCGATGGCATCTGGCTGATCTTGCCGGCATCACGTATGGTCGGCGTATAAGCCTTTTCTATCGTTATGTCTTTGCGGATGACTACAGAATCCTCACTCTGTGCCCATGATATCAGGGGCAGCAGGGATAGCAGAAAAGGGTATATATATTTCATGATGGATTGCATCTTGCTCTCTTATGATTTAGTTCTCTATTGTTTCACTCTCACGAGCCGCGATATTCTCAAGTCGTTCTTTGATCAGGTCCTGAATCGAATCCTCTCGTGTATAGTTGGCTTGAAGCGAAAGCAAATACTGTTTCGCCTGGAAATCATCCCCTCTCTTGATATAGATGTCTGACAACAACACAAACGCACGCGCCAACCAATACTGATATGGTGTACCATTTGAAATGAATTCGGTAATTTCTTTTTCTGCTTTCTTGTCATTGCCGTTCGTGAACCAATAGTCAGCTACCAGGTATTTCGATTCGGCACCATAAGCCGTCTTCGGCTCTTTCGCCAACGACTCCAAGTGTGGCAGTGCGTTCTCATCCTGTCCCGTTTGCATATATGCCTTGGCCACGTAATAATGAGCCTCTCTCTTCAGTTCTGCATCCGACTTGCTGTCCGCAAGCAACTGCTCACCGATCTCAATCGTCGAGGCAGCATCATTCACCAGATAACTGCTACGCAGCACTCCTACCTTGGCAATCGTTACATTCTCCGGATCCTGTGCTATCTCTCTCAATTTTCCAAACGCATTGAGCGAGGCTTCATAATCCTGTTTGTCATACGTAATCTGCGCCAAACGCACAAGCGAGGTCTCCATATACGGATTACCCTGTTTCTGTACCAAATCGGCATACTGTTGACGGGCATCGTCGTCACGGTGACGGGAATAATAGCAATCTGCCAAGTAGTATTTTGCGTTCAGGCAATTAATCGTATTCGACGTTCCGCAAAAACGGGCTATGTAGTTCTCAAAAGCAGCAATTGACGAAGTCGTATCACCACGCATATACAGGCGCTCCGCCGCCAGGTACGTCAACGAATCCTCACGGCTGGCATCCGTTGTGACAATAGTCGTTCCCAGGGAACGCGTGTAGTCAAAATACTCACTTACATTATTCTGCTCGACATAAATTCCCTCCATGGACTCCAGTGCCGTCTTTGTCTCCACACTGTTTGGATAGTTCGTCACCACCTGCTTATAGGACTCAATTGCCTCGGCATCCTTTCCTTGATTGTAATACAACATACCGATCTCAAGAGCCGCCTTACGTGACAAAGGTGAGTTCGGATAGTGGGCAATCAGATCCTTATACGACTCGATTGCACTCATCGGTTGGTTGCTCAAAACCTGGGCACGACCTATCTCATACCGCGCATCGTCCTGATACTCCGATTTCGGATAGTCCCGCACCAGTCGTTTCAAGCAAGCAATCTTGCTGGTATAGTTCTTGCGCAATCCCTGCACATAACCTCGTTGGAAAGTCGCATAGTCAGCATTGGGACCCGCATACTCCGCTGACTTAGTGTAGTATTTCTCCGCATTGACAAGGTCTCGCGTTGAGAAATAACAGTCACCAAGCCTGTTCAATGCATCCGCATAGAGGTCGGTCTTCGTTTCCGGTTCCGATTGGATATAGCGAAGGAAATACATTTCAGCGTCTGCCCACTTCTTCTCGACAAAATAGGTGTAGCCAAGATGGTAATTCGCCTTATGATAGTCTGCAAATTCCTTTGCACCCTTAGCATTCAGGAATTGTTTGAAGTCATTTCTAGAGCGTACGTAGTCTTTTTGACGGTAGTACGCCTCACCCCGCCAGTACAGCACCTGTGCCACGTCAAAATTGGCAGAACCAGCCTTCTCTGACTCATTAAAGTGAGCGATGGCAGAAACATAATCCTCCTTCACGAAGTCTTCCGTTCCCAACTGAAAGAGGATATAGGCTTTCGCATCCTGCATCTCCGGCGTCAGGCGCGACAGTTTTGCAAGCGATTCACTGGCTGCCGCATAGTTCTTTGTCGTCATATAGACCGCCACAAGGCGCTCATACACGTCATCCCTGTATCGTGAATTCGGATATTGTTCCAGGAATTCATTGAACGCCTTCACCGACTCTCCGAATGGAGCTGTGGTTTCGTAGGTAGTCAGCGCATAGTTATACGCTGCCTCCTCTCGTGCCTCCTTGTCGAACTCCATCTGCGATGCCGACAGATACGCCATACGTGCATTCTCTTTCTGACCTAAAGCAACATAACTGTGCCCTATGTGCAGATACGCGTTCTGCGAAAGGCTGTCCTTTTCGCTCGTCACCTTTGACAGACGATTGACGGCATCCCCGTAATTTTCAGTTTTGAAATACGACATTCCAAGGATATACATGTCACTGCGCACCACCTTCTTGCTCAGTCGCTCATAGTGATTCATGGCAGTAATCGTCTTCGCATAGTCACCCTGCTGATATGCGCACTCGCCCAATATACGGTATATCTCCGCATCATTAGGATTGTTCGCCCCACGCGAGAGTATCTTCTCACAATAAGGCAACAGACGGTCATAGTCTTTTTTCTTATAGTAAATTTGGGAAATGTAATACGGAACGAAACCTTCATACTCCGGTTCGTCCTCTATCGATAGGAAACTGGACAAAGCAGCATCATAATCTCCCTGCGCATAATTACAATACGCATGATAATACGATGCCGATGCCTTATACTTAGACGAACCATGCATCACATTCGCAAACTGGTTCTTTGCCTGATTATAGTCCTTCTTCTGAAGGTAGGAATATCCTTTGTTGAATTTCAGTTCAGCTTTCTTCTCCTGCGTAAGGTGACGGGCTTCCACATGGTCGTAATAATCCATCGCCTTGTTGTACTGATGCTGACGGAAGGCGATATTTCCCAGCATCAGGTAACAGTTGTCTTCGAACGGCGATTGCGGATAACTGCGTAGATACTGTTTCAGAAGAGCCTCTGCGTCCTCTCGCTGCATCGAATAAGCGCCACTCGCCATATAGTAATGTGCCTCCTGCAACAACTCCGGATGAGTCTCCGCATTCCGGTTTTCTATAAAATTCTCAAAATAACGTTCGGCTATCGAATATTTCTGCTGCACATACAGTTCCTTCCCCTCATAAAAGTCACGGTCCGGATTTGAATAGGTGTACGTCTCCTGACCATAGGCAGACACGACAGAAACGATAACAATTGCCAGGATCTTGATTCTTTTCATTGTGCGATATAAATTGCTCGTCAGCATAAACAATAACGATACGATGTCATCCCGAAAACAGACATCAAGTACACGAAACCCGACTGTTGCCACGCACCGTTTCCGACACGAAACGCATCAGGCATATTAACTCGCAAATTTACGTTATTTTTCCAGTATTTCCCTATGATTCTGCAGAAAAGTAACGGCCTTACGGATAGACGATAATCCTATTTTTTGCACGTCGATTTCCCTCAGCGGAACAAAGCGAGCCTCCGACACGTCGTCCGATGGCACAAACGATTCCGAACCTTCCACCTCACATCGAAAAAACAAATCGGTAGTCCGGACATCCACCGAAGAGAAAGCATACACGTTCGGCTGCGAAAAAAGGTAGTGTTTCACACGGATTTTCAACGACAATTCCTCCTTCACCTCCCTGACCAGGGCTTCCTCCGGAGTTTCGTCAAACTCGACAAATCCACCTGGCAAATCCCACATTCCCTTGTATGGCTCTTCTGCACGCCTTGTCAGCAGGAGAGATTCTCCCTTCATAATCACCCCAGCCACCGCTGTAGCACAGTTCAAATAGAACGTAAAACCGCACTTCTCGCATTTCTTCGAACGCTCATCATTTACCACAAAACCAGCATGCCCGCATTTCGGGCAGTATTGCATGACACTAAGCGGATGACCAGTCTCTCCTTGATATTTTTTCACCTGTTTGATATGCTTTTAGTAAATTATTCTTTATTTTTGTGCCTGTAAGATATACGAATATAAAACAATTTTCATACAATGAACAATCTCTTGTTAAAACTTTGCGGCACTATCGTCGTTCTCATCGGTGTCCTTATCCTGGTTTTGCATTCCTTCAAGGTATTGCCGGACAACAACATCGTTCTTTCGGTGGCAGGAATCATCATTATCATAGGCATCGTACTCTACACGATTATCAACAAACGCCTGAAAGAATAAACAGGCATATTATTCGAATCACACATTCAAAGCGGGATGAACTACCTAGTTCTTCTCGCTTTTTTCATATCCTCTCCTTCTTTCCCACCCTGTCCTCTACATCATCATCTTTCCTCTCTGTTTTCATGACTTTATAGAGTTCCTTCCTTCTTTCCTCTACTATTTCATTTCTCTATGTTCCTACCCTTTCATGACATTCAATCGAACAAACTTTTTCGACTCACATCCTTTGTCACTGTTTTTTTGCTACCCTTTTCAACACTACACCTTTTGATTAAACATATTTGACTCAGACTTTCTCTTTCTTCCGAACGGCGTTCATTATCTCATTTCATCACTGCTTCACTCAAGTCCCCAACTTTCACCTGTATACCCTATCTCTCTATCCACTTATTTATTCAGACAACAGCCTCTTATATCTATCCATCTCCGCCAGTACTCGTAAGAGAATCGGAACATAAGACAAAAAGAGGGATGAGACCACAGCCTCATCCCTCTTTTTTTATATCTACTAAGCAAAGTCTTTCTTAATAGGACTTTCCTCGTTCGCTAGCCGAATAATTGATCTTCAGTGCATATGCTCGACGCAGTGCCTGCTTAATATCCGTGATGATACCCATCTTCGTATCTCGGTCAGCTTTGATCGAAATAACCATCTGGTTAGGATCGTCACCCGTGATCGTCCCACGCTCCTGAGTTACATACTCTTCCAACTGGCTGACATCAGCAAAAGCATCATCCAACTGCAGACGTGTCTCCGATCCGTATTTAGCGATCAGATCCTGACGTGGCTGACCTACGTATACGTAACGCACCAGCGATTTCTTCTCCAGTTTGGTAAGTTCCGTTGCTTCAGGCACACGGATGCTGACCATGTAGGTCACCTCCTTCATAGATGTCGTTGCCATAAAGAAGAACAACAACATGAAGATAATGTCAGGCAGCGATGCCGTGCTGATCTCTGGAAGTTCACGACCTCCGTCTTTTCTGAATCTTGACATGTTTATTGCCCTCCATAGTTTTTAGGTTCCGCTTCCGAAATCTTCATAGGATATACATCCGAAATGATATCCTGCTGTTGCTGAGTACAAGCGTTGTAATGAGCCCCAAATTTATTGAGAGCCAATTCATCACGCAACTCGTTATAGGCAGCGACCAACTCATTCTGCACTTCTATGTATGCCTGATAGTCTGTTCCACGGTCATTTTGGAGAGAAATCACATGATCTTTTGCCACATTGACTACTCCAATTTCCGGGAACTTCACCGGTGTAATCACCGGAAGAGTCGGATCGTTCGTCGGATTCGTAATGAAATCCTTCACTGTCTGCTTCAACTCCTGAATAGCAACCACGTTATTTCCCGCCAGAATCTGATTCTGACTATTGATGAGGATGACAAGTACGTTCCGTCTGTTCACCTCAACGTCAGGTTGCTTCTGCCCCGGTGGCAGTGGTGGAGGAAGACGTCTCGACAATCCGCTGTTTACATTCATGGACGTCGTGACCAGAAAGAAGATCAACAGCAGGAACGATATATCGGCCATAGAACTGGCGTTGATGCCAGGAACTTTTCTCTTTGCCATATCTTAATTCCCCTCGTTATTAATTTACTTCTTGATAAACTTGATTGCAAAGGAGGCTACAATGCCTAAAAATGCAATAGCAGAAAGCACATAGACGGTGTAGAGGCACATGTCCGTGAACTGAGCCCAGAATCCGACATTGTCTGTTCCTTCATAGCCGATGATATCCAGTTTCTCTCCGCTTCCGATCAAGAAGGTAATAAGAAGAAGGACAATCAAGCCAGCCGCATACAGAAGAGAGCGGATTGCAGAAGTCTTGTCGTTTTTGAATTTGATCATATATTGCTTGACCACAGCAACAATCGTGGCGATTGATACAAAGGCAACAAGTATATAGGACCAAAATAGTACCGGATTCGTAAACGTAGGCACAGAGAAGGAGTCTCCGGCAACATCTATCGTATCATCACCCGTTACAGCATAGAACAGGAACACCAATACGACCGACAGGGCAAGCAATACCCAAAGTACATATTTTGAAATTTTCTCCATGATACTCTAAATTTAAAAGATTTGTCTATATCCCATTTCCAGGGATGAGGGAGGATGAGGTGTACGGATTACGCCTTTTGCTCCTTGTTGTATTTTACAACAACGTCAAGCAGAGAGATAGACGCGTCTTCCATGTCATTCGTAATAGACTCAATCTTCGAGAGGATGAAGTTGTAGAACAACTGGAGAATAACGGCAACGATAAGACCCGTTACAGTGGTCAACAAGGCAACCTTGATACCGCCTGCTACAACCGTTGCGGAGATGTCTCCTACCTGCTGGATCTTGTCGAACGCCTGGATCATACCGATAACCGTTCCCATGAATCCCAACATAGGAGCCAAAGCGATGAAAAGTCCGATCCAAGAAAGGTTCTTTTCGAGAAGACCAGCCTGAACGCCACCATAGGATGTAACCGTCTTTTCTACAACGTCAATACCCTCATCATAACGGGAAAGACCCTGATAGAAAATCGAAGCTACCGGACCACGGGTATTGCGGCATACTTCTTTTGCTTTCTCAACGCCACCCTCGTTGATTGCTTTCTCAACGTCTGCCACCAATTGTTTGGTATCAACAGAAGCAAGACTCAGGTAGATAATACGCTCTATAGCCAATGCCAAGCCGAAAATCAAACAGAAGGCAACCAATGCCATGAAGCCAGCACCACCTTCGATGAATTTCTGCTTCAATACTTTGTGAATTCCTGCATCTTCTGCTGGAGCCTCTTCAGCTACTGCCTCTGCTGCTGCTTCTGCTGCAGGTGCTGCTGCACTGTCAACTGCCTCTGTAGCTGCTGCTGCCGCACTGTCCTTTGGAGCCTGAGCAGCAACGTTGGACATACCGAAGGCAAAAAGACCCAAAACGGTAATGATTGCAATGACTTTTTTCATTTTTGTCAGAATGTTAAGTTAATACTATTTGTTTATTCTATTTTCTTATTAGTTTTTTTTGCGGAGAGACGGGGATTCGAACCCCGGATACGCTTTTGGCGTATACACGCTTTCCAGGCGTGCCTCTTCAGCCACTCGAGCATCTCTCCTTTAGTTGTTTTACGGCATCCTTTTCTATTTTCCCTTTCTGCGGAAACTGCTTCTCGTTATTCTGTTCAAAGCAGGGGTCCATTCAAGTGGACGGTTACGGTACCGCTTTTCTACTTCATGCTCGCAAAGGTAATATTTTTAAGACTTTCTCGGCATTTTCTGACGTTTTTTTTACTATTTCCGCCTCATCTTTTTTATAAATTTCTGATAACTTGCGGATTACAAAAGTCAAATAAGAAGGTTCATTTCGTTTTCCCCGGTAGGGAACAGGCGTCAAATACGGTGAATCGGTCTCCAATACAATTGAGTCCAGCGGAATTCCAGAGAGTTCTTCCGGCAATCCTGCTTTCTTATAGGTCACTACTCCTCCTATTCCCAAACAGAAGTCTCCCTCCGAGAGGATCAGTTCCGCTTCTTTCCTTGTTCCTCCAAAACAATGCCAGATGCCACGTTCGCATCGCATATTGCGAATACAGTTCAGTGTATCCTCAAAGGCATTCCGTGAGTGTACAAGTACTGGAAGATTCATTGCTTTTGCCCATTCCATCTGTTGCTCGAAAACACGTATCTGCAGGTCTTTCCCGCTATCATCCCAGTAATAGTCCAAACCTATCTCCCCGACCGCACAATAAGAGCGACTCTGGAGATGAGCATGAATCACTTCCAGATTCTCCGTCGCGTGTTCTGTCAACTCTGTCGGGTGAAGTCCCATTGCAGCATGACAATGCTCCGGGTCGTTCTCCGCCATGCGGTGCAACCGTTCAATAGACTCTACGTTGATGTTCGGCAGAACAAAATGTTCCACTCCCGCCGCTCGGGCTCTTGACATCATCTCGTCTCGGTCCTCGTCATATTCCGGCTCAAACAAGTGACAATGCGTGTCTATAATCATGGTCTTTTTTTCATTAAAAAAAGAAGGCAGGAAAACGCCATGCGCTTTCCTGTCCTCTCTTTAGATTTTATGGTTATGTTCGTATCACTGCATTTCTTTAGTTGACACGATACTCCACCTTCACATTCTTCACTGGGTGGACAGGGTCGTTGTTGATGACACTCAGCACACGCGACACCTTCGCATTGGTTGCCTGTCCCTTAGCATTGATTTTCACCTTGACCGCAAGCGACTTGCCCGGAGCGATTCCCTTGGTTGGGGTCTTCACAACCAGGTCATCCGATCCGCTGCTGATTTTGCGCAGGTAAAGCGGACGCTGTCCTCTGTTGGAGATGGTCAAGACGAACTTCTTCGTTCCGTTGACAGCAACGTCCCCGGCGTCCATCTTTTCCGTCACGACGATAATAGGAGCGTTAGCCTCATCCTCCTTGGTGAACTTCTCCTTGATATTGGCCGTCGTGTGCAGCATTTGAGGAGTCTTATTCTCTGTCGTCACGAAAGAGATATCCGTGCGCTTTGCCCCCCAGTCTTTGGCCTTTGCTCCATCGAAAGTAACATCCAGGTTCGTCCATTCGTTTGCCGTCAGCCGTTTAGGAGCAACGCTGATGTAGCTTGGCAGGTTGACGAAGGTCACGGTCTGTTCTTTGTTCGTTGCATTCGCTACTGGGTATTTGACAGTAACTGTCTCTGTATTATTGACGTCGCCGAAATTGATATTTTCATTTTTCACTCGAATAGAGCCCTTGACAACCGGATATGCCGACTCTATCTTCTGACCCTTCGGCGTAACCGTTCCCTTTATAGTCAGGCGTTTTTCCGCAGGAGCATTCGACTTGACCGTAATGGTTTTAGTAAAGGCACCAGGGCGTCCGGAGGTCGAATAGCGAACAAGGATTGATCCTCGTTCTCCCGGTTTGACCGGTTCACGGTCCCACTTCGGCGTAGTACATCCACAGGAAGCCCGGACTGAACTCAGTATCAGATCCGCCTTTCCGGTATTTGTAAAGAAAAACTCATGAGTGACCGAGTTGCTTTCTTCCTTGACGGTACCGAAGTCATACGACATCTCGTCAAACTCAATCTCTGCCTGTGCGCCGTTATTCGCTGGCGCGGTGTTCTGTGCCACCGCCTGACTAACGACCAGCAGAAGCACACACAATGCTGTTACAGTTTTCTTCATCGGTTATGATTTTATTTATTTGGTTGACTTTGATTTCGGTACTACATTTCCCTTTATGGTCAACACCTTACGTTCTTTATTAGCTTTGACGGTTATCGTCTTCAGGAAGGGTCCCGGCCGTCCGACAGGATTATAGGTAACCGTGACCGTTCCCTGAGCTCCCGGTGCAATTGGTTCACGAGTATACTCGCGGGCCGTACAGCCACATGAAGTGGTTACATCAGTCAGGATAATCGGTGCGGTGCCCTTGTTCGTAAACGAAAAGACGTGCGAAACCTTTCCAGCTTCCTCTTTGATGGAACCGAAGTCGTGTGATGATTCTGCAAATGCGATGTCATTGCTCTGAGCCATCAGAAGAGTTGACAGAAAAACAAATGTAAGTAAGAACAAGCTCTTTTTCATATCAAATAGTCCCTTTTATTGAAGAAATTGCGCAAAGATAAAAATTATTCCTCAGAAAGAAAATCAATATCCCTTTTGCTATCTTTGTCAAGCAAATTTATTGCCAAATGAAGCAGAATCTGGATTTTTTGAACGATTTCTTCCACAAACAAGTCTCCGAAGTGCAGGATTACGTATGTGCCATCTACCACGAACTGCATGCCCATCCGGAGATTTCCTTCCACGAGAAAGAGACAGCATCTCGCATCTGTCGTGAGCTCACGGCGATGGGTGTCCCCTTCCGAAAGGACATCGGCGGCGACGGCATCCTCGCCCGAGTAACGTTCGGCAATGCATCTGCGCGTTGCTTTGCCCTAAGAGCTGACATGGATGCATTGCCTATCCAAGAGGAGACTGGCCTGCCATTTGCTTCGCAAACACCAGGTCTCATGCATGCCTGTGGTCATGATTCTCACATGGCGTCCCTTCTGGGTATCATCCGGGTTCTCCTATCCGTCCGAAACCATTTTCCCGAGCGTCTGAACGGTACGGTGCTGTTCATCTTTCAACCCGGAGAGGAGCAGGATCCAGGCGGGGCCTCTCTCATGCTTGACGACGGCGTGTTCGATCGTCTCCAACCCGAGTTCATCGTCGGACAGCACTCCTCACCCGACCACCGTGTCGGTGATGTCGTATTCGGAGAGGGCCAGGTCATGTCCAGTGCGGATGAGCTGCACCTGACCGTCTCCGGCAAGGGTGGTCATGGAGCAAGACCTCATCTCGTCAACGACACCGTACTCTGCGCAGCGCAGATCATCGTCTCGTTGCAACAGGTTGTTTCGCGCCTCAGCAACCCCTTTTCACCAACCGTCGTCTCGTTCGGTCGTTTCATTGCTGACGGCTATACCAATATCATACCCGACGAGGTACACCTATCCGGCACCCTACGCACGACCGACGAACAGTGGCGCAAACAGGCACGGGAAACCGTATTGCGCATTGCGCAGAAGACGGCTGAGGCCTACGGCTGCAGTTGTACCATGAAAAAGATGAACGGTTATCCAGCCGTATTCAACAACCCAGACGTAACCCGTCGCATGAGAGGCTTCGCCGAGGAGTATCTCGGGGTTGCACACGTAGGCGAGATGGCCCGCAAGATGACGAGCGAGGATTTTGGTTTCTTCTCCCAAGCCTACCCTTCCACCTTTTTCCGATTTGGGGTGCTGGGCAACGCCAACCCCACCTGTGGCGGACAGCACACCGCCACGTTCCTGATTGACGAGGAAGCCTTTCTGACCTCCGTGGGAGCCATGGGCTGGATGGCCCTGCGTAGCCTGATGGAGTGAGTTTTTTATTTGATGTTTTTTTGTTACATTTGAGACATATATAACCTTCTGCGCTATGGCTTTTCAACTGGACGAATTGGACCGGAAGATCCTGAGTATGGTAGTGGACAATGCCCGTATTCCGTTTCTCGAAGTGGCACGTGAATGTGGTGTCAGCGGAGCCGCCATCCACCAACGAATACAGAAACTGCTCCATGTAGGAGTAATCAAAGGCAGCGAGTTTGTCATCGACACCTACAAGATGGGTTACAAGACCTGTGCGCTACTGGGTGTTGTGCTCAACGACCTAAGTTTCATGCCAGAGGTCGTTAAAGCCATTGAGAAAATCCCGGAAGTAGTCGAGTGCCACTATGCTACGGGGAAGTACGCCCTATTCATCAAAGTATATGCACGCGACAACAGACACCTTCTCCACCTCATCCTCGACCGCATAGCCCCTATTCAGGGGATTCTCACGACCGAGATGTTCCAGACCTCCCTGGACGAGGTTTTCAAGCGCCAGCTCCGTGTCTTTGACGAGGAAGCTTGGAACGAATTTCCTGCCGACTGCGACGAAACGAAGAAGTAAGCCTTTTCACTGTAAAGATTGGAAGAAGCTCTTTTACACTGAAAAAAAAGACATTTACTTAAGCACAAAAGCTCCGACAAGGCCAAACACCTCATTGTTCATGGCGATGTAAAGATTTAACAAGGTGCTTTTGTACTGATACACAGATACTTTGAATACTATTAGGGTACGATGAGAGCATAAATGCTCATTTTCAATAGGCCTTTTTTGAGCCATGGCATAGTTCGAGTAAACTCGACCTCTGCTCATATGACTTTCAAAAAAGGTTCATCTTCAATAGACCTTTTTTGAGCCATGGCATAGTTCGAGTAAACTCGACCTCTGCTCATCTGGCTTTCAAAAAAGGTTCATCTTCAATAGACCTTTTTTGAGCCATGGCATAGTTCGAGTAAACTCAAGCTCTGCTCATTTGGCTTTCAAAAAAGGTTCATCTTCAATAGACCTTTTTTGAGCCATGGCATAGTTCGAGTAAACTCGACCTCTGCTCATTTGGCTTTCAAAAAAGGTTCATTTTCAATAGTCCTTTTCTCGCCTCAGCATAACCCAAATAATTTTGGCTTCTGCTTTCGGCTTAACGAAAAGGTTCCCATAAAAAATGACATATAAACAACCGAAAACAACGCGAAAAATCGGGGTTTCAAATTGTAAGTTTACCCTTCAAAATCGCAAAATTGGATTAACATCTCTTAGCATCAAAATGTATACTCTACTTTGCATCAAATGGCAAAATTGATGCGTTTGTTCATGAGTTAAAAATCCTTATGGAGAACATTGTCGGATCAAATACAGTTACTTACGTTTTGCGTCGGTAGTGGAATATGTGACGGTTGCCGATTCCTCGTCTTTTCCCTGGTGAACCGTCACATTGTCTATTATCCAACTGCTTACGACTACGTTTGTATTAGGATTCATAAGGTCGTAGGTGATGGTATAGTTGCCTTCAGGAAGAGCCCCTTTTGCAACTTGATCCTTAGAGAATGAGCCAGGTACGGTCATTGACGTCTCGCCTGAAGTTTTGCTAACCATCTTGACGTGTGCCATCTCGTATTTGGTTGCGTTCTTCAGAGCTATAAATCCCCAAGGTACGCGGTTAGGCATCGGGAGCAGGAATCCATCGCCCGTATCGAAGGACACTTCATAATCGACACGGTTGCCGTCGAACTCGGATGCACTTCGCCAGTGATACCAAGAGCTGTAATGTGCTTTTACTGAAGCTTTGATACGGAACTTCTTGTTTAGACCGTCCTTGACGCCGTTGTTGCCAGTCTGGTCATATGGGATATGCCATACCCAGAAACTGTGGCCAGTGAACTCGGTGCGGCAAGCGGGAGGGAAATTCTTATCGAGTTTGCCCCAGTCGTCTTCGAGATGCACGTTTTTGGACTCATAGGTGTACTTAACCTTGTCCGGCAAAGAGGAGTCAAGAGTTGAGTTGATGGTTGTGAGCTCATAACTTGTGGAACTTGTCCATGATGCTCCTATCGAGAAGCCTCCTTCTGCATGTAGTCCCTGAGCCTGGCTGGCACCTCCACTCAAAGTACCACCAATGGAAACCGTCTTACCATCGGTGTAACTTTGGCTGTCGTTGGCATTTTCTGGGATAGGACGCGCAAAATAGGTAACGTAACCTGAGTTGATCGGGGTGCCGTCTTCGTTAACGATACTTACATTCAGTTCAAGATCTTTGAACCAATATCCGTAAATGCGGATTTGTGACCAGAAATGGTTTTCCTTGTAAGGAGCCCAGAGAGAATTGTTATGTGGAGTGACATCGCATTTGACAACATAGTAATCGCCGGCGTTGACTCCATTGGACGACTGAAGATAAACGGGGCACACTCTGAATTCCAAATCTATGGATCCGTTCCCTTTCAGCCAGTCCTCCTTTCCACTGGGATTGTACTGGTCAATTTTGTTGTTGAGGGTGAAAGTGTAGGTCTTAGAAAAAGGCGTGCCCGAATTCTCTATTATAGTCTTATTGTCCTCGGCTGATAAACTGCTTCCTCCGTTATAATCTGCCACCCAGCTCTCTATCATATTCTTCTCATTCTGGTCAACCCTATCCAGACGGATTTCCTGTTCGTCGGGGTTAACGAAAACATGGGAATCGTCATATCGTACTTTCCAGTTTTTAAAAAATTCCGCCCAGGATGCGTTTGCTTCGTCAAACTTGATAGAGATAGTCCCGTCGGAGAGGGAGTAGTAAGTAAACGACGCATAGCGTCCACCTACAATATATATCGGCTCAGGAACTCCATCCTCAAAATACAGCGTAGCGCACCATCCCGTCTTGTCGCTATTCAAGACATAATAGTAACCTATGTTGGAGTATGGGAGACCTTCAACGCCGGTAAAGGTTGATGGGAAGGTGCCGGCACTCTCACATACGGTATACCAAGTGCCTACCACCTCTGAATTCTCCACTTTGGGAAGCTTATTGTCCTCATCCTGACAAGCAATAAGCATCATTACAATGCCAAGTAATGAAAGAAAAAGTACCTTTGTTTTCATAGTCTTCCTATTTTTACGACAGACACCTCAAGAAAGCATGTCTTTATATTCTGATGTCAATATTAGGTACTTTTCCCAAACCTTCCAAAAAAAAAGCGCATGTTATGTAACACTGCTTAATAACATCGTTATTGTTGTCTATGAACCTGTTCGCTAATAAAACAGACAGGTGTGCAGTCCTGGCAACGCAGTGCGAAAAAGAGAGAAATCTGTTTTTTTCTCCCGTGAAATCCGGAGAGACATCGGCGAAAGACTGTCCCATGACAGATGGCATATAAACAACCGGAAGCAGGAAGCCCGAGACAGATAGTCCCGAGCTTCCTGCTTCGTATGGGAAAATGTCTTTATTTCTTTCAGTCCTCCATTTCGAAGAGACTGTAGAATCCCGTCATCGTGAACACGTTACGGATGCTGTCGTTGATCTTACGGACAATCACCTTTCCACCCTTTGCAGACGCCTCCTTCCGGAGTGTCAGAAAGAGTCGCAAGCCCGACGAGGAGATGTATTCCAGGTTCGTGCAGTCCAACACAATGGTGCGGTCTGCACTCTTAGCGATGCGTTCAAACTCTCCGGAGACCTCGGCTGCTGCCGCCGTATCGAGTCGTCCTGTCAGTCCGACGTATAATTCCTTCTCACTTTCTTTGAACTCTATGGTCATTTCTCTGTACTTTTTATGTATTTCAATATGATTTCCACGGCATCGTCCTCCGTCATGCCGGCGACATTGAGCACCAGGTCGTAGTTTCGTGCGTCGTAGCGACTCACGCCCGCAAAACGACGGGTATAGGTCTCCCGAGCCTCATCAATACGGTTCAAGGCGGCTTCAGCCTGTGCCTCCGTCAGGTTCTGTTTAGTAACAAAACGACGGATACGGTTTTCCTTCGCGTTTATAATCATCACACGAACCTTATTCGGTTCCTGTCTGAATATGTGGAACCCCATGCGTCCCATAATGACTCCTGAAGACTCACTCACAAGCGCTTTCAGGATTTCCGTCTCGGCACGATACAGCGTTTCCGTCGTTGCCACTTTTTCCTCGTCTCCATACTGAGACACCTCGTAACGGCGGGTGTAGAAATCCGTCAGTTCCTTCCACCAACTGGTCTTTTTTGCTTTCAGACGTTCTATCTCTGTCTCGGACAGTTGGAACTTCTCTTCCAAAGAGTGTATCAGCGCCTTGTCGTAAAAGTTCACGTCCAACCGTTCCGCCAGTTTTCGTCCGATAGTCCTGCCTCCAGATCCCGCTTCGCGGTTAATCGTAATGACATACTTCTGCGATAAATTCATCTTGATCTATTCTTTTTATGTTTACTTATTCATGAATGCCAACTTCCTTGCCACGTCATACTGCATCTCTGCCAGTCGTTCATTGTGAGGCGACTCCCCGTTCAGTACGTCATAGACATGCTTCAGGGCCCGTTTTCCACCACCGTTCTTCAGATGTGCGACGATAATCAGGTTCTGCAGCGAGACGGTCGAGGCGAGGATGTCGATATCGGTATCAGCCAGTTGGTTGAGAGCGAGGTTATAGGCATCCTCTTCGTTCTCGCGGAGGAAGCGTTCCAGATCGCCAATGGTCTGCATTCCCATTTCCTTCAGCAGTGGCAGCATCGGCATCATCGGCATCTCGCGCACCTCCGCCTGATTGATAGAGGCGATACGGTTGGTCAGAGCGTCAAAAGGTCGCAGCGAGAGGTAGCTCTTGAAGCCGTCGCCGTCCAAAGGGATTGACTCGAACTCTCCTTTCTGCATCAGCGACTCCACCTTACGGCGGTAGGTCGCAATGCCGTTCTTGATCCTCACGAACTCGTCGTCCGCCATCTCCAGCATCCCTGCCAGTCGGCTCAGCATGCGGAGATATTCGCGCGGACATTCGATATCGCTCTTATATCCCGTATCGTGCTCCATGCTTGCCCAGACGTGTTGCAGGGCGCTGCGCATCTGAATCTCGAAGCGTATCTCATTGATTTCCGGATGTGCCGCATCCTCATACATCTCCTTCGGGATACGGCAGACGTAGTGCAGCGAGAGGTATCCGAAACTGTCCAGTTCGTGCATCTTGCGCTTATCCACCGAGTTGTCCCAATCGACATCAAACACCTTCCCCACATACGCCGCCACCTTGTCCACGTCGTCGGCATAGAAGAGGATCACCCTCACTCCCAATATATCCGTGATATCGTCCAGAGAGGCGTACTTATGTCCCTTCAGGGCCAACTTTCCCGCCAGGCTCTTCTCTTTCTTCACCCGTGCTTCCACGGCATCCACCATCAGTCCGTTCGACTTCACCAGAGTGAGCAGCCTCGGAACGATGATTTCCTTCATCTTCTCGTACAGAGGCTTTCGCTCACGGTAGTCGTCCATGATCATCTGACAATGGAGATCCAAATCATATTTCAGTTCTTCAGCCATCTTTTTCTTATCCTTTTGAGGTCAAATGCTTCACGAGAGTCAGTCGGTTCTCGCCATTCTTACGTTCGTAGGTCAGTTCGTCCATCAGCTGACGTACCAGGAAGATGCCCAGTCCTCCTATTCCACGTTCCTCGAGCGGCTTGGTGGTGTCTATGTCTTCCGCCTGCGTCGGATCGAAAGGTTTCCCGTGATCGACGATACAGAAGGTCAAGTCATTGCCGTCATACAATGCCGTCAGGTTGATTTTGCCCACAACTCCTTCGGGATAGGCATAGTTCATCACGTTGACTACCGCCTCCTCCATGGCGAGGTTCAACTGCGTCGTTCCCTCCTCGCTCACGCCAGCCTCACGTGCTATGTCATCCACAAACGTCCCCAACAGTGGCACCTGGCGGATATTATTACTCAGCGTCAGCGCATGTCGGACTACCTCATGAGAGGGTTTCTGCCCCTCCCCGAGATACTGGATAGAGAGCATGGTCAGGTCATCACTCTGTTCCGCTCCGTCGGCATGGCGGTGGACGCTATCCAGCAGGGACTTCAACTGTTCATCCGGCAACGTCTCCTTCACCCGTTCCAGTTCCTGCTTGAGGCGTTCCTCGCCAAAGAGTTCGTGCGCCTTGTTCTCCGCCTCCGTCAGTCCGTCCGTATAGAGGAAGATACTCTCCCCTTTCTTCAGATAGGTATGCTGCGAACGGTACGTCATGTTCGGTTCGATGGCTACGGGCAGGTTCGGTTCCACCTCCAGAGGGCGTACTCCTTCGGCTCCGAGAATGTAGGGTGCGTTATGTCCGGCATTGCAGTATTCCACTTCACCCGTTTTCAGATTGAGCACACCGACAAACATCGTGACGAACATATTCTCCGAATTCATATCCGCCATCGACTCATTCAGTGCCTGTACGATTCCGACCGCATGATCCTCCTTAGCGGCGACCATGCGCAGGAGGCTGCGCGTCACCGCCATCACCAGGCTCGCCGGAATACCCTTTCCGCTCACGTCACCGATACAGAAAAACAGTTTCTCGTCACGAATGAAGAAGTCGTACAAGTCCCCTCCGACATCCTTGGCCGAAATCAGGGTGCCGTAAATATGCATATCCGTACGTTCCGGATAAGGAGGGAATATCTTGGGAAGCATCGCCATCTGTATGCCGTGTGCGATACGCAACTCACTCTCGATCTTGCCCTTCTCCTCCATGGTGTGTGTCAGTTCCCCTACGTACTGTTTCAGGTGTTCCTGCATGTAGTTCATCGACCGGCGCAGGTGCCACAGTTCGTTCCTGTCCTTCACCTCCGGCAGTGAGACATCGAAATTTCCCAGAGCTATCTTCTTCGCCGCAGCCGAGAATCGCCACAGCGGACGCAGCAGGCTACGCATCAACAGTCCGATCACAATGAGCATGATGAGCAGACCGATCGCCGTATTAAACCACATTTCCCCTTTGATGGTCTTCATGTCGGCTTTGATTTCATCCGCATCACATTCCAGCGCAACCGTCCATTCCGACTGATGAATAGGCGAATAATAGAGATATTTCTCCCGGTCCTTGTAATAGAAAGAGTCGAACCCGCGCTCCTTATGCTTCATCTTGACCATGACACTCTCATTGGGAACATACATGCCTTTCGATTTCTCCACCAGGCTCATGGCAGATTCCCTGAGGATATAGTCACGGTTCGGGTGTACGATAAACACCAGGTTACGGTCCATCACGGTCAGTTGAGAGGACGGGTACGGGCGAATCTTCTCTATCTTCTCCGTCAGTCCTTTCAGTCCCATATCCACGGCGAGAACGCCGAGCAACTTACCCTGAGCATTGTAAAGCGGCACGCAATAACTACAGATGACGGATCCGTGTACCTCGTGGAAAGGATTACTCCAGCGAGGCTTTGCCTGACGTTTTGTCTCGGCATACCATTCCCGATCATAGTAGTTGTACTTCTCGCTGAGCATCGTATAACGCAACGAATCGCCGGACCGCATCAGATAAGGCGAGTAGCCGCCCTTCACATCCGGATAGCACTCCGGTTCGAAGGCAAAGGCTATGCCCTGAACATTGGGATTACACTCCAGATAGCGGCGGCACATATACACTATGATTTCCTTCGACGGCAGGTAGTCCTTTGGAAACTGGAAAGCGACGTTCTGCGCCGACGCCTCGATCAGATCCAGTTCCTTTTCTATATACAGGATTGACTTATCGAGCTCCAGATTAGCCTTCTGGTGTCCCTCTTTCAACATCTTCTGGGTTGCGAACCACGCCCCCACGCCGAACACCATCGCAAAGATAGCGGCGGCAATCAAGAGTGTCCAGAAACAGATTTTCCTGGTCAGGGAACGCCGAATGTCTATTCGATTGATGTATTTCCTCCAGTCCATCTCTCTCTCCTTTCCATTTATTCCTTACCGAACACGCGTTCGATCAGCGAGACGAACTCCTGATAAGCCTCAGTCCCCGACAGATCCTTCAGAGAATTGGCCAGTCCGCGGTAATGCCATGCGTGCTCCGACTTGTCATGCGTACGGAACAGTGTCCACAGGGATTCTCCCTGGCGTTCCCAGTCTCTGGCTATTGCTCGCATATTGCTCAGCTTATCACCCAGAGCCACCATCTTGCCGTCCCTTGATGCCGCAGCGATGCGATCTATCGCTGCCTGCTTGCGTGCGTGCCAGCTGCTTGCCTCATCCGCTTCCGGGACCGGCTCGTCGCTTTCGACCTTCACCAAGTCCGCCACGCGGTTGCCGAACTCGCGCCTCAGGTCGTCCTCCGTCACGGAGGTATCTTCCACGGTGTCATGCAGGACAGCCGCAGCCAGCAGTTCCTGGTCCGAGGTCATCGTAGCCGTAATAGCCATTGCCTCCAGCGGATGGATGATATACGGAAATCCCTTTGCCCGACGTTCCGTATTGGCATGCGCCTTTACGGCATACAGAATAGCCTTGTCTAAGAAGGTTGAGTCTAAATAACGGTTTCCCATTTGCCTGTTCTCCTTAATAAATGCGTCCGGATAAGCGTACGGATACATATCCCAAATGTACGCTTTTTTTTTGTTTTTCCATCTTTTTTTTGAGGAGACGTTCCTTTCCGATTGTCACCTTACACCGACGCTTCCAACCTCTCTGTCGACAAAAAAGAAATCCGCACACTGGGAGAAGAGTGTGCGGATTGGGCGTTGTGCGGAGGATGTACAGCGACTTGTGTAACGGAAGGAGTGAATAGTAAACATTCCTAGGAATATTTTATGCCTACATTACATGCTTTTTTCAGTTGAGGTCTGTCACATGATTGGATTATGATGTATTGAGAATTTCGGCATATATAAAGATGCAGCCCTTTGAGAATTTTGGCAATTTCCAACAGGAATTCTTTGAGAATTTCGGCATTATACATTCTTTTCCTTTGGTAATAGGGATTTTATAGCTATCTTCTGCACCGAATAAAATAAAAAAGATGGCAGAAAAAATCTTTAGGCGTGGCTGACTATAAGACAAAAGAGTTAATTGAAAATCTGAAGTCATCACTTCCTTCTATAGATAATTTGGAGAAGACACTCAACGAATAAAAATAGAAGAAAAAAGTGGTTAATAATTCATTATTCTCTAAACCTCTGCTACAGTTTGGCGTACCCTTGTCTTTTTTTTGCAGAAAAATCATAGAAATATGGACAACGAAAGAGGACAAAGTTTGATAACTAAATACGTCTGGGTGATAGAGACCATCTATCGCAAACGTAAGATCTCGTTCAAAGAACTGAACGAGCTATGGCTTCGCGATGACATTAGCAGAGGTGAGGATATCCCCAAACGTACCTTCGACAACTGGAGATATGTCATCCATGACATGTTCGGTATCGACATCGCCAATGAAGGGCGTGCCGAGTACCGATATTATATTGAGAATGAAGAGGATATTAGCAAGAACGGACTCCGTTCCTGGCTCTACAATACTTTCTGTGTGAGCAATGCCTTGGCAAACAGCCAGAGCATCAAAGACCGTATTATTCTGGAATACGTTCCGTCTGGTCAGAACTATCTTCAGCCCATCATCGAAGCCATGAAGGAAAACCGGGTGCTAAACATGACTTATCACAGTTATTGGAAGGATGAGGAGAACAACTACGATGTTCAGCCGTATTGTGTAAAACTTTTCCGGCAGCGTTGGTACATGGTGGCTCGTAGCACTTATTCCTATTATTATGAGAAAGGGCCACGCATCTATTCCCTCGATCGGATCAAATATCTTCATGCAACAGATGAGACTTTTGAAATGCCGAAGGACTGGACGGCAGAGGATTTCTTTGACGGCTGCTTTGGAATCATTGTCGAACAGTCTGTGAAGATACAACCAGTTAAACTGAAAGTATCAGCAGGAAAGGCCAACTACATCCGTGACCTGAAGATGCACGAGTCGCAGGAAGAGATAGAGCGCAACGAAGAGTACAGCATCTTTACCTTTAATCTCCGTCCAGAGTTCGATTTCCAGCAGGAACTTCTTTGGAATGGTGAAGACATGGAGGTACTTGAACCCTACTGGCTCCGCAAAGAGATGGCAGGTAAGATAAAGAGAATGTGGAACAAATATAAGGAGGATTAACTATGGATAATGTCAATTTTAGTTTCAGAGGAATTCAGGACCTTTGCCGGGTCTATTATCGTGACATCATTGAGCGTAAGGACCTCAAGCACTTTTTGTTAAGCCGACGTGTACGGTTCATCAACCCTATGGGTAGGTTTGACTATGCATATTTTGGCGACTACTATTTTAATGGTGATGTAATGATGCTCATAACCAAGAACCTTAATTATACGCCATACCATAAACCCGACCAAATGTCGCATACGCTGTGGTCAACAGTTCCTGTCATCTTCGCAGGAGTTGAAACCCGCTTGAAAGACGATATAGGACAAGAAATCTTTACTGGAGATGTTGTCACGTATCAAGGCTATACGTCTGTCGTGAGATATTTTGATTTTGGTAATACTGACATTCCTGGAATGATTGGGGATAATTGCGATATTCAGTTTAATCAAAGTGGTGTCGTTCATAAGGTAGGTACCGCATTTGTGGATGTGAATCCGATTATGTTTAAGGAGTTTGATCCTTTCTTTGTAAGATGGGCTGCAGATGGATTTTGTCAGGGTGGACCATCGTTTGAAAAAATAGGAGAACGAGCATCCTTAGCGATGGATGCACCAACTTTCATTGGGGGGCGGCCCCAGAGGAAAAAAACTGCACCCTGGGCATATAAAGAAATAGATGAAATGTTTACTGACGACATGACATTAACATACCTCCGTGACCGCGAATCGTATGATTTAGATGGGGAACCCACTTACATCGTTTTTGCAGACAATTCACCAAGCTGCCAATATGAAAAGTGTTATGCGATAAGTATGCCTGATAAAGCAGGTTTTATAGATGGTCTGAAGAATGCCATAAGTGAATTCTTGCTCTATGCACACAGCTGTCCTGAAGAAGTATTCGTGCTTGCCGATTTCAAAGGTGTGTTCCATATTACTGGCAACTTGAAAATAAAAGTGGCGAAGTGTTTTTGGGAGTGGTATGAATTTCACATCCGTAATGTTGTTTTGCCCTTTTGGATTTTTAGCAACATTTTAGGATTGGAAGAGACTAATATATAAAAAATGAAGAACTATCTGTACTGTTATAAGATGACTTGGGACACAGAAAGTGCCCCCAATCCACATCATGGAGTTTTAACTCTGGCTATCTGTAAGCCAACCATTAGACGTTGTTCTCAAGTTGGGGATTGGATTTCCGGATGGACAGCTAAGGTGGTTCATGGAAAAAATGACAGAATATACTCTTTTGACCATCCCCAACTTATCTATTTGGCAAGAATCCAAAAGAAACTCACGTTTGCAGAATACTGGCTACAATATCCAGAGAAATACCCACATGAAATAAAAGGAATGAAGTCATTATATGATTCAGGAGATAATATATACAAGCCATTACTTGCAAATCCGAATGATTATAATGACTATGAGCAAGTTAGCAACAGCAACCACACTAAAGAAGATATAATACATGACCTAAGTGGTAAATACGTTTTGATATGTGAGGAATTCTATTATTATGGTGTTGATAATGCCATTGACATAGAAAAGGATGTATTTAATGTAACAGTTCCTCGATGCAAGAAACTTGTACTTGATGATTATGACAGGTTCATTCGCTTTATCAAAAATGACAGAAGAGTAATAATAAAAGGTAAGATATGAAAGTAATATTAAGTAGAAAGGGATTTGATTCCTCAGCAGGGAAGCAAGCAAGTCCTATAATGCCTGACGGCACGTTACTGTCTCTGCCTATTCCCAACGAGGAAGACTCCAACATGTTCTCGTTGCTTCAGTGGAATGGCAAGAGCTATTATGATATTATTTCATCATTGAATCCCAGGACAGAATGCAACATATGTAGCAAATGCCATTTAGACCCAGATTTAAGGATAGACTCCAAAAAGAGACAACCAAACTGGCAACCGGCTTTTGGTCAAATGAATGCGGCACTTTCTCATTTACGCAATCAGAAAGTATCTGTAGGAGATATATTCCTTTTTTTTGGTTGGTTTAGAGAAACTGTTATCATTGATGGGCATCTTCAATACAAGAAAGATGGATTGGATGCACATATCATTTATGGGTACATGCAAATAGGCGAAATTATAAGTCGAAAAGAGAATGTTCCAGACTTCCTTAAAGATCATCCTCACTTTATGTATAATGACGCATGGGCATCTCATCAAAACGCGATTTTTCTTCCGACAAATATGCTGTCAATTCAACCGTCGCTAAGTGGTTGCGATGTTCTTGATTTTCGGCGTGACCGTGTACTAACAAAAGATGGAATGTCTCGTAGATATTGGGATCTACCAGATTATTTTAAGGACGTTTCTATCTCATATAATACAAAATCATGGTTGAATGACTGTTTTAAGTCGGCAGGAAGAGGTCAAGAATTCGTAATGGACGCAACACCTCAAATAATAGAATGGGTAAAACGAATCATACAGTAAGTAATAAAGAGCAATATGAAGGACTTTGCAGCTATAGATTTTGAAACAGCCAATAATGAGCGCAGCAGCGTATGCTCTGTAGGTATCGTCATTGTACGAAATGGTGAGATTGTAGATACGTTCTACTCTCTCATCCAACCAGAGCCGAACTATTATAACTATTGGTGTTCTCAGGTTCATGGTCTCTGTCATGAAGATACTGAGGATGCACCAGTATTCCCGAAAGTATGGGCGCAAATAGAACCTCTGATAGAGGGTTTACCGCTTGTCGCTCATAATAAGCCTTTTGACGAAGGGTGTCTGAAGGCTGTGTTTCGAGTATATCAGATGGATTATCCTGACTATGAGTTTTACGATACCCTTTGTGTTTCACGACGAGTGCTCCCTGATTTAGAAAATCACCAACTTCAAACAGTGGCCGCAGCCTGTGGATATGAGTTGGAAGATCATCATCACGCATTGGCAGATGCAGAGGCTTGTGCGTGGATAGCGAGAGAAATTCTATAATAAAGAAAAGATACATCATTATGGCAGAAAATAAAATTGAATTAAAATCAGTTAGCGAACTTCTTGAAATGAAGTTCTTTATACCGTCGTATCAAAGGGGATACCGTTGGACGGACTTGCAAATTGAAAACTTGCTAAATGATATTTTGGAGTTCAGCAAGGGTGTTGATGGTGATTTCTATTGTCTTCAACCATTAGTCGTAAAAGAGCGGGAAAAGGATTTGCTAGCAGAAATAAAGCAGGTTAATTCAATCGATGAAGTAAAAAAAATACTTAAAGGGGAATGGATTGTCATTGATGGACAGCAGCGTTTAACTACCATTTATTTGATTTTAAAAGCATTGAAGAATAAAGGGTGTCCGTCCATAGAATATGAGCGAGAGTCATACATTGAAAAGTGCGATTCGAGCGATGAGATTAAGAATGATAATATCGAATTATACCATTTGACGAGTGCAAAATATTTCATTGATAGGTGGATTCATATAGAGAAACGAACTAATGAAGAAAAAAATTGGATTAATCCTAAGAATATTGAAATAGACACTAAGAAGTTTTGCGATAAGATTTTGGAGCAAACAAAATTTATCTTCTATAATGTAGGAGAAGTTTCCGAAGGGCAAGAACACGATATTTTCAACAATCTCAATTCTGGAAAAATCGCTCTTACGAATGCAGAACTTATCAAAGCTCTGTTTTTGAATAAAGTGGGCAAGGAAGATATTGTACACCGCGAAGTAGAGCAACGTTTGCTTGCCGATGAGTTTGACCAAATAGAACGTACGTTGCGGCAGGATGATTTCTGGTATTTTCTTGCAGGTAATAAAGAGAAACCCTCATCTTGCATCAATCTGCTGTTTGATTTAATGCTTGAGTCGAGTGAGCACAATCACAAATATCGTACTGAAGAACCTCTTAGAACATTCTTCTATTTCAATGATTTGATTAATGGAAATAAAAGCGAAGATTCTTACAAGGAATCAAAGATAATATGGGAAAAGGTTAGAAAAGTATTCTATATTATGGAAGGATGGTTCAATGATTCTGTAATGTACAATCTCATCGGCTATCATAGAGCCGCAAATGGAGGAAAAACATTATGCGAAATCTACAAGAAGTTCTGCGAAGAAAAGTCAAAAAAAGAATTCAAGAAATGGCTTGTCGATGAATGTAAGAATCACATTGATCATCCTGATGGTTTTATGCAATTAAGGTATGATGATAATAAAGCCAAGGTTTTCAATTTACTACTGCTGTTCAATATCGCAACTCTAAATGAAAGGCCACAAGAGGCTGTCAAGTTTTCATTCGCTAACCTTCATGCATATAATTGGAATGTTGAGCATATCTCGCCACAGAATCCAAAGGAAGACTTGAAAAAAGCTATTGAGCCCTTCAGTAAAGACGAAAATCTAAAAAAACTTTTTGATGAAAATAAAAATATCATTGAAGAAGCAAAGGCTAAGTTTATTGCTGTTGGTGATGAATTGATGGGTGTCCAAAATTTAACACTTCTAACGGAACACGACAACAAAGGAATTGGTAATAAATTCTTTTTTGAAAAAAGACAGAAACTTCAAGAGTATTATCAGCAAGGCAGCTTCATACCTGCTTGCAGTATGAATGTCTTTATGAAGTTCTATTCTGACAATCCTGAACAAATGGCATTTTGGGATGAAAAGGACAGAGAGTCATACAAAAAGAAACTTGAACAAACTATTAAAAACTTCTTTAGCAATGAGCAATAATACATCAAATTATCAAGAATATACCTTTTCTAATTTATTGGAGCAATATGATAAAATACTGGTTCCAATGATTCAGCGTGATTATGCCCAAGGACGTACTGACAAAAAAGCAACTGATGTCAGAAACAATTTGCTGACTGACATTTTCAGTGACAAAGATGTTCACTTTGACCTTGTGTTTGGTTCTAATGAGAAAAGAATTATCGACGGCAAAGAAATGAACTGTTTCATTCCTGTCGATGGTCAGCAACGATTGACAACGCTTTTCTTGTTGTTTCTTTATGGTCAAAAAGCAGGGAAAACAAATACAGAACTTAATTTGTCCAAATTCTCTTACGACACACGGCGTGCTGCATCAGACTTTTGCAAAAGCATTACAAGTGAAGAATGGACTGTCCAAAAAGACAAAAAAGTATCCGATGTTATAAAGGATTCTTCCTGGTTTATGAATTATTGGGAAAAAGACCCGACCGTGGAAGGAATGTTGAATATGTTAGATGCCATTCACGAAAAATGTAAGGAAATAACTGACTATCCAAATCTGAATAAGGTTACTTTCTTTTTCTTTGATTTGGAATCCAACGGTCTGAACGAGAATCTTTATCTGAAAATGAACTCTCGTGGCAAACCATTGACTGCTTTTGAAAATTTGAAATCCAAAATTGAAAAGTTGTTACGTGATACCAATAAAGTAGAAACGAAATGGTTCCCTGAAAACAATGCTGCGCCAAAGGATAGTTTCAAAGAGAAGTGGAAGTTCTTTATGGACAGAGATTGGGCGATTGCGTTTTGGGATAAAGATAACCCAAGTAAATATGATGTAAATATAGCCAAGTTCATAGTCCGCTTCTTGTCGGGATATTGGGCTGCCTTTGGACAAGAATCAGAGGAAAAAACAATTGCGGAAAATCTGAAGGTAATTAACAAAAAAGAAGAAAATGACAAAAACTACGCTGACTATATCCAATTTGAGCCAATAGAAAAAGTATTGAAATTAGATAATGCTTTCCCTGCTTTGGCGTATGCCTTGACAATTGCGCCGACAATAAAACCTTATTGGAGTAAAGACACAATTAAAGTGTCTGACAAATCTGAATACAAATTATTGTCAGTCATTTTTACATATATCTTGTTTGATGGTGTCGAATCAGCAATGAGATTTGCTTGGAATATGGCAGAAAACTACGTTTCGGAATATGATAACTTTGTTACGTATTGTAAACGTGCAGGAGAGATATATAAATTTAAGCACGAAAACAATATTGCTACTTTCTATGAAAGTCTTTCTAACAATAAATTTAAAGATAATATATCAGACCAATTGAAAGAAGAAATCGCCAAAGCCAAACAAATCCTTAACGGAGAACAACGCTCGGATGGAAAAACTTGGGAAGAAATCATCATCGAAGCTGAGAAATACGCCTTTTTCAAAGGAGCTATTCGTTTCTTGTTTACCAAAGAGAGTATTGGAGATGATTGGGGGGAGGATGTCTTTAATCGTAAATGGAACAATGCAAAAGCATATTTTAAAGAAATTTTAGAGCCTAATATGTCGGCAATGAACAAAGCCTTTGACAATGCAGAACTTTTGAAAGCATTAATCAGCCGTTTCTCTCCTGAAAATTTTTGGAAGTTATTATGGCATAATAGTAAAGGTGTATTTAATAATAATGATGAGGCTTGGCGTTATTACTTATTAAATGATAATATAGTAAGACCTATATACCAATTAATGGTAGGAGAAAGAAATATTTTGGAATGCAAACCTTCACAAGATTTTGCACAAAACACCATTTATCAATTGTCTAATACTAAATTGTTAGATTTTGTAATACAGAAAATTCCAAAATCTTGGATTTATCAATATCACGGACACAAAGCGATTTATCCTAGTGCAAAAGGTGTCTTTTTGGATTCGGGCATTAGAGATAGAGTCCTGATTAATGATATGATTATGCTTAACAATGAGGATAAAGTTCCTGGAACAAATTTCTTATATGGCTCAAATATTTTTTTCCAATACAAGCAGCAGTATTATTTTATATACTACTCAAACAACACTGTATGTCTAATGAACGATAATTGGGAAGGGAAAAAACTAAAAAATCAAGAAAACTCTGACACTCCAGAAAACAATTTCTATTTTTCTATTGATGAGAAAGAAACGAAAGAATCTTTTCTTCATAAACTTGATTGCCTTATCGCTCAAGCATTCCCAGACACAGACAAATCGGTTTGTTTAGAGTGCAATGAAAAGATTTGTGAATCCACATTAGAAGAGTAGCTCTATGCTCATCTTTATCTCCAACTCCGCCCATTACAAAGAGGTGCTTTCACGGGTGCAATCCGTGAAGCACATGCTTTGGATTGGAACGGCTGACATAAAAGACGTTTATGTCGAGGTGGGCAAAGAGAAGAAGCCTTTTCTTGCTCTTATCGCCCAACTCATTCGGCGTGGTGTGGAGGTGAGACTCATTCACGCAAAAGAGCCAGGACCGAACTTTCGGGAAGACTTTGACAAATATCCAGTGCTCTATGATCGCTTGGAGCGTGTGCTTTGTCCGCGTGTGCATTTCAAGATGATTGTTTTCGATGGGAAGGTGGTTTATATTGGCAGTGCCAACCTGACAGGTGCGGGTCTCGGCATGAAAGGCGCTGATAAACGCAATTTTGAAGCTGGCATCCTTACAGATGACACAGAAATTGTCGAACAAGCAATGAACCAGTTCGATGAAGTATGGATGGGAAAACATTGCAAAAAATGCAAGCGTAGAGATTTCTGCACAGACCCAATCGCATAAATCTTTTCGATAAAAGTTCACTTTCCTTTGACCTCTGCCACCAGTTGGCGGAGGTCATTTTCAAACAGAACAAATAAAACATATAAACAACTTTAATCAGATTATTTTCAAAGATACCTCATTACCGAAAGCGTATAGATGTTATCATCCAAGATACTTAAGACAAAGTGGACAAGAAAGGATGATTATAGAATTTCTCATCAATGAACTTAATAAATTCTAAAGATTTTCATTACCTTGAGATATAATACCCCGACAATAATCATTAATTATAAAACAGATAACCTATGGCAGTACGATTTATGGTAGATTCTACCGAAGGGAAAGATGGACATTGTGAGACGATCATGGACTATGTTGTGTCTTGGACATTAAGAAGGGCGCAAAATGAGTGTAGCAGTGAAACCGGAAAAGAAAGGCTCTATATGTATAGCAGACGTTTATTGGGTTTAATCATTCAACAAAAGATAAAACCTGAAGACGATGTAGTTGTTGAGACTTGGAAACAAGAAGCCAAGATTGATTTATGGGTAAGAGCAACTATTAACGGTGTCAGTCATGACGTGCTCATAGAAAACAAATATTATTCCCACCTTCATGATGACCAATTGAATCGATACAAAATCTATTTTGATAATTTTCTTGATGAACATTTCAAAGAGTCTAAAAGACATTATGTGATTCTCTCATGTAAAGAGAGTTGGGAAAACGAAGAATATAAAGGCTATGGATATGAAGTATATGGGTGGGACGATATGACTTCAGCCATGTTTGGAGATAACAAAATAATAGAATCAAGCGGAAGTGATATATTTGATGAGTTTTGGATAAATTGGACATGAAATTCAAATTATCCATTTTATTTAAGTAAATAATATAATTTTCTTTTGACCTCTGCCACCAGTTGGCGGAGGTCTTTGTTTTTTTTGCACCATAAAACTTCACATGAACCAAAAATGTATAAGAAAATGGCAGCAAGGAAGAAACTTGATTTGCTCACAGCAGTTGAGCAGATTGTGGAAAAAGCAAAGGGTTCAGGGCTTAGTAGTGACTTTTATCGTAAGGCTGACAAATATATTAAATATGTGGCTGAAAAGATGGAACTCACCAAGGAGCAGAGTATGATGATGGCACTGTTTGTAGACAACAGTGATAATACCAGCATAACCATAAGCGACTTCGGCAAGTTCCTGGATTGTCGAACAACAAGAATAATTAGGTATATGCAGGAGATTGATGTTCTGGAAAAAAGAGAACTAATCAGATGCAGTCGTGATGGTAACCCTATCACCTATAGGGTTCCCATAGAGGTTGTAGAGGCTTTTAAGAACAATGAGAAGTACATTCCTAAAGACTGTTCTGGCCTTTCATGTCGGGAGTTGTTCGGAGAGATAGAGGATGTGTTTGATTTGCGGAAAGATGGCGAATTGACTTATGAAGCTACTGTTGAAAAGATAAGGCATCTGTTCAATTGTAACAGCCAGCTACTTTATGTTCAGAAGGTACGGAGTTACAACATGTCTGAGGTTGATACAATGATGCTGATTCTCTTCTCTCATCTTTTTGTGAACAACAATGATGACAATATCAGGTACCGCGATCTCGATTTCCTTTATGAGAAACGCTGCTGGAACAGAATGAGGTCATATCTTAATGATGGAGAACATATACTTCTTACAGAAAAGATGATAGAGTACAACAACGACGACGGATTTGTTGACAGGGAATCTTTCCATATGACAGTAGAAGCCAAACGTCAATTGTTTGCAGAACTCAACCTTTCCTCCTTGAATCAAAGCAAGGCACGTGGCGATATGATTAAGTCCGAGGAAATAGTACCAAAGAGTTTGTTCTATGGCGACAAATTAAGCTCCCAGATTGAAGAATTAGGCGGACTACTGGATGACGTACAATACAAACAAATCCGAACACGCATGAAAGACTCGGGGTTCCGTTGTGGCTTTACTTGCCTCTTCTATGGTTCTGCCGGAACAGGCAAGACCGAAACTGTGTTACAACTTGCAAGACAAACGGGTCGTGACATTATGCAAGTCAATATATCCCAAATTAAGAGCATGTGGGTAGGCGAGAGCGAGAAGAACATAAAGCAAGTATTCGACAATTATCGGGCTAAAGCAAAAGAGTGTCGTATGACCCCCATTCTCTTATTCAACGAGGCTGATGCAATCATTGGTAAACGTCAGGAGGGAGCCGAGAGAGCTATTGACAAGATGGAGAACTCTATCCAAAATATCATTCTTCAAGAAATGGAAACACTAGACGGAATCCTCATTGCCACAACCAATCTGGCACAAAACATGGACAAAGCTTTTGAACGACGATTCCTCTATAAAATCAAGTTCGAGAAACCTACCACAGAGGCTCGTATGAGTATGTGGCGTGAAATGATACCAGTTCTGAAGGAAGAGGATGTTCGAATTTTAGCCACAAAGTATGATTTCAGTGGCGGTCAGATAGAAAATATTGCCAGACATTATACGATTGGAAACATCCTCCATGGTGAGTCAGGGAACATTGTGGAAGAGTTGACCGTTTATTGTGACAGCGAAAGACTGGAAACCAAAGGGACAAAGAAAATAGGTTTTTGCATGTAAAAACTGAAATTTCACAAATACTAAATAAAATAGTTAAAATGACATTTAATGAATTATCATAAATGGTTATTTCACAATGACACCAAACGTTCAAATAAAGTCGCTGCTTAAACTCCTTTCAGAAGGAGTGTACGAGAAGGAACATATCATAGCAATGGCATTACTAAGTGCTATTGCAAGTGAAAGCATCTTTTTGCTTGGCCCTCCTGGTACAGCAAAAAGTTTGGTCGCTCATCGCTTGAAACTCGCATTCAAGGAAGGAAAGTGGGAAAAAATAACCGATTTATTATGGTAATCAATGAAAGATTTTGCAGCTATAGATTTTGAAACGGCTAACAATGAGCGCAGCAGCGTATGCTCTGTAGGAATCGTCATTGTGCGAAATGGTGAGATAGTGGATTCGTTCTACTCTCTCATCCAACCCGAGCCGAACTATTATAACTACTGGTGTTCAGAGGTTCATGGTCTCTGTCATGAAGATACTGAGGATGCACCAGTATTCCCAAAAGTATGGGCTCAGATAGAGCCTCTGATAGAGAACTTACCACTCGTAGCTCATAACAAGCCTTTTGACGAAGGGTGTCTGAAGGCTGTGTTTCGAGTATATCAGATGGACTACCCTGACTATGAGTTCTACGACACACCATGTGTCTCACGACGAGTATTGCCAGAACTTGAAAACCATCAACTTCAGACAGTCGCTGCTGCCTGTGGTTATGAATTAGAAGACCATCATCACGCTCTTGCCGATGCAGAGGCTTGTGCGTGGATTGCGAGAGAAATTTTGTAAAAAACGAAATTCAATACACAATATGGATAGGGAAGAATTATTTGAAAAGTTCTTGGAGGATTGTAAAAATCGTAAAGAATGTTGTGGGCAAGGCAATCCCAATGCTGATATTCTTATTATAGGTAAAGAACCGCATAATGATTATTTTGTTTCTGATGAAGAAGAAATAGCAAAGAGATTGTTGGAACAGGAAAATATTTGTAGAAGTGGATTTGGGTGAAGAACCCGAGGCCAAAAGCGCGCCGTTTGTGGCACGGGTTGCAAGGCAGATGGGAGCCACTGTTTTCGGCCTGGTCATACTGCCAAAGGTTTCGGATGGAGCCGCCAAATGTGCCAAAGCCATTGAAACCCTTCAGAATCTGGCCGCCAACACCGATGCTGTTTACGCTTACCGAAGCGACATTTATTCGGGAATTAGCATTGGGATGATGGCTTATAGGGTTGAAGCAGTCGACCGCCTGATTAACCTGATTAAAGAAGCAAGGCCAAACGAATCAGAAATTCAGAACAAAAACGGAGATGCCGATAGCCGTAAAGTGGAGGCAAACTAATACTAAACATTTATGTATCAGTTAAATTTCCCGAACGGAAACGTTCAAACCTACAACTCATTTGGTGAGTTGCAGAACGCTGCGCGACTTTTAGGCGGCGAAGCGAAATCAATCGGCGGCAACGGCAAGACCTATGCCTTCGTGCCGAAAAAGTAAGTTGCAAAAGGCAAGGCGCTCTTGGGCGCTTTGCCTTTGTTTTGGGAAATTGTAAGATTTGTTTAATCATTAAAATAATTGTAATATGAGTAACATAAATATTGGTGATGAATTAGAGACTCTATTTAAGGAGTGGAAAAACCGATTGGGTACACATTTCACCAAAGATGGTATAATGTATCAAAATGATGAACCCGAAGAAGATACCATTCAAAAATGGATGGCATCGCCCAAGCGTGTAGCATTTCTCCTGAAAGACCAGCATCAGTTTGATGTTAGTACATGGGACGAAGACATTCGCTATTGGTTGAAAGACATGCCGCAAGACAATCCAGGTGCGTTGGAAAACAAGAGAAGAAATAGGGAACTCATTGCTCCGATATTCAATGGCAAAAGAGTCAGCAAATCAATTCTCAAACCTATTGCTTTCCTTCTTTGGGGATTGTCAATGGTTGAAAAGGGAGCAGATTGGTGGTTCGGTGATGTTGTGGCGAATATTAAGGATGTCAAGAAGTTGATAAATTCTCATCCTTTCGCCTTGGTGGAATGCAAAAAGTACCCAGGCGGTCCTGTTTGCACCGACGCTGTTCTCAACCAGCATCTCCAAACCTACGGTGGTCTTCTCAAAAAAGAGCTTGAGATTCTGAATCCCAATATGATTGTCTGCACAAACAAACTCATATATGGTTTAGTAAAAGATATGTTTCCAAAAGATGAAATCACTGAACCTCAAAAGGACAAAATCGTGTACCACAAGAATTCTGGTACATTTATTTTCAATTCATACCATCCGAGTGCTCGGGGAATATCTTACCAGAGAATATATGAATATGTCATAAACAATTACCGCGAATTCTTGCAGTCGAACTAATTCATTGCCCACAACTCATAAATAGGATTGGCCCTGCATCACATAAGTTTTTTACCAGCGCGCTCGCAAAAAAATCCTCCATGCCGTTGTTCCTGTCCGCCACCTAAAATGCTTAGATGATGCGTAAATACTTTATTTTTTTTCTCCTATTGCGAATAAAACATAAAATCTGAAAAATATGCTCATCTACATCTCCAACTCCGACCATTACAAAGAGGTGCTATCACGGGTTCAATCCGTGAAGCATATGCTTTGGATTGGGACTGCCGACATTAAAGACCTGTATGTGGAGGTGGGTAAAGAAAAGAAGCCTTTTCTTGCTCTTATCGCCCAACTCATTCGGCGTGGTGTGGAGGTGAGACTCATTCACGCAAAAGAGCCAGGACCGAACTTTCGGGAAGACTTTGACAAATATCCAGTGCTCTATGATCGCTTGGAGCGAGTTCTTTGTCCTCGTGTTCATTTCAAGATGCTTGTCTTTGACGGAAAAGAAGTATATATCGGTAGTGCAAACCTGACAGGTGCGGGTCTCGGCATGAAAGGCGCTGATAAACGCAATTTTGAAGCTGGCATCCTTACAGATGACACAGAAATTGTCGAACAAGCAATGAACCAGTTCGATGAAGTATGGATGGGAAAACATTGCAAAAAATGCAAGCGTAGAGATTTCTGCACCGACCCAATCACATAAATCTTTTCGATAAATTTGGCGGCGATCTCCGTCCCGTTGTTTTGGGCGTGAAAAACTGACGAAGGAATTATGTAGATTTGGGGAAGTGTATTGTATAACTAAAAACTATATGCTATGGAAAACATATCAGGCAAAAACTTGTTAAACGAAAACTACTTTAAACCATTATTGAATGAGTTTATTAAAGAAAACAAACAACTCTATCTTGAAAGTGGCTACCCGTATGGCTTGTTCATCCCTTACACATTCCCAAATTATGAGAAAGCACAATTAAAGATATTTTATGTTGGAAGGGATACTTATTGGTGGACTGAAAGAGATAAAATGTTAAAAAGTTATGAAAATGGAGAATTAGAGAATTATCTTACAGAAAACACATTACCAGTTGATGTAGATAAGAGTTTGAAAAACTGGGGTAATAACGCTGGTTCTTTTTGGAGTTTTGTTAACAAGTTACATCTCTATATAAGAACAAAAGAGATTAAAAATTTGAATCATATAGAAGATTGTGATAAAGAAGTTCTTAAAGAGATTGGTTACGGAAACATAAACTGTATGGAGTTAACTCAAACTCTAATAAAAAATGAAGGTCGGCCAGCAGAGGATTTTGATATGGGAAAATTAGATTTACTACGCAAAAAATCTAAAGTGTTTGATAATGTTTCTCATATTATAAAAGCTTATAAACCAGATTTTGTTGTTATACTAAATTGGGATAATGGCGCGGATTATTATTTGGATGGGTTTAACTATATATGGCAAGAAAGTCTTTTCGAAGAATCTATTCAAGCAGTTTACTTATCAAATGAAGTAAAAACAAAAATTGTATGGAGTTCTCATCCTAACAGATTCAAGTTCCTTGGTGAAAATCAAGAAAATATGGCTAGAAAATTAGGCAATCTTATTTTATCTTTAAATAATTCTGCCGAATGATTCTGTATTGAAATAAAGAATCCGTGTGAGTCAGTCCAATCTGCGTTCTAAACCCCAAAAAAACATTACAAACTATGCAAGACTGAGCAAGCGCAAGGACTTCTGCACCGACCCAATCGTATAAAAATATCAAAGTTTGTACATTTTCTTCAGACCTCTGCCACAAATTGGCAGAGGTCTTTGTTTTCTTTGTATCGTGATTCAATTATTTCATTAACTCTAAAAACTTTCAAATTATGGCAATATAATCGCCAAAACGAAAAGTACACGTTTTTAAAACGAAAAGTACATTTTAAAAAAAAGGAAGGCAGCGAATCGGTAAGTGGCGGAACTCTGCCTTTTTTGTGCGCAATGTTTGAGGATTATAATTAATTCATATATTTACTAATCAAAAATCAAAAAAATGAATGACATGAAGAATTTTATTGGTACAGAAAACGGTCACGAATGGGTTGACCTCGGTTTGCCTACAGGGACTAAGTGGGCGACTTGCAACATCGGTGCAACTAAGCCGGAAGAAATTGGCGATTATTTTGCTTGGGGCGAGGTGAAACCCAAAGAAGGATATAGTTTTCTCAATTATAAGTACAAGTCGCACGAACACGAAACTTTCAAGCTCACAAAATACAATACAGTCCGCAGAGATGGCGAAAACGGTTTCGTAGACTACAAGACCACTCTCGACCTTGAGGATGACGCCGCATACGTCAACTGGGGCGGCAAGTGGATGATGCCGACAATGGTGCAACAAATGGAACTTCGCAATGAGTGCTACTGGGAGTGGACAGAAGACTATAATGGTAGTGGAGTGGCAGGATGTATTGTTTATAAAGCAAAGGCGGAAGCTGATAAGGGTTCAGTATGGGATAACGAATATAAAAAGCCATCTGCTTCTTATTCTTTGGATGATGCCCACATTTTTCTGCCTGCTGCTGGCGAACGCGGCTTCAATGGTGCCCTCCTCGACGACGCTGGGCCTTACGGCCTCTATTGGTCCTCGTCGCTGGATCCCAGCGGATCGGAACACGCGTGTGTCGTCATGTTTACATCAGACAACGCGAGCAACTACGACGGCGGTTTCCGCGAAAACGGTTATTCTGTACGTGCCGTTATTCCAGGGGAGTGAATGTAAATTGACAGATAATAAAAAAGGCGTGAAAGATTTCACGCATTTTTCGGAATCTGTACAATTTCAAAATGTAAACCAAGTCAAGCAATGAACGCTCACGTTCCAGCGTGGGCTTTTGTTCGTGTATATTTGGTTTACAGGGTCAGTCCAGAACCTCGAAATGCAAATAGAGCGACAAAGTTCCACGCATTTTTTATGTCTATAAACCAACATTAATAGGAACCGGCAGAAAAATCAAAACAAACAAAAACAAAAGAGAATGAAAAAGTTATTTACACTAATTGTGGCAATATGTGCCACAACCCTCGCATGGGCAGATAAAAGCGGCAGCTGCGGCGAGAATGTGACTTACTCTTTCGTAAGTTCAACAGGCACACTTACTATCAGCGGAACGGGAGCGATGGAAGATTATTATAATACTTCACAAGTTCCATGGTATGCTTATCGTTCATCCATCAAAAATGTTGTAATAAACAATGGCGTGACAAGCATTGGAAAATCTGCGTTCTGGCATTGCACAGGACTGACAAACATCACCATCCCAAACAGCGTGACAAGCATTGCAGATTCGGCGTTTTATATCTGCAAAGGACTGACAAGCGTCACCATCCCGAACAGCGTGACAAGCATTGGAAAAGGGGCGTTCGATGGCTGCGAAGGACTGACAAGCGTCACCATCCCGAACAGCGTCACAAGCATTGGAGATCGGGCGTTCGATGGCTGCACAGGACTGACAAGCGTCACCATCCCGAACAGCGTCACAAGCATTGGAGATATGGCGTTCGAGTTCTGCGAAGGACTGACAAGCATCACCATTCCGAACAGCGTGACAAGCATTGGACACGCTACGTTCTGTTTGTGCACAGGACTGACAAACATCACCATCCCGAACAGCGTCACAAGCATTGGAGGTAGCGCGTTCAATCGCTGCACAGGGCTGACAAGCATCACCATTCCGAACAGCGTGACAAGCATTGGAGATTTGGCGTTCTATGGCTGCACAGGACTGACAAGCGTCACCATCCCGAACAGCGTCACAAGCATTGGAGGTAGCGCGTTCAATCGCTGCACAGGGCTGACAAGCATCACCATTCCGAACAGCGTCACAAGCATTGGAGAACTGGCGTTCGATGGCTGCACAGGACTGACAAACATCACCATCCCGAATAGCGTCACAAGCATTGGAGAACTGGCGTTCAGAGGCTGCACAGGACTGACAAGCATTTATGTCGCGGAAGACAACTTAAACTACGCTTCAATAGACGGAGTTTTGTACAGCAAAGACAAGAAGACATTAATAAAATGCCCAGAAGGAAAAATGGGAAGCATAACGATTCCTAACAGCGTGACAAGCATTGGAGAAGGGGCGTTCAAAGGCTGCACAGGACTGACAAGCATCACCATCCCGAATAGCGTCACAAGCATTGGAGGTAGCGCGTTCTATGAATGCACAGGACTGACAAACATCACCATTCCGAACAGCGTAACAAGCATTGGAAGTAGCGTGTTCCGCTACTGCACAGGACTGACAAACATCACCATCCCGAATAGCGTGACAAGCATTGGATATCGGGCGTTCCAGGGCTGCACAGGACTGACAAGCGTCACCATCCCGAACAGCGTCACAAGCATTGGAGGTAGCGCATTCTATGAATGCATAGGACTGACGAGCATGACAGTAGAAGCAACAAACCCTCCGTATTATTCATCAACTAATAATATTGTGTCAGATTACAACATTCCTTTGTATGTGCCAGCAGGAAGCATTGATGCATACAAAGCAGCAGATGAATGGAAGAAATTCACAAACAAACAGGCCATTCCTGCCACTGGCGTGAATGAAGCCACAGCAGAAAAGAGAGAAGTGAAGAAAATCATTGACCGCAACGGAATAATCTATATCGAGAAGGACGGCACGAGATATTTCCTGAACGGAGACAAAGTGGAATAGTTTCCCTATCAGATATTATCAAGACAAAAAACTATTATAATCCCCAAAACGAAAAGTACACGTTTTCAAAACGAAAAGTACATTTTTTATCAGAGAAGCGGACGACAGCATAGTGTCGCCGCCTGTGCTTATATGTTAGAAAACCATCATCACGCACTTGCCGATGCAGAGGCATGTGCATGGATAGCAAGAGAAATATTGTAAAAGTTGAATATAGAAACTATCAGTTAAAACGTTTGTGTTTTGAAAGACTATGTAGCAGAAAACGAACGCATCCTTAATGAATGGCGAAAAAAGTATGTAAAAGAAAATCAGCATTTATATCCCAAGTGCCCTAATCTTGGTGACTATTTTGCTAATGATGGTATAATGTTTATGGGAGAGATTGTCTGGGACAAAGATAAACATAGATGGAAGCGAAGTGAAAATAAAGAAAAAGAAAACGCAGTTTGGGACAAAGAGCCCTTACGTGTTTTGTATTTGACGAAAGACCAAAATACAGGATATGATGTTGCTTGGGATGTGCGGAGTGAATCTTTTATAAATCCAAGAAGCGATTTGGAGACCCCTCGTTTACACAAACTATCTTTTTTCAAAAATTTAGTTTACTCCTTGTATGGTGTTTTGAATTCAGAGGCATGTCGTCCCATGCTAGATTTCAATGATGAAGAGGTACTCTCCTTTTCTTACAAACATGCTTTTGCTCGAATTAATTGCAAAAAGGAAGTGGGAGAGGACAAATGTCCTAACGACATCTTAAAGAAAGCAATTGATAATGATAAAAAAAAATTGAAACAGCAAATTCATAATTTAAATGCAGACATCTTCTTTTGTTGTGGATATTCTGAGTCGATAGAACCAACAGGGAGTCATATCCTCAATTTCCTTAATGAAATAGGATACAATTTTGAACAAGATTCAAAAGAAGAGACGGGTGAATGGATTTATTATGACAAGAAAAATAACAAAGTAGCCATCAATTCATATCATCTTAGTTATTCAGGATTCGACTACAACGGATTGATTACCGCATACAGTAAGTTTCTAAAAAATCATCCTGATTTCATGAATTCGCATAGGAAGAGTTGCACAGATAACAAATAGTCTTTTGCGAAGATATTACTGTAAAATCTCAACCGCATAAATTTCAAAAGAAATTTCATTTCCCTCAGACCTCTGCCACAAATTGGCAGAGGTCTTTGTTTCCTTTGCAGCATAAATCTTATATTAACAGCTATTGGTGTACAAAAATTAAAATCAAACTAAAATGAAAGAAAGAACTCTTCACGTGGTCAGTTCTGCTTGTTACAGAGGGACTCTGAAACAAGCCTTTTACGGGATGGGGATAGAGGATGAGGTTATTTATCTTCCAGTCGATTTTTCATGCAATTATATTCCAAAGGATTTCTCGGACACAGAACTAATGCTGTCTGCAATGTCTCTCGATAGTTTGGAATTACAAGAAAAAATAGTCATTTTCAACCAATTAAAGGAATTCATAACAAAGGATTATACACATTACGAGAAAGTTATTGTATGGCACGGATGGTCGGCCTATGACTTGTTGCTACTATATCTCATGTCAGTTCTTGTTGGTAATAACCTATATCATATAGATATCACAACATGTGAAGATTTTATGAAGAAACATTCTTCTTTACCATACTTGGATATGGGTTATGTAAGCCCTAACGACATATTCACATTCAACATGCCCTCTCTTGCAAAGAGGGTATTAGAAAAACAGAAAAGTGAATACGCAAATGACTGGAATCGTTGGAAACGCTCAACTGCACCATATCGTTTCAGCAACATTCATACAGGTGTCATAAAAGAATATCCAGCTGATTTCATGGATGATACCATCATAAAGTATGCGAGAGAGGGGTATGTACTCAGAGTCTTGATGGCAAAGGTTTTTCATGAATATTATAATCTTTTCATTAGTGACTGGATTATTCTCAAAAGGATTCGTGAATTGTATTGGGAGCATATCATAGAATTCACTGTTTCTATTAGAAAAAAATAGTCCTATTGCTAAATGTAATTTGTTGAGCAAAGGGCTAAACAACTGATAGAGGAGATCACGGCATAGCAAATAATCTACAGTTTGAATCATAATTACACATGATATTTAGTTGTTATTTCGGGCCTATGCCACCTATTGGCGTAAGTTCAGATTTACTTTGCACAAAAACAATAATAGTGATATAACATGAAAGCTTTTAGATTCGTACATTTGAATGTACATTCCCATTATTCAATAAATGATGGATGTGCAAGTATCAGGAAATTGGTGGATGCAGCCATCAAAGACAGAATGCCAGGCATTGCTATTACTGATAATGGCAATATGTTTGGTATCATGGAGTTTTTCGACGATGTCAGCCAAATCAACAAAGAAAGACAAGAGAACGGCAAGAAGCCTTTCAAACCTATTATTGGGTGTGAGCTATATGTGGCTAAGAATGGATCTAAGGACAAAAAAGATGGTCACGAGGATTTGGAAGGGTTCCATCTGACTGTTCTTGCCAAGAATTTGACAGGCTATAAGAACCTCATTAAGATTGTAAGCAATTCATGGACTGACGGTTTCTATGGAAGCCCTCGAACAGACCGTGCGGATTTGGAGAAACACCATGAAGGACTGGTCGTCCTCTCAGGTGGTATTGGCAGCGAAGTATATTCCCATGTAGTAAGCGATGACATTGCAGGGCTTGATGCGACTATCAAATGGTATCAGCAGACTTTTGGGGAGGATTATTATCTGGAATTACAGCGTACAGCTGATTATGACTTAAAGAGCGACACTCCGAGTGACTTGATGCTTGAACAGCAAAAGGTTAATGCTGTTCTAACTCAGAAAGCGAAAGAATATGGTGTGAAGGTTGTAGCCACCAATGATGTTCGTTATATTGCTCCTAAGGATTTGGCAGTTTACAATATCCAGCAATGCTATGCTACAGGAAAGACTGTGGATGAATTTGCTAAAACAGATACACTTCAATCCCGCTGGTTGAAAAGCAGAAAAGAAATGTGCGAGTTGTTCTCTGATGTCCCTGAAGCATTGGAGAATACAATGGAAATCTTTGACAAGGTTGAATCCTATGACATACGCCATGCTCCCATTGTTCCTGCTATTAGCATTCCTGATGGGTTCGGGAATGAGAGAAGGGAAAAGGAGGACAACTATCTGGAATACCTTTCTTTTGCTAAAGCAAAACAGATATATGGAGAATCGCTTCCTGAAGATGTTTCTGATAGGCTGAAGTTTGAACTGCAAATCATCAAGCAGAGAACTGCTTCTGGCTATTTCCTCTTTCTACAAGATGTAGTCAATACTGCCCAATCTGAGCTTGGAGTATGGGTCGGTCCTGGACGCGGATCAGCCGCTGGCAGCCTCGTATGTTATTGCTTAGGCATTACTAAGATTGACCCATTGAAGCATGATTTACTTTTTGAACGTTTCCTAAGTCCAGAAGGCACGTTGTTCCCAGACATTGATATCGACTTCGACTGGGAAGGAAGAGAACGTATCCTTGAATGGCTTCAACAAAAATATGGCAAGGAATGCTGCGCTCATGTAGTTTCTTTCCGCGCATTCTCAACAGCTAATGCATTCAATACGGTAGCAAGGGCAAACCAAATGCATACTCCTGAGACTCTGGCTATTAAAGAAATCCTATCAGGTTATTCTTGGCTTTCTATAAAGAATTACATCAAATATGAACCAGAGATAAGAAAAGCTATTCGAAAGGCTGGTCCAAGTTTGCGTGACGCAATTGCAAATGTGGCTGTGTTAGAGAGGAAGGTCTGTGGATTAGGTGTCCATGCTTGTGGGTTTGTTGTTGCTGACGAGCCAGTGTCTAATTGGGCACCTATTTCAACTTGTTCCATAAAAGATTTAAAGGGTAATGAACAAATAGTGAATTGTACTCAATACGATGGATGGAATGTGGAGTCGTCTGGTCTTATAAAATTTGATTTCCTTGGTCTTGAAACACTTTCCCATATGAGGGATATATGTGCGAGTGTCAAAGTTCACTATGATAAGGATTTCGATATTGAAACGATTCCGATTGATGATGAGAAGACGATGGAACTTTTCCAAACAGGCCAAACCGATGACGTGTTTCTGTTCAGTTCAAAAGAGATGCAAAAATACTTGCAAAAACTTCATCCTACATGTTTTGAGGATTTGGTCATTTTGAACTGTATGTATCGACCGGAGTCGATGGAAGATATACCAACAGATATACCAACACTCGTCAAGCACAAAAAATCAAAGAAAGTAATAAAGTACATCATCCCTTGTATGGAAAAGTACCTTCAGAATACATATGGTATCATTGTTTATCCAGAACAGATAATGAATCTTTCTCGTTTGATCGCTGGTTTTAGTTGGGGTGAGAGTGACTTGCTAAGACATGCTCTCGGTAAAAGGAAAATGGATGTGCTTTCTGTTCTGAAGCCTAAATTCATAGAAGGTGGCATAAAGAACGGACACAAAAAGAATGCCCTTGAAAAGTTATGGAATGAAATGGAGGCTAAAGGTATGTACACTTACCAAAAGTCTCATGCTGTTTGCTACACTTGGCTGGCCTATCAGATGGCTTATTTGAAAGCCAATTATCCAGAAGAGTTCAAACAAGTCTTCGAGAAGTATAATACAGACTAATTCCATTATTATTTGTAGTTCAGCATGTAGATATTTCGCAAAAATTCTATTGATAATGATTTTTCCTTTGACCTCTGCCACCAGTTGGTGGAGGTCTTTGTTTTCTTTGCACAAAAATAATGTGAACTATGGTTGATATACACGATTACGACATTCAATGCATTGAGAATGAGATTCTATGGAAGTACGACAAATCCCCATGTGATTATCCAGACTGCAAATGTTTGTTGTCCTTACGAAAGGACATGATAAACAAACGAGTTCTTGCCCATCAGGAAGAAATCCTCCCAGACATCATCGCATTCAATGATGTTCTGACTGCAGCTCTGCGGGAACTATATGACAGGACGCATCGTATCTGGGACAGCATCAAAGACAATGCGGATTTCAAGGGTGCCGAGATTGAGGCTAAATGTTATTTCAGCTGCTGCTACCCGAAACTTCATCCCGTCCAAGGTGATGACAGGCAGGATTTATGGAATGCTATCTGTGACGCTGGTTGGAATAGGTTATATAACGATGGCGTGTCGCTGATGAGACTCTCCATTCCTCGCGATGACGAATCATTTGAAAGCTTCATTGGAATGGATGAGGGTTATAATAATTGGAATGAGGGACTCGACAGAGAACTCACTAAGGATTTGCACCTTACAAGAGCCTTCCACAACCTCTTTGAACACATGGAGTTCGCAATTACAGACTTCATCTATGTGCGTGAGTTCGAGACAGAAATCAACATTGAAATCCTCAAATAGAATGAATACAAATGCCGAATTGTTAATTAGTGAGGTGCTTGACTCACGCAATAGTATCGTCAAAATAGATGCTAACGATGTGAACGATTTGTTCCAGGAAGGAGGTGAAATTCATACTTATGATGCTTCTGTAGGTG
>DGSL01000020.1:387-5694 GCA_002393965.1 Bacteroidales bacterium UBA4363 | reverse complement strand
CGTCGCGGAATCCATATTCCTTCGCCAGCTCCGAGAACTCAAAACCTTGCTTCACGTCACTGAATAGGAGGTAGGAACGACCCCATGTAAACAGGATGGCGACATACAGCATCAGGGCAAGCACGAAGTTTACCAACACTCCACCCGTGATGATGGGCAGGCGGTGCGTCGCTTTGGCGGCACGGTACTCCCAAGGCTTTGGTGTGTGGTCCTTCGATTCGTTCCACTGTGTCTCGTCCACCATGCCGGCTATGCGACAGTATCCGCCCAACGGCAACCATCCGATTCCCCATTCCGTGTTCTGAGGATATTTACGCCAGTCTTCGTCCGGCAATTCCTCCAACGGCACGTCCGACGGCTTTTCGTTCTTGGCAAAGAAACGGAACTTCCATTTTCCATTCACCTTCCGTGCCCTGAACAGCGCAAATCCCGGGTTGAAGAACATATAGAATTTCTCTACACGCACACCGTATCGACGGGAAAAAAAGTAATGCCCGAACTCATGAGCAACGACGAGCAGCGTGAGCGACAATAGAAATTGTATAGCCTGTATCATGTCTTAAATTTTGTTTTTCTTTTCATTTGATATAATAGGCGAGAGGCACGGTTTTTCAATTTCTCTACACCTCCTGCGGTCCCTTATTTTTCTTTCTTCTTGCCCCTTCTCCGAATGAGTGGACAGATATATGGCTCGATTATCTCCGAATAGATGTTTCTTGTGTTTGCAATATATCTCTTCGCACGGCTTATGATGTGTTTTTTTTATTCTAAACTTAAATAGGGGAGAACCCTGTTTTTAAGGCATGAATGGGAGCTTGATTCCCGTTTCTTCTCCGTCTTTTACCCCTACGCCGACTACAAAAAAGGTGCGCTAAGGTAGGCAATATAAATGAAACGTCCATCTTCGTCCATTTGCAAAATCGTTTCTTCCCCTTAGCTTCTTATTCTTGGCATCTTTATTTCTCAATCCAGACATTCTCTCTCCGTACTTATTCTTATTCTTATTCTTGTTCTTATCTCTACCTTTCTCTCTTACCTTGTATTCCCTTTGTCCATCCTTCTCCCTTCCTGACTTACCTTCCATTACTTTTCCAATTTTTCCTTTTTCTCTCTTATTTTTTTCATCATCCGCCATCCTCTTTCTCTACTTTCATTCTCTCTATCCTGCCACCATCCTTCGTTTTTTTCATTCTTTCTTTTTATCATAACCTCCGTCATGATCTTCTTCTTCACATCTTACCCCTTCTTCCTCTCTTTTCACTCACTTTTAGAGCCACATCGATACCTTCCGGCTTTGTTCTGCCACCTCCTTCCATTCGCATTCTCCTCGCATCCCACTCCACATCAGCCTTACTATTACTTCACTCTTATAACATATTTGAAACATAGATAAAGCATACTTGAAACATAGATAAAGCATACTTGAAACATAGATAAAGCATAGATAAAACATAGATAAGGCATAGATATAGTATAGATATAGCATAGTTAAAGTATAGATAAGATATACATAAAGCATATATGAATTATACATAAGTCATATATAAGGCAATGTTGAAACAATATTACCCCACTATGGACCCACTCTGTTCTTTCGTCTGCTTTCTTTTCTGTGTATGTTTTTATTCCTAGATAGGGGTGGGGGACTATAATAATTTTTAATTTGGAGAAACTCTTTTGGCCCAAAGCGCTTGAAGCGAGAAACAAAGACCAACTATGGATGAAAAACAAGTAAACACACACCATTTTTATGCCTTCCATGTACACATCGAATCCTGCGTGAATTCTGCTCTCTGATCATCATGGTCAAAGATGCTTCTTTAGTTGGAATGCACTTTAGAATTCGACTACTAAGTGATTGTTTGTCAGTCTTATTAAATATAATTTCTAATCACTTCCGACAACCACTATAGACGTGAAAACTATTCCTGTTTTCACGTCTTTTCTTTTCACTGTCGCTCCCTGTTTCTTCTTTTGCTATCGACCTTTCTTTTGCAGGAGAGGTGGAAAAACATTATCTTTGCAAAATTGATGAATGTTCGGTTCCGTCCTCTTCGGAACAACTCAGAACCGGACTCGTTCAACTCTAACAGAAATTACAAGACAATTACCGGATTATGAAGAAGGAAATGGCGGACCTCGTGGTCGAATCGCTCACAACGATGCCCAATGGTCAATACTACCGGCTCATTCTGCGTGGCGAATCTCCGCTGTTGGACTGCCGGCCAGGTCAGTTCGCCGAGGTTCGCATCGACCAGACCGACGTTCTGCTCCGCCGTCCCATTTCCATCCATTTCGTCGATAAAGAACGCAACGAGATGTGGCTCCTGATCCAGAAAGCAGGCAAGGGAACCACTGCGCTCTCTTCCATTCAACGTGGCAATCGGCTCAACCTCGTCTATCCGCTCGGCAATGGATTCAACGCAACGGACAATGACTACCGCCATCCGCTTCTGGTAGGCGGTGGCGTAGGAGTGGCTCCGCTTCTCATGCTCGGCGCGGCGTTCCGGAATCTGGGAGTCGAACCGACTTTCCTGCTCGGAGCACGCAAAGCACTGGACCTCAACGAACTCGATGAGTACGAAAAGTTTGGACGCGTATTCCTCACGACCGAGGACGGCAGCCTAGGCGAAAAAGGCTTTGTCACGCAGCATAGCGTTCTTTCTTCCGAGAAGTTCGACGGCGTCTTCGCCTGCGGACCGACCCCGATGATGAAGGCTATCGCTCAGTACGCCGCCTCCCACGACATCCCTTGCGAGGTGTCACTGGAGAATCGCATGGCATGCGGCATCGGCGCATGCCTGTGTTGCGTGGAAGACACCCGGAATGGACATCAGCGCGTATGCGCCGACGGACCGGTATTCAATATCAACGACTTGAAATGGCAGATCTGAAAGTGGACTTAGGGAAGGGACTGACTCTCAGCAATCCCGTCATGACAGCCTCCGGCACGTTCGGCTACGGTACGGAGTATGCAGACTTTATGGACATCTCACGCCTGGGAGGCATCATCGTCAAAGGAACCACACTGCACCACCGCGAGGGAAATCCCTACCCGAGAATGGCAGAAACTCCTTCCGGCATGCTCAATGCCGTCGGACTACAGAACAAGGGCGTGGACTATTTCGTGGAGAAAATCTATCCTGACATCAAGGATACCGCCACCAACATGATCGTGAACGTCTCCGGGTCATCTGTCGAGGATTATGTCGCCACGGCAGCGAAAATCAACGAGTTGGACTCGATTCCAGCCATCGAACTGAATATCAGCTGCCCGAACGTGAAGCAGGGCGGCATGACGTTCGGAACCGACCCGAAGGTGGCAAAAGAGGTCGTAAGCGCCGTCCGGAACGTCTATTCGAAACACCTGATGGTCAAACTTACACCCAACGTCACCAGCATCACGGACATGGCCCTCGCTGTCGAAGAGGCAGGAGCCGACTCCGTATCGCTGATCAATACACTGATGGGTATGGCCATCGATGCTCGCACTCGACGACCGGTTCTCTCAACCGTGACTGGAGGACTCTCCGGACCTTGCGTCAAACCCGTCGCACTGAGGATGGTATGGCAGGTGAGTAAAGTGCTCTCGGTGCCTGTCGTCGGACTCGGTGGCATCATGAACGCAACCGACGCCGTCGAGTTCCTGCTCGCCGGAGCCAGCGCTGTGGAGGTCGGTACTGCAAATTTCATCAACCCCGCAGTGGGAGAGGAGATCATATGCGGAATCAATGAATACCTCGACCAAAATGGCATGAACTCAGTCACCGAACTGACTGGAGCACTGATTGTATGAGAAATTATCTGAAATCTTAAAATACATAATCTTACTTTCACAAAACGAAGTCATGAGTCTAACAAACGAAGATGCGCTGAAGTATCACTCACAGGGACGTCCTGGCAAACTGCAGGTGATCCCGACCAAGCAAGCGGAAACACAGGATGATTTGGCACTCGCCTATACTCCGGGCGTGGCACAACCTTGCCTCAAGATCAAGGACAATCCCATGGATGCCTATCAATATACCAACAAGGGCAACCTCGTGGCTGTCATTTCCAACGGAACGGCAGTGCTCGGACTGGGCAACATCGGTGCCATCGCCGGCAAACCCGTAATGGAGGGCAAAGGACTGCTCTTCAAGATTTTTGCTGACGTTGATGTTTTCGATATCGAAATCGATGAGAATGACCCAGACAAGTTTGTCGAGATCGTTAAAGCCATCGCACCTACCTTCGGAGGAATCAACCTGGAGGATATCAAGGCTCCGGAGTGCTTCCACATCGAACGACGACTCAAGGAGGAACTCCACATACCTCTCATGCACGACGACCAGCATGGAACGGCCATCATCGTTTCTTCCGGATTCGTCAACGCACTTGAAATCACGGGCAAACAGATCGAGGATATCAAACTCGTAGTGAACGGTGCCGGTTCAGCAGCCATTGCCTGCACCAATCTGCTCATTACGATGGGCGTACGTCGCGAGAATGTCGTGATGTGCGACTCGAAAGGCGTTATCAATGAGTCTCGTACCGACCTCAACGAAGAGAAACAACAGTTCATCACCAGCCGTAACCTCAATACGCTTCAGGAAGCACTGGTCGGAGCTGATGCCTTCCTCGGCGTTTCCACCGCCAATGTCCTCTCACAGGATATGCTGCGTACCATGGCTGAAAATCCGATTGTCTTCGCTCTGGCCAACCCGAACCCGGAAATTAAATACGAAGAGGCAGTCATGACCCGCAAGGATGTGCTCGTCGCAACGGGACGCTCTGACTATCCGAACCAGATCAACAACGTACTCGGATTCCCGTATATCTTCCGTGGTGCACTCGACGTTCAGGCGCGTGCCATCAACGAGGAAATGAAGGTCGCTGCCGTAAAAGCCATCGCATCCCTGGCCAAGGAACCGGTCCCTGCTTCCGTACTGAAAGCCTACGGACTGAAGTCGCTGTCTTTCGGACACGACTATTTTATCCCGAAACCTTTCGATCCTCGTTTGCTGGAGGTGGTCTCCGTTGCTGTTGCAAAAGCAGCCATGGAGTCTGGCGTCGCACGCCGCTCCATCAATGACTGGGACGAATACAAAGCTCAACTCCGTAACCGTCTCAAGTATCGCGAGGGTGGTAAATACCCTTACTGCTTCGGCAACGTAGAGCGATAAGAAAGATAAAATGAACGTTTCGTTTTCCCAAGCGCAGGATTGATCTATCCTGCGCTTTTTTATTTCTTTTTTTACCCTCCATCCCGCCCAAAATGTCTTGTGAAACAAGACAAACGTAGAGTCCCGTAGGGACGTTATAATA
>DGSL01000020.1:0-314 GCA_002393965.1 Bacteroidales bacterium UBA4363 | reverse complement strand
TGTAGCCCGAAGGGCGGAATCCCTGTAAAAAACGTATTATTCCATATAGAACTCCGTAGGAGCGTCACCCTCCAACCCGCCCAAAATGTCTTGTGAAACAAGACAAACGCAAGTCCCGTAGGGACGATACAATACAGGCAGGGATGCAGCGAAGCGGAGTCCCTGTATAATACGCATCTTCCAATCAGAACTCCGTAGGAGCGTCACCTTACCCGCCGCCCAAAATGTCTTGTGCGCAAGACAACGGAACGACAGATCTCATTCAGGGTGGGAGTGGAGCAAGACGAGCAAAAGACTATACCTTAGATTTCTCC
>DGSL01000021.1 GCA_002393965.1 Bacteroidales bacterium UBA4363 | reverse complement strand
GAACTCCGTAGGAGCGTCACCCTCCGACCCGTCCCTAACCCTGACAAACTCCCAAAGGAGCAATGGCGGATTTCCAACTCTTCCTGAAACAAAAAAAAACGAAAACAATCTAACCCTGACAAAAAAAGTCTGTTGAAAATGGACTAAAAAATGGCGATTTATTAGAAAAATACTAAATTTGTGATAGGAAATAACCTCGCTTTCTTCAAGCCAGAGAAACAGAGTCTCATTTTCTTCGGACTCCACACTATCGGAAAATTCTATTGATAAATAAATTAACGTCTATGTCAGAGGAGAAGATAGAACATTCGGGCATCGTCGAAAGCATCGAGGGAAACATCGCTCACGTTCGCATCGAACGGCTGTCGGCATGCGCCGGATGCCATGCCAAAGGACTCTGCTCCATCGACCGGAAAAAACAAATCATCGACGTCGCCTGTTCGCCCAATATCCACGTCGGACAGACTGTGACAATAACAGGACGGTTGTCCTCCGGCATGAACGCCGTCATGCTGGCTTTCCTCGTCCCTCTGCTCATCCTCCTTGCCATTTTAATCGTCTCAATCCATTTTTTTTCGCTGTCTCAGATTTCGGCTGCCATGATCTCTCTGATTGGCGTTGCCGTTTATTATATCGTACTCTACCTGTTCCGCAACAGACTGGAACGCTCCTTTGCCTTCCACTTGAAGCAATCTTGACACCCCTATTTACTGAACGAATACTAAAAATCAATACTTAAACTAAATAATCAATCAACTTATGGATTTTTTAATCACTCCTGTCATTATCCTCGGAGCCATCGGACTGATTGCCGCAGTCGTATTATTCGCCTGCTCCAAAAAGTTTGCGGTGAAGGAGGATCCTCGGCTGCCATTGATCAATGAGGCTCTGCCTCAGGCTAATTGCGGAGGATGTGGATTCCCGGGATGTTCCGGATTCGCATCCGCTTGCATCAAAGCGGCTGAATCAGGCTCCCTGGATGGTCTCAATTGTTCCGTCGGAGGACCGAAAGCCATGGGACAAATCGCCGATATCCTGGGACTGTCTGTGGCTGCGTCAACACCGAAAGTCGCAGTCGTACGTTGCAACGGATCTTGTGCCAACCGACCGAAAATCGCAAAGTATGACGGACTGCAGACTTGCCGCACCGTCAACTCCTGCGGAGCGGGCGAGACTGCCTGCGGGTTCGGATGCCTCGGATGCGGCGACTGCGTGGCTGCCTGCAAGTTCGACGCTATTCACATCAACCCCGAAACAGGACTGCCCGAAATGGACGAGAATAAGTGCGTTGCCTGCGGCGCTTGCGTGAAAGCATGCCCGCGCAATATCATCGAACTGCGACCGCAGGGTATCAAGGGACGACGCGTGTGGGTAAGCTGCGTGAACAAGGAAAAAGGACCGGCTGTTCTGAAAGCTTGCAAGGTCTCCTGCATCGCTTGCGGCGCTTGCGTGAAAGCATGCAAGTTCGACGCTATCACGGTAGAGAACAACGTGGCTTATATCGATGCCGAGAAGTGTAAACTCTGCCGCGCATGCGAGGCAGTATGCCCGCGCGACGCTATCCGCGACATCAACTTCCCGAAACCGGTTGAGAAAAAGAAACCAGGAGCCGAAAAACCGGCCACACCGGCAAAACCGGCAGCAGAGAATGCACCTAAGGAGACGATCAATACCAATTCAACGTCAGTGGACGCAAAAACCGAAACTCCGAAGAACGACGCTGTAGCGGAGAAACCAATTGAACTTAAAAAGGAGGCTTGAATATCATGAAATCATTCACATTTAGAATCGGTGGTGTTCATCCCGACGAGAACAAAATCACCGCAGAAATCCCTACCAAAGAAGCCGAACTGCCTAAACAGGCAATATTCCCTTTGTCACAACACATAGGCGCTCCGGCAAAACCCGTAGTGCAGAAAGGAGATAAAGTCAAGGTCGGTACACTCCTGGCTGAGGCTGGAGGTTTCGTCTCCGCTCCTATCTTCTCCTCTGTCTCCGGTACAGTGGCTAAAATAGACGCTTCCGTCGATGCTTCCGGCTACCGCAAACCGGTTATCATCATCAACGTCGAAGGCGACGAATGGGAAGAGGGCATCGACCGTAGCGATAAACTCGAGAAACTCTCCGCACATCCGGAACTGACTCCAGAAGAGATCGTCAAACGCGTTCGCGACAACGGCATCGTCGGAATGGGTGGCGCCTGCTTCCCTACCGCAATCAAACTGACACCGCCTCCGACGGCAAAGGCTGAATGCGTCATCATCAACGGCGTGGAATGCGAACCCTACATCACCTCCGACTACCGACTGATGATGGAACACCCCGACGAGATCCTCGTAGGCGTGGACCTGCTCATGAAGGCCGTCAAGGTTGACAAAGGGTACATCGGTATCGAAACGAACAAACCGAAGGCTATCGAACTGCTCGAGGAGAAGTCCAAAGACTACCCGCATATCCAGATCGTACCGCTCGATAAGAAATACCCACAGGGTGGCGAGAAACAACTCGTGGATGCCGTCATCCGACGCCAGGTTCCCGCTCCTCCGGCTATTCCAGTGAATGTCGGAGCCGTGGTTCAAAACGTCGGCACCGCTTTTGCCGTCTATCAGGCAGTCATGAAACACAAACCGCTCTTCGAACGCTACGTGACCGTGACAGGTAAGAAACTGACAAACCCAGGCAACTTCCTCGTGCGCATGGGTACACCGATGTCACAACTGATCAACGCTTGCGGCGGACTGCCGGAAGGAGACAACAAAATACTGGCTGGAGGTCCGATGATGGGCAAGGCTTTGCCTTCTATCGAAGTACCTATCGTTAAAGGTACCAATAGCGTGACCGTTCTCACCGACGCCGACGCACACCGCAAGGAACCAAGCCCTTGCATCCGTTGCGCCAAGTGCGTGAGCGCCTGCCCGATGGGACTCGAACCTTATCTTCTCGCTACTCTGTCCGCACACCAGGATTGGGAACGCGACGAACAGGAAGATATCGTTTCCTGCATCGAATGCGGATCCTGCCAGTTCACCTGCCCTGCACACCGACCGCTGCTGGATAATATCCGTGCCGGAAAACAGACCGTCATGGGCATCATCCGCGAACGCGCTGCCAAAGCCAAGGCAGAAGCAGAAGCAAAAAAGGCTGCGGAAGAACAGAAAGCGGCTAAGTAAACAAATAGACAAAAAGAAGTAATCAACTTATATTCATAATATGGCTAATCTAATAGTTTCATTATCACCGCATGCCCACGGAACAGACAGCGTTGAGAAGAATATGTACGGCGTGATCATCGCGCTGATCCCGGCTCTCATCGTCTCGTTCCTCTATTTTGGACTCGGTTCGCTCATTGTCTGTGCAACCAGCGTAGCGGCTTGCCTGTTGTTCGAATGGGCCATCACGAAATACATTCTCCGACGTGAACGTACCACAATAACAGACGGCTCTGCCATCATTACCGGACTTCTACTGAGTTTCAACCTCCCTTCCAACCTGCCGATATGGATCATTCTGATCGGTGCTCTGGTCGCTATCGGAGTCGGTAAGATGACGTTCGGAGGACTTGGCAACAACCCGTTCAACCCTGCTCTCGTAGGACGTGCCTTCCTCTTGGTGTCCTTCCCTGTACAGATGACCACATGGCCGACCGTCGGACAATTGGGAATCGAGGGGTACATCGATGCCCAGACCGAAGCAACTCCGCTCTCCGTCATGAAAACCGCAATCAAGACTGGCGACGCAAGCGTTCTCGACAGACTGCCTGACTCTCTGCAGATGTTCCTCGGCAATCCCGACGCAGCATACGGAGCCGGTTGTTTGGGCGAGGTATGCGGAGCTGCTCTCGTGCTCGGTCTGCTCTTCATGCTCTGGAAGAAAATCATTACTTGGCACATACCGGTGAGCATCGTAGCCACCGTATTCATCCTGTCCGGTATCATGCATGCCGTTAACCCTGTTTACGCGAACCCAGTGGCTGAAATCCTCTCTGGTGGTCTCCTGCTCGGCGCCATCTTCATGGCAACCGACTACGTCACCTCTCCGATGACCGCCAAAGGACAGATCATCTACGGCATTTGCATCGGTTTCCTGACACTGATGATTCGCGATTTCGGTGCCTATCCGGAAGGAATGTCGTTCGCAATCCTGATTATGAATGCGTTCACACCGCTGATCAACAACTACTGCAAACCGAAACGCTTCGGCGAGGTGACTGCAAAGAACTAAATGAATGTACAACCTTTTTTAAAACGGTAGAAAAATGCAGAAATTATCTGATTCATTGACAAACATGGCGGTTGTACTGACACTCATTGCCGTCATCACGGGAGGTATCCTTGCCTACGTTAATCACATGACCGAAGAACCGATCGCCAATGTCGAGAAACAAGCACTGGAAGAGGGAATCAAGAGCGTCATGAACGACCCTGACGTCGTGGTGGCGCAGACAATCGATACCACAATGACGCTTCCGGGAACGGACAAGGAGTCCGCTTTCACCATCTACAGCATCAACAACGCTGAGGGTGAAAAAGCCGGCGTGGCTGTCTCAAGCACTACTACGGCTTTCGGAGGAGATCTTCAGGTGCTGGTCGGCTTCGACAATGAGGACAATATCCTCGGCTACTCCATCCTCAAGACAACAGAAACACCTGGACTTGGAGCCAAAGCCGATAAATGGTTCCAAAAAGGAGAAAAAGGCGATATCATTGGCAAAAACCCGAACGACGAGGCGTTCAAGGTAAGCAAGGACGGTGGCGAAATCGATGCCATCACCGCATCTACGATCACTTCCCGAGCTTTCCTCCTCGCTGTCAAGAGGGGCTATCTCGCCTACAAGACTGCCTGCGAACCAAAGGGTCCTGTCGTGTCTGACACCACAGGGGCAACCAAATCCACCCCCGAAAAGGAAACGCAGGAGAAAGACATAAAAACACCTAAATCAAAATAATACAAGGAGAATAGATTATGAACAAGTATTTTGAATATATCACAAACGGTCTGATCAAGGAGAATCCGACCTTTGTTCTCCTCCTTGGCATGTGCCCGACACTGGCAACAACCTCTTCCGCTATCAACGGACTTTCCATGGGACTCGCCACGTGTTTCGTGCTGATCTGCGCCAACCTCGTCGTTTCTTTGATTAAGAATATCACACCCGAGAAGGTGCACATTCCGGTTTACATCGCCGTGATTGCAACTTTCGTAACCGTACTGCAACTCATCTTGAAAGCCTACCTGCCGGAAATCGACAAGGCACTCGGACTCTTCATCCCGCTGATCGTGGTGAACTGTATCATCTTGGGACGCGCCGAGGCGTTTGCCTGCAAGAACAATGCCCTCGCATCGATATGCGATGGCATCGGTATCGGACTCGGTTTCACCTTCGCTCTGACGGCTCTCGGACTCCTTCGCGAGTTCTTCGGAGCAGGGACCGCTTTCGGACTGACCATCTATCCCGAGAACTACGCTTCCCTGCTCTTTATCTTGCCTCCGGGAGCCTTCATCACGTTGGGATTCCTGATCGCAGCCGTAAACAAGGTGCGAGGAGTCTCCGAACAGTAAAATTTGTTAATGATTAAATCAAGATTATAGTTATGGAATACGTAATCATGTTTATAGCCGCCATCTTCGTGAACAACGTCGTGCTGTCACGATTCCTTGGCATCTGCCCTTTCCTTGGCGTCTCGAAGAAGGTCTCAACGGCTACCGGAATGGGCATGGCGGTAACATTCGTACTCACGATTGCCACCATCGTCACGTTCGCTATCCAGAAATGTCTGCTCGACCCCTACGGACTGGGATACCTGCAGACCATCTCTTTCATCCTCGTCATCGCATCGCTGGTTCAGATGCTCGAGATTATCCTTAAAAAGGTGTCTCCTTCGCTCTATGGCGCTCTCGGAGTGTTCCTTCCTCTGATTACAACCAACTGCTGCGTCCTCGGTGTAGCAATCGACGTGATCATGAAGGACTATACACTGCTTCAAGGTATCGTTTACGCCATCGGAACCGCCATCGGCTTTGCTCTGGCTCTCATCGTATTCGCTGCAATTCGCGAACAGATGGAACTGGTCAATATCCCGAAGGGAGTTCGGGGCGTGGCAATCGTGATGATCACCGCAGGTCTGCTTTCACTTGCGTTCATGGGCTTCAGCGGAGTGGACAACGGACTCAACGCCGTCTTTGCAAACTGATTCGCATGACTGACAAATAAAGAAAGACTCCTTTTCCGACACCGTTCCGAAAAGGAGTCTTTCTTTCTCAATAGATAAACATACAGTACCATCTATGAAAATCGCTGTCTTAGGTCCCGGCTCCATGGGACTCCTCTATGCCTCCGGTCTCTCTCAGGTCGCTGACGTTGTCCTGTTGGGCAATAACCGGGAAAACATAGCACTGATCAACCAACACGGCATCACCGTCCGACGTGCCGACTCAGAACGACACAGCGACGTGCCGGCATTCCTCAACGGTTCCTATGACGAACAGGTGGATCTGCTGCTGATCTTCACCAAGGCTTACCACACACAGGAGGCTCTTCAGGCAAACAAGAACGTCATCGGACCCAATACGGTAATCCTCACCCTGCAAAACGGAGCCGGACACGAGAACGTGATTTCCCGGTTCACTGATGACAGACATATCCTCATCGGAACAACAGCACAAGGAGCATATAGGGAAAATCCCTATACCGTCGTCCATAGCGGACTGGGCGATACATGCTTGGGTGCTGTTTCACCTGAGTTCGATAACATAGACTCCTTCGCCGAGACATTCATCAAGGCTGGCTTTCCTTGCCTTAGCAGCGAAAATATCTGCCAGACAATATGGAACAAACTGATGATCAACGCCTCTTCCAGCGTATTATCGGGAGTGCTGCAGGTGAAGCAAGGCTACGTCGTTTCTAACCCTCATGCATGGACCCTGTGCAGACAACTCATCAACGAAATCTGCATGACCGCAAACGCCATCGGATGCCATTTCTCCGCCGAAGAACAGACCGAAAGACTCTTCAATCACCTATCGGCTGCACCTGATGGATTGACAAGTATCTATTCCGATATACGCAACGGACGCAAAACCGAAGTCGATGTCATCAGCGGAACTGTCGTCCGAGTTGCAAAGGAACACAACCTGTCCGTCCCGACCGAAGAATTCATGGTACACATGGTTCATGCCTTGGAGGGCAGACAACATTAACCTACCCCATACGCCCTTCTCGTCCACCCAAAATGTCTTGCTTCACAAGACATTTTGGGATGGCACACATCCCCACTCCCAGGCAACTCTTTCTCCTTATTAACTGTTTCTGAATTCCAACGGCGTCATGCCGAAATGGTCCTTGACATACTTGCCGAAAAAGGAAGTATTGGGGAATCCCAGACGGTCACAAACCTGCTTGAGGTTCAAATCCGTCTGACGTAAATAATAACGGATATCCTCAAGCACCTGTTCCGTAATCCACTCACTGGCGGTCTTTCCGGAATTCTTCTTACATACTGATGTAAGATATTTGGACGTGATGCAGAGGTCTGTAGCATAGGCCTCCACCGTACGGTGTTTTACCTCCGCAGAATGAAGCAAATCTAGAAAACGCTGAAAATGCCCCTTGCCTGATGAAAAGGAACCTGTATCGTTCAGTAAATTCTGACTACTGCCAACGGCTGCATTCTGCTTCATGGCTCCACATAGAGCAAGAATGGCGGAACGTAACAACGATTGGATAATGTCCTTCCGGAACGGGTTGCCGTCACCATTCCGGATGGTCAGGGTCAGCATGTCGTAAAAATGGGTATAGAACCGCAACTCTTCCTCGTTCATTGTCACAATATGACGGCGGAGAATGTACATCATCTCATTCCAGATGTTCATTCTCTCACGTAGGAAACTCTGCAAAATCCGATTGGTAAGAAATAAAGCTCGAAAGTCAAAGTCCGGACTGACCATCACGTCCATGATGGTTATGTTCTGTGGAACAACGGCTATCTGGTTCTTACACATTTCTATCTTCATTCCATTCATCTGCGCCTGTACTTTTCCATTGGTACATATTATGACGGCATTCATGGTCATATGCGCACTGTTGACTTCGGTGAATTGCTGTATACTGTCCACCACTACTATATCATTGTCAGAATAGCCAATCTGAATGTCTTCGCTGTTGGCCAATGTTTGTGCAGTTATCTCTTTTCGCTGTTTCATGGTGTAAAAGTAGTCATCATTGTACTTTTTTCATGTCTTAATTGGGAAATATTATATTCAATTTGTAATTAAAATACCAAATCAATAAGAATAGATGTAATTTTGAACATTAATAATGTTCAATTTTGCCTTTTCTTTGTTCTTAAATTTAAATGAATAGCGATGAAAACGTGTTTTTGGATATTACTTTCAGCAATCGTACTGACCAGTTGCGGACAGAAGAAAGGACAGAATGAGAAGGCCCCTGTCAGAGTTTTGACTCAAGTGGTGGCTCCTGGAATGACAGATGATGCCCTCTCATACGTGGGCATCGTTGAAGAATGTGAGGCAACGGCTGTGAGTTTCACAGGCATGGGTGTCGTGAATCGCGTATTGGTAAACGAAGGGCAAACAGTAACAAAAGGGCAGTTGATTGCCGTGATGGATGACACTCAGGCACGCAACCTGCTCTCCGGGGCAGAGGCTCAGATGACGCAAGCCAACGATGCGCTGGCACGCTACAAAATGCTGCACGACAACGGGTCCCTGCCAGAAGTCCAGTGGGTGGAAATACAGAGCAAGGTGGCGCAGGCTAAGTCTCAACTGGAAGTGGCAAGGAAAAATCTCGCCGACTGCCGACTCACTGCGCCCACAAGCGGAATCATTGGAAAAAAACTCATAAGGGCAGGAGAAACAGCATTGCCTTCACAGGCAGTTGTTACTATCCTCAATATATCAACCGTCAAGGTAAAGGTCGCTGTACCTGAATCCGAACTGTCTGGCATCAATACAACGACTCCGACAAATATACGGGTCGATGCCATCAATGGCATCTACCAGGGGGGGATGATAGAAAAAGGAGTACAGGCCGATGCTCTCACCCATACGTACGATATCAGGATCAATGTGGCTAACAATAACCAAAAGTTGCTTCCTGGGATGGTGGCGTCTGTTCAGTTTGAAACAGAACAGTCACAAACGGATGGACAGATATACGTCCCCGTGACAGCAGTGCAGGAGAAAACAGATAATGGACTCTTTGTGTGGACGGTAGCAAAGGATAGTTCTGCCCACCGCAAGACAGTGAATATAGGACAGACTCAAGGAAACTATGTCAATATATCCGATGGACTGAACGTAGGCGACCGCATCGTCATTGAAGGTTGGCAGAAACTGAGCGAGAATACCAAGGTGGTTTATTGATGACTGTAGGAAATAAGAAATTAGAATGATGGAAAAGAAGTTGGACTGGCTCCGATGGCCTTTGGAGCATTACTCAATATCACTGCTCTTCGTATGTATCTTGTTTATTCTGGGTATCTACGGAATGTACGTCATGCCGAAGGATGAGTTCCCTCATGCAACCATACGACAAGGTGTCGTCGTGGCTGTCTATCCCGGAGCAACCAGTGAGGAGGTCGAACAGCAGGTGGCACGACCGCTGGAACGCTACCTTTTTACCTTCGATGAAGTAAACCGGTTGAAAACAACCACTACCTCTCAGAACGGCATGTGTATCGTAATGGTGAAACTCAATGACGAGGTCAACAATAAAGACGAGGTGTGGAGCAAAATCAAACACGGTCTGAACGGATTCAAGAGACAGTTGCCGGGTGGAGTCCTCGCTCTCATTGTGAATGACGATTTCGGAAACACGTCCGCACTGCTCATCGCTATCGAGAGCGACCAACGTAGCTACCGTGAACTCAAACAGTATAGCGACGACCTCTCCGACCGTCTCAGACGAATACCCAGTGTCGCTAACGTGAAACTGTTCGGCGAACAGAAGGAACAGATATCGCTCTACATAGACCGCCAACGGTTGCAAGCCTATGGCATCGGACAGCAAATGCTTTTTTCTCGATTGCAAGCACAGGCGATTACAACAATGAGTGGTTCTATTAGCGACGACGACCATCAGGTGCCTATTCACGTAGAGGCAACGGAAAATTCAGAGGAGGAAATCGCCAATATGATTATCTTCAACGATCCCGCCTCAGGTAAAATGGTACGTGTAAGGGACGTGGCACAAGTCAAGCGTGAGTATGACCCCTTGGCAAGTCGCATCGAACAGGACGGACACCCGTGCGTGCTGCTCTCAATGGAGATGATACCAGGCAACAACGTGGTGCAATACGGTCAGGAAGTAGATAAGGTCCTGAACGAATTCCGACAGAACGAACTGCCAGACGATGTAATCGTGACACGCATTGCGGACAAGCCAAAGGTAGTGGCTATGAGCGTGAGCGAGTTCCTGCGCGACCTGCTCATTTCCATGGCTATCATCATTTTGGTGATGATGGTGCTGTTTCCCATTCGATCTGCCATCGTGGCTGCCGCAACGATTCCGCTGAGCACCTTCGTCAGCGTCGCCGTGATGTATCTCATGGGTATTGAACTGAACATCATAACGCTGGCAGCTCTCATTGTGGTGCTGGGAATGATAGTCGACAACTCCATCGTCGTCATCGACGGCTACCTGGAATATCTGAACAAAGGATTCAAACCTTTCGATGCTGCCATCGAGTCAGCACGGCAGTATTTCATGCCGATGATGCTTGCCACCATCTGCATCTGCGCCATTTTCTATCCATTCCTCCTCACACTGAAAGGAATGTTCCTCGATGCCATGAGGGACTTCCCCATAACCATCACCATCAACCTCATGGTATCTTTGGTTTTGGCCGTCACAGTGATCCCATTCCTGGAAACACGCATCATAAAGCCCGAAAAGGTAAAAACCGACGGCAATGCCATTACTCAATGGGTACAGAATGTTTATAACAGAGTGCTGGACTGGACCTTCTCCCATCCTTGGATGACTGTCGGAACTGGCGTCTGCGTCATACTGCTCTCTTTACTCTTCGTTTTCTCTCTCAAGGTTCGACTCTTCCCCTATGCCGACCGTGACCAGTTTGCCATTGAGATATTTCTTCCCGATGGAAAGGGTTTGGCTGATACACGTTTCGTGGCAGATTCCGTCAGGAGCACTCTCGAGAAAGACGAACGCATCACAGGCATTACCGGTTTCATCGGTTGCTCCTCTCCACGATTCATGGATGTCTATGCTCCGCAGATGGCTGGTGATAACTTTGCTCAGTTCATCGTCAATACCAAAAGTAAGGATGCTACTCTCGACCTCCTGTCTGCGTATCAACCCAGACTCAGCGAGGCATTCCCCAATGCATACGTGAAGTTCAAGAGACTGGACTATCTTGAGGTGAATGAATTGGAATACCGATTCTACGGCGATAACCTCGATTCGCTGCACGTGGCGGCAGAACGACTGATGGAACGCATGCGTGAAATGCCCGAGTTGGAATGGGTACACACGGATTTTTTCCAACCCTATCCAATTGTCAATGTGACAATCGACCCCGTTACTTCCGCACAGTTAGGCATTACACGCACCTCCGCACAACTGGCTCTGGGTGCTACCTGCAGCGACCTGCGCGTGGGAGAAGTCTGGGAAGACAATTACGAAGTACCCATCGTGGTAAAGGACGATGCCGATATGAAATTTAGCGATGTGGAGAATCTCGGCATCGCAACGCCTGTGAGCATGGCAGCATCCGCAGGATCACAAATTTCAAACCTGAACAATCAACTTTCAGCCAATACGACCGTGCCGCTGCGACAAATTGCGAAAGTAGAACCGAAGTGGAGCGAAAGCCGTATTGTTCACCGTGGTGGAGAACGTTGCATCACAGTGACCGCCCAGTTTGCCCAGAATGTCTATACTACAGCCGTCGAGAAGGAGATCGCTCGCATCATGAAGGAGGAAATACAACTGCCACAAGGGGTGCGCTCAGAGGTCGGCGGAGAACTGGAGTATAGCGACGAGGCAATGCCACAGGTCATTAGCGGTATCGCCATCGCCGTGGTTATCGTATTCTTCTTCCTGCTGTTCAATTTCAAGAAGTACGGCGTCACCTCTGTCTGTATGGCTGCTCTCGCTCTGATGATTCCAGGAACTCTGCTTGGACTCGGACTGATGAACCGTGCACTCGGACTCACATCCATCTTCGGACTCATTACCCTGATGGGAATGATCATGCGTAACGAGATTCTTATTTTCGAACATGCCATAGATCTGATAAAGAAATACATATCCGAACACGGAGACTGGACCGTTGACCGTCAGAAATATAACGAAGCAGTCAGACAAGCTGCATACGAGGCAGGCAAACGACGCATGGTGCCTATTTTCCTCACCACTGCCACAACAGCAGTCGGTGTAGTGCCTATGATTATTGCACAAAGTTCGTTCTGGATGCCCGTTGGAGTCACCATCTTCGCTGGCGGTATCGGATCGCTCATCATGGTAGTCACCATGCTGCCCGTTATCTACTGGAAGGTATCCTTGAAGTGATTACTGTAATAATTGACAAGGCGTACTTTTAACATAAGCCGAGAAAAACTTTTTTTAGAGACGAGTTTCTTGGACTCTGCTCATAGAGAAGAAAAGGCTTTACATGACAAAATATGGAAGACACCGACTTCCGTGACAAAACTTTTGTTTTATGAAAAAACGAATAACTATTATCTCCTGGTTTATCTGCTGTTTCTTTACAGTAGCAGCCCAGCAGTCGTTTACCCTGCAACAGATCAAGGACTCCGCCCTGCATAACAATATCGCCATCCGTAATGCTCATTACGACATCGACGCGGCACATCTGCAACAGAAGGAGGTCTTTACCAAATTTTTCCCTGACGTCAGTGGAACAGGACTCTGGTTCAATGCCAATAAAGGAATGGTACAGACAGAATTTACTCCTTCCGAATCGCTGCCCTCTTCGTTGGCATCCTCTCTGCCCTCTCTCATGTCTGCCGAGGATATCGCCGCCTTGAGCAATCCCGTTGGCGTCTCAATGATGAAGAACGGCATCATAGCTGGTGTCCATGCCGTACAACCCGTCTTCGCTGGCGGACAGATTGTCAATGGCTATAAACTTGCTAAACTGGGCGAGGATGTGAGCCAACTGCAACTGCAACTCTCCCAAAACCAGGTCGAAAAAACAGCAGAACAGTATTTCTGGCAATTAGCATCGCTACAGGAGAAGATGAAGACCATCGAGGCGGTTGATGCCCTGCTCGCTGATATACACAAAGATGTCAACGTGGCGGTACGGGCTGGATTGACCATGCACAACGACCTGTTGCAGGTTCAACTGCGACAGAACGACATCGCCAGTCAGCGACTGAAACTGCAGAACGGAATCTCTGTCGTCCGGCTGCTCTTGGCTCAGTACTGCGGCTTCCACGATACCACATTTGCCATATCCTATCGTTCCGAAATTCCTTCTCCTCTCATTGCCAGACAGAACCATCAGCAGGCTCTACTGGGAACAACAGAGTATCGCTTGCTCGACAAACAGGTAGAAGCATCCAGACTGCAAAAGAAACTGGCTATTGGTCAGAACCTGCCATCAGTGGCTGTAGGAGCAGGATATAACTACCACAACCTGTTGGATAACAATCACTCCTTCGCCATGGTCTTCGCTACAGTCAGCGTGCCCATCTCCGACTGGTGGGCTGGTTCCCATGCCATCCAACGACGTAAGGTGGAGCAGAAGAAGGCACAAGAACAGTTAGAAGAGAACGCTCAACTGCTGCAGATCAATATGCAGAACGCATGGAATGGCGTCGAGGAAGCCTACCAGCAACTGCTTCTGTCTCAACGTAGCATCGAACAAGCTGAAGAAAATCTACGCTTGAACCGTAATTTCTATCAGGCAGGCACTTCAAAGATGACCGACCTCCTTGAAGCACAACTGCTCTACCAACAATCGCTCGACCGACGCACCGATGCCTTCGCCGACTACCAAAACAAACTACTGGAATACCGACAGGCTATCGGACAATAAAATTTGTTATCCCGAGGCGAAGCCCAAAATGTCTTGT
>DGSL01000007.1 GCA_002393965.1 Bacteroidales bacterium UBA4363 | reverse complement strand
TCTCGGCTTGCTCCAAAATTGGACTATAGGTGGACAATGCAAGAAAAAAGGGGGGGAGGAAAGTCAGGAGGGTTAGCGGAGGAGTTTGGAGATCTGTTTTGATGTTGCCTTCGGTAAGAGAGAGGTAAGATATTGCTCCATACGGCTGTATGACTCGTCCGGTGTGTGCTGGCAAAGGCAGTTCTCACGTCCGATCCATCGTTCGGGAGTCGTAAGGAGCGCCCAACCAAATCCGTATTCCCGTCCGTGTTTATCCCGGGGATAGACAAAATCCTCGGTCACGACATAGGTAGCCATCTGGAGTCGGTTGACATAGGCATCGAACTTTGAACGCATGTTCTTACCCGTCATGCCACAGGCACTGCGCAGTTCGCGTGCGATCATGCTTCCGTGTTCCCTGAGCGTGGTGAGAATAGCATCCTCGATAGAACCTTCGTCGGGTTGAGCGTGTCGGCTACGTCGCCAGTTGTAGAAGTCGGGCCACCACTCACGGCTGATGAATCCAGCCTTCCCGTTGAAGAACCTGCCATAGAGACATCCTCCCTCGCGGATGACGGATCCTTTCCATTGCCAGAGTGGCCATTCCCACGTACCGTCCGGGAACTGGGTAAATCGGCACTCCTCCGCCATGATACTCTCGGCGCAGAATCCCGGCACGGCGCTTTCGAGCAGAGGGAGGAAGCCTACGGAACGGATACACTCCAGCAATTCGGGGCAGGAATGGATCTGACAGTCCTGGAAGGCGTGGGCCTGGATATTGCGAAAATAATCGTTTCTCGTGTCCATAAACAGACGTTTTCTTTCGTAAAATCAGGAGGAAAGAAAGGCGTAGGTGCTATTCAGAGTAGTTGTGGTCCACGACGACCGTCACCTTCATATCCGGAACCAGCGGCTGGAGCATCTCCATCAGTTGACGGACGAACAGGTCCTCATCGTGAACGGAGAGATCGGGGACGACATCGACGGAAATGGAATGGTCGGATTCGGAATAGTAGAACCCATGAACCTGGACCACGTCGGGACGTTTTGCCAACGTCTGCATGACCTGAGCCTGCAGGAGAGCGTTGCGATTGTTTCCCGTAGCAATGGCATAGATGCCGACGGTGAGGATAATGCCATGCCGTTCGTACATCTGGGTGGTGATACGACGCGTGAGTCCATGGATCTCGTGAGCCGACATCGTATCATAGACATTGACGTGCAACGATCCAATCTTCACCTCGGGACCGTAGTTATGCAGAATCAGGTCGAACACCCCATGAACACCCTCGAACTCCGACACTTCCTTTATGATCTGTTCTGTAAGGGAAGCGGGGATGGAGGTACCGAGCAGTTCGTTGACAGGCGAGGTGAGCATCTCGGCACCTGCCTTGATAATGGCCAGAGAGATGAGGACACCGAGCACCCCGTCAAGCGAGACGTTCCACAACAGCATGATGCCGGCGGAAACGAGGGTGGCGAGGGTGATGACGGCATCGAACAATGCGTCCGAACCCGATGCCTTCAGTGCATCGCTATTCAGTTGCATGCCCTTTCGTTTGACATAGAAGCCCAGCAGGATTTTCACCACTATCGCCACCACGATGACGATGAGCGTCACGGAGGAATAGTCGGGAGAGGTTGGTTCCAAGATCTTCTTTACCGATTCGACGAGCGAGGTGACGCCAGCCGAGATCACAATGACCGAGATGGCAATGGCACTGAAATACTCTATGCGTCCGAATCCGAACGGGTGTTTCCGGTCCGCCGGCCGCTGCGAGAGTTTAGTCCCGACAATAGTAATGACGCTTGACATGGCGTCGCTGAGGTTGTTGACGGCATCCATTATGACAGCCACGCTATTGGCCAGGATTCCGACCAAGGCCTTGAATCCAGCCAGCAGGACGTTGGCCAGGATGCCGATCCAGCTGGTACGAATAATCTGTGCATTACGATCCATCTTGATTTCTTGTTAGTCAAAGGAGGGGAATAGAGAAACCCTTTCTCTTCCCCCCCCCCCTTTTTTTAAAATAAGGAACACCTATTCTCCTCCGAACTGCATGAGGTACGCCTTGATGAAAGCGTCGATGTCGCCGTCCATTACAGCCTGGACGTTGGACGTCTGGTAGTCGGTTCGGTGGTCCTTGACGCGTCGGTCGTCGAAGACGTAGCTACGGATCTGCGATCCCCATTCGATTTTCTTCTTTCCTGCCTCGACCTTCGCCACCTCCTGTCGCCGTTTCTCGAGTTCGAGGTCGTAGAGTTGCGACTTGAGCAGTCGGAGAGCATTCTCCTTATTCTTCGGCTGGTCGCGGCTCTCGGTGTTCTCGATGACGATCTCATCGGGCTGTCCTGTAACGGGATTGGTAAAGCGGTAGTGGAGCCGAACTCCGGACTCGACCTTATTGACGTTCTGTCCTCCAGCACCGCTGGAGCGGAAGGTATCCCAGGAGAGGTTTGCCTGCTGGATCTCAATCTCGATGGTGTCGTCCACGAGCGGTACGACGAAGACGGAGGTAAAGGAAGTCATTCGTTTCCCCTGTGCGTTGAAAGGCGAAACGCGTACGAGTCGGTGGACGCCGTTCTCACTCTTGAGATGACCGTAGGCATAGTCGCCCTCGACCTTGAACGTCACGGTCTTGATACCGGCATCGTCGCCGTCGATCAAGTTGGAGATCTCGGTCTTGAAATCATGTCGTTCGCACCAGCGCAGGTACATACGCATGAGCATCTGAGCCCAGTCCTGAGCCTCGGTGCCTCCGGCGCCAGCCACGATCTTGAGCACGGCACCGAGAGAGTCCTCCTCGTTGCGAAGCATGTTTTTCATCTCGAGATCCTCGACGAGCGTCTTTGCCTTTTCGTACGCCTGGTCGAGTTCCTCATCGGAGGTGACGCCCTCCTTGTTGAAATCGAAAGAGAGAGAGAGTTCGTCAACGGCTGCTTTCACTCCTTCGTAGCCAGAGATCCACTGCTTAAGCGTGCGGACCTTCTTCATCTGTATCTCTGCCGCCTTAGGGTCGTTCCAGAAATCGGGGTCCTGAGTGCGGAGTTCCTCTTCCTGGAGTTTGATTCGTTTCCCATCGACGTCAAAGATACCTCCTCAACGCTTCCTCGCGTTCTTGCATATCTTTAAGCAAGTCTGTTGTAACCATAGGTTTTTGTGTTAGAAAATTATGAATAAAAAAACTTCGTATGCGGATGTCTATATCCTCTTTGTGAGGTGGGGATCAGAAAGAGGACGTGTTGGTCACCTTTCCGTAGAGTTGGTTGATGACTGACTCGTAGTGGTGCATGATAACGGCTCGCCGGAACTTAAGCGTATTGGTCAGTTCGCCGCCCTCGATGGAGAAACCCTTACGGATGAAAGCGAACTTCTTGACCTGTTCGAACGGAGCCATATCGCTCTGAGCCTTGAGAATCTCGGAATAGACGAGGTCGTAGATTCGTCGGTCGGTGAGCAGCGCATCAACGTCATCGGCGGGGATTCCGAGTCGTCGTGCCTCCTCAGAAAGGGCGTCGATATCCGGTACGATGATTGCCGTCACGTAAGGTCGGCGGTCACCGATGACGATACCCTGTTCGACATAGGGGATGGAAGAGAGACGCATCTCTATCTGCTGCGGAGCGATGTACTTCCCGTTGGAGGTCTTGAAGAGATCCTTGATCCGTTCGGTGAGGATGAGATGAGCCCCGTCGAAGCGTCCCGAGTCGCCAGTGCGGAAGAATCCGTCGTCAGTGAAGGACTGTGCATTGATTTCAGGTCGATTGAAATAGCCGCGCGTGACGGTCGGTCCCTTGACGAGGATTTCTCCTTCGGAGGATATCCTGACCTGTACACCATCGAGTACGGTTCCGACGCTGCCGATATGGTAGTCGCCCTGTTCGAAGCAGGAGACGGTCGCCGTTGTCTCGGTAAGGCCATAGCCATAGAGGATGGGGATGCCCATGCTGCGGAGAGCGAGGAGGATATGATCGGAGAGCGAGGAGCCGGCAACGGGGAAGAAGTTGCCGTTCTCGACGCCGATCGTACGTCGGATAGGTCCGAAGAAGATATGGTCAGCGAGCCAGTACTTGAAGCGGAGGCCGCGTGAAGGTCGTATGCCGAGGCGTGTCTTCTCGAGGTGGTAGCGTCGTCCGAGGTCGAGCGCCCATACGAAGAGTCCTTTCAGCATCGGCGAGACGGAGGTAAACTTACGTCGGATGCCGAGCGCCACCTTCTCCCAGAAGCGAGGGACGGAGCACATCACGGTAGGTCGAACCTCGCGCAGTGTGGAGAGAATTTCCTTGGGATTGTAGTTGACATAGACCTGTGTCCCGGTGAAGAGGCAGAGGTAGCTCCATGCGCGCTCGAATACATGGGAGATGGGGAGGAACGCCACGGCGCGGTCCCTATCGGAAAGCGGGAGTCGCCGGGCGTTGAGACGCAGAGCGGCGCGGTAGTTGCCGTGAGTCAGCACGACCCCTTTGGGGTCGCCCGTAGTTCCAGAGGTATAGATAAGCGTGGCGATATCATCGTCGGAGAATTCGGAGTCCGGCAATTGAGAAAGGGAAGAGGCACCACGCTGCAGGAGGTCGGAATAGTAGTATGCCTGGGGGCAATCACGCAGAGAGACGGCAGGGTCCATCGAAACGACCATGCGGAGGGAAGGGCACTGAGGGAGGATGTCGATCACGTTGTCGAACTGCGTCTGATCTCCGACAAAGATAGCCTTGACGGAGGCGTCGGAGATGATATAAGCCACCTGTTCGCGGGAAGAAGTGGCATACATGGGAACGGAAGCCGTTCGGAGTCGGAATCCTGCGAAATCGACCACGAAGGACTCGGGGCGGTTCTGAGAATAGATGGCTATCTTATCGCCGGCGGTGATATCGAACTCGGATAGTGCGCAAGCTATGTTTCGCACGTACTGAGCGAACAGAGTCCAGGAAATGGGTTCCCAGTCCTTGCGTCGTCCGTCGCGGAACCAGAGCGCGGCGGCATTGCCCCGGCGGGAAGCCTGAAATTCAGGCAAAAGGGCCAAATGAGGAATCTCCATAGTTGAAAAAAGCCACGAGAAGTGGCATTGAAACGTAAACGGAGACAAAGTAACACATTTTTTTCGGCACGAACAAATGCCCAAACGAACAAGGACAGAATGGGATGCGATGGGGGCAGATGGAGGCAGATGGAGGGAGATGGAGTGCGTTTGGTTGTCGGAAAGACTTCGTGTCAGGAAGCGGAAGAGGTGACGCGACGGAGGAGAGAAGGGAAGTGCTGGAAATCGCGCAGTGCATAGCGAGAAGCCTTCTGCTGCGCCTCCTTCTTGGAATATCCCCATGCCTCGGATACCTTGATGCCATTTGCCATCAGGGTAGTATGGAATCCGGCATCGCCGGAGGATGGAATGGGCATGTTACGGTCGTCAAACGAGATGGAGACCCGTGACTTCTGAGCCCATTCGAAGAGCCGAGACTTGAAGTCAACCTCGCGTGTAGCGATCTGCTCCATGTCGATCAGGGTAAAGAGTCGTCGTCGGAGGAAGTCGCAGGCGACATCGTAGCCCTGGTCGAGGCAAACAGCACCGACGAGTGCCTCGAAAGCATTGCCGAGCAGATTGCGGTTGTGCTGGTCGAGCGTGAGATTAGCGGAGATGTAGCGTTCGAGATGAAGAGAGGCGGCGACGCGGTTGAGCGATTCGCGCTGCACGATGCGTGAACGCATGGAGGTGAGAAAACCTTCCGTAGCGTCGGGGAACCGGCGATAGAGCACCTCGCTGACGCAGGACTCGATGACGGCATCGCCGAGGAACTCGAGTCGTTCGTTATTGACGGGGTGTCCGTCGGGGTCGTGTTGGCGGCAGGAATTATGGAGGAAGGCGAGGTGGAACAGCGAGTCGTCCTTGGGAGAGAAGCCGAGCAAGTCATGGTAGAAAGAACAAGGCTCTTGGCGTAACGTCAAGAGCCTTATTTTTCTTGCTATCTGTTTAAGACTACTTCTCAAACTTCTTAACAATAACACTGGCGTTGTGCCCGCCGAATCCGAACGTATTGGAAAGAGCGACGCGAACCTCACGTTTCTGTGCCTTGTTGAAGGTGAAGTTGAGGTTGTAATCGATTTCCTCGTCGTTGTCTCCGTCTTCGTGATTGATCGTAGGCGGGACGATGCCGTTCAGGATTGTCTCGACGCAGATAAGAGCCTCGGTAGCCCCTGCGGCGCCCAACATATGTCCAGTCATAGACTTGGTAGAGCTGATGTTGAGTTTATAGGCATGGTCGCCAAATACCATCTTGATGGCTTTTGCCTCGGATCGGTCTCCTGCACCGGTAGAGGTGCCATGTACGTTGACATAGTCCACCTCTTCAGGCCGAAGTCCAGCATCGGCAAGTGCGCGCTGCATAACGAGGCGTGCACCGTCGGGATGCGGGAGAGTGATGTGGTAGGCATCGGCGGAGAGTCCACCGCCTACTACTTCGCACAGGATATTAGCGCCACGGTCGAGGGCATGCTGCAGTTCCTCAAAGACGAGGATAGAGGATCCCTCTCCCATCACGAATCCGTCTCGGCTTGCGCTGAACGGTCGAGAAGCCGTTGCGGGCGAGTCGTTGCGAGTGGAGAGTGCCGTCATGGAGACGAAACCTCCGACGCCGCTTGGTGTGATCGCTGCCTCGGCTCCGCCTGTTATGATGGCATTGGCCTTGCCGAGTCGGATGAGGTTGAATGCGTCGATGAGAGCATTGGTAGAAGATGCGCAAGCAGATGCCGTACTATAGTTTGGTCCGCGGAATCCATACTTAATGGAGATTTGTCCTGCGGCTATGTCGGAGATCATCTTAGGAATGAAGAAAGGGCTGAACTTCGGACCGAGTTCCTGATGCTGGTAGTAATAGCCCAGGTCATCCTCAAGGGTGCTCATGCCACCGATGCCGGCAGCGACGATGACACCTATCTCGTCCTTGTCCTCCTTATCGAGGTCGAGTCCTGAGTTTTTGATTGCCTCGGCAGCAGCGACCATTGCATATTGAGCGTAGCGGTCAAGCTTCCGTCCTTCCTTGCGGTCAAAATACTGATTAGGGTCAAATCCCTTCACTTCGCAGGCAAACTTCACCTTGAAGTCCGTGGTATCAAAATGAGTAATGGGAGCGCCGCCACTCTTACCGTCGGCGATAGCCTTCCAGGTATCCTCGACATTGAGGGCAAGAGGATTGACAGTACCGAGTCCCGTTACGACCACTCGTTTCAATTCCATAATCTTGGCGATCTTAGAATTATAGAGAAAAATTATTTCTGCTTTTCTTCGATAAACTTGATAGCATCGCCTACGGTAGCGATCTTCTCTGCGTTCTCTTCAGGAATGGTAATGCCGAACTCCTTCTCGAACTCCATGATGAGTTCAACGGTATCCAAAGAATCAGCGCCAAGGTCGTTAGTGAAGCTTGCTTCAGGGGTAACCTCATTCTGGTCAACGCCCAACTTATCAACGATAATGCTCTTTACTTTCTCTTCGATTTCAGACATAACTTTAAAAATTTAGTGAATAAAAAAATTTTAGTTTTTTAAATTTGCGGTGCAAAGGAAAGTAATTTTATCCAAAGTGGAATAACAATTAAATGGAAAATCCCTTATATCTGCTCATATTTTGTAAAAGTGTGCAATATTTTAAGTTTTGTTATAAAATAAATCAATTTTTTTATGCCTGTTAACATAGCAATCTTTGCATCGGGGAACGGCTCGAATGCAGAAAACATCCTGAAGCACTTCGAAGGTAAAGGGGACGTGGCGAAAATACGTGTCGTCATGTGCAACAATGCGAAGGCGTATGTATTGGAGCGAGCAGCGAAGTATGGTGTTCCGACAGTAGTGTTCAGCAAGAAAGAGATGGAGGAAAGCGAGAAGGTGGAGGAGACGCTGGAGGGGTATGGCATTGACTTCATCGTACTGTCGGGATTCATGCTGAAGATACCGGAGAAGATGGTGCGCAAGTATCCGAACCGCATTGTGAACATCCATCCCGCCCTATTGCCGAAATACGGAGGAAAGGGAATGTACGGGGATCACGTACACGAAGCGGTGCTTGCAGCCGGTGAGAAAGAGAGTGGGATCACGATTCACTATGCGAACGAGCAGTATGACTCGGGTGACATTCTCTTTCAGGCTACCTGTCCGGTTGAAAAGGAAGATACGGTTGAGACCCTTGCACAGCGCGTTCATCAACTGGAATACGCGCACTTCCCTTCCGTCATAGAAGAAACGGTGAAGAAACTATAAGAAAGAGGGAAGAAAACGTTTTTTTGGGGGGGCGACTCTGTCCTCCTCTCCCATCGGGTCTCACTCTCCGAACAATCAAACGTGCCGCCTGGAGTCCATTGCGACTCGGGGCGGCACGTTTGATTTATCAAGTGGCAGAGGGTCGGATCAAACGGTAGGGACAGCAGGAATCAGGGTTTCGGCACCATGATAACCTGCGTGCGGTTCCCTTCGGAAAGAAGCGCACGGGTCAAGGCCTGGATGCAGGACGGGGTCACGGCATCGAGGCACTCGGAGAAGCGGGAGAAGCGGTCTATTCCCTCCAGATCGAACATCTTGACCGTCGAGAGCCACCAGGCGTTGTCCTTCACATTCTCGAGGAAAGCACTTTGCATCTGTGTCCGGAAGTGGCGTACCTCCTCGTCGGTCGGTCCGCAGAGCGCAATGGAATCGAGTTGAGCCCATGCGATATCGATGAGCCTCCGTTCTGAAAGAGGGTCCGTATGGAAGGACACGGAGAGGGATGCCTGTTCGTGCGGCCGGTCGGAAAGTGAGGTGGAGACATGAGCTCCATAGGTACCTCCCTCCTCCTCACGCAGGGAAGCGACGTAGCGCATGAAGAGGATATCCTTGAGCGCGCTGATGGCAAGTCTGTTGATAAAGGAGGGCGGCATATTGGCCCATTGGAAGAGTTCGACGGAGGTCTTGCGAGTGGTCATGGGACATTCGAAGCGGTTGGTCAGTGCTCCCTTGGGTGGTCGTACACCGTTATCCTTCCAAGACTCCCGCCGGGCGGAGGCAGGTAGAGAAGCTATATAGCGGCAGACGAGCGGTTCGATGGAGTCGAGCGAGAACGAGCCGACGATGACGAACGTGAAGTCGGCGGCATTGTCGAAGCGAGAGCGGTAGAACTTCAGTGCCTGTCGCTGGCTGATGCTGTCGCAGGACGGGAGGCGAAGGAGGATGGTGCGCGGGCTGTGGGAGGAGAGCGTCAGGGAGACGGAATCAGAGAACGTGATGTCGGGGTCAGACTCTCGATTGGCGAGCGAGGTACGGAGTTCGTCGATCCACGAAGAGAATGCTTTCTTATCCTTGCGCGGTGAGGTGAAACGCAGATGAGCGAGCTGGAACATCGTCTCGGCATCCTGGAGAGAAGAAGAGGCGCGCAGTCCCTCCTCGTAGGTAGAAATGAAAGGAGAGACGGAGACGACCTTTCCAGCGAGCAACTGTGCGAGTTCGTCGCGCGAGAACGAAGCGACGCCGTTGTTGGTCACAAGCGAAGAAGCGACAGCGGCGGAGAGGAGGTGAGAGCGCCGTGAGACGAGAGAAGTACCTCCCTCGGAGTAGGCGATCATCTGTATCTCATTATTGCGGAAGGATGTCGGCTTGAGCAGGACGCGAGCACCGTTGGAGAGCGTCCACTGCGTAAGGGAGAGAGCAGGGATCGAGTCGCGAGCGACGACGTATCCGCTCCTGGGCTTCTTCGCCATCAGAGGTCGTGAGACCGCCTGTTCGCGATAGGGCTTGAGCGTAGCGTTTCGAATATCGGAAACAGAGGATTGGAACTCGTCCGATGACGGGAGATCGGCCAATGCCTTCTCGGGAGCGGAGACGTCGATGATGAGATTGTGTGTAGTGATGAGTTCGGCGGCACGTCTGTTGACTTGCTCGAGTGAGAGACGGGACTGGCATGCCTCGCGGGCGAACGGGAACTCCCACTCGATGCCCGGGGAAGGTTCGCCCAGCAGGAAATGGTTGACATACTCCTGTACGTAGTAGGAACTCTTCTGCTTGTCGCGCTCGTTGAAAGACTTCTCGAGCGAGGCGATGAGCCGTTTTCGTGCGCGATCCCATTCGGATGGCAGGAAGCCGAACCGGCGCAGCCGTTCGAGTTCGGAGACGAGTGCCTGCCATGCCTGTCTTTCCATGTGTTCCTTGGGAACGACACCGACGAGGAAGGCATCGCAGGGGCGTATCACATTCCCGTAATAGACATAGGAATCGACGAAAGGAGCCTGCGGTCGGGAAGAGAGGACGGAGAGGCGTTCGGCGAACATGAGGGAGATAAGCTGGTCGGTGAGTACGTGGAGGTAACCCTCCTCGGAAGCCTTGACGGAACGCTCGAGCGGTTTCTTCTTAAACTCGAGACCGAGCGTGGTATTCTTGGCTTCGGGGTCGGTGACGACGGAGACGATGGGGTTCTGGTTGTCGGGAACCTGGTAGAAGACACGTTCGGCGGGGTTGACGGGCGCAGGGATGTCGGCAAAGATACGTCGGAGCGACTGCTCAACAGAGTCGGCATTGACATCTCCGACGACGACGATGGCCTGGAGGTCGGGGCGGTACCACTTACGGTAATAAGCCCGCAGGGTGTCGTAGGGGAAGTTATTGATCACCGCCGTATCACCTATGACATCACGCTTGGCATACTGAGAGCCCGGGTATTTAAGTTTGTTGCCCTTGGCCCAGAGGCGTCGGTTGGCCGTGGCACCCTGTCGCCACTCCTCGCGTATGACTCCACGTTCCTTATCGATCTCGTGGTCGAGGAGGAGAATGAAGGAGGACTGGTCGTGGAGGATGAGCAAGGCACTGTCCACGACTGACGGGCGCGGTACGGGAATATTCTTGAGTGTATAGACTGTCTCGTCGAGGGAAGTGTAGGCATTGAGATTGGCACCGAACTTGGCACCGATGCTCTGCATGTAGTCGATGATGCCCTTGTCGGGGAAGTTTCTGGTACCGTTGAACGCCATGTGTTCGAGAAAATGCGCCAGTCCATTCTGGCTATCCTGTTCGAGAATGGCGCCGACGTTCTGGACGATGTAGAAATGAGCTCTGTGTGAAGGCAGATCGTTGTGACGGATGTAGTAGGTGAGTCCGTTGTCGAGTCTGCCATAGCGGACGTGAGGGTCCATGGGAATGGCGTGTGGCTGGGCAAAGGCGAAGAAGGAAACGAGGAGGAAGAGGGTCAGTAATAATGAGTGTCTCATGAGAGTAAAAAGATATCGACGTATAACACGGAAACAAAGATACTTGATTTTCGGTGCCGGGCGGAGCAGGACGGAATAAAAAAAGCCGGTTCGAAAGTCTGCGAACCGGCCTTTTGATGGTTATGGAGAAAAGGGGCATCAATCCAGAGATGTGTCCGACCCTTTCTGCTTGATGGCAAAATAGAGGATGATGGTACGCGTATTGGCGGCGTCGCGCTTGTCGTGGTACTCCATTTCGTAAGCGACCGCGTCCTCGTCGAGTTCGTAGTTGGAGGAAGGGAGCCACTTGTTAAGGATATATGCCTCGGCACGTGCGCGGGCCTTGCGCCACGTAGCGGTATCGTCGGCACGGAAATGGGTGTAGACGTAGAGTCCGGCAGGAATTTCAATCTGAACGAGGTCATCGGGAACCTGGTTGAAATCGTTGACGATGGTACCGATACTGTATCTCCATTTCCCTTCGCCGAGTTTGGTCTTGAAGGAGATGCTACTGAAAGCCTCCTTACGGTTCTCGATGGTAGGGCGACGTTCCTTGTACTTATCGAAGAGTTCGTCAACGTCGCGTTCGAAATTCTCGTCATCGGTTTCGACCTGGTAACCGACCATCATGAGAGGTTTTCCGGTGATGAGCCGTGCCTTGAGTTTCGCCTTCTTGTTAGAGATAAAGATAACGATGCCCAAGACAATCAGAGGCACCAAGATTCCTACAATGATGATGATCATGTTGTAGGTATCCGGATGTTTGGCAGCGATCTTAATCGACTCCATTATGCCGCCGTCAAGTAAAATATCCAACATCATAAGCGTTTCTTTTTTAGTTAAACAAACGTATCAATTGTTAGCAAATATAAAAATTTTTTATTAAAAAAAAGAGAAATTACATAAAAAAGGATGAAAAAACACACTATTTACCTTTAGCCATTTCTATCACAGAGGAGATGGAGGGAGATGGAGGGATGGAGGAGATGGAGGGAGATGGAGGGCGGGAGGGAGGGAGAAAGGGGTGAAACAGAGGGTATTGACAGTGGTGCTTATGACCATTCCTTAGGAAAACATTGATTAGGGGGGGGCGGGCAAAGATCACGGAGGATCCGTTATTTTCTCCTCTCCGGCATGTTGGAAGAAAAAGTGAAGGGCCGGCTCGACAGGAGCCAGCCCTTCACGGGTCCATCAGCAAGTGTGATGGAGATTAGCGTACGAGCACCTTGAACTCACGGTCCTCCACCTTGATGATGTAGGCACCCTTAGGGAGATGGAGAAGATCCATAGTACCCTTGTAGATCAAGTCGCCGTTGTAGTTATACACCTTGTAGATAGCGTTCTCGCTAGCGCCCTCGACGTGGAGGAGCTGACCGTCGGATCCGAAGACGCGTTTCTCAACATCGTTGATGTAAACGGTCTGAGTACCGTAGTCCTTGGTCATGGTGAAGGTGCGCGTCTTGACGTTCGGGTTAGAACCGCTCTTGTTCCATCCTGCGATGTAGTGGTTGTAGTGCGGAGTAACGGTGACGGTAATCGTCTCGCCATAGAGCACCTTGTCCTTATCGTAGGAAACATCGGCTGTTCCTTCCGGAGTAACCACCACGTTGAGCGAGTAGTAGATATCGGAGAACTGAGCCTGGAGTGTCATATCTCCCGTGACAGTGATCTCGCGGTGCGCATCGGCAACGCCGTCGCTCCACTGGTTGAAGGAGTACTTCTTGCTGTTCTTGCTAACAGCGCTGAAGGTTACGACATCGCCATACCTGTAGGAACCGCCTGTGAAGTTCTTCTTGTTGTTGGAAGCGTCGATACGTCCCTTCACGGCATCGTCAACGGAGAGCGAGAGCGTATAGAGCACGTATTCGAACTTCGGCTTGATATTCACCGGTCCAACGACATTGAAGGTATAGACAGGTTCGGTGCTGAGGTTCTCGCCGGTGTTCTGATCCACCCAAGCGACGAATCGTGTGATAGGCGTTCCGTCCGGTGCGGTCTTCGGAGTCGCGGTGAGAGTGATCTCGGTAGAAGCAGGAACTTCCTTACCGTTGACATTGCGCTTGTTCGGATCCTGAACGGTCACGGTTCCGTACTCATCCACGCCGGTCATATCCACATTCACTGCGAAGGTGGCCTGACGGAGGATGACGCCGAGATTGACGTCGGACTGAACGACGATAATCGTCTTCTTCTGATCCTGCGAGCCATCGGACCAAGCCGAGAACTCGAACGGCAGAGCAACGACCGGAATGAGCGTCACTTGTTCGTTGCGAGCCGCCCAACCTGTAGCCACACCGTTGTGAGCCTCGCCGAGTCCTGTCACAGCGGTAAGGCTGGAAGCTGCCTCGGAAGGCGAAGCGGTAACGATGATACGGTAGTCGTTGGAAGCGGTGGTTACGCTATAGGTTGCGTTGCCTGTCACAGTAATGGTGCGCAGGGAGTCACGCAGTTCAGTATTGTCGCTCCAAGCACTGACATGGTAGCCGGTGGTAGGGATGACAACCACCTTGATCTCGTCGCCGAAGAGGTACTTATCGGTAAGTTTGACCGGACTGAGGAACGAGCTGTGCTGATCCGGCACGAAGGTTACTGTGTAGGTATTCTTCGCGAAGATCGCCTTGAACTCGACATCGCCCTTCACGACGAACGTCGTATCGATGGAGGTCATGTCATTGCCACGGTTATCGGCTGCGCTGACCGGTTCGGTTGACCAGCGAGCGAAGTGGTAGCCAGGCTGTGCTGTAGCGCGTACGGTCACGGACTCGCCATAGAGAGCCGATACGGCAGAAGCCTCGATAGAACCAGCCTCCTGAGGTTCGGCAGTCACATTGATGAGATAGCCGATTGCCTCGAACGAAGCGGTAAGGGAGACGTTCTGCGTAATGGTGAGGTGACGCGACGGTTCAGCGACACCATCGCTCCACGCAATGAAGCGAGCACCCGGGAACGGAGTAGCGGAAATATCCACCACGTCGCCGTAGTGAGCCGTCGCAGCAGAAGCCTCGACCTGTCCGAGGTTCGAAGGGTCCGCAGCGAGGGAGATGGTGTAGTCGATATTGCCGAACGAAGCTTCGAAGGTCGTATCGCTCATGATGGTAACGACCTGAGAAGCGGTTGTCACGCCGTTGCTCCATCCGTTGAAGTCAACGCCGGCATTCGGTTTAGCGGAGATCTCGAGTGTCGGATAACCGACTTGAGGATCGTAGGTATAGATCTGCTCGGAAACGGCAGGTGTGACGGAGCCGAGTGACGAAGGGTTGGCAACGACGGAGACCTTATAGGTATTGAGCGCGAACTCAGCCGTGATATCCATATTCTCCGTCGGGAGCAGTTCGATGGTATTCGTCACATCGCGGTAGTCGCGTTCCGGAGCCTGCGTCTCGTTGCTCCATCTGACGAAGTGGTATCCCTCGTCGGCCGTAGCGGTGAGGACAATCGGAGTGTTGTCGCCACAGTTGAACGTAGAGGAGAAGGAAGTCTGTCCGTTGACGTTACCGCCCTCGGTAGCATTGACGTTGACGGTGAAGTTCTTGCGCTGGAAAGTAGCCTCGAAGACAGAGTCTCTGTCGATGAGCGAAACGGAGCGGAACGGCTCGACGCTGCCATCCTCCCACTGAACGAACTCGTAGCAGTCGTTGATTGGCGTTGCGATGAGTTTAACATCCTTAGATCCGTAGTTGACGAAGAGGGTATCGTCCTCAGCGGCGCCTTGCTTAACGAGAGCAGATCCCATGTTCGGATCGTAGGAAGCCACGATGCGGTGGACAGCCGGCTTGAATACAGCAATGAGTGTATCGCCGTCGAAGCCGTTGATGATCTGATCCTTATTAACAGAGGTGTAGTGAGTAAGGTCGAGGTGAACGGTCTCGCCGTTGTAGTTGGTCCACTTCTCGAAGGAGTATCCAGCGCTGGCCGGTTTAGCCACAGCCTTGAACTGGTCGCCGACGATCACGTCGGAGATGAGGATGGTACCTTCCGGTCCGTAGGTCTGTGCGTTGGCCGATCGTGTCACGGTCACGGTACCCGACTCAGCAGGAGAGACGGTGTACATCAGTTCGAAGCGACGAGGCTGGAAGTTAGCCCGGAGCGTGCGGTCGTAGTCCTTGACGAGGAATGTGAAGTTAGCCTCGTCCGGTCCAGCGACCTCGTTCTCGGATCCGTCGTCCTTGATCTCGGTCCATCCGAGGAACTCGTAACCTGGGTTAGGGGTGGCAACGATGGTGACGTTGGTACCATTCTCGACGAGTCCGTAGGAAGCGCCGTGCTCGATACGTGCAGATCCGGCAGCAGCTACGTTGGAGCACTCGGAGCAAGCGGTTGTCACGGTCACCTTACGCGGCTCGGCATCGAAGTGTGCGAGGAGTCGTATGGTATCCTGATTACCAAAGAAGGAACCGACGGAGATTGTACGCTGAGCGTCGGTGACGCCATCGCTCCAGAAGGAGAACTCGTGGTTGTCGATTGCCTGTGCAGCGATGTAGATCTGGTTATCGAAGCGCAGGTTTCCGATGCAGATGGAATCCTTCCACTGTGTACGGTCGTAGTTGACGTAGCCGACCTGTTCCTGAGTTGTCGCATTCTTAGGAGCGACGAGGATAAGCGTGTACTGACGCGGTTCGAACGTAGCGGCGAGGTCGCGAGCCGAGACGGCTGTCTCGTCGGTAGCTACAATGGTACGCGAGAGGGACTTGAGCGAAGAGTATCCGTCGCTCCATCCTGTGAGTTTCCATCCCGGTTGCGGAACAGCAACGTATTCGACCGGCGTCCAGTAAGCGGTATCCACACGCTTGACGCTGTCGTAAGAGGCGTTGACGATAACGGTCTTGCCACCGACAGAAGATCCTGCGGTCATGGTGAGCTGACGAACCTGGAAGATAGCATTATAGTTCGCACTCTCGACGAAGGTCTTGGAAACCGTCGGAGCGTTGTCATCGAGTCCACCGGTCCATCCGATGAAGTCATATCCTTCGCCTGCGGTAGCGGAGACGGTGAGGTTGGAGCCATAGTCCACATCCTGATTGTTCTTGTCAGCGCCCGATTGGTCGAGGACGGTAACGACGCCTTCGCGTGTTGCCACTGCCGGTTTTCCGACGACGCGGATTTGCTTGATGGAGAAGTTCGCATAGAGCGTCCAGTCGTGGAGGTCATTGCCACGGAGGATCTTCGTAGCCACCGGATCCGGCAGGGTGTCTACCTTAACGGTTCCAGCAGGGTCGGTACTCCAGTAAGCGAACTCGTAGGCAGGGTCGGTCGGAACGGCGTTCCAAACGACGGTATTGCCGACGAATGCGCTGGTAGCAGCGACGCCGTTGACGGTGAGTCGGGATGTTCCCTTCTCGAGTCCGTCAAGAGCAGGAACGACGCCGGTAGTCATCGTGTAAGGCAGGTTGTCATACATAGCCGTAACGATGATGGAACCGTTGGTTGCGTCTTTGCTGTCAACGACGTATGTCGTCGGAGAGGAGCAGAGCAGCCAGGAGGTGAAGGAGTGTCCTTCCTCAGCGGTATTGTAGAGGTTGATTGTCTGTCCCTGCAGTGCCGGTACGTTGACCGAATTAGCGAACTGAACGTTGTCGACAGAAACGTCGCCGTAGGTCTCCATACCCGGGTTGACCTGAACGGTCACGCTGTAGGTAATCGGCTCGTAGAGAGCGACGAGGGAGACGTCCTCGGTGAGGTCGATTGTCGTAGTCGGGTCAGCGATTGTGACATCGGCAGGTGAGTAGTTGCCGGAGGTGTTCATCGGAGCCCATCCGATGAAGCGGTCGCCGGAGGTGGTGTATTCCGTAGCGGAGATCTGGTAGGAATCGCCGCAGGTGAGGTCGTTGTTGTTGTCGCCGGTGGAGGTGACGCCGTCAACGGAGAGTACGGCAGCGAGACGAGAGAACTGGTTCGGAGCGACACGTGCCTTAGAGAGGTTGAGAGCCTTCTCGACGGTAGCGTAGGTCACGGTAAAATTCTTGACCGTTGCAGGGTCGGCATAGGCATCCGCATCGACATTGACGGTGAATGCGCCTTCCGCATTGCCGTTGCTCCAGTTCTGGAACTGCTGACAGTCGTCGGCTTCGGAGTCGATGGTAATGACATCGCCATGGTGAGCCGAAACGGTGAGAGAGCCGCCCTCGTCCGAGAGGCCCTGATCATAGACGGTTCCCTGATAGCTGAGCGTGTACTTCACCTTGGCACGTCCGACGGCGTTGATCGTGAAGTCGTACGTGCAGTCGCCGAAGAGAGCGGTGATGACGGTATCGTTCTGAATGTTGCGAACGTCCTTGTAGTACGCACCGTCGATGAGCGTGGTAGCGTCGGACGGTTCGATGGTTCCGTCCTGACGCTGGAATCCGATGAAGGAGCGTCCGACAGACGGTTTAGCGTAGATGCCGACGTTCTTGCCATACTCAGGAACGGTATCGAGACGAGATACCGTGGAGAGCGGACGTGTTCCGATACGGATGGAGTCCTTGTCCGGAGCGCCGTTGAGGAGCGTGAAGTTAACGCCGTTCGGTTCGAAGGTCACGATGTAGGCAGCAGAGTTGACAGCCGGTTCGGTGATGGTCTTCGGAACGGAGTTGTGCGTATCCTCGGCAACATCCTGAAGGACAACCGGAGCGGAAGGCACGCCGTTGACGGTATCGATACGCACGATGGTCTTGATATGGCGTCCTGTGGCTGGCGTGATGAGGAGCTGGAGTTCGGCATTATCCTCGACGTCGGAGACGGAAACCGTCTCGTCGTCAGGCGTGGAGATGCCGTTGACCGTCAGCTGAACCTTACCGGAGGCCTCGATGTCGGCGGCAAGTCTCTCGGCCGTTGCCTTGACATTGTATTTATTGATCTCGAAGTATGCAACGACGGAGGTATCGGAGAGGAGGAACCGGGAGTCGATGTCGATGGAGTCGCGATTGGAGTTCGCCACATCGACATTAGGTAACGTAACCTCGTTTTCGTAAGGAGTTCCGTCAGCGAATACCCACTTAGTCAGGTGGTAGCCTGGCAGCGGATCGGCATAGATGCGCACTCCCTTGCCATGAGGTACGGAGAGGTCGGCACCGGCTCCGAATGCGGTGAGCGTCTCACCGACGGTGTCGGTCGAGAGCGGCTTGAGTTCGACGAGGGCAACGTTCCCGGCAGGGGTTGCGGCCTCAGCGTGAACGGTGTATTCGTTGAGAGAGAAGAACACATCGATGGTATCGGTAACCTTGATATCATCCCACTGGTAGGAGCGTTCTTCACTCTTGCCTACGTTCGGAGTGATGAGATTCACATCCGGAGCGCTACGTTTCGCAATCTTAGCAACGTGATAGCCTGGTGCAGGAGTTGCCGTGAGGAGCGCGTCGTCCTCGTAGTCGATGACGTTCTTGGAGAAGAAGTCCGCATCGAAGGCAGCGTTGACACCGTTGATTGCGAAGGTGACATCGCCACCGGCGTTCGATCTCTGAGGGACATCGTCAACCAGTGTATAGATCTGAGCGTCAGCCTCGTAGTGGTTCTTCTCGAACGTGAAGACGAAGACGGAGTCTGCCGTCACGTTGAACGAGCGAACATAGGTCTGGGTAACGGACGGTTTGTCGTAGAATCCGCCGAGAGAGGTTGCGGTGCTGTCGGCTCCGTTGATGAAGAGTCCGGAGACGTGGTAGCCCTCAGCCGGTACGGCGGTGATGGTCACGAGCGTGTTGTAGTCGACCGTGTCGTTCGGGAAGGTCGCAGTCCAGTCTTTCTGAACGGCGCCCATCTCGATGCCTTCGTCATTGCGTGTACCGAAGGCGGTGTCGGCCTTGACTACATACTTATTAATATCGAACACGGCGATGAGTACGGAATCGCCATTTACGTTGAAGGCATTGGTTACGCCAGGGATGCGTCGTGCGTTGCGAACCTGTGACGGCGTGGCAGCCGGCAGGGCGTCGATGAGTGTTCCACCATCCCACCAACCGGTGAAGTTGTAGCCCTCACGTGCCTCAGCCGCAGCGATGATCCTCTCGCCAGTGCAAGCCTGGAGGATATCCTTCGGCGCGGAGAAGCGATTGGAAGCGATGCTATCCATGAATGCTGCCATGTGGACAGAAACGGAGTCGTCGGACTGGAAAGCGGTCACGGCAATCAGATTGTCGTAGCCGGAGACTCCGGAGAGCTGTGCGGTATCCTTTGCGAGGATAGCACGAGGAGCGATATTGGAAATATTCGGAGCGAAGATGAGGAGCACAGCGGTATCACCGATGAGAGAGATGTCCATCGGGTCGAGCTGGACTTCCGCCGTCTTCGTCTTCAAGATATTCTTGGAAGAGAGGTCTATCTCGTTCATGTCCGCATGTCCGATCCGATAGGTAAAGACACTATCGAGATGGAACCCGGCAGGAGGAGTCGCGGTGATGACGTAGCGGTCGAAATGGAAGAGCGAGTCAACCTTGGATACGAGGGAATCGACACCATTGACAGCAATGCGTGCCACGTCGTCGGTAGCCGTGATCTCGCCCGGCGTATTGGAGAAGCGGTAGTTGATCTGGAACGGATACTTATTCTTCTCGAAGGCTGCGGCGAAGACCGTGTCGGAGACGATGACCACGCTGTCTTCCAAAAGGGATGGCGTGATGGTCGTGTAAGCGACTACGGAGTCGGCCGTACGTTCGCCGTACGGTTTCACGTTGACGTCGCCGTTTCGCCAGTAAGCCCAGTGGTAGCCATAGTCGGCACGAGCGACGACTCTTACCTTCTGCTGGTGCTGAACGAAGACAGAGTCGCCCTGTCCCTCGATGATATTGATGTGTGCGTAGGCGGTATCACCCGGAATGACATCCTTCGGAGAATAGACGATGATGTCGCCGTGTCCTTCGCCGATGGTGTCCGGAATGACGTAATACTTATTGATGTCGAACTTGACGCAGAAGACGGTGTCGGAAACCACCTCATCGATAGAGAACTCCATCTCCTCGGTCGAGTCGATGCGTCCGCCGAAGTCGTTGACAGCGCTGAGTTGCCGGGAACCGAAGAAGACAGAGTCCACATGGTATCCCTGTACAGGGGTCACCTTGAAGTTGACGGTGTGTCCGTACTTGGTAAGGAAGTAGTCCTGAGCCGGAACCGGATCAGCGCCGTTCACCTCGGTGATTGAACCGAAGGCGTTGACGGTGCAGGTGTCGATACGGTAGTCGATACTGTCAACGGTGACGGTGAGGGCATAGCCGCTTGCGACGTCGGTCAGGTTGGAGCGGAAATAGATGGTGATGGAAGAATCCCTATCAGTGGTGAGTTTCTCAGCATCAGTGATGGAGCCGGTACCGCCGTAGATAACGTAACCCGTCTTGGAAGGGTCGGTGTAGGCCGGCGTCGTCACCGGAGCGCCGTTGCGTGTAAGTCCGGAGCCGGTGAACTGGAGTCGGTCGCCCGCCGTAGCGTTGCCGTGGATATCGTAGGTACCGGAGATGATGAGTCGTGTACCCGGAGCCGGTATGAGTTTGAGCGAGGAGGCGTAGTTGGTCGAGTAGTCGGCGTAGTTACCACCGTTGTCATAGACCTTGATTTCGGTGTCGATGCCTTCTGCCTCGAAGTCGATGACCTGGTCCAGAGTGGACATGATCACGCTACCCACCATCACGCGAGCGGAGAGGGTGTCGGTGTTCTGGTTGTCGAAACGCATGTGCAGGAAATAGGAGTACTCGCCTTCTGCGACGTCAGGGTCGGACCATGCGGTGATTTTCTGGTCAGGCTGGTTGTAGACGAGAACGGTGTCGGTCGGGTTGCTCTCGTCGACGCGACGGATGATGATGCGCGCACCGCTCTCGGTGGAAGCGAACGGATTGTTCCATTCGAGGTTGACGTTGGAAGGTGCGATCATCTTCTCTGGACGAGCGGTGAGGTTGGAAGGCTGTGCGATCTCGAACTCCGGAGTCACGAAAGCGTTGAGTTCCGGCATCTTGAATGAAGCACCCGTAGTGATGTTGGTAACGGGGTCGGTCTGGAGGGAGATGTCGGTCACGGAGCCCACCTTGACCTCGTCATCGCGCTGGATGTCGACGGTGATGGTCTTGAGTGAGTAACCTGCCTCAGGTGTCACCGTGACGTTGACCGTGGAGCCATAGGAAGCGGTGATGACCTGTGTAGGGGTCGGGTTGGTATAGGTTTCGCCGTTGGCGGTGATCTGATTCCAGACACCACCGCTGAACGACTTCTTGCGCAGGATCTGATAGAGGTCAACCGTTTTGATGGTCACGGTGAGGTCCCCGTAGATGTAGCTGTTCTTGGTGAACTCGACGTTGTTGCCGTTGATGTCGTCGTAGAAGAACCCGCTGGCGCTTCTGACGTGAAGTTTCTCAGCCGTCGGCAGGTCGCCTGTTCCGCCGGCAATGCGGGAGACGTATGCGTTGGCGTCGGCAATGTTGACATAGTCGGCAGCCTGAACGGCATGTGTTGCGTCGGCAGCGAAGACATAGGAAACCTTATAGAGACCGAGAGCCTGGTCGGTGCCAGGTATTGGGAAATTGGCATGACTTCCTGTCACATCCTGGTTCCAAACGGTCGTCGTTTTGCCCGACTTCTTCTGCAGTCCCCAAGTCACCTCGCCATTGCGGAAGGCGTCGGCCGAAGCCGCAACTCCATCCTGCGTACGTCCGAGAGGTTTGAGGTAGAAGCAGGAAGGGAATGAGGAGGTGTTGTTGCTACCTGCGAAAGTTCCCTTGGTGGTCGTTGCCTCGAAGTCGGACGACTCGGAATTAAGGTAAACGTAGCTGCTGGAAATGGAAGGGTCGGCAGCCGTCAGTCCGACGAGTCCACCGATGATAGCGGTCTCGGAGAGGCTTGCGTCCACAAGCCTGATAGAGCCGTAGAATCCGGAGTTGGAAATGGTCAGAGAGCCGTTGGTAGCACCTACGAGTCCACCGACGTACGGAGTGACCGCGCCATTGTTGAGCCGAACTGCTGACGTGGAGAGGCACTGGTCGATCGTGAGGGCGGACCCCGCAGCCGTGTTCGCCACAATCGTTCCATACGATCCGTTGTCAGCAACGGACATCTCGCCGGTAACGGTCAGTTGGCGGATGGTGGCGCCGTTGGCATATCCGATGAGAGGTGTGTTGGCCGTAATGGTGTGGAAATTACCATTGATGGTGCCAACGAACGGGTGGGCAACAGAACCCAAAGAAGACGCAGCCGTGAAATCCGCATTCACATTCACCACGTCGTTACTGGTAAAGGTAACACTGGACAGGGTATTCCAATCGCCTGCGTTGTACACATCGTACGTCGCAGCGAAGGATGCGGTCAGAGTCATTACCAGGGACAGAACTACAAGAGTAAACCTTTTTCCCATACTCGATTATTTTGATTTGTTTTTTATTCGTTTGTTCTCCCATCCACACTCCCGGAACGTCCCGAAAGCACCGAGACACAAAGGGGGCAGGATGCAGGGCAAATGCAAAGGTATGAATAATTTTTAACTAAAATACTGATATTCTACATTTTTTTACAAAAGAACCGCTAATCGGCACGGAAACTCTTTCGTTGTGTACCTTAATATATTAGATAGGGTGGGTATTTCGAATTCAGGATGCAAGAAAAACAAACAGAATAACCGATAATGGGTCGAAGAAGCCAGGGGCATGTCCTCTGGGGCAAACATGGTTCCCCCTCTCCTACTCCAAGAGAGAGGAGGCGAGTGGGAAGGTATTGGGTAGGTATTGTCTTAACAATGTCGTATATATAACGTATGTATTTATCATTATTGTTTCATATATACTATATCTATACGTCAACTATGTATTATCTATGTTTTATCTATGCTTTATCTATGTTATATGTATATTATATGTATGTGTCATATATACCTTATGTATGAATTATATATAAGTTAAGTATGATTCATATAAGTTATATGTATGAATTATGTCTAAATCATAAAAGAGACATCTTTTTTTCAATTTTATTTTGTATATAAAAATTCTTTGCTACATTTGCAGAGAACAAACGAAGCAAAGATGGCTAAGGAATCAAGTTTCATACGCATAAAAGGTGCCGTTGACGGTTTCCGCTACTACCACATGAAGGGTCATGAGGGCTTGATAGTAGGAAGAGTGGGCGGTCCGAGTGCCTCCCAGGTGAAGAACAGTCCGTCCTTTGCCCGTTTGCGTGAGAACGGGAACGAATTCGGTCAGAGTGCAAGAATATCGAAAATGATTCGTCAGGCGTGGTCCACGCCGCTGATGCACATGGGTCATCCGCGCAACGCCGGCCGCATGAACTCGAAGGTCCGTTCGGTGATTCAGCTGGACGAGGAAGGCCGCAGGGGCTACCGATCGTTCTTGCTGAGTGAGCACAAGGAGATGCTGACGAACTTCCAGCTACTGCCTGAGTTGCCGTTCGACATGATCATGAAAGGCAACGGGATAGGCGTGAGTTCGAAAAACGGGAAGGACGTGAAGGTGGAGATCAAGGCATTGACACCGGAAACGGACGTAAGGATAACGAAAGGCGCTACACACTTCCGCATACAGGCCATCGCATCATGTGTGTCGGACTACGTTTACGATGAAGAGGCGAAAAGATGGGTGGCCGTGAACGACGGAAACGGCGTGACGGCGGAGGCGAAGAGCAGTTATATCCCCGTGAACAAGGCGTTCGAGGGGGAGACTCTGGAGGTGAGTCTGGGAATTACCGATACAACGAACGCAACGACCCTTGTGACAGTGTGTATTGAGTTCTATCAGAAAAGCGGCGGAAATTACTACCTGCTGAGAGAGGGAGCATGCGGTAAGGTGATCAAAGGACTCTGAGAAGAGGTACGAGAGGGAGATTTTGCAGACAGATCCACTGACCAAGACGGTCAGGAGGAATCGGGGAAAGGAAACGAGAAGAATTGTAACCCAAAACGGAGGATGGTTTGGTCACCGGAGTCCGTGGGAACAAAGATACGAGGGAGTCTATTATAAAGAAGAGGGAGAACGGCGCAAGGCCGTGTGACAAAAGAAAGGATAATTAATATATAGTCACATATATATCAATTTTATTAGGTCTGTTTTTTTAATTTTTGGGCGAAGGCCGTCTTCCTTGGAGGGGAGGCGGCTTTCATTTTATACGGGTAGGGAGGAAAGCCTGAAGACAGGGTTAACACGGCACTGCCCGATCGAATCCTCAGGATGCGAACCGGGCTTCCTATTCAGAAAACGGACGACAAATCAGGAAAAGAGACAAAGGGAAACGGGACGAGGACCATGCTCCGCAGGAAGAGAAACATTGAACATGTCCAGAGAAACAGACGGTCAGGAGGAACGATGGCGTCGTGAGAGGAGGACGGAGAGGAGCATGGATCCAGTCAGAAGAGAGAAGATAATCAAGAGCGACCATCCGATTGAGATCTCGAGATCGGGAAGTCGAAAGTCCACTCCGGCGAAGCCGAGGATCTGGTTTGCGCGTTCCCACATCCCGAGCAACATCTTGACGCCGACGAAAAAGAGAATGAGACCGATGGCGTACTTAAGGAGGGAGAAAAGGCGGTAGACGGCCGCCAGGGCGAAATACAGCGCACGTAGTCCGAGAATGGCGAAGATGTTGGAAGTAAGCAGGACGAACGGGTCGCGTGAGACGGAAAAGATGGCGGGAATGGAGTCAACGGCAAAGGCGATGTCGGTGGTTTCGATGACAATGATGGCAATGAAGAGCGGAGTTGCGAGGCGGCGTCCGTCCTGTCGGATGAAGAACTTGTCTCCGTGCATCTCAGGAGAGGCCGGGAAAAATCGCTTGAAGATGCGCACGAAGAGGTTGCGTTCGGGATGCGGCTTATCGGTCTCGTCGTGGCAGAACATCTTGACGCCCGTATAGAGCAGCATGACGCCAAAGAGGGCCAAGACCCAGTCGAAGCGGGAAACGACCGCCACGCCGGCGAAGATGAAGACGCTCCGAAGGATGAGGGCTCCCAGGATGCCCCAGAAGAGGACTTCGTGCTGGTATTTCCGTTCGATACCGAAATAGGAAAACAGCATGAGAAAGACGAAGAGGTTGTCGACAGAGAGGGACTTCTCGATGAGGTAGCCCGCCAGGAACTCCATAGCCCGGTGTCTGCCGTGGAAGAGTCCCTGCTGACCAGGGTCAGCGTCGAAAACATATATGGCAAGGCAGAAGAGCAGGGAGAGGGCAATCCAGACCGCCGTCATGGTCAGCGCTTCCCTGACAGAGACTTCGTGCTGTCCCTTTCTTGCAAAACTCTTGAGGTCGATGAAGAGCATGAGCAAGACAAGGAGGTAGAAACCTATCCAGACCCACACGGGCATATCTTCAAAAGACATTGACATAGTATCCGATAATCAGTTGCATTTATAAATATTTCCAGGCAGGCAGCGGATGCGCCCGTCAAACTCGAGCTGAACGAGCAGAGGCAGCAGGTCGCTCACGGCATGGCCGGAGAGTCGTGCAAGCGCATTGGGGTCGAGTCCGTCCGAGTGCTGAAGGAGCAAGGAGAGAATCATGCGTTCGGCTTCGGGAAGAGTGGAGAGGTCCGGAGCAGCGGAGGATGGAGAAGAGGCGGAGTCGGGATCCATCCATCCCATTGCATGGAGGAAATCGTCAGCCGAAGTGATGAGTCCAGCCCTGGAGGTACGTATCAAGCGGTTGCATCCGGAGCTGGCGACATCGGAAGCGCGTCCCGGGAAGGCGAACAGTTCACGGTCGTAGGAAAGGGTCAATGCGGCGGTATTCATGGAGCCGCCACGAAGTCCGCTCTCCACGACGACCACGGCATCCGACAATCCCGCAATGATGCGGTTGCGACGGAGGAACGTGTAGCGATCGGGGCGTATGCCGGAGATAAACTCGGAGAGGACTCCCCCACCCGAATGAAGAATATCCACTGCGAGGGAACGGTGGGCAGGAGGGTAGATCATCTGAAGACCGTGTCCGAGGACAGCGACCGTTGGCAAGGATGCCTGGACGGCAGCACGGTTGGCATGGCCGTCGATACCATACGCCAGTCCGCTGACAATCATGACAGATGGCAGAAGGCGGGCCAGGTCCTCGACGAAGGAGTAGCACATCTGGCGTCCGTAGTCGGTCGCCCTGCGTGTGCCGACAACGGAAACGACATGAGTTGCATCCAGCGGAGCCAGTCCACGATAGTAGAACAGCAGCGGAGCGTCGGGGCATTCTCTAAGGCGACGTGGGTAGTCGTCGTCGGTAATGAAAAAAGCGCGGATGCCGGTCCTCTCCATGAAATCCATCTCACGGTCAGCCCTTCGGAGCGGTTCGCCAGTGGCGAGACACTCCGCCAGAGCAGGTCCAATGCCCTTGAGTCGCGCTACCTTTGCGGGACTTTCGCAGAACAGCGCTTCGGGGGTATCGTAGCACTTCAGCAATTCGTGCAGGTGTGCGATACCCATCCCCCGGACGTTGTCCAGGAGAGCGAAGGCAATCTTGTAGCGAAGAGTGGGATCAAGCGAAATCACGGGGTTTCCTCCTTTCTTACAAACAACGAGTAGATAAGAAAGGCGAGCAAGGCTCCGGCAAGGTCGGAAAAGAAGTCGAGCCATTCGCCCGTCCGCGGAGGAAAACAATACTGCTGCAGCAACTCGATGAGTCCCCCATAGAGTGCCGGCAGGAGAAATATCAGGCAGAAAGAAACAGAGAAGCCGCATTGCGAGGGACGCATACGGCAGACGCCTTCCAACATGACGGCAAAAGACTGTATCAAAAAGAGGAGAAAATGGGCGACCTTGTCTGCACCAGGGAAGAGCAGTGCCTTGACAGGAGAAGGGATGCGGATGATGGAGACGTAGAAGATGATGATCGCCACGAGGAACGAAAATCTGAAACGCCAAAGAAACCGTAGGACTGCAGCACCCATCGCAGAATCAGGAATCGAGAATCAGTCTTTGCGGCGGATATCGACCCGCTTGATCTTGCCACTGATTGTTTTAGGCAATTCGTCAACAAACTCGATGACGCGAGGGTACTTGTACGGTGCCGTTGTCTGCTTGACGTGGTTCTGAATCTCTTTTATGAGTTCCTCCCCTGCCTTGTCCTTCCATTCCTTGCCGAGCACGATGGTAGCTTTGACCACCTGTCCTCGAATAGGGTCGGGCACACCGGTGATGGCGCATTCGACTACGGCAGGGTGCGTCATGACGGCGCTCTCGACCTCAAAAGGACCGATGCGATAGCCTGAGGACTTGATGACGTCGTCGTTGCGACCAACGAACCAGAAATACCCATCCTCGTCACGCCAAGCGACGTCGCCGGTGTGATAGATGCCATCGTGGCATGCCTCTCGGGTTTTCTCCTCGTTGCGATAATATCCCATGAAAAGTCCGACCTGTTTGCGACGGTCTGTATGGATAACGATTTCTCCCTGTTCTCCCACTTCAGCACTTCGTCCATCTGGGGTGATAAGATCGACATCATACTGTGGGTTCGGCAGCCCCATTGATCCTGGCTTGGGTTCAATCCAAGGGTTGGTAAGTATGGTGCAGGTGGTTTCCGTCTGCCCGAACCCCTCCCTCAGTTTGATGCCGGTAAGTTTAAAGAACTGTTCGTACACAACCGGGTTGAGTGCTTCGCCGGCGATGGTACAAGAGCGCAAGGAGGAAAGGTTGAATCGGGTAAGGTCTTCACGAATCATGAAGCGGTAGATGGTAGGCGGAGCACAGAAAGAGGTTACCTTATATTTCTCCATGACAGAGAGGATGTCTGCCGGCGTGAACTTCTCGTGGTCATAGACGAACACACAGGCTCCTGCGATCATCTGTCCGTAGAGTTTCCCCCAGACCGCCTTTCCCCATCCAGTATCGGCCACGGTAAGGTGAAGGTCATTCGGAGAGAGGTGATGCCAGATATATCCAGTAACGATGTGTCCCAGAGGGTAGGTGAAGTCATGAATAACCATCTTGGGTTCACCGGTCGTTCCACTGGTGAAGTAAAGTAGCATGATGTCATCGTTGGAATTGACCCGTTCCGGGCGGACAAAAGGTGCAGCATTATCGATGCCCTTGTGGAAATCGTGCCATCCTTGCGGAACATTCTTTCCGACGCAGACGAGGTGCTGCAAGGTAGGGCAAAGAGGCTTTGCCTTGTTGATATGGTCGACGACGACTTGGCTGTCAACACTGACAATGGCCTTGATGGAAGCCGCCTCGCATCGATAGATGATATCCTTATCGGTAAGGAGGTGTGTGGCTGGGATGGCGACGGCACCTATCTTGTTGAGGGCGATCATCATATACCACCACTCGTATCGCCGCTTGAGGATGAGCATGACCATATCGCCCTTTCCGATGCCAAGCGACTGAAGGTACGAAGCGGTCCGGTCTGTCTGCTCCTTTAGCTGCGCATAGGAGAAATCGATGTGTTCGCCTTTGTCATTAGTCCAGCAGAGAGCCAACTTGTCTGGTTGCTCAGCTGCCCATGCATCGACTACATCATAACCGAAGTTGAAATTGTCAGGAACGATGAGTTGGTAATTATTCTTAAAGTCCTCGTATGAATCGAAATGTGTTTGTTTGAGAAACCGTTCTACCATTATACAGTCTATTATCTATGAAGAAACGAGAAGAGGAATGGGGAGAGGGAAAATCACAAGATGATGGCCAGGAATTTGACGTTCTTACCATCCAGGGCTTTCATGCCGTGGGGTCTGCGCGCATCGAAATAGATGCTGTCGCCTTCAGAAAGAATTATGTCTTTGCCGTCAATCTGCAGAAGCAGTCGCCCCTCAAGAATAAGATTGAACTCCTGCGTATCATGCGTGTTGAGGTGCATTGGCTCGGAGTCGGATTTCGGTTCGACCGTCACGAGGAACGGTTCTCCGTTCGGATTCTTGAAATTTCCGGACAGGGACTGATACTTATAGGCTTTGGAACGTTCGACGGAAACGCCCTTCCCCTTGCGAACAACGGAATATGCCACATGGTGCGTATCATTACCACTGAGGAGGGCTGCCGTCTCGACACCAAAAATGCGGGCCACAGAAAAAATAACACTCATGGGAATGTCGCTCTCTCCCGTTTCGTAGCGGGCATATTCATCAGCCGAAACATTGATTTTCTGCGCGACATCCTGCACTGATAAATCCAAAGCATCACGCAGTCCCACCAAGCGTTGCGCTATCTGCTTAATCTCATTATTATCACTCATAAGTCTAAAAAAATGTGTTTTTTACATCCAATCCGAAGCTCAGTCGTTCGCTTTCAAACCCTTGATGACAGCATCGGAAAATCCAAAAGCCTCCATCTCATTAAGGCCTTTGATGGTCCATCCGCCCGGAGTGCAGACCTTGTCTATCTCCGCCTCTGGATGTGAATGATTCTTCAGAATAAGTTCTGCCGCGCCTTTCATCGTCTGCGCAACTATCTCGTGAGCCACGTCGGCCCGGAAGCCAAGCTCGACAGCACCTTCCGATGCGGCACGCAGGTAGCGTAAAGCATAGGCTATACCGCAGGAGGCGACCGAAGTTGCCGGTCCCATCATCTTCTCCTCTATCATGACGGCCTTGCCGAGCTGGTTGAAGAGATCGAGGATCAGCTGTTCCTGCTGACTATTCGCATTCTGAGAGGAGATGAGCGTCATGCTTTCACCAATAAGCATTGCCGTATTCGGCATGACACGAAAAGAGCAAACTCCCGGTTGGAGAATCGAGTTCAAGAACTTGAAATCAATACCAGCTGCAATGCAAGCAAAAATTTTATCCTGGGTTATCACATCCGCTATTCCAGACAGAACTGGTTCAACCAGCCAAGGCTTAACTGCCAAGATGACAATGTCGGCCTTTTCGGCCATCTCCTTCGCATCCGTCGAGATCTGAATTCCCGGATACGCCTTTCGGTACTCGTCCAGTTTTTTCAGATCAACATCTACAACAGCGAGGTCGTCCTCCTTGATGGCACCCGCAGCCAACAATCCTTTGGCAACAGCGCCTCCAATGTTGCCAGCACCAATAATAGTCAGTTTCATATTCATTCTCTTAAAATCCAAAAAATTCAGGAGAGGAAAATCTTATGGTTTCCGCCCGAAATTTGAAGGACAAAGATACCAAACGGACCTGTAAAAATCATCAATTTACACATTATTTATATTTTGGATGAAAAAAAGGGGAAATCCGTCTTCTTAAAAAGTCGGGTTTCGGTTCTTTTTTTTACCTTTGCTTTTCAGTCAAAGGAAATCCTTAGAGGGAAACTAATAACAGACTAACAATCAAATAAATATCATTTGCTATGGGAGTAATTGAACAAATGACCAAGCGCGCAAAAGAGAACAAACAACGCGTTGTCTTGGCAGAGGGTGCAGAGGACCGCACCATCAAAGCCGCTGACATCATCCTCAGCGAGGGCATTGCCGACATCATCTTGATTGGTTCAAAGAAAGAGATTGAGGATAAGGCCGCCCAGTTCGGACTGAAAAACATCGGCAAGGCAACCATCGTTGATCCGTCAACAGATCCACGAATGGGGACCTACTCCAACCTCCTCTATGAACTTCGAAAGAAAAAAGGCATGACACCCGAAGAGGCTCAGAAGATTGCCTGCGATCCATTGTATCTCGCATGTCTGATGATCAAGAACGGCGATGCAGACGCAGAAGTAGCCGGAGCCATGAATGCAACAGGAAACGTACTTCGTCCAGCCTTTCAGATTATCAAGACCAAGCCGGGCATCTCGGTTGTATCCGGAGCCTTCATCATGTTTACACAGACTCCAGAATATGGAGAGAACGGAGTACTCGTATTTGCAGACTGTGCCGTGTCACCAAACCCATCAGCAGAAGAGCTGGCACAGATTGCTGTATGTACGGGTCAGACGGCACGAGATCTGGCACAGATAGAGCCACGCGTGGCGATGCTGAGTTTCTCGTCGAAAGGATCAGCCAAACACGAATTGGTAGACAAGGTGGTTGAAGCAACAAGAATTGCGAAAGAAATGGCACCAGACATGGCCATTGACGGAGAATTGCAGGCTGATGCCGCATTGGTTCCATCGGTAGGTCAGGCCAAGGCTCCGGGAAGCAAGATTGCTGGTCACGCCAATGTTCTTGTATTCCCAGACTTGCAAGCCGGCAACATAGGATACAAGTTGGTACAACGTTTTGCAAAAGCAGATGCCATTGGTCCGATTCTGCAAGGAATTGCAGCTCCTGTGAACGACCTTTCCCGCGGATGTTCCGTTGAGGACATCGTGAAGGTTGTCACGATTGCAGCGAACCAAGCTATTGCAGGAAAAGCGAACTCATAAACAAGAACGACTGACAGGAGACATCATTCGTCAAATGACATGCTCCTTTCAATCCATATTGAACACACTAAATTTAAAAATCACATAATTTTTCGTATGAAAATTTTAGTCCTGAACTGCGGAAGTTCGTCCATCAAATACAAACTTTTTGAGATGGAGAACCGCGAAGTTATCGCTCAGGGCGGCATTGAGAAAATCGGATTAAAGGATTCGTTCCTAAAATTCACGCTGCCTTCCGGTGAGAAGAAAATCATTGAAAAGGAAATACCAGAACATACGGCTGGCGTACAACTTGTCCTTGACACCCTGACAAGCAAGGAATATGGTGTATTAGGTTCTTTGGACGAACTTGATGCCGTAGGTCATCGCGTTCTCCATGGAGGTCAGGCATTCAGTGAATCCGTCCTGATTGATTCAAAGGTTGAGAAAGCCATTGAAGACAACATTGAATTAGGTCCACTACATAATCCAGCCAACCTGAAAGGAATCAACGCCATTAAAGCCATTCTGCCAAAAGTTCCACAAGTTGCCGTATTTGACACAGCATTTCACCAAACAATGCCGGAAAAGGCTTTTCTGTATGCTCTTCCATATGAATACTATGAGAAATATGCCGTACGACGTTATGGTTTCCATGGCACTTCTCACCGTTATGTTTCGAAGCGCGTGTGTGACTTTCTCGGCATCAAGCAGGAAGGAACAAAAATTATCACCGCACATATCGGGAACGGAGGTTCCTTGGCAGCGGTAAAAGATGGAAAGTGCGTTGACACAACAATGGGAATGACCCCAGCTGAAGGTCTTGTAATGGGAACTCGAGCAGGAGAAATTGACCCTGGAATGCTCCCATACGTATTTTCCAAAGCCGGACTGGATGCAGAGTCGTTCAATACACTGGTGAACAAAAAATCGGGATTGCTTGGCATATCGGGTGTTTCGAGTGACATGCGCGACCTGATCAGTGCCATAGAAAGCGGAAACAAACGTGCCAAGTTGGCTCTTGACATGTTTGAATACCGTGCCATAAAACTGATTGGATCGTTTGTGGCCGCATTGAACGGCGCAGACATCTTAGTCTTTACAGGAGGTATCGGAGAAAACTCTGATCCTGTTCGTAAGGATATCTGTGACGGCCTATCCTATCTCGGCATCAAGATTGATGAAAAGATAAACAAAACGGTTCACGGGAAAGAACAGATCATCTCCACACCTGATTCGAAGATTCAGGTCATTGTCATCCCAACAGATGAAGAACTGACCATTGCATCTGACACCGAAGAAATCGTAAGCAAATAAGAGTATTCTATTCATAATAAAGAAGCACCTCACATTTTGATGTGAGGCGCTTCTTTATTATATTCTTCTAATCAAAATTCTGCTGTTTTCGGAGTACGAGGGAACGGTATGACATCACGAATATTTGCCATTCCGGTCACAAAGAGCAGAAGACGTTCAAATCCCAAACCAAAACCGGAGTGCGGTGCACTTCCAAACCTGCGTGTATCCAAATACCACCACATATCCTTCATTGGAATCTGCAATTCTTCAATACGTGCTTTCAGTTTGTCGTAATCCGATTCACGTTCCGATCCTCCTATAATTTCGCCGATACGAGGGAAAAGAACATCCATAGCGCGAACTGTTTTCCCGTCGTCGTTCTGCTTCATATAGAAAGCTTTTATTTCCTTTGGATAGTCGGTCAGGATTACAGGCCGTTTGAAGTGCTGTTCTACAAGGAAACGCTCGTGCTCACTCTGTAAATCGACGCCCCACGAAACCGGATAGTCGAATTTATGTCCCTTTCTAACTGCCTCCTCTAAAATCTTAATCCCCTCTGTGTAAGGAAGTCGAACGAAATCATTTTCTAAAACAAAATGTAGCCGTTCCAAAAGCGTATTATCCCATTTCTCGTTCATAAATTCCAAGTCATCCACACAATTATCAAGAGCATATTGGATAAGATATTTAAGGAAATCCTCCGCCAAATCCATATTATCATTGATGTCATAAAAGGCAACTTCAGGTTCGATCATCCAAAACTCTGCCAAGTGACGTGGTGTATTGGAATCCTCTGCGCGAAACGTTGGTCCGAAAGTATAAATTTGCCCTATTGCGGTAGCACCAAGTTCACCTTCCAATTGTCCACTGACAGTAAGGCGTGTCGGCTTTCCAAAGAAGTCCTGTGAATAATCTGTTTTGTTTTCGGAATTTTTCGGAAGATTCTCAAGGTCAAGTGTTGTCACCTGAAACATTTGTCCAGCACCTTCGCAATCAGAAGAGGTTATAATCGGGGTATGAAGATAATAGAAACCACGATCGTTAAAGTACTTATGAATCGCAAAAGCCATCGCATGACGAATACGAAGCACAGCTCCAAAGGTATTGGTACGAGGACGCAGATGAGCTATCTCGCGCAAGAATTCAAGAGAGTGGCCTTTCTTCTGCAATGGATATTCGTCTGGATCAGCCGTTCCGTAGAGCAGAATATCAGAGGCTTGAATTTCGACTGTCTGGCCTGCACCTTGAGATGCAACCAGAGCACCATTCACACTGATACAAGCTCCTGTTGTGATTTTCTTAAGAAGATCCACATCGAACTTTGCGACGTCAACGACTATCTGAATATTCTTAACAGAAGATCCATCATTAAGAGCGATGAAATTCACATTCTTATTTCCTCTCTTTGAGCGTACCCATCCTTTTGCGTTCACAATCTCCCCTTTCGGGTTCAATTTCATCAGGTCCGCGACCTTTGTTCTTTTGATAGCATCCATCTTCTTATAAAGAATAAAATAATTAGAAAAGCGTTAATAACAACAAATGTAAAAAGCAAAAGCACTTGCCAATAAAGATGGCAAGTGCTTTTATATTGAGTGTCTATAGTTTACTGTTCATACTCTTCACCGCCCAAACGGGTCATAGCACAACGGAAACCGATATCACTTGTAGACTTGCCTTGATCAAGGTAGCGACGCGTAGAAGGATTCAACCAATATGCGCGGTCTTTCCAAGAACCACCCTTATATACGCGAGAACGATTCGACACCTTAGACGCAAGCAATCCTTCGTTTGTCTCATCAGGATCATACATGAGTTTGGTTGCAGCATCCGGATCAACTGGAGTCAACCACTTGTCCTGATTCATAGAAGAGCGTGCATCACCATCGCCGAAGTTGCGGACATCGTACTTAGTGTACTCTGCGAGGTTTTCACGGTCAGCAGGGATTACATACTTCACACGTCCGAGAGAGTCGATTACCGGAACCTTGACGTTGTTTCCTTCCTGAGTGCTTTCGGTCATCAAAGGCGCCTTATACTCATTACCACGGAAACTGTTGTATTCCGAAGTGATTTCAGATGTCTGTGTACGATAGACGTCCATTACCCATTCGTTAACGTTTCCAGCCATATTGTAAAGACCAAATTCATTTGGCCAATAAGCATCGACACGATTCGTGATAGTAGCCTTATCATTCAACTTACCACCCATACCCATCATATCGCCTCGACCGCGGACGTAGTTGGCCTGCATCTGACCACGGAATTTCTTTTCTGGATTACGCATTTGGTGTCCTGGCCATGGAAACTGTTTCTTTTCTCCAGAGTTCTCTTCGCCGTCCTGAGCTGTGACAGCGTAAGCAGCATATTCCCATTCAGCTTCTGTCGGGAGGCGGAAATCAGGGAAGAGCAAGCCGTCGCTCATATTGACCTTGCGATTCTCTCCATAGAGATCGAGTTTTGGTTTCTTACCTTCTTCCGGATTGTACTCAGAACTCATCATGTACTTGCGCGTATTGAAGACGATGTTGTTACGAACTTCATCTGCATCCTCATTATCTTTGACGCCTTCAAAGTCAGGAAGAGTAATAATACCTGCCTTTGCCATGATCAACTCGTTGGCACGGTCTGTACGCCACTGGCAGTAGTCGTTAGCCTGTTCCCAGCTCACACCAACAACAGGATAGTCATTGTAGGCTACGTGTGTGAAGTAATACTCAACATAAGGCTCGTTGTATGCCATTTCAGTTCTCCAGACAGTAGAATCAGGGGTTGCCTTTTGGATTACTTCCGGGTAGTTATGCATGACAAGCTTCATCCAATGGAGGTATTCATTCCAGTTCAAGTTAGAAATTTCATACTGGTCCATATAGAAAGAACTAACGGTAACACGGCGAGGCACATTGTTCCATTCGCCTGGTATATCTTCTTGAGTGCGGCCCATTGTAAAAGTACCACCTTCGATGAATACCATACCTGGAGGTGTCGCCTGTTTGTAGTTCTTTACGACCTCGAAACCTCCGGTTTCCTTGTCGTTGTAGGCCCAACCGGTCACATTGGAAACCTCTTTCTTCTTTCCGAAACAGGAGCACATGGCGATTGCCATCAGAAGAACGGTTCCTTTAATAATACTGCGCTTGTTCATAGCTATAAGGCTGATTTTGTTTTGGGTACAAAAAAACTTTAATCACTAAAAGTAAGGTCCAATCACTAAAAAAGATGCGATTTTCGACTCGCAAATTTAATTATTTCCATACTTTTGACGTGGCAAAGATATATTTTTTTAGAATGATATGCAAAAAAATGTCAAAAATTCTTCACAAAGTTTGATTTTTTTTGTTCTAAGAGCATAAACCCACCTAAAAATGGGTGATAATTCATTCGAAATATTAACGAAATTAACAGAGAAATATTGAATAGATGGGAATAGAATTTGGGATAAAAGACATTATTGACATTGTATTGGTTGCCTTTCTAATGTATCAAACATACATATTACTGAAAGGGACAAATGCCGTAAACATCTTCATCGGCATTCTGTTATTTGTCATTGGATGGTTTCTGGTTTCTTTTGTATTCCGCATGCAGTTGCTTGGAGCGATCATGGATAAAGTAATGAGTGTAGGAGCCATTGTTCTGATTGTCATCTTCAAGGATGAGATTCGTCGTTTCTTTTCCGTCCTTGGTTCATCAAGGCGTTTCCGTATTCTGAATTGGATGCAGAAAAAATTGTTCAGAACGGGAAGTGGGTTTCGAAACGAAGATGAATTAACAGAGAACAATATTCATCAAATTGTATGGGCCTGTCGTGACATGGCCCGACACAAATGCGGAGCCCTCATAGTAATTGAGATGAGAGCCATTCTAAAGAGCTACATACGAACAGGAGAACGCATCAACGCCAATATCTCGTCCCGTCTCATTGAGAATATCTTTTTCAAAAATTCACCATTGCACGACGGAGCCATGATCATCAGCCGGAATCGCATTGCCGCTGCCTCGTGTATTCTTCCCATGTCACAAAACCTAAGCATTCCGAAAGAACTCGGAATGCGTCACAGGGCAGGTTTAGGTCTGACCGAAAAGACCGATGCGCTGGTTATTGTGGTTTCCGAAGAAACGGGTGCAATCTCCATCATGAAAAACGGGAATGTCTATCACGACATACAACCCGATGTTCTGCTTAAAGAACTTTCTGGCAAGTTAGACTCTCTGGATGTCGTTTCACCGGCATCTTCTTTCGCCAAAGAACAGGGATGACATCCTCCTGTCAGGTTCTTGGCTCAAGAACAACTGCAGGGACAACCATTTCCTCGAGTGATATTCCACCATGCTGGAACGTGTCTCGGAAAAAATTCACGTAGTAATTATAGTTGTTGGGGTAAACGAGAAAATCATTTCCACCGGCGAACACATACGTCGTTGTAACGTTTGGCGCAGGCAATCCAAAGGAAGAAGGCTGTTTTACAGTCATGACATCCTTTTCATTATAACCGAGATTCCGTCCCAGTTTGTATCGCAGGTTTACATTCGTAGACTTCTCTCCGACTACCCGTACAGGTGTTTTGACGCGAATGGTTCCATGGTCTGTAGTAAGGACTATCTTAAAACCTTTCGATGCTAAAGCCTTAAACAAGGCTCGGACGGCCGAGTGTCTGAACCATGATATTGTCAGAGAGCGATAAGCCGCTTCGTCCTGAGCTAATTCCTTCATCATGCGTGAATCTGTCTTTGCGTGGGAGAGCATATCAATAAAATTAAGCACGCAGACATTAAAATCATTTGATTTCAAATCATTCAAGCGATGGACGATTGCCTCCTCTGCCACTGAAGTAGAGACCTTGTGATAAGAGAAAGTCCAGGGCTTTCTATATCGGTCGAGGACTGTCTGAATAAGTTCCTCCTCGTGGTTATTCTTTCCTTCCTCCTCATCCTCATCCACCCATAGGTGAGGGTATAACTCGCGGATTTGCAGAGGCAACAACCCGCTGAAAAGAGCATTGCGTGCATACTGAGTTGCCGTAGGCAAAATTGCGAGATAGGGTTCATCTGATGTAATGATAAAATCATCGGTCAGTTCAGTCTGTATCGCCATCCACTGGTCATAACGAAAATTGTCTATCACGATAAGGAACACCTTCTCACCCTGTTCAATCAAGGGAAACATTACACGTTTAAAGAAATCGACGCTGAGCATAGGTCGATTTCCCGCTCTTGTTTTCCCTGATCTATCGTTTGTCTCAGCAATCCAATTCTGGTAATTGCGTTGTATAAACTTAGAGAACGCCGCATTTGCGTCCTGTTTCTGCATCTGAAGTAAGTCTTGCAACTCATTGTCGGTGCTGGAGAGTCTCAAATCCCAACGGAGAAGTGTCTTATATACTGCCATCCAATCCTCAGCAGATTCACACTCATTTATCTGTTGGGCGATCAGAGTAAATTCCTGCCGATAGGAAGATGTGGTCTGATCGGAGACAATTTCCTTCTCATGCACGTGTTTTTTTAGCGTCAGAAGAATCTGTTTGGGGTTAACAGGTTTGAGAAGATAATCATTGATTCGTTTCCCAATGGCGAGATCCATGATGTTTTCCTCTTCGTTTTTCGTAATCATCACTACTGGGATCGTCGCATTCAACTCACGCAGTCGTGTGAGGGTTTCCAAACCACTAAGGCCTGGCATATTCTCATCCAAAAAGATAATATCGAACGCATTGTGAGTGCAGAGATCCAATGCATCCTGCCCATTAGAGACGGAGGTGACATCATATCCCTTCTCCTGCAGAAACAAAAAATAAGGTTTCAGCAGATCAAACTCATCGTCCACCCATAGTATTTTAATCATAATTGCTTCGAGACAAATCCGTTACACATATTGAACGAGAAAAGTATCTTTTTATTGTTTAATTAAGCAGGCCTTTTTGCCTCAGCAGAAATCGGACACGCATAACTCTGCTCATTTGATCTGAGGGATTATTTTCTTTTTCTTCTTTATTTCAAGTATGTGTTACGATTAAACTCCAGATATCCATCAAAGTCTCCACTTTCAAGCAGTTCGTTCCGGTTCTTCTCAGATATCAAAGCACTGCGATATTCTGTCTGTCTGAGCGGAGCGAATAAAGACCTTGTGCGAATGGCGCGATACATAAAATTCTTTGCGTCGGTAACGGACGGGAATTGATCTACAGTCATTAAACAACGTGTACCCCATTCCTGCACCGTTACTTTCAGATTCAAGAAAGGATAATTCTGCCGGCAGTAAGACTCAAACAGACTCTTAACCTGTTGGATATCGGCTGATCCGCGTGTGACAAGAATCGCATATGAGTGTGGTAATGTTACGTCATCAACATAGTTACCTTTGCGTTTCGGCGGGGTCGATTCTTCCTTCGCTCCTTGACTATCATCCTTGCTTTCCACAGCCGGCATGCCATCAGATTGAGTATCTGTCAGTGGATTGGTTAAGCGACTCTCATTCTGTTCAGAGAGTTTCTCTGACAGCGACGAATCAACATTGACAGGCTGTGTGGGCTTCTGTTCTGTCGGAGGTGTTTCCATTGGTTTATTCTTTCTTTCCTGTCGATTTTCGCGTTCCTGTCGTCGTCGCATAATCTCCTCACGTTGTTTTGCCGCAGCCTCTTCCGTAGCCTTGAGTTCTTCTTCCATTTGTTGTTGCCGAGCCCGTTCTTCCTGTTCCTGTGCAAGCTTATCTGCTGCCATAGCGGCTTCGATAAGGCTTCTTCTCTGAGCTTCTGCTCCATGCACATCAATATGTTGATCTCGTCGCAGAGGGAGAATACTATCCGTGTAAAACAACAGGTATTCATCGAGCGTACGCTTACCATATCGCAGCAGATCGAAATTATGATGAGAGATAACCATTGACATGACCGAATCTTGTCGGAGGAACGAACTGACAGCCGAATCGGCCTCCAGATTTGCAATATACCAGAAACCTTCCTCCATATTGTCAAGTTGTTCGATGCGTGCAAAAGAGCGTTCGGCATCATACCCTTGGAAACTGATATCAAAATCCTTGACAAGGAATCCGGTAAAGTTATAGGATGCCAATGCGAACTGCAGGGCATTGAGGTTGAGAGAAGGCGGTGTTAAGATGAGAACGTCATGCAGATCGTGCCGGTCGATAGCAAACTGAAACAATCCCGAGGAATCTCTCTCTGCTCCCCCTATTGAATCGCGCAGGTCGAGCAAAGAGCCGTGAGATGATCCGAACTGTACATTACGTCCTTGTTCATGAAGGGCCAACATACTTTTTGCCATTGCGCTGACGTCGCTTTCCGGATAGTCAGAAACGATGGTCTGAAGTCCCGCGCGGAATTTCTCCGTATTTCCCTGCTTGCCTTGGCTAATAGCCTCAAGGAACTCAAACTTCGGCATTAGAGGGGAAAGCGGGAATTTCTCCTTCATATATTGGTAGTTTACATGAAGAGTGTCGAAGTGATTGCGTGTATATGCCAAATAAGAAACCTGATAAACAGAATCCTGCTCGGCAGACAAACGAAGCATACTTTCCTTATAGTTCGGATTGCGAAGTACCTGAGCGTAAGAACTTTCTGGGAACTTCTCTATCAGTCGACGCCGGTAGTGCAATTCTCCTGATGTATCTCCGCGCTTCGATGCCATTTGGAAAAGCATATAGTAGCTGTCGACGATACGTCGGTCACGAGGGAATCGGCGTTCCAGTTCCTCAAATGTTTTGATTGCCATTGGGATGTCCTCTATCTTGTCCTGATAGATTGTACCCATCGCAAACAGTGCATCCGCTATCATAGAATCAGACTGGGCGACCTGTTGTGGAGTCAGTGGAAGTTGTGCTATATAATATTGAGGATCGGTATTGACCATGGATAGCATTTCCATATTATCCGTATCGAACCCGTTCTTCCGTTTTGTTTGTGATGCGTCTGAAGCGAGATCCTGAGAGTCTTCCCCGAAATCGTCGAAAGCGTTCCCGCTTGAGTTCTTGTTCTTTCGTCTCCAATTATCCTCCAGTTTTCGCATTCCCCATTTTCGTTGAAAATCGGTTCTTCCTGCTGCTACTGTCTGTGGATTATAGAAATACCATGCATTGCGATTACCTGGTGTAGATAATCCAGGTGTATTCTCCGCATTCTGCATCTCCTTCAGTTGCTTCTCTATTTTATCGAATGCCTCTTTTTCTTCCTGTTGTTGTTGTCGTATTGCGTTTGCAATTGCCTCATTACGTTCGACCTCCCCCATTCGAGCCAGTCGTTGCAGACTATCCTGAAGCACTACCACCTCATTCTGTTGTGCCAGTTCTCCCAGAACCTGAGAGAAACGAGACACACGTTCATAGTCATCCCTTTCCATTGTCATCAGGTTAGATGCATCGGCATAGAGAGGCTGAGCCTTCAGATATTCCTTGTCCTCATAATATAAATCAGCCAGTCGAATGAGGGCATTAATCTTATCCGGTCCTTGTTTTACGCTTTTATCGATTGCCATCGCATAGCACTCCACTGCCCTAGTCCTCTGACTGTCAGAGAGACAGATATCACCCATTGCCGCATAGATTTTATCCAATCCATCAGAGTACTTGTCGTTTTCAGCCATACGTTCCAACTTTCTCAAGGCCTTCCTGTGATTATTGCTTTCAGTCAAAGCATATCCAATTTTAGAGTTGAACGTCATCTCGAAAGATGCGCTATGACGATATGCTTTCTGATAGTACTTATGGGCTGAGAGGATGTTTCCTGATCGTTCGGCGAGTTGAGCCAATACGTAATTGGTACGCGTTTTCTGATAGCGCGATTTTTCGCCTTTCAGAGAGGCCTTCAGTTGTGAGAATGCAGACTCGTAATCCTTGTTTTTAAGATCAAGATCCCCCTGTGCTGCAGCAAATTCACTGTTCAGTGACGACGGAATATTCTTACGTCCCATTTTTGAGATTACCTCCTCGGCGTCGTACTTCCAGCCCATCTCCGCATAGGATCTTGTCAGCCATATTTTAGCTTCAGCAACTCGTTTCGGTTCCTCGGTGAAATGTTTAGTAATATAGGTAAATGTACCCACCGCCGCAAGGAAATCTCCTTTATGGAATTGTGCTTTGCCATGCAGCAACCAGACCTTTGACATCTGGGTATTGTATTCTTCCTTTCTCAGAAAACTCTTGTACTTCGGATCCTTCATCCGTTTTGTCTTTTTCTTTTCAGGCTTTTTTCGGATGGAGTGCAGTTTCTCTGCCTTTTGAGCTTTTTCGATGGCCCTATCCATCTGTCCTGACGCCACGGAAGTTACCTCATGATTGCTAATTGGGTAAAGAGGAAGTACAGACGTATAATCATCATATCCATGTGCGAGATAGATATTCTTCATTCCCTCTTTGAAACTCTCGTTACCGTTGAAATAGACATTGAATCGAGTGGTCATTGCCTGATAATTACGGGAGAGCCGTGTATTCTTATTTGTCCCACAGGCACTGAAAAGGAACGACAACCCCAGCAACAGAATCGCGCGAACGAAAAGAGAATATGTACGAGAGTGAGAGCGCAATGGAAAGGATTCTGAAAAACTTAAAAGAAGGACTACTGACGTATGGCTTATACGGCTATTATACTCGTATAACCTATTATATTAAGGCTATTGTTTGCAAAAATAACACGTTTTTCGGAATAAATGCAGATAAAGCAAAAAGGCCGAGAAAGATCCCGACCTTATTTTGTATATAGAAATTCGTGTGCGTTACTTTGTCACAAAGCGGTAATGACTTCCGAATCGTTCGAATGCAGCCTTTTCCAAGTCCTCACGAACTGAAGGGTGCGCGACAGAGGTAATGAGTCGAGCACGTTCCTCCATTCCCTTGCCGTAGAGGTCCACGGCACCGAATTCGGTCACGAACCAATGGATGTGGAATCTTGTTGTCACGACACTTGCGCCTGGAGTAAGCGTCGGCACCACTTTGCTTTTCCCTTTCTTTGTCATTGAAGGCATTGCAATGATTGCCTTTCCGCCTTTGGAGCGGGAGGCTCCGTAAACGAAATCGATCTGTCCTCCTGAACCCGAAAACTGCTTCACTCCTATAGAGTCAGCGCACACCTGGCCGGTGAGGTCTATCTCTATCGCAGAGTTAATTGCCGTCATCTTAGGTTGTTGGGCGATAATGAAAGGATCGTTGGTATAAGCCACGTCCTGCATAAGCACCTCCGGGTTGTTATCGACAAAGTTATAGACGCGGTTGCTACCAAGAAGGAATGTAGAAACGATTTTCCCTCTGTCCAGCACTTTCTCTGCTCCGTTGATTACACCTTTTTCAACAAGGTCAATAACACCATCGGCAAACATTTCCGTGTGCACGCCGAGGTTCTTGTGATTTCCAAGACAGGCAAGCGTTGCATTTGGCAGAGAACCGATACCCATCTGCAGGCAGGCACCGTCCTCGATGAGTGCGGCACAATTCTTGCCGATTGCGATATCGGTCTCATTCGGTGCCTCGTAGAACTTTTCTATGAGAGGTCGGTCGTCTTCGACGAAATAATCTATCTTCGACATGTGGAACATTGCCTGTCCGAAAGCACGTGGCACATACTTATTCACCACGGCTATTACAGTCTTACAAACCTCCATCGCAGCCAAAGAAGCATCGACCGATGTACCGAGGGAAACGTATCCATGTTCATCAGGTGGACAAACCTGGATGAACGCCACGTCGCAAGGGACGTAATGTTCACGATACAGACGCGCTGCCTCGCCAAGGAATACCGGTATGTAGTCCGAATAACCTGCCTGCACACTCTTGCGTACGTTGGCGCCAATAAAAAAGCCCTCGTGGAAGAATACGCCTTCAAATTCCGGATCGGAATAAGGAGCAGGTCCTTCTGTGTGGAAATGGTGAATATGAACATCCTTGAGTTCGCCCTGTCGTCCCCGTTCGCACAAAGCCTGTATCAAACACTGGGGTGCATTACCAATTGCGCTAAGATGAATATGATCTCCACTTTTAACAACCTTAACGGCTTCCTCTGCCGTCACTGGGGTATACGATTTTGCCATTTATGATTAAAGATTATACTCTCAATTGAGAGAGAACTTGAAAATGAGGTGCAAAGATAGCGAATTTTTCTTTTTTTAGGAGAAGGAGGTCATCGAAAACTACTCTTCCAGCATCTGTCGGAATCTGCTCCAATCAAATGCCCAAGGATCGGTCTTTCGTCCTGGAGCGACGTCCGCATGTCCGACAATGTAACCAATCTCGTAACGTCGGCGGATATCCTTCACAAGCAGAGCCAAAGATCTGTACTGCATATCGGTTGGAGGTTGGGATGGCGTATTGATGATTTCTATTCCAATGGAGCAGTAATTCATTCCCGTCCTTTCTGTTCCTGGCAGTTGAGAAATCCCTGCGTGATAGGCCACGTACTCTTCCGGAACGGTTCGGTAGATTATCCCATTACGGTCAACGATATAGTGTGGGGAGACCCCGTAACGTTGATATTGCCGCATCACGCCCTGAAGAGAGAACGTATCTTGTCCAACACAATAGGACGAATGAAGGACAATGACGTCTATGGGTTGGCGGAGAGAATCCACATCCGAGAATCCATAGTTGACTGACGAGGTAAGATCAACGACATTGACAGGTTCCTCCGCCTTGTGATTGCTCCAGTTCAGGTGTTGAGCCCAAAGAGAGGTCTCTATCAGGAAAAAAAGCGTCAAAAGAATACAGCGATGTGTCATACGAAGAATGATTTCATGACCAGAACACGATCCGCAATGGACAGGCCACGAACTAATCACGACAAAATATGTGCAAAAATAGATAAAAAACAAAAGAGATTGGGCCACCCTACTTTCCAAGTCGTATTTCTTCCTTCGTCAAGAATCGAAATACTCGGAAATTACTTATTTTTGTCCTAATGTAACACCCTGTCTGTCCCTTCGGACTGTATCCAGTTCCGGATGGACGAAGAAAAATAAGAGAAACGCATGATTATACGCAGCAAAGCTCCCCTTCGGTTGGGATTAGCGGGAGGAGGAAGCGATGTCTCACCATACAGCGACCTATACGGAGGTCTTGTCCTGAACGCGACCATCAATCTCTTTGCGTACTGTACCATTGAGGAGCGCACAGACGAGCAAATAGAAATCCGATCATACGATGCGGACTCACATGAGACCTATCCATCATCAGAGAATCTCGCTATTGATGGGAAGGCGACCTTGATCAAAGGGGTTTATAACCGAATTGTGCGCGATTTCGGTACCGGTCCTCTCTCCTTTTCCATTACCACCTACAACGATGCGCCTGCGGGTTCTGGTCTTGGTACCTCCTCGACCATGGTAGTAACCATCTTGAAAGCCTTCGTAGAGTGGTTGAACCTCCCTCTTGGCGACTATGAGATATCCCGTCTTGCCTATGAGATAGAGCGAAAAGACCTTGCGTTATCCGGAGGAAAACAGGACCAATATGCGGCTGCTTTCGGTGGATTCAACTATATGGAATTTCTAAAGAATGATCTTGTAATTGTCAATCCTCTGAAGATCAAGCGTTGGATCATTGACGAACTAGAATCCTCCATGGTCCTGTACTTTACCGGCAAATCACGTAGCAGTGCCCGAATTATTGACGAGCAGCGTAAGAACACATCGTCGGGCAATCAGGAAGCGATAGAGGCCATGCATCAGATCAAGCAAAGTGCTATTGACATGAAACTGGCCCTTCTGAAAGGTGACATGAAGAGCCTTGCCGAGATATTAGGTTCCGGTTGGGAAAATAAGAAAAAGATGGCGGGAGCTATCACGAACGATCGGATACAGGAAGCCTTTGACACGGCGATGTCAGCCGGAGCGATATCAGGCAAAGTATCCGGAGCCGGTGGCGGTGGATTCATCATGTTCATGGTAGAGCCGACGAAAAAGAAAGAAGTCATTGATGCATTGAACAACCTTGACGGTTTTACCATGCCATTCCAGTTTACGGACGGCGGAGCGCATGGCTGGAAGATCTATTAGATAGCATTTGCTATCTAAATTTGAGGATAGTAAGATATATTGGAAAACACGTGACCTCGTTTTATGGTAAAAGACAAAATCCTGTGAAGTATATCAACATGTAAAACATATAGATTTTTTGGGATAGGACATATCCATGAGGTTGCAGAATCTTAAATTCTCCTCTGGCTCAACTTGTTGGTGATTTATGTATTATATTTGTGCCAATAGGGTAAAAAATAAAGAAAAACGATTATGGAACAAGAAATGATCACATCGAACGGGCAAGCAATGTCTGTGGACCAAGGTCAACAAAAGCAGTCCTCCTCGCCATGGAGGATTCCTGTTCTCTCTCTACTGATTTTACTTGTTCTGCTTTTCATCGCCTTTCTGACTTGTCCGAAGAAGGCTGACCACGTGAATAAAGTGACAGACACGTTCAAGATTTATCTCACCGAGAACAAAGCCTATGTAGATGAGCTTGGTCTTTTGGGTTCCTCTTTCATGAGCAGCATCCTCTCCTATGCGGTTCAGACCCAACTGGAAGTAAAAGACCGGTGGATCTTCTCCGTCGGAGAATTTGGAGAGAATGCCATTTCGGTAGGAGTCTTCGGTCACGTATGGGTTCTGCTAAGTCAGGAAGACTTTGACGAAACCCTTGAAAAAAACCTTCTTAATAGTAGCGATGACTGACAAACTCTCTTCCTTTGTCTGATGATACGTCCATGGGACGAAATATTATCAACAACGAAAGGAGCGTTTCTTATTAGGAAACGCTCCTTTCGTTGTGTCAGGTCAGACAGGGGAAAGACATATCACGCATCGGCGAATGTAAGTCCCTCGTTGAGTTGGACCTGTAGTTTCGAATACTCACAACAAAACTCGTTCTTCAACCGATGGAGATATCGAGCACATTCCCACTTGCACATCGGCAGGTCGTGTAGCAGATAGTTGCCGCATGTCTGTGGCGTTGTTGCCGGGACCTGTTCCTGTGTCGAAATCCACTCGAGGCATTCCATAGTCAGATCTCGCATCTCATAAACAGAGAGGGGCTCTGCCATGACGACGTACATGCCGGTAAGGCATCCCATCGGTCCGACATAGACGACCGATTCCTTGACCCTTGAATTACGGAACCACGTAGCCATGAGGTGTTCGATGCTATGCATAGCAGCCGGGGCGATTGCAGGCTCTTCATTCGGAGCCGTAAACCGCAGGTCGTAGGTAGTGAAACGAGGATCTTCCCGAGATATATAGATACCTGGCTTGAGGCGCGTATGATCTATTGTAAAACTCTGTATTACTTCCATGATATAACCTTATTAGTCGGATGAATCTCTTTGTCTATCGTCGTTCTTTCTCATCCCACTCACAGAACGGGTGTTGTGAGAGGTTGGAATTATAGAACCGTTCCTCACCGCTTACCTCACGTCCCAGCCATTGCGGAAGAGAGACTTGTTCGTCGCTGTGTCGCAGTTCTATTTCCGCCACTACCAATCCGGCGTTTGCACCGAGGAACTCGTCCACTTCCCATTTCAGTCCGTTGCCGGCAGGCAGGACATAGCGGTATTTTTCGATAATGGTTTGTTTGCAGAGGTTCTGAAGCATTTCTTCGGCATCGGTTACCGGTATCTGGTACTCGTATTCCATTCGTTCGACCCCTTTTGTCATACCCTTGATAGTCAGGAAAGCCTTCTTGTCGCTGATACGTACACGAATGGTATGGGCAGGATCGATGGAGAGGTATCCTTGTTTGAAGAGCGTGCGCTGTCCGGAGCGGTAATCCGTTCCAGTAACCAAAAACTTACGTTCTATTTCTTTCGCCATCAATCTCTATCTGAAAAGAATCGTGCAAAGATACGTCAATAAACACGAAAAACACTCTCTGACAGTTCAAAGAATGTTTTTCGTATGGTTAGGAAGTATGATAAAGACTATTGGTTATTTTACCTCCCAGATATCGTTGGTCTCCAGCAGTTCGGCAAAATTATGGTACGGTTTCTTTGCCTTGATTTCCTCTATCTGCGAGTTCACAGCCTCATCGTAGGTAGGAGCCGGCACGTCGCGGATGACACCGAGCGCGATAGGGAAGTCCGGACCCTCCATCATAGCGAGTTTGAGTTGCAGTGTATTATCCTCGCAGTGTGCATCGTGAACAAGGATATCCTTCTCGGTGATTCCGTTTTCACCTATTCTGACCACCTTCAGTCCGAATCCTTCCTGAACGAGTCCGAACTCATTATTCTCACCGAAGATCATCGGTTTGCCATGTTCGAGATAGATAGCATTCTTGCGTCGTCCTTCATTCGTATAGACGCTCTCGTGAGTTCCATCGTTAAAGATGACACAATTCTGCAATACTTCTGTCACCGAAGCTCCTTTGTGAGCATAAGCCTGCTTGAGGACTTCGACAGTCCCCTTTGCGTCGCTTGCTACGCAACGAGCGAAGAAGTGGCCGCGAGCTCCGAAGCAGAGTTCTGCCGGTCGGAAAGGGTCCTCGACCGTTCCATACGGAGAGGACTTGCTGACGAATCCGCGAGGCGAAGTCGGCGAGTATTGTCCCTTGGTCAGTCCGTAGATACGGTTGTTGAGGAGAATCATGTTGAGGTCGATGTTGCGTCGGTTTGCGTGAATGAAATGGTTTCCACCGATGGCGAGTCCATCACCGTCGCCGGAGATCTGCCATACTGCCAATTTAGGGTTGGACACCTTGCATCCAGTGGCGATAGCGGCGGCACGTCCGTGAATTGTATTCATGCCGTAAGTAGCCATGTAATGAGGCAGTCGGCTGGAGCATCCGATACCCGAAATCACAGCCGTATCCTCGGGAGCGACTCCTATTTCTGCCATTGCCTTATGCAGAGACGCAAGGAAAAAGTGGTCTCCACATCCCGGGCACCATCTTGGTTGGCCCTTCTTGTAATCTTGTGCTGTATATTCGCTCATAATGTGTGTGCTTTAAACGTTCATTTTTCGAAGAGAGAAAAATAAGTAAAGTTATTTGTTATAGACGTTGTTGAAAGCCTCAACCAATTCCTTCACTACGAAAGGCTGTCCTTTCACCTGATTGAACTGGTACGGCACAAATCCGTCCACCTTCATGCGGAGGTATCCTGCGAACTGACCGAGATTCTGTTCAGCAACTATGACCTTCTTATATTTCTTCATCACTTCGGCGGTATTCTTCGGCAGTGGGTTGATGAACTTGAAATGAGCGAGAGCTACTTTCTTTCCCTGCGCTCTCATTTCGTCCATTGCTGCGTGCAGATGGCCGTATGTCCCACCGAATCCGACGATGAGCAGTTCGGCATCATCTTTATCGCCCAAAACTTCTACGTCCGGCACCTGAATCTTCTCGATCTTCTGAGCGCGGAGACGACACATAAGGTCGTGGTTTTCCGGATTGGTAGAAATTGCTCCAGTGGCATTATCCTTCTCCAGTCCACCCAAGATATGGGCAAACCCTTTTCGTCCCGGAACTGCCCAGTAGCGAGACCCGGTCTTCTCATCACGCTTATAAGGAGTCCAGGTTCCCTTCATTTCCTCTGGTACGTACGGAGGGTTGATTGCGTCCAGCTTGTCGAGTTCCGGCAGTTTGAATGCCGCAGAACCGTTAGCGATATAGGCATCCGTCATCAGGACAACCGGAGTCATGTGTTCCAGAGCTATCTTGCTAGCCTGGTAAGCGGCATCGAAGCAGTCGGTCGGGCTGGTAGCTGCGATCACAGGCATCGGTGACTCACCGTTTCGTCCGTAGAGGACCTGCAACAGGTCGGTTTGTTCGCTCTTGGTCGGGAGTCCGGTTGCTGGTCCACCGCGCTGAACGTCAATAACGACAAGAGGCAGTTCGAGGATAACGGCAAGGTTCATTGCCTCGCTCTTGAGGCAGATTCCAGGTCCGGAAGTAGAAGTACAAGCCAGTGCTCCAGCGAAGGAGGCACCGATAGCGCTTGCACATCCTGCGATTTCGTCCTCGCACTGAACTGTTGTCACGCCCAGAGATTTATGTTTGGATAGTTCGTGCAGAATATCTGTTGCCGGAGTAATCGGATAGGAGCCGAGGTAGAGGCGCAATCCCGCTTTTTCGGCGGCTGCAATCAAGCCGTATGCTGTCGCCTTATTACCCGTGATATCCATGTAACGTCCCGGCACCTTAGTCTTCGACTCGATGCGGTAAACATTTGCTACAGAGCTATGTGTATTTGCACCGTAGTCGTATCCCGCCTGGATGACCTTGATATTAGCCTCTGCGACCCCTGGCTTCTTAGAGAATTTCTCCTTGAGGAAATTGAAAGCGATATCGAGGTCGCGGTCGAAGAGGTAGCAGACCAAGCCGAGAGCAAACATATTGCGGCATTTCAGAATTGCCTTGGTGTCCATGCCGGTATCCTTGAGACAATCCTTCACCATCTGAGAGATTGGACACGCGATGACGCGATCCGGGTCAATTCCCATCTCCTTAAGAGGGTCGGAGGTCTTGAACTGAGCCTTTTCCAGATCCTTTTCCTTAAAGGAATCGGTATCGATAATAATTGCTCCGTTCGGTTTTGCGTACTTATACTGTGTTTTCAAGGCAGCAGCATTCATTGCCACCAACACGTCGCATTGGTCTCCCGGAGTGTAAACCGTTTCGGCCCCGATATGAACCTGGAAACCAGAAACGCCGGTAAGGCTACCCTGAGGAGCCCGAATATCGGCTGGGTAATCCGGGAAGGTACTGATACTATTACCTACAGTAGCGGAAATTGTCGAAAAAATATTTCCCGCCAACTGCATTCCGTCTCCGGAATCGCCAGAGAAGCGTACTGCCACCTGGTCCAATTCCTTTACTTCCAACTTTTCTGCCATAGCTTTGAATCTGAAAATATGTCTTTTGAAAAATTAAGCCTCTTGAAAGAAACGTTTAATTTCATTAGTCCTTTTTTCGCCATGGCAATGTTCAAACAAGTTTGACTTTGCTCATCTGGCTTAACAAAAAGGTTCATTTTCAATAGGCCTTTTCTCGCCTCAGCATAACCCAAATAATTTTGGCTTCTGCTTTCGGCTTAACGAAAAGGTTCTCTTCCGCTAAAGCGAAAGAACGTGCAAAGTTAGGCAAAAAAGTCCTTACGTTGTCACTTTGTCAATCCTCTTTCTGCGTTTTAGCACAGAACATTACGTAAAACACGTATCTCGTCAGGCGTAGTAAAAAGTTAATGGGAGATGGCGCAAGGAGGAGAGGGAGGATGGAGGGGGAAAACAAAGAAAGGCAAGGGATATAAAAAACGACAGCCCAGCGTCGTTGCACATGGGCTGTCGTTATAGGACGAATGAAATTCTTACAGGGAGTCTCCGATGACAGAGTCTGCCTCGATTTCTTCGATTGCCTCGAGATTTTCCTCTTCAGCGTCAGAGGCGTTCATGAAAGAAAAGAGCTTTGCATCCGGGAACTTCTTCTCCACTTCAGAGATTTTGCTCATGAAAGACAGGAATTGATTCATCGCCTCATCTTCGCTGATGTTCTTCGCTATCTCCTCCTGCTTTGTTTCCATTGCCTTCATGCAGTTCTGTTCCGCTTCCTGAATTCCCTTTAGTTCTTCGTCTGTCGGTTTCCAGTCCTTGCCATTCTCGTCGAAAAATTTCTGAGCCTTTTCAGCGAGAACGACGTATGCAGTGGCCATGTCGTCAAGATTCTTTGCGTCGGAGATTGCTTTCTCTGTGTCGTTGAAGATAGAGATCACCTGTTCGGCAGGAGTTGACTTGCTGCAAGATGCCAGAACGATCATTGCCAGTGGGATCAAAAACAAGATCTTTTTCATTTTTACTTTCTTTTTTTAGTGAATAAATTAGGTTATTAAGAAGATTTCAAAGTTATTCCAATCCGTGGTAAATACCCTGTTAAGAGCCACAAAATCAAAGCGACAGGAAACAGAATATACTGACAAACATACAGACTCTATTTATCATTTGCAACAGATTTCCGTTTTTTTGATTACCGGAAAGCATGAGATCCATGTGAAAGCCTGGGAGAGAAAGGCTAGAGGGAAAGCTGAGAAAGGACGGGCAAAAAAGATGGCGAACGATGGTTTCATCCTATCTCCTGGTTCTTTTTTGTTTTTTGTTCCCACTTGAAGAGGATGCGTTCCATCCAATAGAACAGCTTATAGAAGAAGGGAAATCGTCTGAGTCGGTTGATCTGACCCATAGAGAAAGCGTAAGAGTCGTAGTCGTTCAAGATTGGGCGACTGACCTTTTCCTCCAGAACTTGTCGTCGCTCCTTTTTTGTGAGTTCGGTATTCGTCTCACTGACACCTGTCATGTCGAAGAGAGTGATATCGATATCGGCATAGAGAGGTGTCTCATCACCGAAAATAATAGCATCCATGTACCATTTCCAATCGGAAACAATTCGCAGTGATTCATCATACATTCCGTACTTCTCGAAAAGAGATTTTCGGACATAGGCAGGAGAATGGTTGAGAGTTCCACCATAGAATCCGAGAAAGGTAATGGGTTTTCCGGCAAAGCTACGGTCCCTTCTAGTATGTCCATTCGGAAAAACCTTTATCATGTTACCGTACAAAATGTTGGGGTACTTTTTGTTCTGGAGTTCGGTGAGCATACGTTCCACCACGTAAGGCGATGCGAGACAATCACCGCTATTCAGAATCTGAATATATTCACCCTTTGCCATCCGGATGCCTTTATTCATAGCATTATAGATCCCCGTGTCTGGTTCGCTAATCCAGGAACGTGAGATAGTGTCGGCTTCGCATTGTCTGATTACCTGTACAGACTCGTCGGTAGAAGCCCCGTCAACGACAATATGTTCAAAGTCAGATGCATTCTGAGCATTGACACTCTGCAAAGTCCTGCGCAACCCTTCGGCATTGTTGCGGTTGATAGTAATAATTGACAAGCGCATGAAGAGCAGTATTAACTTAATGGGTTCTCAATAACCCTTCATTTTCAATAGGCCTTTTTTGAGCCATGGCATAGTTCGAGTAAACTCGACCTCTGCTCATCTGGCTTTCAAAAAAGGTTCAATTTACAAATCCTATCGAAGTACACGACTAAGGGCCTAACCGTAAGTTTGCCTTTGTCAAGTCTTCCTGAGGAAGGACCTGAAAAATTTTTTATGAGTTCGCTAAGGAATCGGGTAATGTAGCATGTAAAAATATGCAATTCGGATGGAATACACAAATTGTAATCTCCCGGTGTCAGGACTTCGCTCCTGTTCAGTACACGCTTTCCGTTGCATGAATATGGAATAGCAGAGAGGTGTTGTCCTCCCGTACCTTCTCCCCCAGAAAACGTTAGCCTATTGGCACTATTGGTCCCTTTTTTCTTATATTTGACCCTATCAAATCATCAACTTTACGCATATGCAGATACTTGTTTTACAGGCTTCGCCTCGAATGAAAGGAAACACGGCATGGATGGCCGAAGAGTTTAAGACCGCAGCAGAGAAAGGTGGTCATGAAGTAAAGATCGTGAATGTCTCCCATCAGAAAATCGCCGGATGTCTAGCTTGTGAATACTGCCATACGAAAGGCAATGGGTCGTGCATTCAGAAAGACGACATGCAGGCTCTTTATCCCCTGATGTCAGAAGCGGAAATGTTGGTTCTTGCCGCCCCTATCTACTATTTCACCCTATGTGCCCAGATGCAAGCCCCGATACAGCGCATGTACTGTGTGAACAAACCTGCCAAAGTCAAGAAGATGGCATTGCTTGTCTCTTCGTATTCGCCGAACGTCTATGATGGCGCCATCGCCGAGTACAAAGACATCTGCCGGTACTGGGGAGCGGAAGACTGCGGAATTGTCACTGCCAAGTCGGACGAGCAAAAGACAGAGGCCACGGGTCAGAAGATTGCGGACATTGTCGCTCTGATGAACTCATGAAACGTCCGCCGCATACCTTCCCTTGTTCGCTGACAGCGCATGAGATCATCTCCTATATGGAGACACAGCGAAACGAGGCGCAGCGTCAAGTGTTGCTCCGATTCTTCAAGACGAGCAAGGGGGACTATGGAGAGGGGGATGAATTTCTCGGCATCAAAGTGCCGCAAACCCGTGAGGTTGTCCGTCTGTCGAAGGACCTTCCACTTGAGGAGATACCGGGATTGCTGACACATCGTTATCACGAGATCCGTCTGTGCGGATTTCTGATTCTCGTTTCCCATTTCGAACGCCTTGCTACCAACCGCCTCGCATGGGACGAGGTTGCTATCTCAAAGCGTGATCATATAGTCGACCTCTATTTAAGATATGCCGAATATGCCAACAACTGGGACTTGGTAGATTTGTCGGCACCCAAGATATTGGGTCGTTGGCTCACTCTGCCAACACACTTGGGAGAGAAGACCGGCATCGTGGACCGACTTGCCCTGAGCGACAATCTATGGAAACAGCGGATCAGCATGGTCTGCACATGGAAAACGATGCAAATGGGAGACGGAGAATGGTGTCTTCGGTATGCCAAGATGCACCTTCACCATCCTCATGACTTGATGCAGAAAGCCGTAGGGTGGATGTTGCGTGAACTGGGCAAACGTGTGGACATGAACCTATTGCGTCAATTCCTGAATGAGCATGCCGACACGATGCCCCGGACGTCCTTACGCTATGCCATTGAGAAGATGAGTGATGTGGAACGCAGAGAATGGATGGAAAGAGGTCGAGAGACAAACAAAAAAAGATAGTCATGTCATCCAATACCGATTTCGTACAATACATCGCCGACCAATGTGCCGGAGCAGGAACGATTACTTACAGAAAGATGTTCGGAGACTACGGCATCTACTGTGATGGCATCCTCTTCGGTCTTATCTGCGACAACCAACTATTTATCAAACCGACCCAAGCGGGATTTGACTTCCTACGAGAGCAAGATCTACAAGCTCCCTATGCGGGAGCGAAGGATTACTTCCGCATCGCGGACGTTGATGACCGAGATTATCTGTCATCGCTTGTCCGTAAGACCCTTGTGGAACTCTGCAGAGGAACCAAAAGAAAGAAAATGTAGCGGTTCTAATGGTATAGCAAAAAAACACGGATACGATCCATACGGACCTGTCCGTGTTTTTTTACAATCTATTTTTCGGAAGATTACATGTTCATACCTCCATCTACCTGAATCACCTGTCCAGTGATGTAGGAAGAGAGATCGGAAGCGAGGAAAGTCGCTACGTTGGCGATATCCTCTGGGGTTCCCCCACGACGGAGAGGAATATGTGAAATCCATTGTTCTTTTACCTCATCGGAGAGTTTATCCGTCATGGCCGTGATGATGAATCCCGGAGCAATGGCATTAGCGCGCACTCCACGCGACCCCATTTCCTGTCCGATTGACTTGGCGAGTGCTATCATACCTGCCTTGGAAGCCGAGTAGTTGCATTGTCCTGCGTTGCCGTGTACACCAACGACAGAAGCCATGTTGATAATGCTACCGCCACGTTGTTTCATCATGATCGGGGTGCAGGCATGAATAAAATTGAAAGCAGACTTGAGATTAACTGCGATAACGGCATCCCATTGAGCCTCGGTCATTCGAAGCATGAGTCCGTCCTTTGTAATACCGGCATTATTGACGAGGATATCGATGCTGCCGAAATCTGCCTTTACCTGATTAACAACCGTCTCTGTCTCAGCAAAGTCAGCGGCATTGGAAGCATAGCCTTTTGCCTTGACTCCGAATGCCTGTATTTCCTTTTCGGTCTGCTGTCCGTTTTCATCAATGACAAGGTCGGTAAAAGCGACGTTAGCACCTTCCGCGGCGAATTTGAGAGCAATCGCCTTTCCAATACCCCGTGCGGCACCTGTTACGAGTGCTGTTTTTCCTTGAAGTAATCCCATAATTATAACTTATTGATTAATATTGATACTAAACTGAGGAAGTGCCATGCGTGATGTTACGGCACTTCGAACTTGACGGAGAGGACATAGTCCTCATCCGGTTTGATTGTAATCTTCTTGCAGAACATCTTGCCGTCCTGTTCGACCACAGACTCTCCCTTTGTCTGTTTGCTGATGACAAGCACGTAGTAGGTGCCGGAATTCACCGGAACGATGAATCGTCCGTCAGCATCACAGGTGCTGTGGATAGCGTTCTTATTATTGCGCAGTTTGAAGACATTCTGGTTTGTCCGACGGCAGTAATCCTCGAACTTTGCGTCCGTATCCACGTTGTATATCACCATGGTGGAAAGAATATTCTGTGGCACATCGGCATTTCGGCTGTCGAATTGATTATAGATATCCTTCAGGTTGTTGACCAAAGCAAAGGTATCTTCCACGAGTTTGATATTGAAATTCTCGACATCCTTTTCCGCTACGATCCAGACCTTTGCGCCGGCATCGGCTTTTGTTTCGTTTGACGTGAAATAGGAGTCCGTCACGTATCCGTGAATTTTTGCGTCTCGTCCGCTTGCCGGGTCGGCAAGTGCCTTTGGTGCTGAGGACTCATCGAACCATATTGCCTGCAAGCCGTCAACGGGAAGTCTCAGGTCGTTCCCGAGGAACTGGAAAGAGACGGAGTCGCGTCCCCCTCCGAGCAGTCGTCCCTTGATGGTCTCGCCACTCTTGAGATAGAGTACATGCTGAGCGGAAACACCAATCGTCAGGAAGATGAGAATCAAGAAAAATAACGTTCTTTTCATTTACCGTTAAAACGTTTGTAGATGCAAAGATAACAGATTTTTTCGGCTGAGCAAACCATGGGAAGTGCTGTTATTCCTCTACATTGCAGGAGAGAAAAGTCGTGAGAACGACTCCTTTACCTTCTGCCATGTGGAGCGTTGCTTCCAAGTCTCAAGGTCCACCTTCTCGGCATTCTTCAAGTCGTTCTCAAAGGCAGCCTTGAGGGTTGCAGCCGTTTTCAGGTCGTAGATAAAGGCATTGACCTCGAAATTCTGCTCATAGCTACGGAAATCCATGTTGGAGGTGCCGACCGTTGAGATATAGTCATCGATCACAATGGCCTTGCTATGCAGGAACCCTCCTTTGTACCAATAGATTTCGGCACCGCTCTCCATCATTGTCTCGAGGTAGGAGGCGTTGGAGAGTTGCGCCATTGACGTATCCGAGCTCTCCGGGATGAGAATCTTGAGATTCACACCGCGCAGAGATGCCATCCGCAGGGCCTCCTCGAGTTCTCCAGGCGGCATGAAATAGGGTGTCTGGATGTAGATATAGTTACGTGCCGTTGCGATTGCCTGGCAGATGCCGTGCAGGATATTTCGATACTGCGTATCGGGTCCGCTATCCACAATCTGGACGAAATTCCGTTCTGACTCCATGCGGTCGGCCTGTGGGAAATAGCGTCGTTTCTGGTGTTTCTTATGATCTATGAAATACCAGTCGCCGAGGAATGTCTCCTGAAGACCATGTACGACGGGTCCCTCCAACCGTACCATCGTATCGCGCCAAACGCCAAGCGTATTTCCTGTCCTGTAGCGGTCGGCGATGTTGAGTCCTCCTGTATATGCCACTTTGCCATCCACCACCACTACCTTACGGTGATTGCGGTTATTGATGTGTCGCAGTACGAACGGGAATTCGGGAGGGAAAAAAGCATGGAACTTCACGCCTGCCTCACGCATGGATTTCTTATAGCGTCGGTCTATGGAATAACTGCCCCAATAGTCGTAGATCACACGCACTCTGAGACCTTGCCGTGCCTTTCGTTCCAGAATCTGTCGCAATTGGTTGCCGATGACATCATTGTCAATGATATAAAACTCAATGTGTATATGATCCGTCGCTGCTTCCAGATCGGCAAAGAGCCGGTCGAACGTCTCCTTTGGGCGTGCGAGGATCTCGATCCTGTTCTGCGGGTAAACCAGCGAGCGTCCGTTGGCATAGAGGAGTCGCATGAGAGCGAAAACGCTTTCGGCGTTGTCTGTCTTTGTCGTAGCGATGTCCTCCTCCACCGTTTGACGTATGGTGTCGAGATTGAGATGTCCAGAGGCCTGTTCCTTGCTGCGGATGCTGAGTTTAAGAATCCGTTTTTCCTGTCGCTCGTTGCGTCCGAAAGCCACGTAAACACCGAGACCTATTGCAGGAATGAAGAGGAGGACGACTGCCCATCCCAGTGTACGAATCGGGTTATGCTGTTCGGAGGTTACGAGCAACACGACCTGATACACCGCATAGATGTAGAGAATAATCAGCAGTCCATATAGAATATATGCAAACAAGTCCGGCGTTAAAAAATTAGTTACCCCTTTTCCCCTCCGATTGTGCTCGGCGTCCTATTTTATCATTTCATTTCAATCCACTTCTTGAGCCATGCAGAATCTAAGCAAGCTTGGCTCTGCTCCTTTGGCTTATGAAAAGTTGATTCTGCTCTTCTATCTTTCAAAAAAGACATCTTTCACGATTCTCATCGGGTATCACTCTGTACCCCGTTTGCAACAGGTGTCCATCCAGGCGTTGCTCTGTGCGGAATTTCACTTCGGGGAGAGTCGGCGCAGGCAGTCCGTCGAAGATATTCAGCGAGGGGTTTGTCTCAATGCGGCACTCGTCCCAGAGTTTTGCGTTGATAAACTGCTGCAGCGTAGTACGTCCCCCCTCTACGATGAGGGAACTGATATTCCGCCTCGCCAGTTCGTCGAGAACCTGCAAAGGGACATTGTCATCAAAATCGATGGGTATCCACTCCGTTCTTGACATGAACGCTGATGCATTAGCAAATGTAGTACATTTCGCAGATTTATGTACAAAAACGAGCACAGAATCTTCCATCGAGCCATGAAAAACCTTTTTTTTAGCGTCGACAGTTCCCTCTCGATCTAAAATGATACGAATCGGATTGTGCGGTGGTCCGTAGAGAGGTTCATCCTGTGGATGGAAATCCCGAACAGTAAGCATCGGGTCGTCACATTCGACCGTACCACGACCGACAAGGATCGCCATCTCGGAGGCTCTGAGCCGGTGAGACAGTTGACGCGTCGAGGCATTACTGATCAGGGTGCGTTGCCATCCCCCCGTGCTGGAACGGCGTGCGATAAAACCGTCGTTACTCTGAGCCCATTTCAGGATCACATAAGGGCGGTGGAGCGTATGAAGGGTAAAGAACCGTCGGTTCAGAAAACGTCCTTCCGTCTCCAGGATGCCGGTCTGCACCTCGATACCTGCCTCCTGAAGCATGCGAATACCGCGTCCGCTCACCTCCGGGAAGGGGTCTCGGTTGGCAATGACCACCCGGCGCACTCCGGCACGGACGAGCATCTCGGCACAGGGTGGGGTCTTCCCGTAGTGAGCGCAAGGTTCGAGATTAACAAAGACAGAAGCCTCATGAAGTAGAGACACATCATCCGGACCTACGGCTCTCATCGCATTCACCTCCGCATGGGGTCCTCCCCATAAGCGGTGCCATCCCTCACCTATAATCCGTCCCCGTGCCGTTATCACACACCCCACCATCGGATTGGGCGCGACGCGTCCTTCGCCACGCTCTGCCAGGTCGATTGCCCGGCGCATGAACTCCTCATCTTCTGACATCTGTTTTTTTTCTTTGCTTATTCTGCTTATCTCACTATATTTGTCTATCGCTTTGCCCCTCTCCGGATTCCCCCGAAGGGACAGGAACCTTTTCGTTAAGCCAGATCCATGAAAGCACGACAACTTTTTCTGCAATGCCTGCCTGACCTTGACGAGCACGAATCGCAGGCTCTGTTCTTCCTTATCATAGAGCATCTGACGGGACTGGACCGTACCCACGCCCTACTCACAGAGAACCACGGCATTACCTCCGACTTGGAAACAGCCTATCTCGATATCCTGCGTGCCCTTTCCCTGGGAGTTCCGGTTCAATACGCATTAGGTGCTGCCGACTTCTGCGGACTTCGCATCAAAGTTAATAAAAATGTACTCATCCCTCGTCCCGAGACGCAGGAATTAGTACGTCTGGCACATGTCCGTGCAAAAAATAACAGACGCGAACCCTTCTCCGTACTGGACATCGGCACCGGATCGGGTTGCATCGCCATTGCCTTGGATCACCTCCTCCGTGTCGAAAAAAAGACGCTCCTCATTGATGCCGTTGACGTCTCACCCGCCGCGTTGAGGACGGCCCGGTCGAATGCTCAGGCCTTGGGAGCGGACATCCGTTTTGAGTTGGCGAACGTACTGATGCAAGACTTCCTCCATCGACAGGGAGACTACGACCTCATCATCTCCAATCCGCCGTACATACGTCATAGCGAAAGCGCGACCATGGAACGGAACGTCCTTGACTACGAGCCCCATCAGGCGCTTTTCGTTCCCGACGATGATCCGCTTCGCTTCTACCGGGCCATCGCCAGATACGCGTCACAGCATCTCAGGAAAGAACCCGGCTCCGCTCTGTGGCTCGAGATCAACCAGGCGTTGGGAGACGAGACATCCCGACTGGTCTCTTCCTTCGGTTTTCATTGTCAGATCATGCAGGACTCCTATGGGAAAGACCGGTTCCTGTGCGCAACACCCGTATAACCCATGACCCAGGAAGAAGCACTGCACCGAGCCGAATCCCTCTGCTCTCGCTCAGAGCACTGCGAGTGGGACATCCGCCTGCGACTCCGTCGCTGGGACGTCGATCCGGCACACCATGATGCCATCATCCAATCCCTGCGTCAAAACCGCTTCCTCGATGACTTGCGCTACATCAAAGCCTTTGTCCATGACAAATCACTATTTGCCGGTTGGGGGACTCAGAAAATCCAACTTGCCTTGCAAAGCAAGCGTCTTCCTGAAAAAACAATTCGGGAGGTCCTGCTTACCCTGAACCAGGACGAACTTCTGAACACCCTTATTCATCTGTTGCAGAAAAAAATGCCTCATGTGCAGGCAGACAGCGAAAGAGCGCGTCGGGAGAAACTGCTGCGATTTGCCATCACGCGCGGATATACTGTCACCCAGGCTCAACAGGCACTGCAACACCTTCCTGTCACAGACCTCACCGACGAATAGTCCGCCACACATCACCCCCCCCCCTCTCCTTGTTTTTTTTCGAGACAAAAGACGTATAGGAGCGTCTCCCAAAACCAAAGATTGCTCAATTCCTGGAATTATGCTATTTTTGCATATAAACATGCGTGGAGCACGCAACTTGACATTCTATCTCTTCTATATAACATATAAAAAAAACCATGAAACAATATCTCTATCTTCCGTTACTTCTTTCCCTCCTGTTCTTCTCCTCCGCCGTCCACTCTCAGCGAGGGTCATGGACACTCACAGGCCGTCAACTTGTCTCCTTTGCCAAGCCCAAATTCGCCGGAACCCACGAAGGCAAGGTATTCCTCATCATCAATGTCTCTCCTGACGGAAAAGTCTCCGCCGTCACTGTCGATCAGAAGAAGACCACCATCAAGAATCAGGTTCTCATTGACCAGTGTATCACAGCCGCCAAAGGTGCCTCCTTCAGCAAGTCTGCGACAGGCAAACCGCAGATAGGCAACATCTCGTACACCTTTACGAAAAATGACAAGGGGACCCTGAAAACAGAGAAAGAACTGGCAGCCGAAAAGCAGGCACAAGTAATCAAAGAAGCCGACCGTAAGGTTGCACAGGCAGAACAGAAAGCCAAAGAAGCCGAAGACAAAGCCATCGCCGCACAGCAAAAAGCCAGGGAGGCACAGCAGGAAGTAGAAAAAGCCAACCGAAAGGCACAGCGCGCCGAAGAAGAGGCAGGCAAGAAGATCATCGCACAATCCGTTGTTTCCGAAGCCTTCCGACCGGCTGGGGAGCAAGTTTCCTCCACCTTAGAGCCTGACGTCACCTACCGTAACGTGCTCTACTCTCTGCCAGGGCGTGAGTTGCAGAACACGCCCAAACGCCCTGCCTACTCTGGAACCCAATCCGGACGTGTGGTCATTTCCTTCATGGTCACTCAGAAGGGAGAGGTATCGGGAACCGTCATCGAGCCCACCACCACCATCACCGACGAAGCATTGCTTGACGAATGCCGCAAGACGGTGAAGAAATTCAAGTTTGATGCCATCCAGACACCGAAGAGTCAGACCGGCATCATCACTTACCAATTCCAGAGTTTCCATTAGTCGTGTTGCCCTTCTCTCCCGTCAAACCAAGAATAATATGTCCCCGTTCCGCATCTTTCTTGTTCTTGCCATCGTTCTTTGTCCCTTCCATTACTTGATTGCACAGGCCGAAGAAGAGACCTATACCGTATATCTCTACAAGCAGGACTTCGGAGGCAACGAGCCCGACGCGCCTGGCATACCAAATGAAGGCATACCCGAAGTGGTGGGCTATCAGTATTCGACTTCCATACAGCCGTCTCCGAACCACTATGCCCTCCGCAAGAGCGACTGGGGCAACATAGGCGCCTGGCACATCATCTCCGACCACACCTTCCCCAACGACAGGTTCAGAGGATATGCCCTCTTCGTTGATGCCAACTACACGCACGGCATCATCTATCAGAAAGACCTCGATGTCATGTGCGACGGGATCAACATGGCATTTTCCATTCACATCATCAACCTGGACAGTTGGAACTACTACCAGCACCTCCTCAGCAGAGGGATGCGTCTGGTCTGTCCAGACCTTCTGTTCCGGATTACAGATATGGAGACAGGCGAAATCCTCATGTCGAGCACCACCGGTGCCGTTGACTTTGACCGTGACGACCCCAATCCGAACGCCGACCAACTGCCGGAATGGAAGAAATACACCAAACAACTGAAGATTCCGGCAGGTGTCTCACGCATCCGTTTCGAAATCATCAGCAATACCAACAGCGGACTTGGGGCTGACATGGCCATTGACGACATTGAGATCAGTGCCATACTGCCCTCTGTCACCGTTGATCCCATTCACGCCTGCGATGGACAAGACCTGACACTTACACCACACGTCACCAACAACGGCACCTTTGGCGAACCCCTGCAATGGCAATGGGAGAAACAAACGAGCCAAACCGAGTGGACCGTCGTTGGCAGAGACAGCCTGCTGACCATTCCGAAGGTACAGGGCTCAGACGCAGGATCCTATCGGGTAAAAGTCACTGGCAACAGCGGTCACTTCGACCTCCTCGGTTGCTATTCGGCCAGAACCATCACCGTACCCCTACCCGAGCGCAAGGACACATTCCTCCAACAGCGTATCTGTCGGGGAGAACGCTACGACT